>NZ_CP150207.1:4967500-5657310 GCF_037969765.1 Paenibacillus sp. FSL W8-0186 | reverse complement strand
AGACTGTCACTCCTTTTAAATCTCACATTTGTGGCTTGAGCCATGCAGAACGAGTCGAAAAAAAGCATAAATAAAGGGGACTGTTATCCCCATTGGTCAGAAGGCTATAATAATTATAAACGTGGATAATTTAAAATTGTTCACAATGTTATCCACAGTCTGTTGATAATTATGTTGTTAACATCTAGATATTCACATCAAAAGCAATCTAATCATAGCAAAATAAGCCTTGTATTTCAATGTTCAGCACCAAATTATCCACAAATTCAATAACTTGTGTATAATTTTAATCCACACCACTACATATTGTTTATAAATTGTTCAGTATTCGACATAATGAGTGAATTATCGCTAAAAATTATGCACAAGTTGTTAAATAAAAGGTTGGAATTTGTGGAATCAATTTCTGGGGAACTTGTGAGTTACTTTGAACGATCCTCTTATTACATATGAATGTCGGGGAAAAAAATAGGGAATGAGCAGGGGGCAACCCTGAATCATTCCCTATTTTGCGTGCTGCTTTGATTAATTATCAGACGGGTTTGAAGAGCAATTTCTTTGAAAACGGGCGATCGCCTCGTAATCCTCCTCCAGCTTGCGCGAAATGCGGATATAGATCGGCAGCAGCTCCTTATACACGACAGCATGGTCTTTATTAGGCGCATGTTCATGCGTGTCGCCGATCATTTCTTTGACGATGTCGAAAGAATCGATTTTGCCCAGAGCATATAAACCGAGAATCACCGCGCCCAGACAGGAGCTTTCGATGCTTTCCGGGATGACCACCTTCTGATCAAAAATATCGGCCATCATTTGCCGCCATAGCGGAGAACGTGCGAACCCGCCAGTGGCCTGAATTTTCTGCGGCTGGCCGATTTGTTCTTCCATAGCGAGCAGAACTGTATATAAGTTGTAAATAACGCCCTCTAGTACGGCCCGGATCATATGCTCCTTCTGATGATTGAGCGTTAAACCAAAGAAAGAGCCGCGGGCGTTCGGATTCCACAGCGGAGCCCGTTCCCCGGACAGGAAGGGGTGAAAGAGCAGCCCGTTTGACCCTGGACTTACCCGTTCGGCAATTTTCGTCAAGACATCGTATGGGCTGATCCCCAGCCGGTTAGCTGTTTCGATTTCCGAGGCGGCAAACTGGTCGCGTACCCAGCGGAAAATGACGCCGCCATTGTTAACCGGGCCGCCGATGACCCAATGTTTATCTGTAAGCGCATAGCAGAAGATCCGTCCTTTCGGGTCGAACACAGGCTGATCGACGACGGTGCGGATGGCCCCGCTTGTGCCGATCGTAACTGCTACGACCCCAGGGTCAATGGCATCGACGCCGAGATTGGACAATACTCCGTCGCTTGCGCCGACAATGAATGGGGTAGAAGCGGAAAGACCCATCTCCCGTGCATAGGCTTCCGACAGTCCTTGGACCACATGCGTGGTTGGCACGAGCTCGGAGAGGCGGTCGGCCGTAATTCCGGCCAGGGCAAGTGCTTCGGCATCCCAGTCCAGCTTGTGCAAATTCAGCAGTCCTGTTGCCGAGGCGATGGAATAGTCCAAAATATATTGATTGAACAGCTTCTTAAATACATATTCTTTAATAGAAATAAATTTATCGGCCGCTTGGAAAATTTCCGGCATATCATGACGAAGCCACATCAGCTTGGTCAGCGGCGACATCGGATGAATTGGCGTTCCGGTACGCATATAAATGTCGTGACCGCCTAGCTCGTTCTTCAGCTTATCGGACCAAGGCTGGCTGCGGTTGTCAGCCCAGGTCAAGCAGCGCATAAGCGGTTTACCGGCATGATCTACCGGAATAACGCTGTGCATGGCCGAACTGAACGAGACGAACATGATCTGATTGGGGGAGATTTGGCTGTCCGCCATAATTTGCTTGACGGATTGAATGACAGCCGCAAAAATCTCCTCGGGATCCTGCTCTGCGACGGAAGCGGATGGGGTATAGAGGGGATACCCCTCGTTGCTGGAAGCGATAATCCGGCCATTTTGCTCGAATAAAACGGCTTTGGTGCTAGTTGTTCCGATATCTATACCGATCATATATAAGGGATGATCCATAACTATTACCTACCCTCTATTATTAATGACTTGAAAATTGGAAAATAAGTTCTTTCTAATTAGTATTACCCTTAATGCTGGCCTGCAAAGTTCGCCGCGAATCTGCGAAATAGTCCTCGATGCCGGATTGAATGACAGACTTGTCCCGGGTCTGCAAGCTGCTTATCAGCTTCCGGTGCTTGTTGATAACATATTTCGTCTGTTCTTCGCCGCGCGAGAGCACTTCCTCATTTGTGATCAGCATGACCGTAAGAACGATAGGGCGAATGCTCGCCCATAAGTGCATAATACGGGCATGCTGCGAAGCCTGAATCATCGTCTCATGGAAGCTGATATCCTGGGAGGTGAACTCTACGTAGTCCTGGTGCTTTGCCGCAAGCTCCATTTTGTCAATCATTTGTTCCATACGGGACAGAAGATCCGCGGAATTCGTCAGGTCCGGCTGCTGCCAGGCAAAGCTCTCGATCAAGTAACGCACATCATACAGCTCAATAATATCTTTGAGCTGAAGGCCTGCGACGACGGCACCCATCCGCTGCAAGACAATGAGGCCTTCAGCGGACAGCGTCCTTAGTGCCTCACGCACTGGGGAGCGGCTCGTTCCGAAATCGGAAGCTATGCGGTTCTCGGATAAAATCTCGCCACTTTTGATTTGACCCCGGATAATTTGCAGACGCAGTTGGCTGGCGATAGATTCGCCCAGTGAATTTCCTTTTAACCAAGCAGCAGGATATTTCATCATACATTTAACCCCTATCTTAAAGAGAAAATTTCCATTTTAAGCATTCTTAAGCTTAATCATAGCATGGTTTTCCTTAAGCGGGCCCGCATATTTATGGGTTGTCGGCAGTTACTACTGCATGTCCACCGAATTCATTGCGGAGTGCAGCCACTACTTTGCCATGAAACGCATCCTGATCAAGGGAACGGTAACGCATAAATAGGGACAGGGCGATGACCGGTGCGCTTGCCTGCAAGTCCAGGGCGGTTTCGACCGTCCATTTGCCTTCGCCGGAGGAGTGCATGATGCCGCGGATATTTTCAAGTTTGGGATCTTTGGCAAAAGCTTGCTCCGTGAGCTCCATCAGCCAGCTGCGAATGACCGAGCCGTTCGACCAGACTTTGGCGACTTGTTCGTAATTGAACTCGAAATCGCTTTTGTCCAGAATTTCGAAGCCTTCGGCGATGGACTGCATCATTCCATATTCGATCCCGTTATGCACCATTTTGAGAAAATGCCCGCTGCCGGCTTTGCCGGCATATAGATAGCCGTTTGTGACGGCAATATCCTTAAATATGGGTTCAATATTCCGAAAAATTGCTTCATCGCCGCCAACCATGAAGCAAGCCCCGTGTTCGGCGCCATCCACTCCGCCGGATGTGCCGACGTCGAAGAAATGAATTCCGTGCTGCGAAAGCCTGGCGGCTAGCTTTACGGAATTTTTATAATGAGAGTTCCCTCCATCGATCACGATATCTCCTGGACTCAACAGGGGAGTTATAGCAGTAATAGTGGATTCCAGCGGATCGCCGGCGGGAACCATAACCCAAATGATGCGCGGAGTCTGAAGAGAAGCGACCATATCCTCTAAAGTAGACGCAGGAATGGCTCCATTGTCAGCCGCTTTTTTAACAGCCTGTTCATTTACGTCGTAGGCTACAACCTCATGCTGATGCCGCAGCAAATTAAGCACCAGATTATATCCCATTTTGCCAAGACCGATCATGCCAAGTTTCATTGTTGTGTTGCTCCCTTCCTCAATTGGTATACTTGTATACAACTTGAATCTGATTATACTTCTCCATCTGCGAAACTGTAAACATTATTTCAAAATATCCATCTGCGAAACTGTAAACATTATTTCAAAATAGTTTTCCACATGTGTATAACTATTATTCGAAAAATGGAGGATTTGAAGCTGTGGACAAGAAATTTTTGTTTCGGGCTTGGGGATTGTGCATAATTTTAAAATAGCTCAAAAAAGATGATCAAAAAGAAATGCCGGGCCCGGTTGACTTTACTCAGGGTTTTATGGTTAAATGAAAAAAGGCATTTTCTGTGGATAATGAAAATGGTGAATATAGAAGTTAGACCTGTAAGGGGGTGCGATAAATGAAACCGACTTTCAAACCGAATGTGAGCAAACGTAAAAAGGTTCACGGTTTCCGTAAGAGAATGAGCACGAAAAATGGCCGTAAAGTTCTGGCTGCTCGTCGTCAAAAAGGCAGAAAAGTACTCAGTGCGTAATGACAGCGTGAAGACCACTACGGTGGTCTTTTTTTAAAATTTAATGCGCTGGATCGCTGAAGAGTTTATGGTGAATTATATTGCTAGTTAAGGCTCCCTGCAGTGAACGTTCCGCTTGTTCGTTTCCGTCCTTCGGTTGTGGTACCGCATGATATTTGCCGGAAGTGATTTCGAAGCGCTCTTGTTGCTGCGGGGTATTTTTGTTGCTGTAATATCGCGCAAAGACCTCGGGATCCATTGGCATTGCGATGAACGTTATGATTTTCACGTGCAGGAATCAGGAATATGGTTTATTCATGGAACGGGACACCTATTTGAAAATGAGGTTTACCGTTTTTGGCGTTGGTTTATAATACAAAGAAAGTGAAGCCCTGCATCCTCTTTGGCAGGGTTCAAAGCAAGGAGATTGTCGTGCATAAGAAGCTGCGATTAAGGAACCGGGCTGATTTCAGCCGAGTGTATCGGTTCGGGAAGTCATTTGCGAACCGCCAGCTTGTCGTCTATTGGTCGAACAAACCGGAGGTAGAGCGGTTTCGGCTTGGCGTCTCAGCCAGCAAGAAAATCGGAAACGCGGTCGTCCGCAATCGGATGCGCCGGTTGATCAAAGAAATCGTTAGACTGCATGAATCAAAGATCAGGGATCATGTGGACATTATTTTCATCGTGAGAAAAGGCGCTGTCGGGATGGAGTATCAGGAACTGGAGAAAAGCGTGCTTCATGCTCTGCGTAAAGCCTCGCTGCTCAAGCCTTTCAAGCCTTAGGGATGCTTGTTTATTTGTCCTTTTAAATATGTTATGATTTACGATGAATGGATAGGTTAAGAGAGGGGTTTTGAAGTGTCGCGTTTTAACAAGAACAGAAGCAAGTGGCTTCTCCTCATTTTAGCGATCGGCCTGGTTGTCGTGCTTGCCGGTTGCGGACAAGTTACGAATAATGCTACGACGACTGAAAATATGCGTAACAGCGGTTCCTGGTGGACGGCGAATGTCGTTTATTACTTCTCGCTTGCTTTGGATACGTTTGCGGATTGGTTTGGCGGGGAATACGGGCTGGCGATTCTCGTTCTTACTATTATTGTACGTACGCTGATTTTGCCGCTGACGCTCAAACAGGTCAAGAGCTCGAAAGCGATGCAAGCCATTCAGCCTGAATTGACGAAGATTAAGGAAAAGTATAAAGATAATCCGGAAATGCAGCAGCAGGAGACGATGAAACTGTTTCAGGAGCATGGCGTCAATCCGATGGCCGGCTGTTTCCCTTTATTAATTCAAATGCCGGTATTTATCGCGCTGTATAATTCGATTTACAATAACTCGGCGATTTCGACACATTCATTCTTGTGGCTGCAGCTCGGGGAACCGGATAAATTATTTATTTTGCCTGTTATTGCTGCATTAACGACATACATCCAAACGAAAATGATGTCGAGCATGAACCCAGCAGGCATGCAAGGGCCGATGCAGTTCATGATGCTGGTCTACCCAGTGTTGATTTTCATCATGGCCTACAACTTCCCTGCAGCACTCCCTCTTTACTGGGTGTACAGTAACCTATATACGATTGCGCAAAACTATTTCATTTATCGCAAGAAAGACCCTGTCGTTGCTACAGCGAGTAATCAAGGCGGCGGCGGAACGAAGTCGAAAAAGGGCGGTTCCAATTTGAAAGCCGGTCATCCCGGCAAAGGAGCCAAGGAGGCCAAAAAGTCGAAATGAATAAAATTGTGACGTCGGGAAAAACCGTTGAAGCAGCTGTAAAACAAGGATTGGCCAAGCTCGGCACTACCGAGGATAAAGTCGCCGTGAATGTGTTGGAGCAGCCGTCAAAAGGATTCCTGGGGCTGATCGGTGTCAAGGAAGCCAAGGTAGAATTGACCTTGCTGGAGGAGACCGTTTCAGAACCGCTTCAAGGAAGCCGTTCGAGCCATACTGTTCCTGTAGCTGCTCTAGAGGATGAGGTTAGCAACGAACGGGATCCTTATGAGGAGGCGGCGTCATTTGTTCGAGACGTCGGCGAGAATATGGGTCTTCAGGTAAATGTGGAAATTGAACATAAGAAGGATAACACCGTATTGAACATTTCCGGCAGTGACTTGGGATTACTGATCGGGCGGAGAGGACAAACCCTTGATGCCCTGCAATATTTGGCGAATATTATCGCTAACCGTTATTCCGATAGCTTCGTTCGTATCGTGCTTGATGCAGAGAATTTCCGGGAACGCCGGAGAAAGACGCTCGAGGATTTGGCCGTCAGGCTTGCTGGCCGGGTGGTTCGAACCCGAAAAGAGCTAGCGCTTGAACCGATGTCGCCGCAAGAGCGCAAAGTGATTCATTCCAAACTTCAGGACCATCCGGAGGTTAAGACTTACAGCAAAGGTGAGGAGCCTAACCGGCGTGTGGTGATCGCCCTGAAGCAGAGCAAATGAATGGGGACGCAATGACGTTGTTTCGGCAAATGTCATTGCGTCTTGTTTTTTGTCTCAACCCTCTCAAACCCTCCCTTACCGTAAGGGAGGGCCCCCAGGGCTTGGCAGCCCTCAGGACTCCCGCAAACTGGAGTAACGCGGGAGGTACAGAGGCGCTCCTGCATCGCTGTTCCCTTCGGGAATGCGCTTAGGTTTGTTCGAGGCACGCTTTTCCCCCTTCGGGTACGTCTTACTTTTGGAGCACCTGGGCAACCTGAAAACACACTGCAGGCACTACTGCTGTCGGCGCACCCGAGTTGGGGTGGGGGAAAGGAGTCGCTTTCGCCTTATCGGGCACGCTTTACTTTCGACGCTCCTGCGGGCGTAGGAGTGGGGGCGGTGTGTATGCGGTTAGTGTGTGCAAGGAGGCGCTGTCCCTTCGGGATGCGCTTGGGTTTGTGTGGGAATTATAGTGTTTGAATGTGGTAGGTGAAAAGAGTAGCAGAGCAGGCCGTTTGAATTCGGAGAAGCGGTAGCGGTCGCCTTTGTCGGCGGATTATAACCTCTTACGAATTTATCAGATCATCATAATCTGGCGACAACAGCGATCGAAGGATCAAACGGAATGCGGCGCGGCTAAAATTTTCACCACGGGTTTTAAGCTAAGCAAGCAAAATTTTATTCTATAAATCATGAGGTGAATGAACCATGTTGAGCGATACAATTGCTGCCATATCGACGGCAGTAGGTGAAAGTGGGATTGCGGTAATCCGGGTCAGCGGGCCGGAGTCGATTGCTGAAGTGGGAGCATTGTTTCGCTCCAGGAAGCCGCTGACTGAGGCAGATAGCCATACCGTTCATTATGGCTTTATTATCAATCCTAAAACACAGGAGAAGCTGGAAGAAGTCCTGGTTTCGGTGTTCCGTGCGCCTCGCTCGTTCACGACGGAGGATGTTGTGGAGATCAGCACGCATGGCGGGATTATTTCCGTGAAACGGGTGATGGATCTGCTTCTGCTGCAGCCGAATATCCGGCTGGCCGAGCCGGGAGAGTTCACAAAACGTGCATTCTTGAACGGACGGATTGACTTGTCGCAGGCAGAAGCGGTCATCGACTTGATCCGCTCGAAGTCGGATCGGGCGTTCTCGCTTGCTCTCAAGCAAGTAGAGGGCAATCTGTCCCGGAAAATTACGGCGCTGCGTCATACATTGGTGGAGACGCTGGCGCATATCGAGGTGAATATAGATTATCCCGAACATGACGTAGAGTCGATGACGACGCAGTTCATCAAGTCGAAATGCGCGGAAGTGACGGAAGGGATCGACGAGCTGCTGAGGACCGCCAACCAGGGTAAAATTTTGCGGGAAGGCATTACGACAGCGATTGTCGGACGGCCCAATGTCGGCAAATCGTCGCTGCTGAACGCATTGGCGAGAGAGAATAAAGCAATCGTCACCGATATTCCGGGGACTACCCGGGATGTGATTGAGGAGTACGTGACGATTAACAATATTCCACTGAAGCTGCTGGATACGGCGGGCATCCGCGAAACAATCGATGTTGTCGAGCAAATTGGGGTGGAGCGTTCTCGGGCTGCGGTGCATGAAGCGGATTTGATTTTGCTTGTGCTAAACAATGCTGAGCTGCTGCATGAGGACGAGATCCATCTGATGGAGCAGCTTAGAGGGCGGCAGACGATCGTGTTAATCAATAAAATTGATTTGCCTTCCCAGTTGAACAGGGAAGTAGTCAACCGATATTTCCCGGAGGAAGCGATCGTAGAACTCTCAGTGAAGACGGAGGAAGGTCTCAATCATCTGGAGGATGCCATTTCAAAGCTGTTCTTCGGCGGGCAACTGGAGTCGGGGGATTTGACCTACGTCAGCAATGTGCGTCATATTGCGCTGCTGAACAAGGCGAAACAGTCTCTTGCGGACGCTTACGAGGCAGCTGATACAGGTATTCCGATCGATATTCTGCAAATTGATGTGCGGCTTGCTTGGGAGCAGTTGGGTGAGGTGATCGGCGATGCTGCGCCGGATGCGCTGATCGATCAAATTTTCTCCCAATTTTGTCTCGGAAAATAAGATCACTTACGTATGGACGGCGTTCATTCATGGTATGATGAAAAAGAACGTTTTAAGTAGTTAAAATTTTAATGAATATGACGTTTCTCTACTATATAATCATGGATTTTAAAGGGGGTTTTAGGATGGGATTTGAAGCAGCAGAATACGACGTCATCGTCGTCGGTGCTGGACATGCCGGCAGTGAATCTGCCTTGGCCGCAGCACGCATGGGCTGTAGAACATTGCTGGTGACGATTAACCTGGATATGGTGGCATTTATGCCGTGCAACCCTTCCATTGGGGGGCCGGCCAAAGGCCATGTCGTTAGAGAAGTGGATGCAATCGGCGGGGAGATGGGCCGCAATATCGACAAGACATTCATCCAAATGCGGATGCTGAATACGGGAAAAGGCCCCGCTGTTCATGCGCTTCGCGCGCAGGCGGATAAGGTGCTGTATCAGCATACGATGAAAGAGACACTGGAAAAGCAGGACAACTTGACGCTGCGCCAAGGCATGGTTGAGGATCTGATTGTGGAGGATGGCAAGTGCGTAGGCGTCATTACCCAATCGGGGGCGAGATACCGCAGCAAGGCAGTCGTCTTGACGACGGGAACTTATTTGCGCGGCAAAATCATCATGGGCGAGCTGGCCTACGAGAGCGGGCCGAACAATCAGCAGCCGGCCGTAACGTTGTCTCATAGCCTGAAGAAGCTTGGCTTCGAGCTGGTTCGCTTCAAGACGGGAACGCCGCCGCGGGTTCATCGCGATTCGATTGATTTTTCCCAGACGGAAATCCAGCCGGGAGATGACAATCCTAAATTTTTCTCGTATGAAACGAAAAGCTCGGATAACGAGCAGCTGCCATGCTGGCTGACTTATACTTCGCCCGAGACGCATGAAATCATCAATGCCAATTTGCATCGCGCGCCGATGTTCTCGGGGATTATTGAAGGAACGGGAGCACGGTATTGTCCGTCCATCGAGGACAAAATCGTTCGATTTGCCGATAAGCCGCAGCATCAGGTTTTCCTTGAGCCAGAAGGCAAGAATACGGCGGAATACTATGTTCAAGGTTTGTCGACGAGCATGCCGGAAGAGGTGCAGGAGCAAATCGTTCGCTCGGTTCCTGGGCTGCAGAATGCCAAAATTATGCGAAACGGCTATGCGATCGAATATGATGTTATCGTTCCGACGCAGCTATGGCCGACGATGGAGACGAAGCAGCTTCCCGGTTTGTTTACAGCAGGACAAATTAACGGAACGTCAGGTTATGAAGAGGCGGCAGCTCAAGGCGTCATGGCGGGCATCAACGCCGCTCGCAAGGTTCAAGGCAAGGAAGGCGTCGTGCTGGATCGCTCCCAAGGCTATATCGGGGTGCTGATCGACGATTTGGTGACTAAAGGCACCAATGAGCCGTACCGCCTGCTTACCTCGCGGGCAGAATACCGTCTCCTGCTTCGCCACGATAATGCGGATCTGAGATTAACGCAAATCGGCTATGATATCGGACTGATCTCACCGGA
Source organism: Paenibacillus sp. FSL W8-0186 (assembly GCF_037969765.1). NCBI lineage: Bacteria > Bacillati > Bacillota > Bacilli > Caryophanales > Paenibacillaceae > Paenibacillus > Paenibacillus sp. FSL W8-0186. The sequence continues at coordinate 5,646,977 of NZ_CP150207.1, read as the reverse complement.
GCGGTATGCGGCATTCCTCGACAAGAAGGAAAAGGTAGAGCAAGAGGTAGAGCGTCTGCGGACGAGCAAGGTACGCCCTGCGGATATCAATCCTTTGTTGGAAGCAATTGGTTCGGCGCCAATTCAGGATGGCAGCAATTTACTGGCGATTTTGCGCCGTCCAGAAGTAACCTATGATCTGATCCATCAATTTTCCCCAGCCGGGGTGGACTTGGATGAGGAGATGAGGGAGCAGGTCGAGATTCAAGTGAAGTATGCCGGATACATCGAGAAACAGCTGCTTCATGTTGAAAAATTGAAAAAAATGGAAAAGAAAAAACTGCCTGAAAATATTAAGTATGAGGATATTCAAGGTTTGGCCATCGAAGCTCGCCAGAAGCTGGCCAAAATCCGACCGCTTTCCATCGGGCAAGCCTCACGAATTTCCGGAGTTTCGCCAGCTGACATTTCCATTTTGCTCGTCTATTTGGAACATTATAATCGGGTTACCGCTGCAGGAGGATAAGTGATTGGATCAAGTACAATCTGAATTTCAATCCATGCTCCGCGATCATGGGATCGAGGTGAATGCGGAGCAGTTGACCCAGTTTGAAACGTACTTCAAGGAATTGGTGTCCTGGAATGAAAAAATGAATCTGACGGGAATCACCGAACGTGAACAGGTATATGTGAAGCATTTTTATGATTCGATATCCTTGGCATTTCATCTGAATATGAGGGGTATTCACTCTTTGGCGGATATCGGCTCTGGAGCAGGATTTCCAGGCATTCCTTTAAAGATATGCTTTCCTCAATTGAAGCTAACCATCGTAGACTCGCTGAATAAACGAATTCATTTTTTGCAAAACATCGCGGATCAGCTGTCGTTAGACGGTGTAGAGCTCATCCATGGCCGGGCTGAGGATATTGCACGCAAACCACAATATCGTGATCAATTCGATTTAGTTACAGCCCGTGCTGTTGCTAGGATGGCTGTACTAAATGAGTTCTGTCTTCCCTTTGTTAAGGTGGGTGGCGTGTTTGCAGCAATGAAGGGAAGCGATCCTCGAGAAGAGGTAGAGGAAGCGGCCCGAAGCATGAAGGTGCTTAATGGCAAGCTGATTGGCAATCACCACTTTAAGCTGCCCATGGAGGACTCTGACCGCCATATTATTCTCGTCAAGAAAACTGCTGCTACGCCAAAGGCTTACCCTCGGAAGGCAGGCACACCTTTAAAATCACCGATCGTTTAGTTTAATTAGTGCGTTTTTGATCCTTTCAGTAAATTGTTCCACGTGAAACAATCTATGCTGGGGGATCTCTTATTCATGTCAAGAAAAGCGAAAAAAAATGCTGAATAAGAGAATAGGATTATAGAGAAAAAAGTGGTAGAATAGATATATCGATCATCATTTGCCCGATGTAGTTGAATTCTACGATCAAGCACCATTCTAACTGTTTATTGAGGAATGAATTTTTTTGAGAATGTTGCTCGAGAATTCATCTTGAAATATAACCAGCTATGAGATAATTCACCTTGAAGGTATACATAGGTGATCGATTTTCTCGGTGGGACTATTTCAAGAAGAAAATTACCGCTACTTGCGGTTCTGTCTTCTTAGAGAGTACGTCGATAGACGTTTTTCTCCGTTTATTGTGCAGCTTTCCCGTTATTTTTAAAGATGATAGAATTAGTAGTCTTTATCCATTATGCTAATCCTCTATGATCGAAAAGGAACACAACCGTAAGTAGCGGTCTGTCTTCTTAAGCAAGGAAATGCAGCCCATAAGGCTTCGCCTTATGACACTATCAAATTAGGTGGTAATTTACGGAATGAAAGAACAATTTTCGAAATTGTTTGGTTTTACCGAACGAAGCAGCGGAGATGAAGTGAAACAAATTCCGGTTGGTGAAATCGTAAGCAGTCCATACCAACCCCGGACTATTTTTGACGATGAGAAAATCGAAGAGCTGTGCCAAACGATCAAGACGCATGGGGTAATTCAACCTATCGTAGTTCGTTACCGAAATGATAAATATGAACTGATCGCAGGGGAGAGACGCTGGAGGGCAGTCATAAAGTTAGGCTATGAAACAATTCCGGCTATTTTGCGGGATTTCAACGACTCACAAGCTGCTTCGATTGCTTTGATCGAGAATTTACAGCGGGAAGGGCTCACATCAATCGAAGAAGCTCTGGCTTACCAGAATTTGATTGATCTGCATCAGCTCACCCAAGAGAGTTTGGCTCAGCGGCTGGGGAAAAGTCAATCGACGATTGCCAACAAAATTAGGCTGCTTCAATTGCCTGAACAAGTAAAAACTGCGCTAATGGAACGTAAAGTTACAGAGCGTCATGCACGGGCACTATTGTCTCTGGATACCGAGGAACTGCAATTGAAGGTATTGGATGAAATCATCAGCAAAGAGTTGAATGTGAAGCAGACCGAAGCCCGGGTAGCCTTTTACAAAGAGGTTGCCAAGAATAAGAAGTCGCCAAGACGAATTTCGTTCTCGAAGGATGTTCGGCTCGCTCTGAATACGATCCGCCAATCCATTGATATGGTGACCGGATCGGGAATGGAGATTAAGACTTCGGAGAAAGACCATGAAGATCACTATGAAATTGTGATTCAAATTCCTAAAAGATAATGTATGTTACTCGCTGACCATGACCGCGAGGTTAAGAGGTCAGCTTCTTTTTCGGCAAAATGGCTTGAGTCTTCCAGGGTCATTTCCATCTAACCGAACTCGCAGCTAGCGGGAATGATCATTCATGCAGAGTGCATGGCATAGGATGACTTTGTTGTCTTTTTGTAGCTTCAGCTTAGTTGTAACTGCCTAGAAATACACTACAAGAAGATTTTTAACGGATACTGAGGTGAAATAGATTGTCTAAAATCATTGCCATTGCTAACCAAAAGGGAGGGGTCGGTAAAACGACGACTTCCGTCAACCTCGGGGCAGGACTTGCTGCGATCGGTAAAAAAGTGCTGCTCATTGATATTGACCCACAAGGAAATACGACAAGCGGTGTCGGGATCAATAAAGCTGATGTTGCCAATTGTATTTATGACGTGCTGATTAATGAAGTGAATCCAAAGGAAGCCATCGTTTCGACGGAGGTTGAAGGATTGGATATCATTCCTGCTACTATTCAACTAGCAGGGGCGGAAATCGAGCTTGTGCCTACGATCTCGCGGGAGGTCCGGCTTAAGAAGTCGATTCAACAAGTGAAGCATATGTATGATTATGTGCTTATTGATTGCCCGCCATCGCTTGGTATTCTGACCATCAATTCGCTTACGGCGGCTGACTCTGTGTTGATTCCGATTCAATGCGAATATTATGCCCTGGAGGGTTTGAGCCAACTTTTAAATACGGTTCGTCTCGTTCAGAAGCATTTAAATACGTCTCTGCAAATTGAGGGTGTGCTGCTTACGATGTTTGATGCCCGTACTAATTTGGGGATTCAGGTCATTGAAGAGGTCAAGAAATATTTTCAGCAAAAAGTTTACAAAACAGTTATTCCACGTAACGTTCGCTTAAGTGAAGCGCCATCGCACGGTCAATCCATTATAACCTACGATCCCCGGTCTAAGGGAGCGGAAGTATATTTAGAGTTGGCAAAGGAAGTGGTCTCTTATGAGTAAACGATTGGGGAAAGGTTTGGATGCGCTGATACCATCGCTCTCCATTCAAGAGGATGATAAGGTGGTAGATATTCCACTGAATCAGCTCCGTGCCAACCCGTATCAACCACGTAAAACGTTTGATGAGGATGCAATTCGCGAGTTGGCGGAATCGATTCGTCAGCATGGTGTGATTCAGCCAATCATCGTTCGCAGCGTGTTAAAGGGATATGAAATTATTGCCGGTGAGCGGAGATTTCGGGCTTCTCAATATTGCGGCAATGAAACGATTCCAGCTGTTGTCAGATCTTTTTCCGATCAACAGGTTATGGAGATTGCCTTAATAGAGAACTTGCAGCGTGAAAACTTGAACGCTATGGAAATAGCGGTGGCTTATCAAGGGCTAATGGATCAGTTCCAGCTTACACAAGAAGAACTGTCGATGAAGGTTGGCAAGTCTCGTTCCCACATTGCAAACTTTCTAAGGCTGTTGTCTTTGCCGGAGGAAGTGAAGGAATATGTTTCACGTGGAACATTGTCCATGGGACATGCCCGAGCTTTGGTTGGATTGAAGGATTCGGCAATGATTAAGGACCTTGCCAAGCAATGTATCGATCATGAATGGAGCGTAAGGGAGCTAGAGGATGCTGTCCAGCAGCTGGATCGTAAGAAAAAGGACAAACAGAAGCCGGCATCTCAAAAACGTGATCCTTATATTGAAGAGGTTGAAGGAAGCTTAAGAGAAAAGTTCAAGACAACAGTAAAAATCAAAGCGAGTAAAGAAAAAGGTAAAATAGAAATTAACTATTATAGTCAACAGGATCTGCAAAGATTACTTGATTTACTCTCTTAATTCAGGGTTCATTGCGAATGACATATTCGTCTTGCCTGAGGGATGATTAATCTCTGCAGCGGAGGGATATGTCATTTTTTGATCTATAGGAAAATATTGTGTAGATGATGAATGAACATATAGCTTGATTTAGGAGGGGAGTTCACTGAAAAAGCAAGCCGTCATTTATTTGGATCATGCGGCAACGTCTTGGCCTAAGCCGCCAGCCGTAGGGGAGGCCATGATGTCGATCCTCAATGGTCAGGCCGCCAGTGCCGGGCGAGGAAATCATAATATGGCGCTTCAAGCAGGGCGGATTATGTTTAATGCTAGGCAAGCACTGGCAACGTTGTTTCATGTTTCTAATCCAAACGATATCGTATTCACCTCTAATACGACATCCGCTTTGAATTTGGCCATCAAAGGATGGCTGAAACCTGGGGATCATGTGATTGCGACAATGGTGGAGCATAATTCGGTTAGAAGGCCGTTGGAGTTTTTGAAAAGAACCATGGGGATTAAAGTGGATTATATAGCAATAAATGAACGGGGACAGCTTGATTTGAACGAGGTCAGGAACTCGTTCCGTCCGGAGACGACGCTTGTTGTTTGTTCACATGGATCAAACCTGCTAGGCAGCATTCTGCCGCTGCAAGAGCTTGGGCATCTAGCTCACGAGCATGAGGCGATTTTTCTAGTTGATGCGGCACAATCTGCAGGGACGTATCCGATTGATGTTGCTGAGATGGGAATTGATTTGCTGGCTTTTCCTGGACATAAGGGTTTGCTCGGCCCACAAGGCACAGGAGGGCTATACATCTCTCCCCAGGTAGATTTGGAGCCTTTGCTGCATGGAGGGACAGGAAGCCAATCCGAGGAGCTTGAACAACCTGCTGTGCGCCCTGATCGCTTTGAAGCCGGGACGGCAAATACGGTCGGCATAGCGGGGTTGGCTGCAGGTGTACATGCTGTGCTTGAATATGGGGTAAAACAAATTTATGAACGGCAATGGATGCTTATCCAGATGATGATGAAGGAGTTAGCGAAATTGCCAGGCATATCCTTGATTGGGCCAAAGCTTGGAGAGCCGCGAATGGGGCTTGTGTCCTTTAATTTGGAAGGCCGGGATGCTGCGGAGATTGCTTTTGTATTGGATAGAGAATATGGAATAGCTGTGCGCGCCGGTTATCATTGTACGCCCTTAGGGCATATGACAGCGGGGACATCGGCCGGCGGGGCGGTTAGAGCCAGCGTAGGGTTTGATACGACGGAGGAAGAGGTTGAGGCATTCGTACTAGCCATGCGGCAAATTTCGGCTCAATGATTTGAACATAGGGGAGAGGAAGCATGCAAGAATGGAATCAGCTCATTCTGGAGCAGTTGGTTTGGGTTGTAATCGGGTTAGTTATCGTCGTGGTTTGGCTGCTCATATGGAATTTGCTTCAAGGCAGCAAGCTCCGGAAAATCCGTCGGAAATATGAATTAATGATGCAGGGAACAGGTGTTGAGGATTTAGAGGGCTTGCTCATCGATTTGAAGCTGCAGCAGGGCAAGCTGGAGGATGCACAGGAACAGCAACAACAGATACTCAAACAGCTTCAAAGTCTGGTGCCAAAACAAAAAGCAAAAATCGGCATAAAGCGTTACAATGCTTTTGCCGAGCGTGGAAATGACCTGAGCTTCTCCATCGCATTTATCAATGATGAGAAGGACGGGGTGGTCCTTACTGGTATTTATAATCGGGAAGGCTCATATGTATATGCCAAACCGCTGACCAAAGGGGAATCTCCACATGCTCTCTCAACGGAAGAGCTCGAGGTTATTGCTCTTGCCGCGCAAGGGGAATAAACCCTTTGTTCCATTCTTTAATAGCGGAATAGAGGCTGCTGGCAATGATCTCAGATAAACGCATGACCAGGCTGAGCCTTGTATTCTGTAATACAAAATATTCCATGAAACCGCCGACGTTAACGATGCCTGTCAGATGGATATCGCCAACCGGCGGTAATTCTTTATTTACGCCCGCACCGGGGCGAAGCGGCCCCTGAACGACTTGAATGGAGCCTACGCTGGTCGTCTGGCCAAGGCAAGCGTCAATGCCAATGATATAAGGGTCTATAAATGTGGTATTAATTTGGTGGAGCGTATCCTTCAAATTCATGGCATGGACCGGATCTTCCAATGTACCATACAAGTGAAAGTATGGGCACTTGTATTTAGCTAAGGCAGTTCCTACGAGAGGACCAAGGCAATCGCCGGTCGAGCGGTCGGTGCCAATACAAACGACAACGATTTCCTGACCAGGTTCGACCTGGGCTAGATGAAGCAGCAGTCGATGAATAATGGCGGAATGTATGCCCGGTTCGGTATGGGGTATTTTTAAATAGGGAATTTCTTGTCCTGAGAAAGAAGGGTTTAGCTGAGACATAGAAATCTTCCTTTCCGCTTGAAATTATCGTTATAGCTGCCGGGTTCGGTATATCTGCTATAAGGAATAATAGATAGTATATGGAAAAAAGAGCATTTCTATACTCCGACTAAAGTATCGCTTATATTAGGGGAGGGACTAAAAGCTGTGGACGCATGGTTAGTGATGGCATTTGATTCGACGCAGCAAGCATTGCGAGCTGAGATGCTGCTGGAATATGCAGAAATAGAAATCGACCTTTTTCCGACACCGAAGGAAATCACGGCAGGCTGCGCTCTATCGATTCGTTTTCCTGAGGAATCATTAACCGCCGTAAAGGGGATTGTGATTCAGGAGAACGTAGTCATTCGGGGGATCTACTCCCAATCGGAATCAGGTTATGATAACATCGAATTATAGGAGGGAGCAGATGACATTTCTAACAATGAAAACAGATAATGCTATTGATTCCCCCGAAGATGCAATTAAAGCCGCAATAACCTGGAAAGATAAGCTGTGGGCGTGGGTGACGAACATCGATATGTGGGAAATGGTCATGTTCTCGGCCTTGCGGATCATTCTTATTTTCATCCTTACTCGAATATTTATAAAAGTCATATATCGGATTATCGACCGTTCTCTGGAGAAGAGGGAGAAAAGCCGCTTAAAGGTTAATCCTCGGAGGTTCATAACTGTAGGCGAGCTTCTTAAAAATGTTACCTGGATTACTAGCAACTTCATTATGGTGATGCTTGTGCTGGGTGAAGTCGGTTTCCAGCTTGCGCCGCTGCTTGCCGGGGCCGGGGTGCTGGGGCTGGCTATCGGTTTTGGCGCTCAGAGCCTGGTGAAGGATGTGATTACAGGTTTTTTCATTATACTGGAGGATCAGTTTGCCGTAGGCGATGTCATTCAAACCGGAAGTCTTAAAGGCACGGTCGAGATGATTGGACTCCGTTCCACGCGTCTTGTCAGCTGGACGGGAGAGGTGCATATCATTCCGAACGGTATGATCACTAATGTGACGAACTATTCGTTGAACAATGCGATGGTTGTTGTGGATTTTCCATTCAGCAATGCTAAGAAATTGGAAGAGAGTATCGGCTTGTTGAAAAGGGCGATGCTAAAAATGAAAGAGGAGCATCCCTATAACCCGGAAGTGCCGCATGTGCTTGGCATTCAGTCGCTGTCAGCCAGCGAATTCGTCGTCCGTATCGCGATGGAATGTCTGCCTTCGGCCAGAGAAGAAGTCGAGCGGCGAATACAAACTTATGTTAAGCAGGCACTGGAAGAAGCTGAAGCGGATAATCCGGCTTTGACTGAGGGCGAATAAATTACAAAGTTAAGCTGTTATGCAGCATGGGAACGATTTAGTCAATCTAAATTGACTGATGGGATAGAATAATTATGGAAGAGGTAGGAGAGGGATATACATGGAGCGTAAATCGTTTGGGCTGGGCGATATTGTGTTGATGAAGAAAAATCATCCTTGCGGCAGCAATGAAATGGAAATCATCCGAATGGGTATGGATATCCGAATTAAATGCGTGGGCTGCAAGCACAGCGTACTCGTTCCAAGAGCAAAATTTGAGAAAAATATGCGTAAGGTGATTCACTCGGCAGCATCAGCCGGGGAAGAGGCCGCGGACACGCAGAACCAGTCATAACCTGTGAAGTGACGGATAGCTCGAATGACTTACTATGTTGAGGTTCAGCATTATACCGATCAAAGGAACATAAGTTCCCTTGATCGGCGATGTGTTTTATGATATACTCAATTGTGCTGTGGAAAGGTACCCAAGAGGTCCAAGGGGGCTGACTCGAAATCAGCTAGGCGTGTCAAAGCGTGCGTGGGTTCGAATCCCACCCTTTCCGCCATCATAGTCATCAATTGAAAACAAGAATAAGTCCAAGAATCCCCTGATATGTGTAGGGGGATTTTTTTGATGTTAAATTTAGGACTGTAGACCTGTCTTAACAACAAAGGAGAACCCATATGGGTTCTCCGTTTGCAGACGGGATGCGGATTGGAATTCTTCTCTCACGACTAAGAAACATCTGATCTTCGCCTAGGCTTTAACGAAGTGATAAAGAGGGGTCTTTCTCAATTCGCGATCGTTTGCTTCTAACGGGTAGTGAATAAGACTCCAGGCAGCTGTGTTGCTCGTGGATGATCCAACGGAACCACACCTCTCTTTGCATCGCCGTCTAAGTGTATTATGTGCAAAGACTTGTGTTTTATGCACCGGATTTGTAATTAATATTTCCGTGACTAAGGGCTGGTACGATTGAATTAGTGAACGCGGGCTTTTTCGGCTTTTTTCCACTTGCGGTTCTTATTTGTCGTCTCGGGGAATGTGTCGCCGCGTTCCAATTTGACTCGCTTGGGGTTGTTGATTTGCGTATGGAAGCTGCGCGCCTCGCCTACCTCCGTGTAGATGCCGGGATTTGGCGCTTTGTCCCCAGGCTCGAATTCGGTTTGTTCACCCATGGGTAAGGCCTCCTTTCGGTTTAAAATGGGGAAGCTGCGATAATAGGCATGAAGCACGTTTATTGTATGGAGTTCCTTTAGGTTTCATACTTGCAGGGAGTACGCGGATTTGATATAATATTTTGGTGCGAGTTGAAGCTCGCTCCTTGCTCCCATGGGTAAGAAGGTGGGGGCCATAGTCCAAGAGGAGGTGACATATATGCGCAAATATGAAGTGATGTACATCATTCGTCCTGAACTTGAACAAGAAGCTGTTCAAGCCGTAGTTGACAAATTCCAAGGCATCATCCAAAACGGCGGTGAAATTACAAAGCACGACCTAATGGGCAAACGCCGGCTTGCGTATGAGATCAACAAAATCCGTGACGGTATTTACGTCCTGGTGAACTTCACAGCGACTCCTGATGTCGTTGCTGAGCTCGAGCGGATTCTGAAGATTTCCGACGAGGTTATCCGTTATCTCATTACGAAAGACGTAGCCTAATTTTAGGGAGTTCAAGAGGTCCTTGGGACTTGTTTGAACTCTGAGTACTTTGTAAGCATTAGCCCGGAGGAGGGGATTGGATTGTTGAACCGTGTCATTCTGATCGGACGTCTAACTAGAGATCCCGAGCTGCGTTATACGCCGTCTGGCGTAGCGGTTACTCAATTTACGATAGCCGTGGACAGACCGTTTACATCGCAGGGAGGAGAACGCGAAGCGGATTTTATTCCGGTCGTAACTTGGAGACAACTGGCTGAGACGTGCGCGAATTACTTGCGTAAGGGCCGCCTCACAGCTGTTGAAGGACGCATTCAGGTACGGAATTACGAGAATAACGAAGGCAAACGTGTATACGTAACCGAAGTCATTGCTGATAATGTCCGTTTCTTGGAGTCTAATCGTGAAGGTGGCAGTGGTGGCGGACAGCGCGAGGAGAACCCATTCGGTGGAAGCAGCGCGGGCGGCAATAGCAACCGCAGCAGCAGTAACTTCTCACGCAGCCAAGATCCATTCTCTGACGATGGGAAACCGATCGATATATCGGATGACGATTTGCCATTTTAATATAGGAAGGACTGAATAGCATGAGCTTCAAGCAAAGAGAAGGCGGAGACGACAAAAGACCGGCACGCCGCGGCGGCCGCAACAAACGTCGTAAAGTATGTTTCTTCACTGTGAACAAAATTACTCACATTGACTATAAAGATACTGAACTGCTTAAGAAATTCATCAGCGAGCGGGGCAAAATTTTGCCACGTCGCGTGACAGGAACAAGCGCGAAGTATCAACGTCTCTTGACGATTGCGATCAAACGCTCCCGTCAAATCGCATTGCTTCCGTACACTACGGAGTAATCGCCAATCATTAAAAAAGCCAGTTGCCGAAATTTGTCGGTAAACTGGCTTTTTTGTTATGAAATGAAGCAAACTGTCCCTTTGGGGACAATTGACTTGATAGAGTCCCTATGATAAATTTTGAAACGAGAAATATATGCATATATTTCCATATAAACCAATAAGGAGGTGTTTTTATGTTTGATATTATGGCTTATTTAAGTATCGATAAGTCGCTTGCGACACAAATTGTAAATCTGATCGATACGATGGGTTATGCGGCAATTGCAGTATCTGCAATTATGACTCTTCTATCTGCTGGTTCGCTCGCCGTAACTAGCGTGATGATCGACGCTGCAATTCTTTATGTAAAAGACCTCCTGAAGAAGAACCTGAAGGCACAAGCTATCGCTTGGTAATATATGAAAGGACGGAAGAGACTGGCCATCTCTTCTTTCTTTCATTACTTGAACTTAATGCTACTGATATACATAAATTAGAGGTGAGTTCGTGCGTAAATCCTTTGGCATTTTATCGAAGAGTATGATCCTTGATCAATTTAGACAGGATTTTGCAGGTGTCACTCAGAAAATAAGGGAGAACTTGGGTATCAAGCTTCCTAATGCGCTTTGTTGGGTCATTGCAGGAATTCTTCAGTTAACTTTACTATTTTTATTTGCCATTTTTTTAGAGAGCATTTCTCATGAGAAGATCCGAAATATTATTATTTTTTTCGTACTATTATTCAATGTGCTACTTCCTCGAGTTATGGCCCGACAAAACTCGAGCCGAGTCAGCAATCACCCGATTCAGGAATTACTTTGGCAATCCGGACGCAATGGGCATCAGCTTTTAAATGTCGTTTTAGTGACAGAGACTATCATGTTTTGGATCCATGAATTTATGTTTGAGGCTATCGCTATTTATGCAATTCTTAAATCACCTCTTCATTGGGCGTCTTCCTTACTGCTAATTGCATTGTGGATACTCCTGGTATCGACGATTTATTATACAACTCTGAAAAGAAGCGTATTAAGAAATTGGGGAGTAACGGCTATGCCGGCTTTTCACCAAAACTTCCCGCTATATATCCTGAAGGTGGTATGTTTGACGGTACCCATTTATTTTATAAGCAAATTGCTTTTTTCAGCGTTAATCAATCATCCCATTCCCGCTGAGCGCCTTGGACAAGGGTTAGGTGCAGTGCTGCGTGAATTTTCGGCAAATATTAAAGCTACAATAACATCACGTTTTAATCATATACTGGATTGGTTCCAGTATGAGTGGATCTATATCATTTTGGCGGCCTCCTTGGTCGTTTATGCCATATTTACACTTGGTTATCTTTATTATTCGTCAAAGCTATCATTCCATCGAAAGAGACTTTCCCCTCAACTAGACAATACTAGAAGCTTATATTTTAAGTTTTATCATGGAATCGTTAATATGCTTTGGCGTAAAAATCCTTGGCTCAGCAGAGACTTATGGATTATGGAAAGAACGATCGGACAAACAAAGCTGCCACAGAAATTCATACTTGTATTTCCTCCGGCGATCAGTTCTATTGTGGGGCTATCTTTCTTTTTAATCTATGGGTTAGAGTCGTTCACTAATTTTGTTCTTGCCTTTTGGTTTATTTGCTGTTTTGCGTTATACCAGACCGCTTGGCTATGGGTATGGAACTATCCGATTCTTCATCCTTCCAGTGAATTAAGACAGATTGACCTAGTGAAGTTGTCTGCGGAGTATTCTGTTCAAAAATATATGCGCAGCAAAACGATGTTGTTGCTAGTTCTGTTAGTTCCACTTCAGCTTATTATGAACCTAATTCTGGTGGTTGGGGCGATCAAGCTTAAGGGAAGTCTGCTTGAAATAATAGTAGGAATTATAGGTACATGGCTGCTGTTTGTCATGATTGGCATAATGTCTTCATATTGGCTAAAATACTGCAGCCGGTTTGACTATGCGAACATGTTCTTAATTCGGATGGACACTTACGAGACTAGAATCGTTCAACAGTTCTATACCATTCCGAAAAGGTTTATCACGGGGGCCATGTTTGTATTGTTCTTTGTTGCCGTTTTTTTTGAAACCTCAGTTGGTCAAAAGCTGGTATACGACGCATTCTTGGTTTTTGTAATAGTAACGGGATTTACTCTGTATTTTTTCTTTAAAAATAAAAAAGGAAAGAGAGCGTCTTTAGTGAGTGAATAATTTAATCATTAGGCCATTTCGGCGCACAATATTTAACTTGTATCGGGGGAAATTAATTTTTATATCCTTGGTATTTCTGGCATCTGTTATTTTCGGGTTTATTGTCCAGAGTTATGATAAACCGCTCCCTTTTGAGGCTTCAGGCATTGTGTGGTGGAAATATCTTTTTCAAAACTTAAAGCAGTCTGTAATCGTTATATTGATTGGAACGGCCACTTACGGGATTGGGAATATTATTTTGCTAGCTTTAAATGGAATGGTTGTAGGGGTTGGGCTGGAGTTAACCATTCAGAACGGACGGGCTGACACGATCATCACGGCTTTTCTTCCGCACGCGGTGTTCGAAATACCCGCCATACTCTTAGCCTGCATTTGCCCGTATATTATTTGGGGAATAATAAAGGAGTCTATTCGACAGCGTAGAATACAGACCCATTTAATTAAAAGCCAGCTTATGCCGGTGCTATTAGCAATTATCGTCTTTTTGGTAGTCGCTGCTGTATTGGAGGATGTATTTAGTTTGTAGAAGGGGTGAGATGATGCTGGCAGTACGCAATTTGAATTTTGGCTATGAGAAAGATAAACCCCTTTTTAAGGGAATATCCTTTGAAGCTCATGAGGGAGATATTATATGGCTAAGAGGACCAAATGGATGCGGCAAAACGACCTTATTACGAATCATTGCCCAGCTTATCGAAGCGGATTGCGAAATATATTATGAGGGCCGTAACTTAACGGATGGAAGACAAATTTTATCACAGCTAAGTTATATTCCTGTGGAGCCTTACTTATTCGACTATTTAACCGGTCAAGAGAACGCTAATTTCATTCGGGCATTGTTCGATATTCCCGAGGAACAGTTCAACCAGGAATTCGGCAGAATGATTGACGGGTTCCAGATGAACCATGCCCTTAAGCAGTTTGTTCAAGAATATTCGTTAGGCATGCGGCATAAATTGTATTGGTCTTCCGTATTGGCCCGGCAAACGTCCATTATCCTGTTGGATGAGCCTTTCTCTTCCTTTGATCCAGAAGCTCAAGCCATGGCCAGCCAAATGCTTACCGACCGGGCAAAGGCTGGAGCACTAATCATATTTATTTCACATCTTAAGGATTTAAGCCGTGAAATTGCAACCCGCACTTTAGAAATACAAAACGGTCTATTATATGAGTCATCTAAAGAATACGCCAAGAAAGAGGCAGAAAATTATGTTTAAGATGAAACAATGGATTGGATTACTTGCTGGATTGATAATGCTGTTAGCCGTCTTATCCAGTATAAAAATAGGCGAGGACCGATATATCGCCAGTTACGCTTTTGATCTGCTTGGATTAACCCATAACCGATTCGTCATCATTTTGATTTTTATAGCAGCCTGGTGGGTATGGGGAAAGACGATGAAGGATGTTAAAGCCATATGGCTGAATTGGTCGCGGCTTTTGCTATCGCTCCTGTTTCTTATTGCCTTTATATCATTTTTTATTGTGTAACTTAATATAGCACCAAACGGTGCTTTTTTAATTTAGGCTCCTAAATTTACTGACTTTGGAAAAAGTGCTTGGAAAAAAAGGCTCAATAGGATATATTTATAGAAAATAAATTATTTTCCATTAAATCCACTTTATATACATTATTCTCGCAGAGGAGAAAAATTAAAACCGAGTAAATATATGCGCTTTGTTTGCAATGATTGCCATTCTTATAATGTCATTAAATAACTTGACAGGGTGATGAATGTGAATGAAGAACTTTTGAAAATCGAGAATTTATCGACCTCATTTCGCATATCCGATGAATGGTATGCCGCTGTGGACGACCTTAGTCTAACGGTTAAGAAAAATGAAATACTGGCTATCGTCGGTGAGTCTGGCTCGGGTAAAAGCGCGTTGGCTTTTTCCATTATGGGGCTGCATACGCGTGCTCGTATGGAGGGCAAGATTTACTACCATGGCCAGAACCTCGCAGCAATGTCTCCTGCTGAACTGAACAGGCTTCGTGGTAACGAAGTCAGTATGATCTTTCAGGATCCTCTATCTGCACTTAATCCTCTAATGATTATTGGAGAACAAATTGAAGAAGTACTGCTTCTTCATGAATCCAAACCATCTTCGTTAACTAAGAAATCCAGAAAGCACAGAAGAGAACAAGCTATCGAATTATTGCATAAAGTAGGGATTCCCCGCCCGGAATATACATACGGGCAATATCCTCATGAATTATCCGGCGGCATGCGGCAGCGGGTAGTCATTGCGATCGCCATCGCAAACGAGCCGAAGCTGTTAATTGCCGATGAGCCGACGACGGCTCTTGACGTTACGATTCAGCTGCAAATTTTAGAACTGATCCGGCGCCTTAAAGAAGATATGGATGCAGGAATTATTCTCATTACGCATGATTTGGGCGTTGTGGCGGAGATGGCGGATCGGGTAGCGGTCATGTATGCCGGCCAGATTGTTGAAATCGCTTCAATTTATGCGCTGATGACAAATGCGAAGCACCCCTATACCCGTTCCTTAATGAGCTCCATACCTACCGCGAGCGACGAGAGGACGAAGCTGCATGTGATCCATGGCGTGGTACCGTCACTGAAGCTCTTGCCCCGTCAAGGCTGCCGCTTTAGATCACGTATTCCATGGATCAGTGAATCGAAGCACGAGGCAGATCCTCAGCTGCATGAGGTCGAACCGGGCCACTATGTGCGCTGTACATGCTATAAGGATTTTCACTTTCTCGATCACTAAGGAGGAATACGTATGGCACTTCTTGAGGTTAGAGATTTGAAGGTGTATTTTCCGGTCTACGGCGGGGTGTTCAGAAGGGTCATTGATCGGGTAAAGGCAGTGGACGGCGTCAGCTTGAGTATAGAGCCTGGGCAGACCTATGGTCTCGTTGGAGAGTCCGGCTCAGGGAAGACAACGACAGGGCGGGCGATTATCGGTTTGAACCCGGTCACCGCGGGACAGATCTTATTTCAAGGGGAGGACATCGGCAAAGGCATGCGCCGAAGCCGTTCAAAGTTCCGCAGAGATATTCAGATGATCTTCCAGGATCCGTATTCGTCATTGAATCCGAAGAAGCGGGTGCTGGATATCGTGGCGGAGCCGCTGCGCAATTTCGAGCGATTGTCGGCTGGGGAGGAGAAGCGCCGCGTACAGGAGCTTTTGACCCAGGTCGGCTTAAGCGCAGAGACGATACATAAATATCCGCATGAATTTTCCGGAGGACAGCGTCAGCGGATCGGCATAGCCCGGGCAATCGCTTTGAAGCCTAAGCTCATTATAGCTGATGAACCGGTATCTTCGCTGGACGTCTCCGTCCAGGCCCAGGTGCTGAACTTCATGCAGGACATTCAAAAAGAGCTTAATCTCACCTATTTATTCATTAGCCATGATCTCGGGATAATCCGCCACATGTGCGATTATATCGGCATTATGTACAAGGGGCGGCATGTAGAACAGGGCACTACGAGGGATATTTTTGAGAATCCTCAGCATATTTATACGAAGCGTCTCCTGGCAGCCATTCCGGATCTGGATCCGAGGCAGCGGGAGAAGCGTCAGCGGCTGCGTCAAACGATCCGTCTGGAATATGAGGAGGCGTATTCCCGTTATTTTGATCAAGAAGGACTGGCTTACGATTTAAAACCGCTATCCACCACTCACTTTGCGGCATTGCCCGAAAGGGGGTGAAGCTGATGTGGAAAACAATTCTGCGCAGGCTGATGATCATGATTCCGCAAATTATCCTGCTGAGCGTTCTCGTATTTATTCTTGCGAAATCATTGCCGGGGGATGCCTTGACCGGAATGCTTGATCCTAGTGTTGATCCGTCGATGTTAGCCGAGCAGCGAGAGAAGCTGGGACTGAACAATCCTTGGCATATTCAATATTGGGATTGGGTCAAGAGGGCAGTTCAGGGTGACTTTGGCCAATCCTTCCGGTTTAAAATGCCCGTGACAGATTTAATCGGGCAACGGATCAGCAATACGATCTGGCTGTCTTTGGTTACGTTAGTAATTACTTATCTCATCGCCATCCCGCTTGGAATCATTAGCGGTCGTTATAACGATACTTGGGGGGACCGGATTATTACCGGTTATACCTATCTGGGATTCGCTGCGCCTTTGTTCATTTTCTCGCTCCTTATGCTGTGGATTTTCGGGTTTCATTTCCGGGCGTTCCCCACGGAAGGAAGCGTAACTCCCGGGCTTGTTCCGGGCAGCTTCGACTACATGGCCAGTAAACTATACCATTTATTGCTCCCAGCATTGTCTATGGCTCTGATAACTACCGTGTCTACTGTACAGTATTTACGCAGCGAGATTATTGATACGAAGCAGAAGGATTTCGTTTTGCTGGCTAGAGCGAAGGGAGCATCGGAATCTCGCGTTTATACGCATCATATTTTGCGAAACTCGCTTTTGCCAATCGCCGCATTTTTTGGTTATGAAATAACGGGACTCATCGGGGGAACTGTGTTCATCGAATATATTTTTAGTTATCCGGGGATGGGACAGCTGTTTCTAAATTCTATTTTGATCCGTGATTTTAGCGTCGTTACCGCCCTGGTTCTTCTTTATGGCATTGCTTCCATTTTAGGTTCTTTAATTTCCGATATCATTCTGGGCATCGTGGATCCTCGCATTCGCATTAAATAATGCTTAGAACGCATAGGGGTGATGATGAAATGAATAAGGCAAGCAGGCTAGCGGAGGACGGAGCCTATGAGCCAGCGGCCAGCCCCTCAAGCTGGCAGATTTTATGGCGGGAAATCAAGCGGGATAAGATGGCTTTAGGATCCTTGATTTTATTGGGGCTCGTCGTCGTTGCGGTCTATGGCATATCTTTGATCCTGGATCAAAAACAGATTGTTACGGTCGATCTATTTGCATTGTATCAGCCACCGTCCTCCAAGTTCTGGTTAGGCACAGACTATGGCGGGAGAGATGTCTTCGGGCAATTGATTATCGGTACGAGAAACTCGCTGTCGATCGGGATTATCGTAACGGTGCTCACCGGGATCATCGGCATCCTGGTGGGACTTATATCGGGTTATTTTGGGGGAACGGCAGATAACATATCGATGCGGATCGTTGATTTTTTTATGATTCTGCCTACGCTGATGATCGTCATTGCCTTTGTAGCTGCAGTTCCGAAATACAGCATTATATCTTTCTCCTTGATCATGACTGCATTTCTATGGATGGGGATAGCCCGTCTCATAAGATCGAAGGCATTGCAGGAGAAGGAACTTGAATATGTAAAGGCCTCAAGGACGCTCGGCTCATCCCATCTAAAGATTATGTTCACCCAGGTCCTGCCCAATTTAAGCTCCATTATCATTGTGACGATGACGTTGAATTTAGCGGCCAATATCGGCCTGGAGTCAGGCTTGTCTTTTTTGGGATTCGGTTTTCCGGAGAGCACCCCCAGTCTCGGAACCCTGGTCAGCTACGCCCGGAATCCGCAGACGCTGGAGTATCGGTGGTGGATTTGGTTGCCGGCATCACTACTCATTCTTGTATTGATGCTTAGCATAAACAATGTCGGTCAAGCGCTCAAGCGTGCGACGGATGCAAGACAAAGAAGAGGATAAAAGGGAGGAAATTTGATGAAAAAAAGGTTTAGCTCCAAAACGCTGCTGCCGCTATTGTTTGCATTTATGATTGTTCTTTCCGCCTGCACATCCGGCAAAGGGAACGATGTGACTCTGCCCAGTCCGACGAACACGCCAAACCAGACGGACGGCAACAAGAAACAGACAGAGGAAGGTCTGTATTCCATTGAGGATTTCAGCAATGTCAAGACGAATGAAGGGGAACCAATCAAAGGGGGGACGATTACGTACGGCCTTGTCACCGATACGGCATTCGAAGGCATACTCAATTATAATTTCTCCTCGGGTATTCCTGACGCCAAGGTTCTAGAGTGGTTTGATGAATCGTTATTAACGTGGGATAAGAACTATGTGTTCACGAACGATGGGGCAGCGACCTATGAGGTATCGGAGGATGGAAGAACCTTTACCTTCACGATTCGCGACAATGTCAACTGGCATGACGGTAAACCTGTAACTGCAGAGGACTGGGAGTTCGCTCATGAGGTCATCGCCCACAAGGATTATGATGGCCCGCGCTACGGCTCTGATTTCACGAATATTGAAGGGTTGGTCGAATACCGGGAAGGCAAAGCGGATAAGATTTCCGGCATTAAAGTGCTGAGCGATAAGAAGCTGCAAATTACGTACATTAAATCCACGCCGTCATTATTGACGGGCAGCATCTGGACGTATCCGCTAGCGAAGCACATTTTTGGAGATATGGAGGTCGCTAAGATGTCATCCTCTTCAGCAGTGCGCGAGAAGCCAATCAGCTTCGGTCCCTTCAAGGTGGAGAGTATCGTACCGGGGGAATCCGTGGTTTATGTCAAGAATCCGGATTATTGGCGCGGCGAGCCCCATCTGGATAAAGTCGTGCTCAAGGTGATCAATCCGACGACGATCGTACAGCAATTGAAATCGGGCGGGGTCGATCTGGTGGATTCGTTCCCGATTGACCAGTTCCCTGACAATGCGAACATGTCCAATGTAGAATATTTAGGAGTTATCGATCGGGCATATACGTATATCGGCTTTAAGCTGGGCAAGTGGGATGAAGCCAATAAGGTCGTAGCCCCGGACCCCAATGCCAAAATGGCCGATGTGAACCTGCGCAGAGCCATGTGGCATGCCGTGGATAATGACCAGGTGGGCAAGCGCTTCTACCATGGCCTGCGCTGGAACGCAACGACGCTGATCCCTCCGTCACATCCGGAGTTCCATGATGCCAGCAATCCAGGAATTGCGTATGACGTGGAGAAGGCCAATCAAATTCTGGATGAAGCCGGTTATAAGAAAAACGGTGAATTCCGCACGAAACCGGATGGAAGCGAGCTGGTGATCAATTTCATATCCATGACGGGCGGAGATATTGCGGAGCCGTTGGCCCGTTATTATGTACAGTCCTGGAATGCGATCGGGCTGAATGTTAACCTGGAACTGGCTGAATTCAACTCATTCTACGATCGCGTAGGAAATAACGGAAAGGATGATCCAAACGTCGATGTTTATATGGGCGCATGGAGCGTGGGCATCGACGTTGACCCGACGGGCCTGTATGGGCGGGATGCGCTGTTCAACTTTCCGAGATACGCCAGCGAAGAGAATGACCGCCTGCTAGCAGAGGGGGTCTCCGAGAAGGCTTTCGATGTGGCTACTCGCCAAGCCATCTATAAAGAGTGGCAGCAGTTAATGGTCAATGAAATTCCTGTATTCCCAACGTTATATCGTTCCGAAATCGTACCTGTTAACAAACGAATACTTAATTATGCGATCGGCGATGGCACCGGCATCTATCTCCATGAACTTGCGGTATCGCAGGATAAGCCATTTGTAGCGGAGTAGAAGAGTTTTCGGCTAGAAGTTATGCAATGAATCCATCCCCCCGTGCAGGGGGGATTTTTTTGGTGCTCTTCCAACAACATATTTGTGCGGAAAAACCCGTTTATGGTATAGTACGAAGCGATAGAGTTATTTGTTTTGTGCCTGTTAAATTACTATTTTGTAGTTTTTTGCCGAAGGCTACGGTTTACAATTAATTGAAGACGCCTGGTATTGCGGCTATTTACCGTAAAGTGAAAGACATTGCGAAGGAGAGCCGTATAGTACAAACCATGGGAGGCATATGATGTTAGAACGAGGAAATAGAGTAAAGAATATAAAGAAGAAGCGCAGCAGACTTAAAGGCCTGCTCATCACGCTGCTGGTTCTGATTATAGTCGGAGCCGGCGCATATACATTCCGCAAGCCATTGGCCCTGATGGCCTTTGATTTGTTCCTATCTGGGCAGGTGGAGGAGAAGCTGGAGAAGTCGTATTCCCCCATTGATGGAGAGAAACCCAAGCCCGTTGCAGCTAAGCAAACGGAGCCGTTCACTGCTTTGCTGCTGGGAGTTGACCAGCGTGACAACGAGCCGGCCCGCTCCGATACGCTGATCTACGCCGTCGTACGTCCGGAAGATTCCAAAGTACTGCTGGTTTCAATTCCGCGGGATACGTACACGGAAATCGTAGGCAGGGACAAGAGCGATAAAATCAACCATGCCTATGCTTTTGGCGGGGCCAAAATGTCCAAGGATACGGTAGCCAATTTCTTAGGATATCCTGCTGACTATTACGCAGCCATCAATTTTGAGGGGCTTCGGGAAGTTGTCGATGAACTGGGCGGCATTGAGCTGCCGATCGATAAGGATATCGTCAATAAACACAAGGACCACGAGAAATTCACCATCAAGGCAGGCAAGCCGTTGTACGATGGGCAAGAGGCGCTTAACTTCGTCAGATACCGGGAGGATAGCGACTTCAACCGGACGAAGCGGCATCAGATTTTCTTGAGTGCGCTGGTAGACCGCATGCTGAAGCTGGATCAAATCGGGAAAATCCCCGATCTGATGAATATGCTGGGTGAGAACTTCAAGACAGACATGACCCCTAGCTTTATCATCGATCTCTCCAAGCAGCTGCTGACCAATCAAGCGCCGCAAATCAGCGGGTTTACCATTATGGGTGAAGGGATGCGCAAAAACGGAGTCTATTATATTCAGGCGAATGAAGAAGATGTGACTTTTGCCGAGCAGCTGATCGAGAACTGGTCGGATCCGAATACGAAGACAGAGGATTTGCTGAATCCTAATGCACAGTCCGCCCAAGAGGGGCAAAATACCGAGCAGCCTTCGTTATAAAGATTCTATATATGTCCTTATTAAATCCATCCTTACTAAACTTTATTCGGCAGTCCGGTTTCCGGCTGCCGATTTCGCACCTGTAGTGGAACAAAACCTTCTTTGAATCGTAGTCAATAGGAGAGTCTGAAAAGGGCAGAGGAGGACTTTTATCTATGAATATCGCATTTTTTCTACTTCCCAAAAAGGATGTCGTTTCCGTAACGCTGGATTCTACATTAAGGCAGACCTTGGAGAGAATGGAGTATCACAGGTATACCGCTGTGCCGATTATCGGCAAGGACGGGGTGTATGTCGGTACGGTAACCGAAGGTGATCTCCTATGGTATATGAAAAATTCCGGAGGCAGGGTCACTTTTGAGAACGCTTCTAAATATTTGCTCAAGGACGTTCCGCTCAAGATGAACATTAAGGCGGTATCGATCGATGCGGATATGGAAGGCTTGATCAATTTGGCCAAAGTGCAGAATTTTGTGCCTGTAGTGGATGATATGGGCCGATTTATCGGCATCGTGCGCCGCAGCCAAATTATTGAGTATTGCGAGCGTTTTGTGACGCGGGATGTACCCGTTCCCAAAAATTAGACGCAAGGTTTGCTTCAAGGGAATGAATTGCTTTATGCTATAATGAAGAATAAAGCCTTTTTCAGGGAGGGTGGAAGCTGTCCGCCATGCAGAAAGAAATGGATGTGGCCAAACGCGCCAAAGTGATTGAATGGCTCAAAACGGAAGTGGTCGATCACGTATCCCGTTTATTCAAGGCATTGTGGGAAGGCAGCACGACACGGGTAAGTGATAGTCTTGCCAGTCTGGTCGTCAGTTGTTACATATTGGGACGCAGGCTTGGCATATCCTATAAGGATATGGACGATCATATCTTGGAAAAGCTAAAGAAACACGAGCAAGAAGGACACCAGTTGGAAGATTGGTATCAGGATATTTCTACATTGCAAGAACATATGCGCAAGAGGTGAATCCATTTGAATTTACGCTGGACCTCGGTGGCATGGAGCGTAGTCTATCTGCTGCTCCTGCTGTCGTTTGCAACGCATTTTTCTTTTATAACTATTTTCGTTCTGCTATTGCCCGGCGTAATCCTCTACGCAACGTTATCGGTGAGAGCATTTGCATTTCACATCGCGATCGTATGGATCGCAGCGGCTTTGCTCTTGTCTAATCCCGTGATTATTCTCTTGGCCGTATTTTTTATGGTTCCGGCCTTGGTCATGGGGCATTTGTATAAGACGCGGGCCTCTGCACTCAAGGTCGTTGTGATGGGAACGGGAACGCTTCTGCTGGAGTTTCTGCTGGCATTTCTCGCTGTTACTGTTATCTATGACTTCAATTTGGCCTCTTCGATTGAAGAGACGCTAAATACGATGATGTCTCTGATGCAGAATATGGCTGACAATGAGTTGATCGCCTCGGATCTAGTCTGGTCTCCGGAAATGGCGCAGCAGCTTTCCAGCCTGGCGGCCAGAATGACGCCATTTACGATGATCATGTGCTCGTTTCTGCTTGCAGCCGTAACGCATCTGATTGCCCGGCCAACGTTGAACAGTCTTGGACATTCGGTGAGAAGCTTCCCGCCGCTGCGCGACTGGAGACTGCCGAGAGCGCTGATCTGGTATTACCTGGCTACGGTATTGATCATGCTATTTGGCAGCGCCGCTGTCATGGACAGCTTCGTCGGGACGGTGCTGCTGAATTTGTCGCCGCTGCTCAATTTCTTGTTTATGATTCAGGCAGCCAGCTTTTTCTTCTTCTTGGCTTATCAGAAGAAGTGGAATCCGGCGATTCCGGTGTTGCTGATCATAGCGATGTTATTTATTCCGCCTCTGAAAATTGTGGGAATCCTGGATATCGCTATGCCGCTGCGTGAGATGATTACGAGATCAAGACGATAGGGTGAGAAATCATGCCTAATTTACTTCAAAAACGTTGGCACGGCTATCAGACCGTGTGGGTGTTCGCGCTGCAGCTTCTGCTCGTCATCTTCATCTCCTATTACAATTGGGTGCTCGGCCTGATCAGTTTATGCCTGGTCTGCGGCTTAACTTATGTAATGCTTCGGGCGGAGCGGCGCTTCCGCAAGGAGCTCGTTCGTTATGTGACCGATCTGACGTACCGGATTAAACGGGTAGAAGGTGAGGCGGTAAGCCGCCTGCCGTTCGGGATTATGCTGTATAGCGAAGAACGGACGGTAGAGTGGCATAACCGCTTCGTGAACAAAATGTTCGGCCAGGATTCTGTCGTTGGACAACCGCTATCGGAGCTGCTTCCGGCGCTGCCTCCCTATCCCGCCCGGGATAAGAAGGACGCTGCTGCAAATACAATCTCTACGGTCGAAACGGCCGTAGCAGACCGGCATTACGAGTTGACGGTGCTCCATGATGAGCGCCTGATTTACGTTCACGACATTACGGAGTTCGCCGTTCTGCGGGACCGATACGAGGACGAGAGGGCCGCGCTGGGCATCGTGATGCTCGACAACCTGGACGAAGCGACCCAGGGGATGGACGATCAGCAGCGTACCGCGCTCATCGCGCGAGTGGCAACAGCTCTGACCGAATGGGCGAAGCAGTACAGGGTCTATCTGCGCAGGCTGTCCTCAGAGCGGTATTTGATGATGCTGAATCAAAAATCGCTGAACGAACTGGAGCAGAGCCGGTTCGTGATCCTGGACGAGGTCCGCGAGATGACCGCGGACCTGAAGGTGCCGATGACGCTGAGCATCGGCCTCGCCTTCGGCACCGAGCGCTTCAGCGAGCTGGGCGAACTCGCCCAGTCGAGTCTGGATATGGCGCTCGGGCGCGGGGGGGACCAGGCCGCAGTGAAGGCCGGTCAGCGGCTCTCGTTCTATGGCGGCAAGTCGGGCGCCATAGAGAAGCGGACGCGCGTGCGGGCGCGCGTCATCGCCCACGCTCTCCGCGATTTGATGCAGGAGAGCGACAGAGTTATAATCATGGGCCACCGCATGCCGGATTTGGACGTCATCGGGGCCTCCATCGGCGTGCTGAAGGCCGCCGATATGTTCCAGGTCGAGGCGCATATTGTGCTCGACGATAAGAATCCGGGCATCGATCGGCTAATGGAGCGGATTGAGAAGGAAGAGCCCTTGCGGCGCCGCTTCATTACGTCGGAGCATGCGCTCGATTTGATGACCGAGCACACGTTATTAATCGTCGTTGATACGCATAAGGCTTCGATGACGATGGAGCCGAAGCTGGTTGAAGAGGCCAGCCGGGTCGTGGTCGTTGACCACCACCGGCGGGGCGAGGAGTTCATCAATGATGCGGTGCTTGTCTATCTGGAGCCTTATGCATCCTCGGCCAGCGAGCTCGTTACCGAGCTGATCCAGTATATTCACGAGAAGGTGGAGCTCAGCCCGCTGGAGGCGACGACCTTGCTTGCCGGAATTACGGTGGATACGAAGCATTTCGCGCTCCATACGGGATCGCGTACGTTCGAGGCCGCGGCATTTCTGCGGCGCATCGGCGCGGACAGCGTGATGGTGCAGCGGGTTCTGAAGGAAGACCTGCAGGAATATATCGCCAAAGCCGATATTATAAAGCATGCGCGCATGATTCATAATCATATCGCGCTGGCGGTGACGGAGCCGAACCGCAAAATTCCGCAGCTGCTGATCGCCCAGGTGGCGGACACGCTGCTGAACATGACGAATGTGCTGGCATCGTTCGTGATTAGCGAGCGGCCCGATGGCCTCATCGGCATCAGTGCCCGTTCCTTGGGGAACATGAATGTGCAAATCGTAATGGAACGGCTTGGCGGAGGCGGCCATCTGACGAACGCTGCGGTACAATTGGAAGGAACCCAGGCGGAGGCGGAGAGAAGGCTGCTCGAAGTACTGGATGAAATAGAAAAGGAAGAGGGGTTATTCGAATGAGAGTCATTTTCTTAAAGGATGTAAAGGGTCAAGGCAAAAAAGGGGAAATTAAAAACGTATCCGAAGGCTACGCACAGAACTTTCTGATTCCGCGGGGGCTGGTTCGTGTAGCTACCGAAGGCAACGTAAAGACGCTGGAGGTTCAGAATGCGGCGGAAGAGAAACGCAAGGCGCAGGAGAAGGCAGAGGCTGAAGAGCTGGGCAAAAAGCTGGAAGAGATAACGGTAACACTACAAGCCAAAGCGGGAGAGGGCGGCCGACTGTTCGGTGCGATCACGAATAAGCAAATCGCCGAAGCCTTGGCGAAAGCGGGCGTGAAGATCGACCGGCGCAAAATCGAGCTTGCCGAGCCGATTCGGACGCTGGGCGTTACCCAGGTGCCAGTGAAGCTGCATCCCGATGTGAAGTCGACGTTCAAGGTTCAAGTGACGGAGGAATAAAATGGCGGGAGATCAATTTTTCGACCGTATTCCCCCGCAGAATCTTGAAGCGGAGCAGGCGGTGCTTGGGGCAATACTGCTGCAGTCGGAAGCGCTGATTACCGCCATGGAGCGGGTGCGGACGGAAGATTTCTATGATCCTCCTCACCAATTAATCTATGAAGCCATGGTGCAGCTTGGCGAGGA
This sequence comes from Paenibacillus sp. FSL W8-0186, assembly GCF_037969765.1. Classification (NCBI taxonomy): domain Bacteria; kingdom Bacillati; phylum Bacillota; class Bacilli; order Caryophanales; family Paenibacillaceae; genus Paenibacillus; species Paenibacillus sp. FSL W8-0186. The sequence continues at coordinate 5,620,798 of NZ_CP150207.1, read as the reverse complement.
AAGTCAGCCGATCGACCTGGTTACGCTAACCTCGAAGCTTCAAGATCGGGGGGAGCTGGAGGATATCGGCGGAGTCAGTTATCTGGCGAAGCTGGCTAACGCGGTGCCTACGGCGGCTAACGTCGACTACTACGCTCGCATCATAGAAGAGAAGTCCATGCTTCGCCGGCTTATCCGTACGGCTACGCAAATCGTTAGCGAGGGTTATGCGGGCGGTGAAGATGTCGGCGGCCTGCTGAGCGATGCGGAGCGGAAAATCCTCGAAATTTCCAACAGCCGTTCCGGCAGCGGCTTTATTGCAATACGCGATGTTTTGATGGAAGTGTTCGAAAAAGTGGAGGAGCTGCACCAAAATCGGGGCAATACCACGGGAATCCCTTCGGGCTTCGTCGATCTCGACCGGATGACGTCCGGCTTCCAGCGGAATGACCTGATTATCGTAGCGGCTCGTCCATCTGTCGGTAAGACGGCGTTTGCCCTGAACATTGCCCAGAACGTGGCCGTTCGGGCCAAAGAGACCGTCGCCATCTTCAGTCTGGAGATGTCGGCGGCTCAGCTCGTTCAGCGGATGATTTGCGCGGAGGCGAATCTGGACGCGGGAGTCATGCGGACAGGGGACTTCAAAAACGACGACGATTGGTCCAAACTGACGATGGGGATTGCCGCATTGTCGGAATCGGAAATTTACATCGATGATACGCCTGGGGTAACGGTAGCCGATATTCGGGCGAAGTGCCGCCGGCTCAAGAAGGAGAAAGGCCTTGGCATGATCGTGATCGACTACCTGCAGCTGATCCATGGGCGCGGCAAGCCGGGGGAGAACCGGCAGCAGGAGGTATCGGAAATATCGCGTACGCTGAAGCAAATCGCCCGTGAGCTTGAGGTTCCGGTCATCGCCTTGTCCCAGCTTAGCCGGGGCGTAGAGCAGCGGCAGGACAAGCGGCCAATGATGTCCGACTTGCGGGAGTCGGGTTCGATTGAGCAGGATGCGGATATCGTCGCATTCTTGTACCGGGATGATTACTACAATCAGGAGACGGAGAAAAAGAACATCATCGAGATTATCATTGCCAAACAGCGTAACGGCCCGGTCGGTACCGTAGAGCTGGTATTCTTGAAGAACTTCAATAAGTTTGCGAATTACGAACGCGCGCATACTGACGCGTTTGCGGGGTAAATTATAAACTAAATAACGGCATTGTCCTTATATTACAGATTTTCATGCCAGAATCCGAACAATCACGTATTTTGATGCGTGATTGTTCGTCTTTTAATTTGACATTGAAAATCGCGCTTGTTACACTTGTATTGCTGCTGCTCTGGATCGAGCAGATCCACAGCGGCTGAAGGCAAAAATGAATCTGACGTATGGAATCCGAGCAAGGCAAATTAAGGTGCCTTACGCACTGACGGGGGAATGTACATGTCAACAGTAGTCGTTGTCGGAACGCAATGGGGAGACGAAGGTAAGGGCAAAATCACCGATTATCTGGCGGAAAGCGCAGAGGTGGTGGCGCGTTACCAAGGCGGAAACAACGCCGGTCACACCATACTTATTGACGGGAAGAAGTACAAACTGAGCTTAATTCCATCGGGTATTTTTTATAAGGACAAAATATGCGTTATCGGTAACGGGATGGTCGTAAATCCGGCAGCCCTTATCGAGGAAATCCATTATATTCATGACAACGGATTTACGACGGACAATCTGGTGATCAGCGATCGCGCGCATGTCATCATGCCTTACCATACGGTCCTGGATGCGCTGGAAGAGGACCGCAAAGGGCCGAACAAGATCGGTACGACTCGTAAAGGGATTGGCCCGGCTTATATGGACAAAGCCGCACGCAGCGGCATTCGGATCGCCGACCTGCTCGATCCCGAGGAGTTCGAGACGAAGCTGCGCCATCTCATGAAGGAGAAGAACCATATTATCGGGCAGGTATATAATGCTGAGCCGCTGGACGTTGAGGAAGTGCTGAAGCAATATTTGGAGTATGCGGAAATCGTCCGGCCGTACGTCCGGGATACATCCGTCATTCTGAATGATGCTATCGACGCGAAGCGCAAAGTGTTGTTTGAGGGCGCCCAAGGCGTCATGCTGGATATCGACCAGGGCACGTATCCGTTTGTGACTTCCTCGAATCCGTCGGCAGGCGGGGTTTGCATTGGCTCCGGCGTTGGCCCGTCGAAGATCGATCAGGTCATAGGCGTGGCGAAAGCCTACACGACCCGTGTCGGCGATGGTCCGTTCCCAACGGAGCTAAACGACGCCGTCGGCGACTCGATCCGCGAGGCCGGGCATGAGTATGGCACCGTAACGGGACGGGCGCGCCGCGTTGGCTGGTTCGACAGCGTCGTCGTACGCCATGCCCGCCGGGTGAGCGGCCTGACCGGCCTGTCCCTGAATTCGCTGGACGTGCTGACCGGCCTGGAGACGGTCAAGATCTGCACCGGTTATAAGTACCGGGGCGAAGTAATCAGCCATTACCCGGCCAGCCTCAAGATGCTTGCAGAGTGCGAAGCGGTCTATGAGGAACTCCCAGGCTGGTCCGAGGACATCACCGGGGTGAAAACGCTCGATGATCTGCCGGAAACGACGCGGAATTACGTAAAGCGGGTATCCGAGCTGACAGGCATTCCAATCGCGATCTTCTCCGTGGGACGAAACCGCGATCAGACAAACCAAGTGCTGCCGATTTATGAATAAGGCTTGCTGTATGATGGATTCGATAGCGTCATAACATTTAGCCGTCCGGAGCGTTCGTGGAGAACGTTTTCTCCGGGCGGCTTTTTGCGTTTCTTTTTTCCCTTTATGAAGGTTGAAATCTTCCTCTATCGTCCATACTGATAGGTAGAAGACGTAGAAGGAGGTATACGATGAAGTGGGTTGCTTGGCTGGTAAAGCTATCGATCACAGTCGTAGTGGTCAGCGTATTAACCGTGGCTACGACTGGTTATGTCGTGAACTGGTATATTCAATCACTGCTGGGCAGTTATAACATTCCTCTTGAAGTACAATCGCCTAATCTTGGAAGCATGATGAAGGGCATGCTGGGTTTTGGAGGCCAAGGAACCGGCAGCAAAAACCCGGGCAGCAGGAAGGTGGACGAAACAGATCATAAAAATATGAATGCAAGCGCGAATACGGGAACCGATGGGAATAGCGCTGGAAACAGCAATGGGGATCGTGCGGGGAGCGGTAGCGAGAATAGCGAGGGCGGCGTCAGCAACGGCAATGAGTCTGATCGTCCCGACGAAGACGGCGTGAACACGGGGGAAGGTATTCCCGAGGATGCGCTTCCGGTGATGGGAGGGATGGCTTCCGGCCAATCGCAACAACAGTCTCAGCAGGATGCGCTCGGGAACCAGGATCAGGCGGTCGTCATCTCCCCGGATGATTTGTTGGCTAAAAAGGATGAGCTGCCCGACCAGCAGAAGGAAGAAATATTCAATATCCTGATGTCCAAGCTTCCGGAGGAAGAAATGCAGAAGATGACGGCGGCAATGGAGGGCGGGTTGACCGAATCCGAAATGATAGAGATTCAGCAAATATTGTCCAAGCATTTAGATAAAGAACAGTATGCCAAGGTCATGGATCTGCTCAAAAAATAATGGAAAGCCTTTCTACCAAATCACCATGATAGCGGTACCATTCACAGGATTGTAAATAAAATACCCCCTGGATATTTTAGCAAAAACATGTTAAACCCGCTCCCGCAGCGGGTTTTTGCCATTTGTGAACAGAGTTGAAATTCGGGAGGGTCGTATGCTAAAGTAGACGATAGCGACCAAAGGTTAAAATTTTGAAACTATTTATTGTCGAATAGAGTCAAATATAAAGGAGATTTACCATGAAGGGTTTCAGGGGAAAATTTAGGCTTGATTGGCTTACGGAGCGGTATCAGTCTGCAGTTCAGCGTATCAGGCCAAGCCATAATCTACCGGAAAATGAGCAAGATGATATAGATAGCACGGATATAGAGCAGAAAATGCGATCACGCAGAGTCAGAATTGGGGCAATCGCTGCCGTACTTGCAACAGGCATGTTATTGGCTGGTTACCAGTATGCGCAGGCGCATACGGTGACCTATTACCGCGTCATGCTTCATGATGAGGAGATCGGAACGATCGATAGCGAGGAGCAGCTGCAGGCGCTCTACAAGCGCAAAGAGCAGGAGTACGCCGAGAAGTATCCGCAGGCGGATATGGTAGTTAATACGAAGGGCATAACAACGGTCGAGGCGAAGAAGTATAAAGCCAAGATCGATACGGAGGCTACTCTGGACAAGCTGTATGAGAAGCTGACGGGTTATTCCCGCGGGGTAGAGCTGAAGGTCGACGGCAAGACCATTGCGGTCGTGAAGGATCAAGCAACGGCAGACGCGATTCTGGAGCAAGTGAAAGGGAAATACATACCGGGCACTTCATCCAATCATGCGGCTTCTAGAATTAAATTAGTGAGCAGCAATCCGAACGCGGCCAAGAAGCAAAACGGTGTAACCGTGGAATCCGCAGAGATCGTGGAGGACGTAACACAGGTTGCCGTAAAGACGGATCCGAACAAGGTGCTGAGCGCCGAGGAGGCGGTTCAGCGCATCGTAGAGGGCAGTGAGGCAGCGATCACTTATGTCGTTCGCGAAGGGGATACGATCTCATCCATTGCTAAGCGGTACGGGGTGACTCAGAAGGAATTGTTCGCGAATAACCCTGGCGTTCAGGAGAAGACAATGCAGATCGGTACGGAGCTGAACGTAAAAGCGTTGAAGCCTGCTCTGACCGTAAAGACGGTTGAACTGGTATCCGAGGAAATCGTCACCGAACCGGAAGTGATTATTCAGAAAAATGCGGATATGAAAGCCGGTCAGTCCAAGGTTGTAGCGGAAGGGCAAAGCGGTCTGAAGATTATGGAATATCGGCTGACCAAAGAAAATGGCGAGGTGGTCACCGAGGAATGGCTTGGCCATGAGGTCATTAAGGCATCGTCGCCGCGCATCATTATGAAAGGAACGAAGATCGTCGGCGAGGGCAGCGGCCAGTTCGCGTGGCCGGTATCCGGCGCACGAATGACGAGCAGCTACGGCGAGCGTTGGGGCCGAACTCATAAAGGCGTCGATCTGGTCTCCTCGAATCGGAACATTCTTGCCGCGGATGAAGGTGTTGTCAGCTTCGCAGGCGTCAAATCCGGCTATGGCAATGTTATTATTATTAATCATAATAACGGATATGAGACACTGTATGGGCATCTGAGCAAGATCAGTGTCAAGGAAGGCGAGGTCGTCGAGAAAGGTTCGAAAATCGGGATTATGGGCAGCACGGGACGTTCCACCGGTACTCATCTGCATTTTGAAATTCATAAGAACGGTACCGTCCAAAACCCGATGAAATATTTATAGTATAGAGGTAGTTCAACAAGTCATGTTCAAATAAAAATGGCCCGCGCGTCCGGCGTTCCTGATGGAACACCGTTACGCAAGGCCATTTTTTTATATCAATTTGCCGCAAGGACTTCGACCTCTTGATTGTCTTTCAATTGGTGTTGGCCCGATACCACGACCTGATCTCCCGTGGCCAAGCCTTCGATGACCTCCTGATACAATTCGTTGAGGCGTCCGAGCTCCACTTGCCGCTTCTCGACTTTGCCACCGGAGAAAAGGTAGACGTAGGTGTTGCTCTCTTCCCGGATAATCGCCGTAGTTGGGATGGTGAGCACTTCCTGCTCTGCTTCATCGGTCAGCCGCAGCTGCACTTTGGTTCCCGGCTTCAGGGCCAGGTTGGCGTTGTCGGCTTGCAGCTCCAGCTCATAGGTTCTGTTCATTGTGTCCATGATGTCGGCGAAATAGACGATTTTCCCTTTGAACAGCTGGTCCGGCCGATCGGCCGCATAGAACGAAAGCTCGGTTTTGCCTTTAAGTAGCTTGGCGTTTTCTTCCGTGATGTTCGCCTTGATTTTGACCGGGTTGATCTGCTGAATTTTGCCAACGATCCCTTGGGTTATAGTCATGCCGGGTTCAATCGAGAAATCGGTCAGAATGCCGCTGATTGGAGCGGTCACTTTATAATTGTCCAAGGTGCGGTTGATTTGCTCGATATCGATTTGTGCCATTCGAATTTGATCTTTCAGCGGCTGCAGGGCATCCGGATCGTCTTGCGCAGCAAACTGGCCCTCTTTCAGATTATTCTGGGCCGTGCGGAGCCCGATTTCGGCCTTTTGCTTCTGCAGCAGCACATCGGCTGGATCCAGCTCAAACAGCAGTTCCCCCTGTTTTACCTGATCACCACGCTTTTTCAACGCTTTTAGCACGTCACCGCTTGCTTTGACCACGACATCTCTTTCCGCTGAAGCTGTCACTTCGGCTACCGTCTCCTGAGGAGCGCCAATGCTTCTCTTTTGAGCATCACTGATCTTGACAGCGGGTTTCTGTATGGTCTTCTGTACTTCCATCTGCGTTTCCTGAGGGGCATTGCAGCCGGCCAGGGCTGTTCCGCCTACGGCCAGCAGCGCGCTGCCCATTATAATTTGTATCCATCGTTTGTTTCTCATTGACTTACCACTCCCTCACTGATGTCGTCGGATGATTTATCGACTCGGCCCCTTCTTCGGAACAGACGGCCCATCCGGTTCTTGAATGATTCCAGTAATTCGTAGACGACCGGAACGACGACCAATGTCAGAATCGTTGACGTAACGAGTCCGCCGATCACGACGACGGCCATGCCTTTCGAAATGATCGCTCCGCCTTCGGTAAACCCAAGCGCAAGCGGCAGCATGGCGACCATAGTTACGACTGCAGTCATGATGATCGGTCTTAGGCGAAGCATGCCCGCTTCAACCAAGGCGTGGCGAACGGTATAGCCTTCGTCGCGAAGCTGCTGCGTCCGGTCGATAAGCAGAATTGCGTTGGTCACGACGATCCCGATCAGCATCATGAAGCCGATCAGCGAGGTGATGCTCAGCGCTTCACCGCTGATCAACAGACCAAGCAAACCGCCGATGACGGCAAGCGGCAGCGAGAACAGGATGACAAACGGTGCGCTCAGATTGCCGAAAGCAATAACCATGATGAGATAGACGATAAATACGGCGGCCCCCATAGCGACAAACAGCTGGGAGAAGCTTTCTCCGATATCTTCGTTAATCCCGCCGACTTCGCGCGATACACCGTCAGGAAGCTCAACCTGATCCAGAGCCATCGCGACTTGACCGGCAACGCCGCCCTTGTTTTGGCTGTCGATTTTGGCGGTAATGTTCACGACCTGTTCCTGGTCGTTGCGCTGAATACTGGAGGCGGCGTTGATAATATTCAGCTTCGCCACCTCTTTCAGGTAAACGATGGAGCCGCTCCCCGTACGGAACGGGATATCCCCCAGCTTGGACAGCGTATCGATGCCCGATTTATCCAGTTGAACCGTTGTCGTGTAAGTGATGTTATCCAGCTTGACATCACCGATTTCATCCTCGGCCAGCCAACCGGCGACGGTCTGCTGTACCGTAGAGGCGCTCAATCCGTATTGCCAAACCTTGTTCTGATCGACTTCGATCTCAAGCTCCTTCTTGGCATCGCTGAGGGAGTCTTCCACTTCCTTAATTTCTGGAAAATCCTTTAGCTTCTCCTTCAGCAGCGCAGAGGCTTCAACCAACCGATTCAGATCATCCCCTTTCAGGGAGTATTGGAAGTCGGTGCCGCCCGCCGAATTACCCTCTAGGGATCTAACGTCCAATTCAGAGTCTACCGGCAATTCAGCCATCAAAATATTTTTGTATTGCTCCTGAACAGTTTTGACATTGCTGCCTTCGCTAACTTCGGTGAAGATCTGCGCCCGGTAAGGCGTTGCCTCCGTGGAGCCGTCAAATCCGATCAGCGCTTCAGTAAAGGTAAATTGCGGCTGGCCATCGGCCGTCTTCGCTAGATGCAAAATCTCTTCCATGTCTTTGACTTTGGCATCCATGGTTTTCAAAGAAGTTTCATATGGCATCTTAATTACGAAGTAAAACTGCCGCGGTGGCTCTTCCTCTGGCATTAAGGTGACCGCTAAAAATGGTACTGTTCCGATAATTGACGCGATGAACAAAATTCCTGCCGCCAGCAGCGTTTTAATTCGGTGGCGCAGCGACCATTCCAGGACACGGCGGTAAAAGGCCGTTGAACGCCCAGCCTTCACTTCATGGTGCTTAATTGTTGCTCCACGGAGCACCATTACCTTCGCTAGCATCGGGATCACCGTCAAGGCTACGAGTAGCGATGCCAGCATGGCGGTAGACAATGTAATTGCAAAGGGCTGGAACAATTGTCCGACCATACCGCTGACAAATGCGAGCGGGGCAAAAACCCCGACCGTCGTCAGCGTGGATGACGTAATGGCTGCGCCGACTTCGCGGGTGGCCAGCTTAATGACCGATTCGCCGCGTTCCTGAGCCTTCTGCAAATGCGAATATATATTTTCGATAACGACGATACTGTCGTCCACGACCCGTCCGATTGCGATGAACATACCTCCGAGCGTCAGAATGTTCAGGGAAATGTCCAAAGAATTCATAACGAGCAGCGTAATTAGGATCGAAAGCGGGATCGAGACCAGAACGATCAAGGTCATGCGTATATTCCGCAGGAACAGCAGGATGACGAGCGCCGCCAGCAGCGCGCCGGTGAGCCCCTCATGCACCATCCCGCTAATGGAGGAACTGACTAGTTCCGAAGTGTCATAAATCGTCTTAAAGCCGATATCGGGAAGCTTCTGCTCCCAGTCTGCGAACAGGGACTCGACTTTCCCCGCGAAATCTACGGCGTTGGCCTCGCTCGTTTTGTACAGTTGGATGCCGATGGCTGGCTGCTGATTCAGGCGAGCTACAAAATCAGATTCCGAAATCGATTCGACCTTGCCCAGCTGATTCAAGCGAACCCGGGTACCGTTTGCGGTCAGCAGATCCATATTTTCTAAGTTGTACACGCTGTTGGTGTCGCCCTTTACGCGGGCCATCAAAGAGCTGCCATCAAGATCGACGGCTCCTGCCGGCAGCGAGGTGAGGTTTTGGCGAACCTGGCCGGATACTTGTCCGGGACTAAGGCCAAAATCGTTCAGCTTCCCGGCATCAAGCTTGATGGTAAGCTTCGTTTCCCGCGCTCCGATTTCGTCCATGTGGTCGTAGCCGGGGATCGATTCGAGTTCGGGTTTGATCTCGTTCGCATACCATTGATCCAGCTCTGACTGGCTCATGCCATTTTGGCCATAGATGGCGAAGTAATAAGCCGGAATTGAGGCGAAACCGAAGGTGGCCACCTTCGGAGTGCTGGCCGAAGCGGGAAGATTGACCTCTTGGAGCAAGCTTTCAATATCCTGCTTTTTCTTTTCGGGGTCGGCCTTATCAGTCAACATGACTATAATGGTCGCAAAGTTGTCGCTCGACGTAGAGTCCAGCGAGGTAACTCCCTCCATATTGGCTATCTTTTTCTCTATCGGCTTGGTTACTTGTTCCATGACGTCGCTGGGAGACCCGGGATATTGGGCCGTTATGTATACCATGGGAATCGAGATGTCCGGCATGATCTCCGTCTTTAAATTCCCAGCCGCATACAGGCCGCCGCCAAACAACATGATGATCATGATAAACAAGGCGCCTATATTCTTCATGGAAAAACTAGTTAGTTTGTTCATGGTAATCCTCCTATCTTAAGAAAGATTACCTTATAAATGTGAACTGAATATGAATAAGAAGCCAAATTTACAATTAACTTCGCAGGGCAAAAGAACTAAATTGTTCAAGATGGCAGGGTGACCGTGATTTCCGTTCCGGTTCCGGGCTTGCTGCGCACTTCGATATGGCCGTGATGCAGGTCTACGATTCTTTTGACGATCGCCAGGCCCAGACCGTTGCCATTATATACCCGGTTGCGGGAGCGGTCCGCCTTGTAGAACCGTTCGAATATTTGAGCCTGATCCTCCGGTGCAATGCCGATTCCCGTATCTTTGATCGTCACGGAAACCTGGTGGATGCCTCGCCGGACGTCAATGGCGATTTTGCCGCCTTCCGGCGTAAAGCGGATGCTGTTTCCCAGCAGGTTGATCCACACTTGATCCAGCTGGTCCCGGTCACCGAAAATTTTGACGACAGGCAGATCCAGATCGATCGCAATCGATTTGGCGGCCCATTGCGGTTCCAGAGCAACAGCCGTTTGCCGGATCTGTTCATCGAGCCGGAATGTGACGGGATGGAACGGATGATGCTTCGACTCAAGCGAGGCCAAATGCAGCAGATTGTCGCTCATTCGGGACATTCGCTCGCTCTCCGCGATAATGATGTCTAAATATCGATCCCGGTTTTTATGGTCCAGCGTATCGTTCTCCTTCAGCGCCTTGGCAAAGCCGCGGATGGACGTAAGCGGCGATTGAATTTCGTGCGAGACGTTAGAGACGAAGTCCTGGCGCATCTCCTCAATTTGCTGCAGCTGCCGACGCATTTCGTTAAAACTCTGCACCAGGACGCCCAATTCGTCTTTGCGCCGCGCTTTCAGTTCGCTGCTGAAATCCCCTTTGGCCATCCGCTTCGTCGCTTCCGTCATTTTACGCAAAGGCTGGATCAAAAAGGCGGCTTCCACAACGAAAAACAGGCTGCCGCCCACCAACAGGACAGTGATCCCCGTGAGGATCATGCCGCCGATTGGATAACCGACCTGGCTGTTCGAGCTTGGTTCGATAAACATGGCATAGCTTTGGCCTTGATGCCCGAAAGGCAGCCCTACATAGGTATGTCCTTCAGAGGTAGTGCTCTTCAAGGTCTCCCCTTGAAGCACGCGTTCGACTTGCTCCCGGCTTACTTCGATTAGGGAATCGGAGCCGTATTTTTCCTCGGACAGGGAGCCGTCGAAAATTTGCATGCTGACCATATTGGCCAGATCCTTGATGTCGTCCATCACCAGAGCCCGGCGGTCGTATCCGACCCGCTCGAAAATCCGGATCAGGCTTTGGCCGAAAGTGATCATGTAGTCCTGGGTTTGATCCTGGATCTGACGCTGGTATAAATAACCGATAACCATTGTAGAAGTCAGCAGGCTGACGAGAATGGCTACCAGAAACATCACAACAATACGGACATATAGCGATTTGATCATTTGTCCACCACAAGCCGGTAGCCGAGCCCGTATACGGTGGCGATATGAAAGGAGTGTGCCTCCTGGCCGCTTGCGGGGAAGCGTTCGCGCAACCTTTTGATATGGACATCAACCGTACGGTCATCCCCTGTATAGTCCGGACCCCAGATTTGTTCAATCAGCTGCTCGCGGGTAAAAATCTGCCCGGGATAGCTTCCGAGCTTAAATAGAAGCTCGAATTCCTTAGGCGGGAGCATGAACTCTTCGGAGCCGCGGATCACTTTATAGCTTTGGCGGTCCAGCAAAATGTTCCCGAGCTGAATGCTTTGGGAAGAAGCGATTTTGTAGCGCTTGAGCAGCACTTTGATCCGGGCCACCAGCTCGAGCGGCTCAAACGGCTTCACGACATAATCGTCGGCGCCCAGATCAAAGCCCTTGATTTTTTGCCCAGTTTCGCCCTTCGCAGTAACCATGAGCAGCGGCGTATCCGGGTACAGGCGGCGCAGCTCAGCGCACAGCTCCCAGCCGTCCATGACCGGCATCATGATGTCGAGTACAACCAGGTCGGCGATTTCCTGCTCCATCATTTTCAGCGCCACGGCGCCGTTTTCGGCCTGAATGGGGCGGAATCCTTCCTTCGATAAATAGAGACAAATCAGTTCGCGTATATGGGGATCGTCATCGACGAGCATAATGGTGGCCATAGGGTTAATTATCCTCCTTAAGTGACTGGTAAAAATAAGTAAATGTATGTATGATCTAAAGCGAACGGGATCTTCGCCGTCAATGATAGAGTAACAGTTTTAGGCGAGGGCATTCAATACTTGCCCTAGGCTTCCCGATAGCTGATGCTGCTTAGGATATGGTAAGATAGAGGAAGATCAAAGCCATGATCGAAAGTTTGGGGTGAATCGCAATCATGCTAGGTAAAATTTTAGTCGTGGACGATGAGCGTCCAATTGCCGATATTTTGAAATTCAATCTAGAAAAAGAAGGGTACGAGGTAATCCTTGCTTTCGATGGAATCGAGGCTGTAGAGCTGGCATTCAACGAGCAGCCCGATCTCATTCTGCTTGATTTGATGCTGCCCGGCAAGGATGGCATGGATGTGTGCAGAGAGGTGCGCGCCAGACTGCAGACGCCGATCATTATGCTGACCGCCAAGGATGGCGAAATCGATAAGGTGCTTGGGCTGGAGCTTGGAGCCGATGATTATGTGACGAAGCCGTTTAGCACACGGGAGCTTCTCGCCCGGGTAAAGGCGCAAATGCGGCGGCAGCAGAAGCCGGCTCAGCTGGAAAGCGCCGAGGGCAAACAGGGAATCAGCTTGTTTGAGCTGTTTATCGATACAGATATGTATACGGTGTACAAAAATGGCGAACCGTTAGACTTGACTCACCGGGAGTTCGAGCTGGTTCATTATCTGGTGAAGAATGCTGGAAAAGTGATGACCCGAGAGCATCTGCTGCAGGCGGTATGGGGTTATGACTATTTCGGAGACGTGCGGACGGTGGACGTGACGATTCGCCGGCTGCGTGAGAAGATTGAGAGTGATCCGAGCAAGCCCGAGTATATTTTGACCCGGCGCGGGCTTGGCTATATGATGCGCAGCTCCAAGGCGGGTGGATTCTAGGATGAATCTGCCCTCCTTCTTCCGTACGATCCAGGCTAAGCTGATCATGATTTATGTGCTCCTGATCCTGATCGCGATGCAGTTGATCGGGGTCTATTTCGTGAGCGCCATGAAAACCTCGCTGACCAGCAACTTTACGAAGGAGCTTCAAGAGCGGGCAGCATTGCTATCGGTGCTGGCTGCGCAAAACTTGGGGGTTACCGGAGAATCGGCAGATGCATCGCTAGACAATTTAAGTGTCCTCGTCAACAATTTATTCAATATTAACGGCGCTGAGATTCAGGTGCTGGATGCGAGCGGCCGGGTTCTGACAACCTCCAAGCCATCGCATGCCGATTACGTCGGCACGAAGAATACACAAACGGTAGTCAGCCGGGCATTGCAGGGCATACGCGACAATGAAGAGTATATGATCGATGAAGATAATGTTCGCAAGAAGGTGGTAGCCAAGCCCGTCGTAAGAGACGGAAAGACGGTTGGCGCCATTTATATCGCGGCATCGATGACCGAGCTCTACGATACGATGGAGCGGATCAATAGCATATTCATTTCCGGCTTATTGCTGGCCCTTGCTTTGACCGCTGTATTGGGCGTTATCCTCGCACATACGATCACATCGCCGATCAAGGAGCTGACCCGGCGGGCGACGGCGGTGGCGGAAGGACGGTTCCATCAGAAAATGCCGGTGCTCGGCAACGATGAGATCGGCCAGTTGAGCAAGGCGTTCAACTATATGACAAGCCGGCTGCAGGATGCGCTGGCACAGAATGAGGAAGAGAAGGAGAAGCTGGCCTCTATTCTTACCAATATGAGCGACGGCGTTATCGCCGCGGATGAGAAATATCAGGTCATTCTGATGAACCGCAGAGCCAGCGAGATGCTGCGGGTTCAAGAGGAGGCAGTTAGCGGCAAGGATATTATGACGCTGCTGCATTTGCCGCTGGAGGAACGGGCTGTACTGGAGCGGGGAACGATGCACTCGGCTATTCTGGAGATCGATTCTCCGGAAGGGGACATGTTTCTCATCCGCGTAACGTTTACGCCGATTCACCGGCGGGAATTCGGCATCAGCGGGACGATTGCCGTACTGCAGGACGTGACGGAGCAGGAGAAGCTGGAGGCGTCCCGAAGGGAGTTCGTCGCGAACGTCTCCCACGAATTGCGGACGCCGCTGACGACGATCAAGAGCTATACCGAGGCGCTGGAGGACGGCGCGCTGCAGGACCCAGAGCTTGGTCCGCGGTTCGCTTCCGTCATTCAGAATCAGACGGACCGGATGATCCGGCTTGTTACGGATCTGCTTCATTTATCCCGTCTCGATTCGAAAGAAGCTCTGCTGCGCAAGCAGTCGATCGGCGTTCTGGAAATGCTGGAAGAGGTCGTGGATCGATTCTCCTTCCAAATGCAGGAGAAGGGAGTTCATCCGGAAATCTTTATCGAGAAAGGTGTCGATACCGCCTGGATGGACCGGGATCAAATCGATCAAGTGCTGGACAATTTAATATCCAATGCGATGAAATATACGTCAGAAGGCGGAAAGATTGCTTTTGAGGCGCGCCGGGTGGATGACGGCATGATTGCCATATCGATCCAGGACAACGGAATCGGTATTCCGAAGCGCGATTTAGAGCGTATTTTTGAGAGATTTTACCGAGTGGACAAGGCTAGAGCCCGCAATATGGGTGGAACCGGCCTTGGCCTGTCCATTGCCCGGGAAATTGTGAAGGCCCATGGCGGTACGATTTCTTTGGAATCTGAGCTGGGGGAAGGCACCAAAGTAACCTTTACACTGCCTACACAGGAGCAAGGAGGCGAGGGACGGTGAAGGAAACGGTGAAATCTTTCCTGCTTACTTTGCTTGTCGTCTGTAGTCTGGTGCAGAGTTATTTTCTGATTTACCGGCTCCCGGGCAGCGATCCAGTGGTCAAGACGGAGAATGATTATATCAAGACGGAGAATATGGGGGCGGAGATGCGGGCTGAGGAGCTCATATTTCCGGCACAAATATCCGTTCACATGGGTGAGAACCAGCACACGGTGTTTTACCCGGATTCGATGTTCTACGATTTGATATACTCCCGCCTGAAAGGGCGGATGTTCGAAGGATTTCAGCGCAACGCCGTAGACAATATGAACTGGACGGAAATCCGCAGCAAATATCCGGGCGTAGAGCTTCAGTTCGGCAGCGGCGTGCCCGTATCGCTTCTGCAAAAGGTGATGCAAATATCCGCTGATCCGCTGTTTGAGGAGGAGAGTATCCACCGGATATTGATCTATACCGGGGAAAATGAGGAACGGGCGCGCGTCTTCTTCTTCAGCTCCCACGGGGATGTCGTGTCTGAGGCAACGAAGGCCGATTTGACGGTGCAGGACGTGAGGCAGCAGGTCGATTTCGGCAAGGACTGGATCCCGTACACGCTGAAGGATGGCTATTATATTCCGGAGAAGCCCATTGATATGGTAGAGACCCTGCTGAAGGTAGGCGTGTTCTCAACCGAGCAGATTCAGGGCAGCCTGTTCTTTGACCCGAGTATTACGAGAATCATACGCGAGAAGGACGGTTCAGAAATTTATACGGACAGTAAGCGGAGCCTGCAGGTAAGGCAGGATGGGAACTGGATTAACTATACCGATCCGGCGGCGCCGTCTGCAGGCGAGAACAGCCCGGCAAGCAATGCGTTATCCTCGATCGACTTCGTGAATCAGCATGGCGGCTGGAACGGCAGCTACCGCTTGGAGCAAATGGACGGTTCGGATGAGATGGACGGGGTGGTATTCCGCCAGTATTTCGGGAATGGGCAGTTTGGGGCTTTTCCGATTATGGATTTCCGGTCCTTCCGTTTCGGAACCATCTCGCTGGACCTGCGGCAAGGCACGATTACAGGATATGAACGTTCCTTGCTATATGTCAAAGCGGGAGACTGGGACAAGCAGGTCGTTCAGCTGTCCGGCGGCCAGGAGCTGAGGGACAAGATCGAGAAGCTGTCTAACGTCATCAACCTGTACCCGGCGTATTTGCCTTCGCTGAGCCAGGAGGGGCTGCTGCTGAAGCCGACCTGGATCGTCGAGCTGAGCAGCGGCGCTGTACATGAGCTGAATTAGGGTATAGGCGAAGGGCAAGACAAGCTGCGTCACTTCATGTGCAGCAGGAAAGAACAAGCGCCATTTATTTAATTAAGGGAGGTCGCGGAACATGGATTGGGGCAGAGCTAAAAATGTGCTTATTTACGCCTTCTTGCTGCTGAATTTAGTGCTTGGCTACCAGCTCTGGAATGACCTGAGGGAGCAGGCCGACTCCAATCCGGACCTTACTTCCCTGGAGAGCAGTACGCAGAAGGTGATGGAGAGCAAGCGAATCAAGGTGCTGGCGCAAATTCCGAGCGATTCGCCACAGCTGCGCAAGATATCCTACCGCTTTGTGGACGGGCAGCAGAGCCATAAAGTAACCGATCTGCCGGTTCCTGTGGACAGCAAGCTGATTTTTACGCCGAAGGAGCTGGCCAATGCGCTGAAGCAGAGCCTTCCCGACATCGGAAATTACCGTTATGACGAATGGGCGGGAAACGAAAATGTATTCGTTCTCCATCCGCTTGTGGACGGGAAGTGGCCGCTCTTCAAAATCAATTTAGAGCTGCATTACGCCAATCAGAAGATCGTGTCTTATCGTCAGGACATGATTGAAATTAACGAATCGGCCGATGAGAAGGAGCAGCAGGTGCTGTCCGCTTCCAAGGCTCTGGGCAATCTTATTGAGAATTTCCTGCCGGAGGGCTCGGTAGTAACGAGCATTGAGCTCGGATATTATGGCCAGGTGTTCGATTCGGACGCCGACCTGCCGGCATCGCCGGCATGGCGCTTCTTGCTGGAGAGCAGAGAAGAGTATTACGTGCAAGGCATTAGCGGGGACGTCATCAGTCCTAACACGAAGGAATCGAAGGAGTAATGGGGAACATGGGTTTACGATTTACGATACTGTCGAGCGGATCTACCGGGAATGCAACGGTAGTGACGGACGGAGAGATTACACTGATGATCGATGCGGGGTTCAGTGCCCGCCGTATAGATGAACTGCTGCTGGAACGCGGTTTGACCGGAGAGAATTTGACGGGCATTCTGGTGACGCATGAGCATTCCGACCATATTAAAGGGCTTGGGGCCGTAGCGAGAAAATATAACTTGCCCATTTATGCCAATGAGAAGACATGGCAGGCGATGGAGAAGTCGATCGGCAGCATTCCCGAGGAGAACCGCTGCCTTCTGGGAACCGGGGAAGCGCGAGATTTCGGGTCAATGCGGGTGGAGTCGTTCGGCATTTCGCATGACGCGGCAGAGCCTGTCGGTTATACCTTCAGCGATGGTCGGGAGAAGCTGAGCGTTTGCACGGATCTGGGCTACGCAAGCGATAAAGTGAAGCAAGCGATCGCCGATTCGGACGTGCTTGTGCTGGAGGCCAATCACGATATCGAAATGCTGCGGATGGGGCGTTACCCCTGGAATATTAAGCGGCGAATTCTTGGCGATATGGGGCATTTATCGAATGAAGCCTCGGGCGAGGTGCTCAGCGATCTGCTTAACGGCCGTATGAAGCGCACCTATCTGGCCCATCTCAGCAAGGAGCATAACATGCTGGACCTGGCCAAAATGTCGGTTCGAAGCGCTATGGAGGACCGCGGCTGCTTCTATAAGGACAGCGAGTTCCGCCTGTGCGACACCTATGCGGATCGTCCTACGCCGTGGGATAGGGTGGGCGAGCCTTAGAGCTGTCCAGTTCAGTGGTCTTCTGAGCAATCTCTTCGCGGCTGAGAACGCCCTTCTCAATGAGCAGCTCCATCATAGCGCTTAGCGTTAGCAGCTGATGATAGTGGTCCTCCTTAAGATCGGCCAGCTTGGCCAGGATATTTACCTCGTCCATCGGGGAGAAATAATCCATAATCATCCTCCTTAAGTTTAAATTCCCGGTATTTCCCTCAATGGAAAAACCTTCAGGAACGCTTCGTATATGGTAAAATAAAATGAATCTATGAATCTATCGCTTTATCCTTAGTTTAGTCTTTTATGAGCAGAAACATTCCTAACACTTTGAAAAATAAAATTTTACAGGAAGCCAGCAACTTCATACTGAACCATCTCGTTAAGGAGTAAGGAGTTTGTACGGACATATGGCTTTGCCTACCGGGAATAAGGTGAAGTAAGAGCTTCGCTTTAATTGCAAGCATGAGACGAGTCGGAAGCGAGTAGCCTAGGAGCAAGTCACGGAGGGAGAGAGTTCGGATGGGATTGTTTGATGACGATTTTTATTCCACGAAAATATCGCGGCGGCATGATCGGAGAGCAGAGAGCCGGCGCGGGTGGAACAGAAGGAAGCGCGGCTCGGGGTGGTCCACCCTGCAGGTGTCGATCGTTTCTTCCGTGCTGAGCGCGATTGTTGCAGTGCTGCTCTTCAGTTTCATTACGGGGCTTCCCTCTTCCAAGGCCAGATTTGCTGCGGGAGGTACCGTGTTTGGCGGAGATCTTGACCCGTTCAGCCGGATCAGCACGGCGGCCGCAAAGGTCGGGCCCACGGTCGTTAGCATTCTGAACCATAACGAGCTGTCAGGCGGAGATCCAGAGCAGGCGGCGCTTGGATCTGGTGTTATTTTTAAGAAAGAGAAAGGCAAGGCCTTCATCATTACGAATGCGCATGTCATTCAAGGAGCCAGTGATTTGGAAATCTTGACGAGCAGCGGGGATTCGAAGGAAGCCTCAGTGGTAGGTCAGGACGTCATCAGCGACATCGCGGTTCTGGAAGTGGATGACAGGGGGATTACCTCCGTGATATCGCTTGGGGATTCCACGAACCTGCGTCCGGGAGAGACCGTACTTGCCGTAGGCAATCCGCTGGGGCTTGGGGGTACGCTGACCTCGGGCATCGTCAGTTATACGAGCCGGGTAATACCGGTATCGATCAACCAGGACGGTAATTATGACTGGGAGCAGGAAGTTATTCAGACCGACGCGGCGATCAACGACGGCAATAGCGGCGGAGCGCTGGTCAATCTGAACGGCGAGCTGATCGGCATCAATACGATGAAAATTGCCGATATGGGCGTGGAAGGTCTGGGATTCGCCATTCCGGTCAGCGAGGTCATGAAGACGGTTGACGATTTGATGGAGCACGGAAAGGTGGCTCGTCCGTACTTGGGCGTATATACTCTTGATTTGAACAATCCGTTCTCCATATTTAGCGACGAGGATCACCGGGAATTGATGCTGCCGGAGGATGTGAAGGACGGCGTTATCGTGCTGGAAGCACATGGCCCGGCAAAATCGGCAGGGCTGAAGCTCAATGATGTCATCGTTAAGCTCGACAAGCAGCCGATCCAATCGACGCTTGATCTGCGCAAGTATTTGTACGGACACAAGAAGATCGGCGAGGATATGGAGGTCAGCTTTTATCGGGAAGGCGAGCTGCAGCGTGTCAAGGTCAAGCTGGCGGATAAGCCTGAAGATGCGGAGCTGGAGGACGATACGTACGATATGCCCGGTGGGGAGTATGATGACGGGGAGTCTGGCTTCGGCGAGTTTGAGCTTGATCATTAGGGTAGTGAGGACCGCCGGAAGGCCATTGGGAAGCTATAGGGATTATAGTCTGAATTGAAGCAAATGAAGTCAATACGCAGGGGAGCACATTACAAGGCAGCCGAGGGGAAACGGTGAAGGGTAATTGTGCTCCCTTTCTTGCAATAAGAGGAGGTAGACGAAGATGACAGCTCCGTTTGCAAGCAGGATGAGAATGCATTTACTTCAAGAAATGGAACAGGCTCCGCTTGATTTGTTAATCATTGGCGGCGGAATTACAGGCTCTGGCATTGCTCTGGATGCGGCTGCCCGCGGAATGAGAGTCGGGCTTGTTGATATGAAGGATTATGCAGCAGGCACGTCCAGCCGTTCAACGAAGCTTGTCCATGGCGGGCTGCGTTATTTGAAGCAGTTCGATATCGGCGTCGTGGCCGAGGTGGGCAAGGAGCGGGCGATTGTATATGAGAACGGGCCGCATGTGACGACGCCGGAGTGGATGCTGCTGCCGATTTATAAGGAGGGCACCTTTGGCAGGTTCAGCACTTCGCTTGGACTCAGAGTCTATGACTTTCTGGCCGGTGTGAAGCGGGAGGAACGGCGCCGGATGCTGAGCGCGGCACAGACGCTGGCAAAGGAGCCGCTGCTGCGCCGCGAAGGGCTGGAGGGCGGCGGGTATTACGTGGAATATCGTACGGATGACGCCCGGTTAACGCTAGAGGTTCTTAAAGAGGCCGTGGCCCATGGGGCGCTTGCGCTGAATTATGCGCGGCTGGAGCGGTTCGATTATGAGGCTGGACAAATTGCAGGGGCAGAAATCGCCGATGTTCTCAGCGGCAGGAAATATACGGTAAGGGCCCGGTGCATCGTCAATGCTGCTGGCCCTTGGGTTGATACGCTGCGGCAGCTCGATGGGTCGCAGCAGGGCAAGCGGCTGCTGCTGACGAAGGGGATCCATCTTGTGGTGGATCAGAGCCGGTTTCCTTTGCGGCAGGCGGTGTATTTCGATACGCCGGACGGTCGCATGCTGTTTGCCATCCCCCGGGATGGCAAGACCTATGTGGGCACCACGGATACGGAGTACACCGGGGATATGGCGCATCCCCGCATGACGGAGCGGGATCGGCAGTATGTTCTCGATGCTGTGAATGGCATGTTCCCTGAGCTGCGCATTACGACGGAGGATATCGAGTCCAGTTGGGCCGGCATTCGTCCCCTGATTTTCGAGGAAGGGAAGGGTCCTTCGGAAATTTCCCGCCGGGATGAGATCTGGCAATCCGAGTCCGGCCTGATCACCATTGCCGGCGGGAAGCTGACGGGCTACCGGAAGATGGCAGAGACCGTGGTGGATCGGGTTGCGGCTAAGCTGGAGGAGAGAGCTGGCCAAGACAGCGGGACGGACGGGGACAGAAATGGGCGTGTTGAAGAAACGGGAGGTTTCCGTAAAGGCGCTTCGGGCAGAGGGGTTGAGACAGGCGGCGTTGCTGTACCTGTTGTGGGCGCCGGTGGGAAATATCCGCCGTGCCGGACGAAGGAGCTGCCGATTTCAGGCGGCCATGTGGGGGGAGCGGCCTCTTTTCAAGATTATGTAGCGAAGAAGACTCGGGAAGGGACCGGCCTCGGCTTGCCTCGGGAATTGGCGGCAAAGTGGGCGGCCTGCTATGGGTCTAACGTGGATCGGCTGTTTGAGCTAGTGCGGGAGATGGGGAATGAGCCGGCTGTGGAGGTTAAGGGTGTTAGAGCAGCGGGAGAATTACGAGCATTGGGTGGCGCTGGAGTGGCAGACACTTCAGAAATGCCTGAACCGGCGGATATCAGTAAAGCGGATGATAGGACTGAGGTTGGACAGCCCGCTGCGCTAGGCGTGTCCGATGAGGGCAAGCTCCCCATGGAAGTCAGCGTGCCGCTGAGGTATGCGATGGAGCATGAAAT
Organism: Paenibacillus sp. FSL W8-0186; assembly: GCF_037969765.1. Classification (NCBI taxonomy): domain Bacteria; kingdom Bacillati; phylum Bacillota; class Bacilli; order Caryophanales; family Paenibacillaceae; genus Paenibacillus; species Paenibacillus sp. FSL W8-0186. The sequence continues at coordinate 5,599,591 of NZ_CP150207.1, read as the reverse complement.
GGCGGTGACGCTGGAGGATTTTTTTGTCCGCAGGACGGGGGCGCTCCTGTTCGATATCGACTGGGTGAGGAAATGGAAGGGACCCGCTGCCGCATATATGGCTTCCTATCAGGGCTGGAGCACGGACGAGCAGGCTCGTTATGCGGAGGAGCTGGAGAGTCGGCTGTATGAAGCGGTCGTGCCGGAGGATGCTGCGGATGTGGACAGTTAGAGAAGCGATATTTATGGGGAAGATGGTTCCTTTTTGCCCTGGAGTGTGGTAGAACTGAAAAGGGTATACTGTGTTTATCGTGGAACCGAATGGCGGATCGTGAGACGAGCTAGAGAAAGGATGCTTTCATTTTATGTATGTAGTTTGCAAAGATCATGTGGAATTAGCGATTGATATGTTCGTGGACGAGTTCGAGGAGGCTCCGGACATTGTCGATTTGGATCAAACGAAATTTATCGAGTGGGATCCTCCGGTGACCTGCCAGGAATGCGAGCAGCGGGCGAAGTTTTTGATTATATGACGTGCAGCTAACCTGGAGTGAATTGTGGCCATTTCGGACGGCTAAGCAAGGTGCATAGGGTTAGAGTCGGTGGCACGGACTTATTGGAATGATAGATTAAGTGTAGAGGGCGGCTTCTTCATCCTTGGGTGTGGAGAGCGGCCTTTTTGCGTAGATTAGCGATGATGGGTAAAATGAGTGGGAAGCTGAATTACTTAGGGGATGTAGGTTAATTAGGAATCAAACCAATGGTAACGCCAGTCAGGGTGGAAAATTATAGGGAAATACATAGAAGGTATAACGTAATGTGAACAAGCGCAATGGATTTCATAAATGAGGTGCCGCTCTTCTCGGGGCAGGCTGAATAGGAGATGCTTGGAATGTTCATTCAAATTGTGGCTGTCGGCAAATTGAAGGAGAAGTATTTGGTGCAGGGAATCGCCGAGTATGCGAAGCGGCTGACCCCTTATGTAAAGTTTCAAGTCGTGGAGGTGCCCGACGAGAAAGCGCCGGAGACGATGAGTGAGGCGGAGGTGCAGGCGGTGAAGGCACGCGAGGGTGAGCGTGTGCTGGCCCAGGTGAAGAGCGATGCGCATGTCATCGCTCTGGAAGTAGGCGGCGAGCTGTGGAGCTCGGAGGAGCTCGCCGCCACGTTCGACAGGCTCGGCACGTATGGGACGAGCCATGTCGTGTTTGTCATCGGCGGGAGCCATGGGCTCGCCGATGCGGTGCTCCGCCGTGCGCAGCAGCGGTTGTCGTTTGGGCGCATGACGCTGCCCCATCAGCTCATGCGCCTGGTGCTGGTGGAGCAGATTTATCGCGCGGTGAAGATCAATCGGGGGGAACCGTACCACAAGTGATGGTACACACAATCACCATTAGGAAAGAAATTGTTTTGGATAGTTCATTTATTGATAAATTAGGTAGGCAAGTTGAAGTCATGGTATAATTATTTACTTGTAGCTTGTCGTTATCGTTGGATACAATGATTAAAATGGTTAGGATAAGAAAATGTCACTTAAAAGTTCACCTAGAGAAGTTTCATGGACATTCCATTAGAAGATAGCTTCCATGATACTACTCATTGATTTAGTTACCTTTTAGTTATTGATTTTGCTTATTCAAAGGAAGTGAGATGTTATGAGCAATTTAAACAACAAGCATTTACCTACTAGTACCGTAGGGCGTGGAAAAACAGTTACATTAGATACATTGCCTGAGATTGACCATTGGACAAATGGTGAGATCAACCTATACCATGGTGATAGCCAAAATTATTACTCAAAATGGGACACTCCAACCGTTATTGTATCAGATGGTGCATATGGTATTTTAGGGTTTGAAGGAGATACGTCAAATCACTATAGTATAGCTGAATGGTATGAGCCACACATTCAAGCATGGAGTCAGCAAGCTACACCGCAGACAACACTATGGTTCTGGAATTCAGAGATAGGCTGGGCGACTGTCCATCCTGTGTTAGAGCGTTATGGATGGCGTTATGTAAATGCAAATGTTTGGAATAAAGGAAAGGCTCATATTGCAGGAAATGTTAATACCGCAAAAATACGTAGATTCCCAGTAGTAACAGAAATGTGTGTTCAATATGTATTTGAACCTCGTATTGATAATCTTACGTTGCAGCAGTGGCTTTACCGAGAGTGGAAACGAACGGGATTGCCCTTAAGAAAAGCAAATGAAGCATGCGGAGTGAAAGATGTAGCTGTTAGGAAATATTTAGACCAAGGGCACCTTTGGTATATGCCCCCGCCAGAAATGTTTGAAAAGATGGTGACGTTTGCTAATGAGTATGGGGAACCTTCGGGACGTCCATACTTTTCACGTGATGGAAATAATCCTCTTAACTCAGAGGACTGGATAAAAATGCGTTCTAAATTCTACTGTCCAATGGGTTTTACGAATGTTTGGGATCGGAATCCTTTAAAAGGGGCAGAGAGGATTAAAGTTCCTACAAAAGGCAGCAGAGCAGCACATCTGAACCAAAAACCGTTAGATTTAATGCGCTTGATTATTGAGGCGTCTAGCGATGAGGGAGATGTTGTGTGGGAGCCCTTTGGAGGACTTTTTTCTGCTTCATTAGCTGCAAAGGAGACTCGACGACGAGCCTTCGCCGCCGAGTTAGATAGTACTTATTTCCAATTAGGGATTGAACGCTTCAACACCATCTTTTGATATTAATTTATTAGATCTTCAACTTCATCGGTTCCAATATCAAAATGTGTTTTCAACTCTTTTTTTATTTGGCTTTCGCTTCCTTTGGAAAGAAGCCGATTCCATTCTCGTATTGTTTTACCGTGGAGCTTAAAATTGTATACACTTGATTTAAAAGTTTCAATTTCTGTATGAATTATCCGATCCATTTTAGCGAAGTTTGTATCCAGTCTATAAGGAAAACGGTATATCAATTCTCTTAGCTTTGCTTGATATTCTGCCGTCGGGAGGTAATCCTTTCCGTTAGGTCCCCAACTAGCAACAAGTTGTTGTGCTTCAAGAAACTGTTCTGGGGTCCCTTGGAACTTGTATCCGTTGGTATTGGTTTGTTGAAGATTTACAGTTCTAGCAGTTGTGTCTTCTGGTTCCAGCACCAAGTAATCTGGTGGATTGTGATAGTGACTATCTCTTGCTTTTGCTACTGAACCTCCCGATACTACAACCAAACCAATGATTTTTGGTTTACCAAAGATCAAATATTCGGGCAACCACGCCAACATAGCTACGTATGTTTGGTCATCTAAGAAATGATTTTGGCTGTCTTTGAAGCGGGCCGTGATTTCAGTAGCAAGAGGAAACCAAGCCTTTATTTCAAAACCAGGGGTAGGAGTAATATTACCTTCAAAAATTGTGTCAGGAAAGCCGGGGTCTTGCCTCTTCCACTTTCCTAATTCAGAAAATATCTCCTGCTCATTGAGATAGTCACAAGTGTTAAATTCAATGAGGTTTCCTACCAATGGAGAAAGTTTTGAAATTACTTTTGCTAAGTTTACTGCTGCCTCAGGAGATACTGGCTTTGCAACATCAATTACATCAAAGGTATGTCCAATAAGTCCTTTAAGGTGTCTGTTTCCTAGGTCGATAATGTCCTTTGTGTTTATGGCGTCTCCCTCCTCGGAATGTAATGTGACTACTGATAGATTACCATGAAATTACTTCCTTTGATACAGTACCTCTTACTGAATGGAGAACGATTCGACAACGTGGACAGTAAAAAGAAGTAGTAATCCCTCCTATTGCAGGGTTTACTTTTAATAAAGTAGGTCGTAAACTGTAAACAGTAAGTAGTACCTAAGACACTTATCAACTTTGAAAATATAAACTTGAACACACTTAGAAGGCTTATTCCACTTGTTACAGATGGAGTGAGCCTTTTTTGCATGCAGAAAATCATTTAGGAGGATGAACGTCAATGGCAAAAAGTGTACAGGCAGTAGAGGAAAAGATGGGTTTACTTGCTCAGGAGCAAGCAGAGTATGAAGCATTGGTGGAGGAAATACGTGACCACTTTCAGCAGGCAAGGAAATTAAGAGAGCAAGCAGGGGAATTATCGGGAACCGATCCACAAGCAGCGACAAAGGTTCGGCAGCTATTAGATCAAGCGGAATATTTTGAAACGCTGGGCGACCGAAAGGACGGATATGAAAGGCTGGAAATACATCGTCGTATTAATGAGTTAGAGCGTGAGGTATCTAGCTTGAAGGAGTTTTTACAGTTTAACGAACGTGTGTTAGCTCGCCAGCGGCAGGCACTGGAGGACGCAAAGGAAGAAGCGGTGGCAATGGTTCAACGGGCGGAAGAGCGAATACAGGAGACAGAACGGACTCTTGATTACCAGATGGCGAGACTTAAGGAACTAGAGGGGTAAAGCAGATGAGTCGGAAGCTTACACCTAGTGAACTTAAACTAGCCAAGCAACTTAGGAAGAAACACGGTAACGGGAAACGCTTGTATCTCAATGGATATGAAATTCCCAAGGGACAGACAGAGGATGGGTTTGTAATTGAGATAGTGGATGAAGATGACGGGATAATTGAAATACTGGAGGACTAGAGCATATGGTGAAATTAAGCCCCGAAGCACTAGAAGCACGCCGCAAGCACGAACGAGAGTACAAAAGGAAGTGGCGGCAGAAGCTAGAGAACAAACAGAAGGAAAAGGAATATATGCAGAGGTATTGGGAACGTAAGGCAAAAGAAGTAATGCAGTAATACGAGCACCAACGAGAAGGGGGCAAGTATACGTTGCAGGAAACTTATACCGTAATTTACTAGCCCCCCCGAAATAGAAAACACATACAAACCAAATTTGACGGTTACAGAAGGGAGTAACAAAAATGAACGAAGAAATAACAGAGCATGAAAGGTTCCTAATGGAGGAACTAAGCATGGCCAACGATACGATTCTACGAAATGCTTATCTGTTAGAGGGCTTTATAGATTTTCTTTGCGAAACAGACCTACTGGCAGCATTCAAGGAGTTTCAGCACCAAAAGGCAAGAAAGAAACAGAAGGAAGCAAATTGACCCATTAGGCATTAGGTACAGATAAAGTGCTGGGGCGGTTAGTCCTCCCCCCGGTCGGGGAAACGATACCCCATGAAATGAGGTTAGGCGGTGAAAGGATGGAGAAAAAGCTGTGTGGGGCAAAGACGAGAAGCGGCGAGCCTTGTAAAAGAGCCGCCTTAGCAAACGGGCGCTGTAGGCTTCACGGGGGAAAGTCTACTGGACCGAAGGATAGGGCAAAACATAAAGGGAGCCTAAAAGGTAATAAGAACGCATTGAAACATGGACTATATGAAGCGATCTGGGTCGATACGCTGACGGATGAAGAACGGGAACTGTATTCCCTAGTATCAACAGACCCAGCGTCGCAAGTTGAAAATAGGTTCAAACTATGTGAAATACGCATACGGCGCATGATGGAACGTATTAAACAGGAGCAACAGAAGGAAAAGCCGAACCCTGCCACCATACGTGCCATTGAGGAATCGATAACGAGGGTTGAAATGAACATGGTAAACTTGATTAGGGAGAGCAGTAGGCTTTTAGAAATGCAGGGGAATAAAAGCGATGGCTCTTTAGATCGATTGGCTGAAATACTTGATCGGGCAAGGAAGGAATACAAACGCAGCTAGCTGAGGGGGCAAACAGGCGAGGAGGCTTGTTCGTTCCCTTTTTTATGATTGAAGCAGTAGGATGGCAAAACTCAAAATAAATTTGTTTTACCACTATCACGGTAAAAGAACGGCAGGAAGGATAAAAGGAATTGTAATTTCCTTAATCTAGGTCGTATAGTGTTTACAAAAAAGGAGGACTGGACGTGGGTAACGTGAAAATGAAGAAAGTGGTTGGCTACGCTCGAATTTCATCAGATAGTCAGATAGAGAATACTTCGATAGCGGAGCAAGTGAAAAAGATTGAAGCGTACTGTATCAGTCAAGGCTGGGAATTGGCAGGAATGTTTAAAGACGAAGGAGAAAGTGGAAGTACGACTGAACGTGAAGGATACAGAGACATGATGCAGTATGTTCAGCAGGCTGAAAACGAAGTGACAGGAATCGTCGTAGTGAAGGCAGACCGTATCCACAGAAGGTTGAGAAATTTGATATTATTGATAGAGGATGAACTTGAACCAAAAGGGATAGCATTCATTAGCGTGTCAGAAAATTTCGATACATCCACACCGTCAGGAATGATGTTTCTGCAAATGATAGGCTCTTTTTCAGAGTTTGAACGGAAGACCATTAACGAACGGACAAAAGGCGGACGGATTGCCACTGCCAAGGGAAATAAATATGCTGGCGGTGCACCTGCCTATGGGTATCAGGTACAAAATGGTATGATAATCATAAACGAACAACAAGCACAAACGGTAAAGAACATATTTCAACTCTATGTAGAGGGGAATAATCCATACAAAATCGCTTGCAAATTGAACCGAGCAGGCATCCGCACCAAAACAGGGAAAGACTGGACTGTTGTACAGGTGCAAAACATTCTGAACAATGAGACGTATACAGGCTTCAATACCTACAACGGGCAAAAAGAACGGAACGGCATCAGACAGAAAGATGTTTTCCCTCGTATCATTAGCCGCCAGTTGTGGAACAAGACAAGGCAGGTTAGCTAATCGTCGATTAACAATGGGAGGTTAGACAAATGAGCAAATTTCAAGAAGCAATGATGATGTGTTCAGAGGACTACGACCAGCTAATAGATATGGCCTTAGCGCAAAAGGATAAGGAATGGTTTGAAGAGCTAGTTAAAAAGCAAAAGTGGTTACGTGAGCTGGAAATCCAAGCACGCCGCGAGTTGGGCGTACTCGACTAGCACAGAGGGAACAAGGCAGAGACCAACGAGAAACGGCGAGATGACGTTTTCAGTGGTGTTCACTACAAATGACACCGAGTAGCAGCAAATAGCGAGATCGTGCAAGCTCGTTGGTGATAGTAAACCAAATGACAGACTATTGACTCCTGTCTACCCGGATGTCATAATAATCTCACACAATAGAATATACGGATTCATGTTTAGTAGGATTATCCAAACACACTTAACAACTTTTCAACTTTCAAACACTTGATTTGCCCTCACGGGCGACAAGTGTTTTTTTACGTTTAAAGACCTGAAAACAGGCTAAACCCGATAATTATTAATTAGTCTATTAAGTCTTAAAAAATACAATCACAAGTCTAAAAAAGCGCATGAGCAAGGGAGGGCAGCAAGCGATGAAAGCGAAGGTATCCATCGACAAATTCGTGGTGGAATATACAGGTATTACATTTGGGGCTTATTTTGGTTTGGTGATTCGCGCGGCAAAATGCGGCGAGCTATTTAAACAAACGACGTACTATGGGAAGAGTGGATATAGTCATGAGTTGCATTTGCGCAAGGCAAATGGTGCGTATTTGCATGTGTATTACCGAAACATAAAAGAGCATGAAGGAACTGCATACACGTTGCGGTTAGAAACTCGCCCAGAGTATTACGTTCAATTCAAGGAAGTGCTGGATAGATTGCGTCGCGCAGCTAGTGGCATCTACTATGTGAGCTGTGACATAGCCTATGATGTAAAGACCTCAATGGATAATGTGATTGTCTTTCCTAAGGATGGGCGGCGAAAGATGAGACATTACAAGGGTACACGTTACTTTGGGGAGAAGCACCAACGTAAAACGAATGGCTACTGTCGAAATTACAATAAGAGATTGGAGTTACTAGAGAATCGGAACGTTGTGATTGACCATGAATTAACCCGAATTGAGATTGTAGATAAGCCAGAAAAGAGAATACCACTAGCAGAGTTACTACATCATCCACCAGAACAGAACAAGCACTATTTTGCAGCGGTAGTTACTGATTGGGATATCATTCCAAAGAAGCGAGCAGAACAAGCGCGTCAATTAAGAGATGGAGTAGAGATAGAAAAGAAGAAAGACTGGTACACAAGGAAAGTGGTAAAAGAAACCCTTGCTCCCTCGTATCAAGTGGATTTCAACGAGTTAGCAAGGGAAGCATGGGAGCCGCTATTAGAAGAACTGTGTGGGGTATTGCTTGGGCAGCAGAAACCACAAGTTCAAGAGCGACAGTTACAAATGGCAGTAACGAATACAGTATACGATGAACCCAAGGAAGAAAACGACATTAAAAACGAATGTTGTGCAGACTTTGGAAAATATCGTATACTTCGCAACAATACAGGAGTACGCAAGCGACTAAACCAGCAGAGAATGACTGGTGTATTTGAGTTGAGAAAAATGATTGGTGCTCTTTGGAATAGGCCTTCTTCAAGAGCCCAGCAAAAAAATTCAACTTTTTTTGTTTTCCCCTTAAAAAAATCGCCTCCTTTGATATATGTCTATTGCAAGCAGATATCATGAAGGAGGAAAAGGATATGAAAAACAATCAAATCGAAGCACACTATGAAAGGGAGGAACAAGACCTAAAGCTAGGAATTCAGGAGCTAGACGCTGCAATTGGGCATTTGGTTAGATTCAATTTTAAAATTGCCGACAAAAGTCATCTAAAGTTCGAAGGTTTAATGGAAATTGTAGATGCGTTAAGCGATCATAAGGAAAAAGTTGAGCAGGAGCTGTACATTGTTAGACACAACATTCTTGATCTTCATATGAGGTAGTCTATGCCGAGGGGAGCTGAGAGGTGGCATCATGATTAAAGTTGATACTCAAGTAATCCAGCCATCAGCAGAGAACGTCAAGAGAACCGAAGTCGTTAGAGTTCTCGCTGAATTAATCAGAAAGTATGGTCATCAGAAATCAAAATAAAAAGTTATTCAAAATGGGTAGGCGCATGATTATTAGCGCTTACCTATTTTCTCATAAAAGAAATGCTGAGGTGTAAAATATGGGAGAAGACAAGGTGGCCATTTATATTAGAGTCAGTACTGAGGAACAGAAAAACGCAGGCTGCTCACTAGAAGCACAAGAAGAGGAACTTCGTCGGTATGTTGCATCAATCGGACTTACCGTTTTCGATGTTTATTGCGATGGTGGATATTCGGGTAAAGACTTTAACCGCCCTGATGTCCAGCGTCTTTTTTCTGACATGGCACAGAACAAGTTTCAAGCAATCGTTGTATGGCGGCTCGATAGGCTTTCAAGAAGTAATCAGGACATATTAAACCTGATAGGTAATGAGTTACAGCCAAGGGATATGCGGCTGTTAGTTAGTACGTGTGGTATTGACTCTTCAACCACAGAAGGAAAAATGTTTATCAGTTTGCAGGGAACATTTGCCGAGTATGAGCGAAATGTAACAATCAACAGAGTGAAGTCAGGAATGAAAAAAAGAGCCAGTAACGGTGAATTTAACGGTGGTACGTTATTGGGCTACGATATAGTGAACAAACAATTGGTTGTTAATGAGCAGGAAAGCGAGATAGTGAAAAGGATATTTGAGATGCGCGCTGAAGGCATGGGCTATAAAACCATTGTGAACAGGCTTAATTCCTATGGTTATAAAACCAAGAGAGGAAACAACTTTGGTATTTGTGCGGTTAGATTGATCTTACACAATAAAGATTACACGGGAGTGAACACTTGGGGGAAAAAGGAGGATTGGAACCTCAAACGAAGAAAAGGAACACTTGAAGAAGTACCTGAAAGAAACGGAAAACATACGCCTATTATTTCAATAGAATTATGGGAGAAAGTCCAAGCAATTAATGACCTGCACAAGAATTCATTTACAGCAATCAAGTCTCATAGTGGGAATTACTTTTTGGCTGGTGTTGTTAGATGTCCGAAATGTGGGGCTGGTATGGTAATGCACAAGAATAAGATTCGAGGGACTAACGATTACCGTAGATACTACATGTGCCAGGCATACCACCAAAAAGGTAAGTCAGAATGTTCCTCAAATTTAATTAGGGCTGACTGGATTGAACAGGAGGTTTTGCATGTTTTAAGGGAATCTGTAAACAGTATGGATTTGGTGGATGAAGTACTGAATAAGATAGAAGAAGATGTTTCACAGGACAAGCAGCCATTAGAACTACGTTATAATGAATTGAAGTTACAGGTGGAAAAACATACGAAAAGAATTGATTCGTTAGACGAAAGTTATTTAAACGGAGAGATAAGCTCCGATGACTATAATCGGCTCATAACCAAGGCACAAAGTCAACTAGCCGAAGCAAATGAACTTCTAGCAAAGACCGAACGTAAATTAGCCAGATTGGATTATGGGAGCCAGATCAATTCACAAATGATTGTCGATACACTCAAAGACTTCGACTCATTATTTGAGGCAGCGGACGATCAAGAAAAGAAAGTACTGATTCGCTCTGTAATTAAGTCCGTCCATGTTTCAACAGACAGAAAGAAGCTGGAGAGAATATCCCTTTGGATTGGTGATGATTTAAGTTTACCAGCAAGTTGTGAGCGCAGAACCGTATCATAAGTGAAGCGAATTCTCTTCTTCCATCACCACACACCGAAGATCATCAGAGACGAAGCTGCTGTTTTCCATCGACTAAATGACATACCAGGAAGCACTCCTGCGGAAAACGCACCATAATGTTTAGAAAATGGCCGCAGCGATTGTTTGTTATTCGCCCTGTTCCTTATTATTGGAAACCAGGCGTACCCAGTAAATCATACTGCCATACGCTGCATACATAAAAAGTGGGGCAAACAAGAGTTCATATAATTGCTTCTCGAATAAAAATGCTCCCCCCGCCAGTATCAACATGAGAGTTAGAACAAACCAAATCGTTCTGCGGGAGGGACTAAAATTTGTAACGCTTGGGTAACGAATCGAACTGACCATAAGCAATGCCAGCAGAAGTGAGACGGCGAATAGTACAATGACGGGAACATCATTTTTGAAAAAAGACAGCAAAGCCAGCATCCCGCCCGCAGCGGGAATCGGCAGCCCGACAAAGTATCGCTTCATTCCGTTCTGAACATTGAATCTTGCCAAGCGCAAAGCGCCACAAACCGGAAATAGGATTGTGATCCCCCAGCCCAACGCTGGACTTAGCTCATGGAATACTGCCTCATATAGAATATATGCTGGTGCCGCACCGAACGTAATGATGTCTGATAACGAGTCCAAAACCTTCCCAAACTCGCTTTGCGCATGCAATTTACGGGCTGCCCATCCATCTGCGCCATCTAGTATGATTGCAACAAAAACGAGAAGCGTAGCCATACCCGCATTGTTGTTAAATGCAAGTATGATCGAAATTAAGCCTAAGCTCAGATTACCAAGAGTAAGAAAGCTCGGTATGAAATTTAAAATAAGTCATTCACCTCTCTCCAATCCGGTATTAGCCGGAATACGTTATTCATTTACTCCACCATTCGTGAATGGGATAGTGGTCTCCACCTAGCGATACAGATTCGCCCATACGAGGAATGGCAATTTTGATCGATCGTTGTTTAGCCGCAATCAAGACACGATGGATGGGGTCGAGCCACCCGTGAGGCGCTAATTGAAAAGCAGCCCAATGAATCGGGATCATGAATTCGCCTCTTAAGTCTATATGGGCTTGCGCCGCTTCTTCCGGAAACATATGAAGGTCCGGCCAACGTTCGTCATATTGCTCGCACTCCACTAGCGTAAGTTGAAAGGGTCCATACTTTTCCCCGATTTGACGAAAGTGAGGGCCATATCCGCTGTCTCCGCTAAAAAACACGCTTCCTGATAAGCCGATGATTGACCATGAACACCACAAAGTTTGATTTTTGTACAAGAAGCTTCGCCCAGACACGTGACGCGCAGGCGTGCAGACGATCTTCAATCCTTCCCACTCTAGTTCCTCCCACCAGTCCAACTGGGTGATCTTGGAGTCAGGGACACCCCAGCGGTCAAGATGGCATGCGACTCCCAGCGGAACAAAAAAATGACCGACCTTATCTTTAAGGTGTTTGATTGAATAATAATCCAGGTGATCATAGTGATCATGGGAAAGAAATACCGCATCAATGGCAGGCATATGTTTGACATCAATCGGCAGGTTATCGTTAAATCGCTTGCTTCCCAGCTTCGGAAAAGGAAATGGAGACCGCCCAAACATCGGGTCGAATAGCAATCGTTGGCCGTCTAGATCAACTAGTGCGCTTGAATGACCGAACCAGATCGCCTGGTTGAGATCAGACGATGGTTTCGTTTTCTCGATATCGGTCAATACAAGGTCAATTGGCGAGGAAGGCCTGCCATGGGCAGGCTTCCCGCGAGCAAAGTCCCAAAGAACAGATAATTGGTTGCGCAAAGACATTCTAGTTATTGTAGGGATAGCATTCACGAACTTGTTATTTTTGTAATTAACGGAATTGTTTATGCGTGTTTTCGTTCTTCTGTCTGGCATTCTTCCGAACGCCGGGTTAAAGAGCATCAGGAGCATTGCCGCGATAAAGCTACTCACAACATAGTCCCCTCCTTACCAAGGAACGACTCCATTCCGATCCATAAAAGTACCCGTAGGTCCATTGCCGTCAAGAGTCGCAAGCTTCACAATCACATCTGTACCCTCACTGACGGTTTGGAAGCCGCGATGCCCATTGAGGTCGGTTGCTGTCGGCCCGGGATCCGCGGCATTTATACGGAATTCGGGCAAGGCTTTGGCATATTGCACAGTCAGCATTGTTACTGCGGCTTTGGATGACGAGTAAATCAAATCGTTTACTTGCGATTCAACCTTTTCAGGATTCGTCACGCGGGTAAAGGAACCTAACCCACTGCTGACATTGACGATAACAGGCGTTGCCGATTTGTGCAGAAGAGGAAGAAAGGCTTGTGTCACACGAACAATACCGAAGACATTGGTGTCATAAACGGTGCGGAAGTCTTCTGCAGCCACATCATTAGCGCCCAGAAGTCCGCTTGTTATTCCCGCATTATTGATAAGTACATCCAAAAGCCCTTCATTTTGATTAATCTCGGCAGCTGCTTCGTGTATAGATGCAAGATCGGTCACATCAAGCCGTATAAACTTTGCGCCAAGCTTATCAGCCGAGTCTTTCCCACGTTCTATATCGCGAGCACCAATGTACACATTGTGACCCTGTGCGATCAATCGCCGTGCAGTTTCGAAGCCCAGCCCTTTGTTTCCACCTGTAATTAATGTAACTGTCAATTCAAACAACTCCTCGCCATTAATGTGATATACCTATCACATAATAACACGACCAATGTGATATGTCTATCACATTGGCCTTTGTTGTGATATAATTACGAAAAAAGGGGTGTACACATGCAGAATAACAAACGAAATTATCATCATGGAAACTTAAAAGAAACGCTAATACGAACCTCGATGGAAATGATTTCAGAACATGGGATTCAAGGCTTTTCCGTGGCCAAGGTAGCGAAAAATGCGGGAGTTGCAATTAGCGCTCCTTATCGTCATTTCCCTAATCGAGAAAGCTTGCTTGCGGAAACCGGGATCGTTTTTCTAACGGAACTCACATCGAGAATGAAGTCTGCAGCAACCGAAGCGGGTAATGATCCAATTGAGCGTGTGGCTTCTGTTGCCGGCGCCTATGTGCAGTATGCACTTGAACATAATGTCAGTTTTCAATTATTTTCCGCAGCCAGAGAATCTCAGCTGACCACATTCCATGAACGAAGCCGCGAGATGATCAATTTTCTTTTTACGTTAACGCAGGAAGCTGTTCCTGAAGCAGCATGGGATGAATTGCTCGAGCTTATGGAAGCACTGCTTGCTCTCGTTCAGGGATACGCAGATATGTTCCATCAAGGGCATTTTTCTCAGTTAAATTTGACGAAGAATCAGATAGCTAGACGTTCAGCTATCGCCGCCAAACTGCTTATCAACGGGTGGAATCAATGCAGAAAGGACGTTGAGCAAACGTAATGATGAAATTGCTGATGCGATCCATGACTGAGCTCGGTTCGCGCAAATGGATTTCTCGTCTGACGGGCAGGCTGGCGCAGTCTTCGGTGAGTCAGGTGTTTATACGTTCGTTTGCCCGAATCTACCGAATCCAGGTTCAAGAAGCGGAGAAGCCGATCAGCGAATATCGTTCTCTGAACGAATTTTTTACGCGACGCCTTAAGCCCGGAGCGCGCCTTATCGATAACGATCCCGCTACGCTTGTCTGTCCCGTAGATGCGCTGATTACGGGGGCGGGCCCGGTGAAATCAGGCACGATATTCAACATTAAGGGACAGGACTACGCAATCGAAGAGTTGCTGGGATGTTCTCCCCGGGCAGCTAAATATGCCGAGGGCTTCTATCTCGTTCTTTACTTGAGTCCGACTGATTATCACCGAATTCACGTCCCTGTAGACGGCACGATCGTCGAGCGTGTTCACTTCCAAGGCAAGGTCTACCCGGTGAACGAGTTTGGTCTTCGACATATGAAAATGGTGCTGAGCCGCAATGAGCGGCTGACGACCTATATTCGTTACTCCGACGGCGAGGTCGCGGTCATTAAGGTAGGCGCTATGAACGTCAGTAGTATCAAGTACGTAAATCCGTTGGCTAAGGATGTCAAGAAAGGCCAGGAATTGGCTTATTTCGAATTCGGCTCCACTGTGGTGCTTCTCACAGAGAATCATACGTTTACTCTTCGCAAGGATTTGATTCCGGGCATGAAGGTTCACATGGGCGAGTCGCTTGGCACGTTGCGCCTTCCAATATCATAAAAGGAAGAGGATGATGTGAATATAGCCGAACGGATGTTGGCCATCGCCATAGCGATCCTTACGGACTCGTTTTTTCCCAGGAAGATAATGAGTAGGAACACATCGAAAGGTTTGATGTGGAATGTACTTTGACGACGGATCGCGAACCGAATGATTTGACTTTGAGTGTGGAGTGGCTATAGTTGTGACAGCAGAATTGACGGTTATCCTTATTTTGTTCAGAATGACTACATAGGTTTTGATGTGTAAATGACTTTCTGTTATTGCAACTGGATATAGAGGATGAATGCAGTCACACTCCCAGCAATGGGCAATAAGCAAGTAGAAAGGAGGATCCCTATGGAAGTAACCGCACAGGAAGTGGCTGAATGGATGGTCAAGGAAATCAGGTCTACGGGAACGCTATACCAGACCGATGCGATTGAATATGTGAAGACCCACTTCGGCGAACAATTCATATTTGTGAATGAGAATGGAAATACATCGCTGTCTAAAGAGGTGAAGAAGGCATTCCGCAAACTCCACGGCGGCAGAATTGCTTGGGATCGCGACGGATTCTTTTGGGCTTGGACCTAAGGAGGCATTGGCCGAAGTAGACCGGAGCTGCTGCATGCTTACTATCACATGTTACAACGCTACGTGATCGTGCAGGATCTTGATGGCAACTTAATCAATCTTTTCGCTTAGTAGGGATGCCAACATAAGATTTACTAATTCAGGACACCCAAGCGGATGCCTTGAATATCGCCTTTTGAGTGATATGCTGAGCCTTATCATAAATAAAGGATAAATTTTTTCTCAAGCAGAGGCTGCCAAGGGAGTTATCAATATACTCTCTGAACGCTACCCTAAATTTGCAGTGCTGTCTTTTCCATTATACAAGCCAAAGGGAGCCATGATATAAAGGGCTCCCTTTGGCTTGTCGTAAGTCCATTACTGTGTAGGCTTATTACCTCTCGGTAGCGGATAATTTCAGTTTATCGTCTTGTGTTTTCCTTGTTCTCTGTCCCTGCACAGTGGCTAGAACTACGCCGGAAATGATGAGAACAGATCCTGCCACTTGCGTTAAGGAAATCGGGGTGCCGAGCGTGATATAGCCTAAAATCATGGCGACAAACGGTTGTAAATTCAGAAACAGGGAGGCTTTAGCCGCCCCTACCTTGCGGATCTGCGCATTCCAGATAACCGCGCATAAGCCCTGAATAAGCAGCGCCGATCCGACCAAGAGAACCCACCACCAGAATTGAGGTTGTACCTGTACGCGAGGCTCACTCCAGACCGCCACCGGGTATACCGAGATGCAGCCTAGCACGGTGGTATACACCGTTGCGACAAACGCATCCATACGTTCCGTCAGCTTTTTCATGAGGATCATAGATCCCGACAATGCCAGCATACAGATAAACATGATCCAGACGCCTTCGGTAATGGCTGTGCCCATGCTTCCGCCAGTTCCAACTACTAAGAAGACACCGGCGAGGGCGACAATTGAGCCTGCAGCCATGCGTATCGTTAACGGCTCTTTCAAAAATAAGCGGGCAAACAGCGCCGTAAAAATTGGAGCTAACGATAAGATGAGCGAAGCTGTGGTTGCGTCCGTTGTCCGGAGACCTGTAAAGAAAGAAACTTGGTGAAGCAGCATCCCGATTAGAACGAAGGGGACCAAATAAACAAAGTCGCGGAACGTAATCTTCGCCAAGCCACGAGTTGCAACCAAATAAATAAGCAGGAACGCCGATGAAACCAGAAGCCGGTATGCCGACAGATGCAAGGCGGGGAATGCTTCCAGCAGCAGCGAGCCTAAGACGAAGTTGCTCCCGTAAAGGGCCGCGCAAAACAAGAGAAGCAAATAAGTTCGCAAGCAGATGCGCCTTCTTTCACAGAAATAAAGGATAATGGAGCGGATTTAATTGCGTTTGACTGCGATAAGCTCTATTTCAATCTTGGCGTCTCTTGGAAGTTTAGACACTTCTACGGTTGTTCTGGCAGGGTGATGATCGCTGAAATATTGGCTGTACACTTCATTCATCTGCTGAAAATGCTCTAAATCCGTCATGAAAACTGATGTTTTTACAACGTCTGCTAAAGATAATCCAGCTTCAGCTAAGACTGCTTGCAGGTTCTTTACTATTTGATGGGTTTGGTCAACGATGCCTTCTTTCAGATTTCCTTCGGCATCAATCGGAAGCATGCCCGACGTATAGACGGCATTTCCTAAAGCGATGGCCTGCGAATAAGGGCCGATAGCTGCGGGTGCTTGTGTTGTTGTAATAGCGATAGGGCTCATCGTATTTAATTCCTCTCCGTCTCTTTGATAAATGGGTGAAGAAAAAGGCCCGAGGTGACAGCCCGGGCCTCTCATTAGGCAAGCAATATAATCTTAGAGTCCGACTGTGCAGCGGCAGCTTTACTTCGCCGGCGCGTATGCTTCATCCAAGAAACCGCGAATGGCTTGAAAAGCCTGAAGTCTGTTTTTCTCCAGCAATACCATGTGCGTCCCTTCACCGATTTCCACCCAGCGGCGGTAGGCGGCTCCTGTCAGGAAAGTGAAGAAACTCTGCGCCAATTCAAGAGGGACATCGATATCCCACTCGGCATGGACAAGAAGGACGGGAACCGTGATATCCTTAGGATCATAGAAAGCTTTGCCAACCGTCCAGTATTCGCGGATATCCAGGATAGGGCCGTTGGTCGCCCGGATATGCTCGGGATGACCGGTTAAGCTCCCCGGATCCGAAGCAAGAGTGGCTTCGACCCATTGTTCAAACCAGCCGTCCGGAATCAGATCACCGCGTTTATGTTCTGGCGCCGCGCTGAGCCAGCGTTCCTTCGTGCTGCCGACAGCAACAAGGCGATATGAACCGAGTGGGCCTCCGGTATCGATCGGAACCGGTTTGGAGCTTAGCCATTGCGGTGCAACAAGCGTAAGCTTGTTTACTATCTCGTTGTTTTGGCTGGTATAAGCTCCCGCAACCGTTCCCCCCCAAGACATTCCCAGTATGTTGACCTTCGTTAAATTCCGGCGTTTCAGAACGTAGTCCACGGCTGTACCCAAATCCCGGACCCCTGTCTCCGTGCGGACAAGCGGCGGATTAAGGTCGGCAGGCTGCTCCATCTCAGGCGGTCTTGTCGAGCCGCCGTAGCCGCGAACGTCCACGGCGTATACGTCATAGCCATGGCCGGCAAGGTAGTCCAGAAAAGTGAAGCCGTCCAGCTCCACATCGTACAGACTGCCAATTGAATAGGTAGCGCCATGAACCATCACGATTGTTTTTTCGTTTGAGAAGGTATTCATGGAAGCGGGACGTTTATTTCGTACATAAAGCTCGATTCCGGGCGTATCGCTCGGGATACGCAGGTCTTCGGTCACGATATGGTTATCTTTAAGAAAATCACGGGTTGTCATAAGCTCAGCGCCTTTCGTATTGGATTTTGTTGTCAGGTTGTATTAAATAAAGTTCCACTTATACTTGCCCTCGCTGCGAGTCACGTACCCCGCCGCGCTTCCGGGGAAATGCGTACTGAAATAAATGACTGGGCGATCCGCTATGAGCTCCAGCACACTAAGCCGTGTAATACGCGCTTGATCGGTAAATTCGCAGTACATGGAATTCCATTCCGGATTATAGACCTGAAACGGATGGTGCATCACATCGGCGCCGAATAAAGCTTCTTCCCCGCCAGATTTGAGACGGATGGACATTTGGCCGATGCTGTGGCCGGGTGTCGGAATGAATGTGAATATATCAAGAAATTCTCCGCCCTCAGGGCCAATGGTCTGCGTTAAGCCGGCTTCAACAACAGGCAATACGCTTTCTTCGTAAACGTTAAAATTTGCTTCGTTTGCTTTGTTGTGACTGACCTCGCTGGAGTAATATTGCTGTTCTGCGAGGGGAAATACGTATTTGGCATTGGGGAAGGTCGGTACCCAATTTCCGTCCACAAGCTTTGTATTCCAGCCGACATGGTCCACATGCAGATGCGTCAGCAGAACGTAGTCCACTTCCTCCGGTGTAACCCCTGCCTCCTTCAGCCGCTGAAGATAGGGGAGCTGGAGATTGGCGAGATCGGGATTTAAAGGCAGGTTTTTATCGTTTCCTGTAGCCGTATCGATAAGGATCGTATGCTTCGGAGTTTTCACCACCCACGTTCCAATGCTGACGATAAGCTGAGAATTGCCATCGATCAGGCCGGCCGGAAGAGAGTTCCGATTCTCCTCCAGGAACAGGGGGTTCCACGATCCCGGAAAATATACTTCTGGCGGAATACCGTCCAGCATCATCTCCGTGATACGCGTCACGGTAACATCACCGACTCGATAGACCTTGGGAATTTTAGCAGTCATTCTTTTAACTCCTTTCGTCCTTCTAACTTATCTCTTTGATCCGGATAACAAGGAGGTCATTGAATCATTGTGATTCGTTTCTCATTATCCATGAGAATTTCGCTGCAAATGAAAATGATTCTGTTGAAACGAACGATCGCTAAGAAAGCCGGGTGAGATTCGTTCACCAACCTTGATTAAATGGTAGCCCAATAATGGCGCTAACTCAACGTTTTTACACCGTAATTCCGCTCTAGTGAAAGGGCTTGATATTGCTCATGTTTACGCCTATTATAAATATATAAATTTCGCCGATAGCGAAATCATATCGAAATTTAGGAGGTTTGCACATGAATTCGATCGGCGAAGCCATTCGAAGCACGCGAAAAAAACAGAAATTAACGCTTAAGAAGGTAGCTCAAGCAGCCTCTGTATCCTTATCTTTTCTCAGTGAAATTGAACGCGATAAGGCGAATCCGTCCATCAGTGTTCTGAAGCGCATAGCGAATGCATTAAACGTGAATTTTACCGATTTGTTTGGCGAGGAGAAACGAAGCATTGTCGTTAGGAAAAACGAGCGCAAACCTTTGGTGCATTCCGAAGGTTCCCGTATTACCTGGTACGCGCTCAGTCAAGGAAGCAGCAACCGAATGGGACCGATATGGGGAGTGTTGGAAGAAGGAGCGGCTTACGGCGACATTGGCGTCGGCCATAGCGATGGAGAGGAATTTCTATTTGTCCACTCCGGGCGTTTGGAGTTTATGCTGGGCAATGAACGCTACACGCTCGAAGAAGGGGACAGCATCTATTATGATGCCAGAATCCCCCATAGTTATAAGAATATTTGGGAAGGCGAAACGCTGCTAATAGCGGTTGCTACTCCGCCTACTTTTTGACGGAACGGAATTGGAGGTACATCTGTACGAACCGCAGAGGATCATTTATAAAGAACAGCGGAGGGGACCCCCTTTAGTATTTTTCGCAGATGGCCACGTTAAGCTGAACCATACCATAAGTGACGCAAATTGTGACACTTAGTATGGTACAATAAGGTTAATAACAGTTCTGGTAACATTGGGGAGGTATAGCTATGCTACTAGAGAACGAAAGTCTTGATTTTTCTAATATTAATAATAGTGGGCCTAATTTAACTGAAGAAGAGATAAATGAGGCGAAAAATCGGGGTTTTCTTTGCCTGGCTCGGGTTTGGGATAGTTCTTACTCGGCGGGAAAAAATGGGGTCATGGCGTCGGGGTATTACTAGACGCTGCTGACCCATTTTTTGTTCTGTCCGCTAGCTTCGTAATCGACTCAATGTCAAGATCGGTTAACTGATCAAGGAAATGTTTGCGTATGGCCATGGAGACAATGGGCCGGGCATCATCTAATGCTGACTTTCCAATGGGAGTGATGATGACTTGAACACCGCGATCTGCGTCTAATGGCTTCCTCATCACAAGGTTGCGTTTTTCCATTCGCGTCAGATGATGTGACAATCGGCTCTTATCCCAGTCCATAGATTTGGCCAACTCTTGTTGGCGAAGGCTCCCGTTCCCCAAAAGGTCTAACCGATCCAATACCCCATAATCGCCCTCGGATAGTCCGGTGCGCTCGGACATCTCTTTAATTACGCGACCGAAGATGCTTTGAAAGGAGCCTTTCCACTTATACCATAATTGAATTTCTTCATCGTTAAGTTTGTTCTTATCCATGGGTATATCATAGCATGGTTGACGTGACAACTTCAACGTGCTACATTTAAGTTTGGGTTGATGTATCAACCAATCCTTAAATTGAAAAGACCAAGAAAGGAACATCAATTATGAAAATGCACGTAAGTACGTCTTCTCCAGTCATCTCGATAAAGCCGATTGTGCTGTCAGCCCCGGGCCGCGGTGAGAATTTGCAAGTGCGGGTATCGGCGCCAGCGACGGGTAGCCAAGTACCTATTATTATTTTCTCGCAAGGCTTTGGTTGGTCGATGGACAGCTACGGTCCGTTAGTCGACTACTGGGCTGCTCACGGCTTCGTGGTCATTCAACCTACCCATCTTGACTCGAGGACGCTGAATCTTCCTCCTGACGATCCCCGTACACCACTGATCTGGCGTTTCCGCGTCGAAGACCTGAAGCGCATCCTTGACCAACTTGATCTTATTGAAGCTTCCGTTCCAGGCCTCAGCGGACGTCTCGACCGCAACCGAATCGCCGCAGCCGGACACTCCTGGGGAGGCCAAACGGTGAGCATGCTGCTTGGTGCGAGAGTCCTCGATGCCAGTGGCGAACCGGGAGAGGACATGTCCGACTCGCGAATCAAGGCGGGCGTATTGCTTTCCACGACTGGCCTTGGCGGAGCTGATTTGAGTCCGTTCGCGGCAGAGCACTTCCCATTCATGAACCCGAGCTTCTCCGATATGAGGACGCCGACTCTCGTGGTCGCGGGGGATCATGACCAATCCCACCTGTCCAATCGGGGGCCGGACTGGTTCACAGACCCCTACTTCCTGAGCCCGGGCAGAAAGAGCCTGCTCACCCTCTTCGGGGCAGAACATATGCTTGGCGGAATCTCCGGGTACAATGTCGCGGAGACGACGGACGAGAATCCGGAACGAGTTGCTTTGCTCCAGCAGCTCACGTGGTCTTATCTTCGAGAGGCGCTCAATCTCGACGATTCAAGCTGGTTGGCGGCCCGGAAGGATCTGGAGAAGAGTGCCAATCCATTAGGTCGCATCGAATCTAAGTAAGAACCTAAAAGGCATGATCAAAGTAAAGCAAAGTAAGGGCCATCCCGCAAAGGGTGGCCCTAAAACTTGCCGTTACTGACAATAAGCTTCGCTACGTAACCCAGGCCAATATTATCAACTTTAATAGCTTCACTGACAGCAGATGTCAGTGAAGCTATTTTATAATGATGATAATCAATGGTCACCGATGGATAGTTGGTATCACTTGATGAATTGTAAATAAGGAGAACTTGCAAATGAATAATACGGTATATCTTTATGTGTTTGACACAATGGCAGACTGGGAAATAGGTTATGTAACTGCCGAGCTGAACTCGGGAAGATATTATAAAAAGGGGCTGGCCCCATCAAAAATAGTCACCGTTGGAATTGAAAAGACCCCTGTAACTACAATGGGTGGATTGAAAATACTGCCTGACATTAAACTGGATGAGTGCAACATTGAAAGCACAGATATATTGATTTTACCCGGTGGAGATACATGGACAGAATCCATTCACCAGCCCATCTTGAAAATCGCCCAGAGGTGTTTAAAGGATGGTATATTGGTTGCAGCGATTTGTGGTGCTACAATCGGACTTGCCCAGACAGGATTGCTGAATTCACGCCTGCATACAAGCAATGATTTGGAATACCTTAAAATGATCTGTCCCACTTACAAGGGCGAAAAGTATTACAAAATGGAGTCTGTTGTAACTGATGGAACACTGATCACTGCATCTGGAATAGCTCCGTTGGAATTTTCTGTACATGTCTTGAAAGCTCTGGGCGTGATTTCTCCACAAACATTAGATGCCTGGTATAGTCTTAATAAGACTCAAGAACCCAAATATTTCTATGAGTTGATGAATTCAATCCAGTAAAGGTATAAGCATAGGATTGAGGACTTTTCAGAAGTAGAATTGTGGAGCCGTATTCACCTGAGTGTGTAATATCTATTTTTCACATAATTACGCAAAGCTCAAATCAGTTTCATTTTCTTGAGAAAAAGAGGGTGCTTCCGATAGCGAAATGGGATAATATGCTTTCGATGCTTTGGATACTTAGAACCGGAAAGAAGCTCACCGCCACACAGATCGCGGACAGTTTGGAGATCAGCGTTCGCACCGTGTACCGATATATCGACGCATTATGCGCCAGTGGTGTGCCGGTCGTTGCGGAATCGGGCCATGACGGTGGCATTCGTATTTTGGAAAGCTTCAAGGAGACGCCATTGTTCTTCAACTCCTTAGAGGTGAAGGCGCTCGTGGATGCGTTTAAATTTGCGCAAGGCGCTGGTTATCCATATACAGAGGAGCTGGAAAGCGCGCTGAAGAAGGTGGAGAACGGGCTGCATGAAGAGCAGCGCCACGATCTGTCCCATCAGTCGAATGGCTTGGATGTGATCTCTCCGTCGCGTCTACCCTCCGTCGTTCCGTTATTACGTGACCTAGAACAGGCGGCGAAGGACGGGCTAACGGTTCGCATCACCTATCGCAAAGCGAATGCGGAGCAGGACGACGGACGAGAAGTTGATCCGTACGGGTTGGCTTACGACCGAAACGAATGGTACGCTGTCGCGTTCTGCCATCGGTCGCAGGCGGTACGGACGTTCCGCGTGGACCGCATCACGCGGCTGGAGCCGACTGAAGCGCGGTTCGAAAAGCCGGAGCGTTTCTCCGCGGCCATCTATTTCCGCGACCAGTCCGAGCGAGAACGGGAGGCAGACGGACCACTGACGGTCATCCGCATTGAGGGAGAGCCAGACACGCTGAACGCGGTTTGCCGCCACTGGCATATGCGCCACTATTTGACGGAACGGACCGATCGAGAGGTGCGGTTTCTACTCGACGTCCCGACGATGAACAAGCACCTTCCGATGTATCTAATGACATTCGGCACAGCCATTCGCATTCGGGAGCCACTGGAGCTGAAGCGTCGGATCCAGGAAGTGGCATATGGGATCGCCAAACATTATGACGAAGATTCCGATTGAACTTCACTGACAATGGTTGTCAGCGAACCTGGTACACGGTAGAGACAAGGCTGCGTCAGTGGTAGCCAAACGACCGAGTATTCGCTCACCTGGAGCAGCTTCCAGAGGATGTGTTCCATGTGGAAGTAACGAGCGTGTTTCCGTCCGTATCACAAACATTTGGGCACATGTAATTGTTCGAACAGCTCTATAATGTCTGTGCTAGCGGGAGTTCCGAACAAGGATATTGTTCTGAAGATGCCGGGCTGGGCGGAGGAAGCGCAGGGCAGAACCGTTGACGAGATGCGTCGATTGTTCTCAGGCGCCGCCGAACAGTTCCGTGATTTGCTGGGGCGGACGCCTGACCCGGACAAGACAATGACGATTGAGCATCCGAAGTACGGTTGTCTTGATACGCATTTCTCCGACATCCTGCGGCATGTGGTCAACCACAGGACGTATCACAGGGGCAATGTGACCGCGATGCTGAGGCAGCAAGGATATGCCGGGTCCCAACCGATTATATATTTTATTTGATGGAACGACAGGTAGGTCAGCGGTATATATTGAATATTCTAAGGCAGTGAAAGGCACCCAACTCGGGTGCCTTTCGATTTCGCTCTATAGACGATCGGTGAACCGTACCATAAGTGACGGCGAAAAATTGGGGTGTTGGGAAATTGAAACTGTATCGTTTCAAGGGAGGTAGTCAATGAACAAAACAGATCGATTGTTGGCCATCGTGCCCGAATGGCTGAACTTGTCGAACTAGACGAACGATTTCCGGATCGACGATGTCGAAGCCGAATATGTGCCGCAAAGGAGGATATTGGGCAGAAAAAGGGGCCGCCACACACTTAGAAGGCTTTTTCCACTTTGCTAAAGATGGAGTGGGCCTTTTTTCAAGGTCTGGCTGAGTCGATTAGCGCGGTACACTTCAAAGCACAGTTGTGGCCGATAGCCCTTTTACACTTGACAAATGAATTGTACCAATTCATAATCTAACTAGTTAGTTATAAAATAAATGGAGATGTTCACCATCATGCAAAAAAAGAAAAGGACCTATGATGCAGCCAGAACAAAAGAAATGATTCTTGACGCTGCAGAGAATATGTTTGCAGAATATGGGTATGCCGCTACTCGTATTGATGCGATAGCAAGCTTGTCTGGATACAACAAAAGCCTTATATATCAGTATTTTAATGACAAGTTGGGGTTATACACCGGTGTGATTGAACGGGCTGATCGGATAGGTAATACCGTTTTTGAAGGTTTGTTAGGTGACTCCTTAGCAGACCCGACAACGACATCAGATCCGTCAAAATTTCGACAGATGCTTGGAGACGTCATACGGAACTCGTTTCAATTTTTATTGGATCACCCAAGATATTTAAAAATTTATTTATGGGAAGCTGCGGAGGAATGGAGAGTGTGGAAATCTATTGCATACTCGCCTGACGATATTATCCTGTTTCGCCAACTTGCCGAATCTGCAAAAGAAAACGGTTTGTTGCGCAAGGATATTGAACCGATCATGGTGCCGATTGTACTCATGAATCTAGTCATTCCATTTGTACAATCCTATCGCCGGATTAGCGAAATGTTGCCCGAAGGAAGTCAATCAATGATATCACTGGAACAATACAAAGAACAGTTAGTCCTTATCGTTGTTTATGGATTGATGGAGCCATCCGCGTTGTAGAACGGGGGCTTTTAAATCTTTAAATATAAATAACTAGTTAGATTAATTAGAGAGGAGCCTTGAATATGAAAAGATTTCAGGACAAAGTTGTTATTGTAACAGGAGGAGCAGGCGGAATTGGAGAGGCCACAGCACGATTGTTCGCAGAAGAAGGAGCCAAGGTGGTCATTGCCGATTATTCTGAGAGGGGCAAGGAAGTGGCTCGAGAGATCGATGGAATAGGTCTGGATAGTTTTTTTATACAAACGGATGTTACTAGTGAAGAGTCGGTCATGCAAATGGTGGAAACTACGGTTGGCCGGTACGGTAGGCTGGATGTGCTTTTTGCCAATGCAGGAGTGGCAAGTGATGGACCGACAGACCAAGTTGATTATGAGGTTTGGCAAAAAACCATCGAGGTGAATTTATCAGGTGTATTCCTGTGCAACAAACATGCGATCAAGCAAATGCTGGCTCAGGGCGATGGAGGGGCGATTGTCAATTGCGGGTCTGTTCATAGTTTCGTTGGGAAAGCGCGTGTATCGGCGTATGCTTCAGCTAAGGGGGGCGTCCATATGCTGACAAGATCATCGGCAGCGGCGTATGCAGCTGAAGGCATACGCGTAAATACGGTTTGCCCAGGTTATATTGAGACATCTCTAATCAGCGGATTACCAGAAGAAATGCTACGGTATTTGCAGGCACAACATCCGATAGGAAGACTGGGTACAGCTGAAGAGGTAGGGAGGGCGGTTTTATTTTTAGCAAGCAGGGATGCCTCATATATTACAGGAGCCAGTTTGCTGGTGGATGGTGGATATACGGCTATATAAACTAGTCACAGCCTACAGCAGGGCTTTTAAAACAGGTTTTGGTTTATTCCAAGAGAATTTGCTAAACTCATTATTAATCAGGGGGGATGATTGTAGAATGAATATGTCTAGAGAAACTGAGATCGAACAATTAAAAAATAGGAGAAGAGAATTATTTGACCAAAATGTACTGAACATACTCAATGGTCAAGTAATGTATGAGGAGTTTAAAAATAACAAGCTTATGGGAGATGCTGATTATGCACCGTTCAATGAAGCAATGTGTGTAAATGCGACGACGGCATCTATTTTCGATTATGCATTTATTCAAACAAGAGCGGCAGGACATGGTGAGTCTGAAGAAAGTTACAGGAACAAGGTAATAACGCCCTTAAATCATCTGTTTGAGAAAAGCTATGATTATATTGTTTTATGGTTTGGGGAGGATATGTTTTGTCAGATGAATCTTCTAACGATCCTTGCCTATCTTGAACAGTCTCAGTATAAAGGTCAAGTTTTCCTTAATAGCTTTAGAGAGGATGAATTTAAAGTAAGTCAAACGGAGCTTACTTTAGGCAACTATGGTTCCGTCTATAAGGAAGTATTAGTCCATCATATGAAACTAACGAAAGAAGTACCACGAGTGATGTATCAGGCTATAGAGTTATTCTTAGAAATGCAGACAGAAAATAATAGGGTCAGAAAATATATTATAAATCATAAACATTTACCTTCGACCGAATTGCTTAAGCGATTATTCGAGGTTTTTCCAGCATTAGGATATGGGGATTCACAATATTTGAAGTTCATCGATCAAATATTGTGAACCGTATCATAAGTGACGCCGAAATTGTTGCTGTTTCAATCCACGCAACAAAACGAGTTCTCATACAACTCATAAACGGCGAGCAGCTGCTCCGCAAGGCTTATCTCAGCGTTTGTCATCCATTTATTATATGCCATGTGAAAAATTTCGACTGCAAATCGCGCGGCCAGCTCCGACAGATTGCTATCATATTTGGCAGATAACGAGCTTGTGATAGACGCAATGAGCACTTGCCCCTTCAATAGCTCTCGTTCCTGCAGATCAGAGTTGCTTTGAATAATTTGATTCCGGGCTAGTACCCTCTCTCGCGAGCTTTCGAAAAACTCGGAATTCGATACAAAGCCTTCAACCGCTAGCTTCAGCGGTTTTGTCTCAATGTTTAAATTGTCAGTGATAAAAGCCGCGACCCACTGCCCCAGCTCATTGTTCGTGTCAAAAAGCACGTCCGACTTGTCCTTGAACTGACGGAAAAAAGTTCGCTCCGTCACCCCCGCAAGACTCGCAATCTCCTGTACAGTCGTGTTTTCATAGCCCTTTTCCATAAATAATTTAACGGCCGCCGCCTGTAATTTTTCTTTGCTTTTCATTTTCATTTTCATCATTCCTATTTATGTGGTTAATGGAATAAAAATTAAATAGTCAGTCTCTGACATTTTTTCTTGACAATAAAAAACCCGCAGGTATACAATAATTTCAAATGTCAGTTTATGACACTATTTTATCAAAAAGAGGGTGAATACACAATGAAAATAACAGTACTCGGCTCACTTAGCCATACTAATCGTTACTACTTATCGCTGACGGACACGACTAGGCTTCCACGAACACACTGCTAACCGTCTTCGCCGGAATGAGCCACCTATTACCACCTAGGCAGAGTCAAACTTGTAGGTTCGCGAAGGTTTTTACTGTTGCATATAAGGGGGAGACGATGAACGAAACACGGACGGATATTGAAAACAGAGTATTTTTAATTTCTGGGGGAACATCCGGAGTAGGAAAAGCAATCGCAACGGGACTAGCCAGACTTGGCGCCAAGGTCGTGATCATCAGCAGAAGTGCGGAGCGTGGGCAAGCTGCATTAAAGGATATTTCGGAAGCCACAGGCAACAACAGGGGAGAGTGGGTGGCGGCAGATCTTTCCCTACAGTCATCGATCCGGGAAGTCAGCGACGTATACAAGCGGAAGTATGATCAATTGCACGTGCTTATAAATGCTTGTGGTGCAGTCTATTTTAAGAAGGAATTGACGGCTGAGGGGATTGATCGTATGTTCGCGGTCAATGTGCATAGTCATTATCTGCTGACTAACCAGTTGCTCGACATTCTCCAAGAAAGCGGTCCTGCGCGCGTCATCACAGTGTCGGGTAACCCTAGATTTATGAAGAATCCCATCATTAACTTCGATGATATTCAAATGGAGCACCAGTATAACACGATGCGTGCAACCAGCCAGTCGCTGTTCGCCAGGACATTATTTGCTTTCGAATTGGCAAAGCGTTTGGAAGGAACGGGAGTGACCTCCAATGCTTTTTACCCGGGATTTGTGAAATCCAATCTTGCGAGGAACGCGCCTTGGTATTTGAGGGTCGCTGCACCTCTCATGAACGCAAGTGCAAAGCAGAAATGCGAGATCGGGGTTTATCTGGCGTCTGCGAAAGAAATAGAGCGCGCAAATGGCGTGTTCTTCGATGATAAGAAGCAGATCGTACCGATTCATACCAAGTTTGAGGATGGAGCGGGAAAGAAACTGTGGACCTTGTGCGAAGGGCTGACAAATTACTAACCGAGCCGCTTGTCCAGCGATTAAGAATACTTTGTTAATATCTGATATATTAACAAACCTCTCGAAAACAAGAGTACAGTTGCAAATCCTTCCTTTGTCTACCGGTACACTTTAATAGGAGTCTGTCTTTCAAGGGGATGAAACATAGAAAATTCGCCGTTACAGACAGCGCGGTAAACCGTACCATAAGTGACGGCGAAAAATAGGGGGTGCCTGGCACTTCCTTTTTGCTGATATTTGTTCACTCATTAAAAGAAATCTTCGCGTTTTTTCAATAAGCGAACGAATGAAATGCTTATTTTCGGAGCGAGGCATTATATCGGTGAGTGTATACAAACCATGTAATGCTTGCTGTTAATAATGCCGACGAAATCAAAGCTGTAAGAACACTATATGTTCGCCAAACAAGTATCGTTGACCAATCTAATGCACAGCACATTATAAACTGGACAATCGTAGCAACCAGCAAAATAGCTGTTACGATTATTCGCCTTTTTGTCATAGGCTGCCGCTCATTCGTTTTCCTTTTGCGTAATCCTAGGAGAAAGAACAGAACAGCCAATAGGCAAAGAATAATTGTGGTAGACGACAAAATGATATCCAAAAGCTGTGTGCCGCTTATTCTATATGACTGCGTCAGATTGCCGTCTAATATATCTTTAATTTTTAGTACCATGCTTCTATTGATATTTGCGCCGTTGGTCAGCAAACAGATGGCTATTCGTTCATTTGGCAGTATGACCACTTCGGTTCCGAAATTGGGATTGCCCCCTGGGTGCTCTATAATCGTTTGGTTGGCGTTTACCGACCAGCCCGCCGCATAATACATTTCGTTGACAGCCGGAACAGACATATCAGCTTGATGTGATTTTTCGATAACCGTATGGAATATTTCGGGTATGTCCTGCACAATACCCATCTGTATGCCCATCCAACGCGCCATATCTTTTGTACTAGAAATGATGTAGCCTGCGGGTTTGTTCCCGGAATAATCTGGCGCGTTATACGGAGTTGTCATAAAAAAGGAAGAACGGTAGCCCTGTGCCAACTGTCCGGTGGCTTGAGCATCTTCTTTATAAACATACGTCTGGTGAAGACCCAACGGCTGAAATACCTGTTCCCTCATAAAGTCTTCATAGCTTTGTCCCGACACAATCTCAATAACTAGACCTAATACGTCATAATTAACAGTTCCGTAATTATACTGCTCACCAGGATAGAACGACAATTCAGAATCTACGAGCATTTCTACGGTTTTTTGCAACATATCCGGCGTATTGCCTTGTGGAATGTTTTGACTGTGACTGCCATTTGTTAAGCCGCTAGTATGGTGTAAAAAGTTATTGAGCGTAATACTTTGCATATCAACGTGTTTCCCCTGATACTTTAACGTAAACCAAGGCAGATATTTCTGTATAGGGTCTGACATTGACAGCAGTCCTTGTTCTTCCATCAGCAGAATACCCATGCCGGTAAAAGCTTTACTTACCGAAGCCAGCTCATATAGAGTATTTTCACTTGCCGGCAGTCCCTTTTCACGATCTGCGTACCCGGAAGAAAAGAAGAGCACTTCATTGTTCGCAAGTATTGAGATTGATATTCCCGGTACACCTGATATACGGCTTGCATCATCCAACAATGTTTGTATTGAATCAGATTGCGAATCTGATAATGCATAACTTGGTGTTGCGAATCCGGTGAACAGTATAAGTAATGCAATCATAAAGACAATTTTTTTTTTCATAGTCTCTCCATTCCGAAAAAACTCCCGTACGGAAAATATAAATAATCCGCAGTACGCCTTATTCCCCTAAAGTGTAATAGGATATATATTATGGAGCTTATTATTGCAAAATCTTACTGTATGTGAAGAATCATATGATATAAAAAGTTAGATTGCTACCATAATCCTCTACTTACTACGAACTATTTTACTAGGAACACACATGTGGAATCGGTCATATATGCCAAGAAGAGACCTTATCAAGAATAGTTCTCCATTATTTGATATAAATAATTTCGAAAGTCTTCAACATAAGTTTTGGGTTCTACAACTTTTAGATGAGTGCCAAAGCTCGCTAAGAATTGAAATCCCGTAGGGTTTTGGGGGACATAAATGGTTGCTAATAAAAATCCAGAACGATGATCTTCAATACTCCTTCGACCATACCTTTCAATGATTTGATCCCTTATGCTTGGCGATATCCATGCCTTAATTGCGACGAGTTGCGGTAGATAACTTACTTCGTGTCCTTGCGCTGACCAATCGTCTCTAGGGTGAAACGCATGTTCATCTACAGCAATATGATCAATCCGAGATAATTTGAATGTTCGATATCCCTGTCGATGTAAACAGAATCCTTTCAAGTACCAACTCGATTCGCTAAAATGCAGCTCATAGGGTTCGACCCTTCTATTCGTTACAGCCCCGTTTTTGTCCGTATAATCAAACGAAAGTAGCCTTTTCTTTAAAATGGATTCTTGACACGTCTTTAAGGTTTCAAGAATTTCGGACCGACCTTCCCAATCATAAAACGACAGTTGAATGGAACGATTCAGAGACAATGGACTGACCATGGCCTCTATTTTTTTAATTGTTCTTTCAACTTCTTCCGTAAGGAGGATTTGTTCCAATCCGCTGAGCGCAGTCAATATATTCTCTAAATCGGAGCTGCTTAACAGCCGTTTATCAACCTTGTATTCATCCATGATGCCGTAGCCGCCATTCACCCCATGAACAGAGTAGATTGGGATGTTCGATAAGCTCAATACTTCCATATCGCGAAGGATCGTTCGTTTGGAAACATTGAATAGTTGTGAGAATTCCTTAGCAGAAACAATCTCTTTTTTCAGCAAGATCATGATAATCGAAATAAGTCTCTCCACTTTATCCATAATTGCCCTCTTTTTTCTACATGATTTCAGAATGGTGACACTAAGCTGTCACCTTTTATCCATTATACTACATGTATCACAAGAAGGAGGTTTTGCTTAATGTCAGCGATCGCGTATTTGAATTTTGATGGGGTTACGGAACAAGCGATAGATTTTTATTCAGAGGCCTTACAGGCAACTGAAGTGAAAAAGGTTAGATACAAGAACTTCCCGCAAGATCCGAGCTACCCTCTATCCAAAGCCGAGTTGAATATGATTATGGAATCTTCGATCGAATTCGCGGGCGGGAAAATCATGATGTCGGATTTGCTGCCTTCCATGAAGAGCGTGACGGGTGAGTTGATGAAAGGAAACAATGTATGGATCAGTTTAGTCTATGAGGATAAACAAAAACTGGAGATTTACTTTAATCATCTATCGGCAGACGGTCATGTGATCATGCCGTTATCCAATACTCCGTGGTCATCCTGCTTCGGAATGCTGGTGGATAGGTTTGGGGTTTGCTGGAAGTTTAATAGTGACGCCGATAGGTTTCTTGATCAAGTGATTTTGAGCAGCCATGGAAATTGAAAGGTTGCTGCCGGCAAAATCGAGAAAAGATCTTCGGATTTGGCTGCAGGAAAACGGTAGGACTGAAAAGTCATGCTGGGTCTTGGTTTGTATGAGGCCTATTCCAGATAAGGTGTTATATTTGGACGCAGTTGAGGAAGCGCTGTGCTTTGGATGGATCGATGGAGTCAAAAAGAAAATTTCCGAAACAGA
The DNA here is from genome assembly GCF_037969765.1 of Paenibacillus sp. FSL W8-0186. NCBI lineage: Bacteria > Bacillati > Bacillota > Bacilli > Caryophanales > Paenibacillaceae > Paenibacillus > Paenibacillus sp. FSL W8-0186. Next base: position 5,567,168 of record NZ_CP150207.1, on the reverse strand, counting down.
GTTGGCTCAGAGGCTTTCTCCTAGGAGCAAAAAGAGCTCATGGACGGAATTGAACAAAGAACGCGTCCGCCGCCTTGAAAAGTTAGGCATGATGACAGAAGAAGGAAGAAGGGTATTGCCTGATCTGGATCCCCGATCATTTAGAATAGATGAGGTGATTGAGCAGCGGATAAAAGAGGATCAGCAAGTATATGATCACTTCAGGGCATTTCCGAATCTATATAGAAGGGTTCGGATTGACACGATACAAAGTGCCAAGAATCAACCGGAATTGTTTAGGAGCAGATTAGATAAATTCATAACGAACACGAGAGCAAACAAAATGTACGGTCAATGGAATGATTTTGGACGTCTGCTCGATTATTAAGATGCTTTATAATATTCAAATAAGCATTTGGCGGCCATAGGGCCGCCATTCGTTTGAATTGTCTCTGCGGGCATGAATACTCGAGGAAACCGCGAAGCACTAGGACTTCGCGTTGCTAAAAGTCCGATCATGCCCAAGTGGTAATCGTATCTACTGGTAATCGGTAGGAAGGATAGCCTTCTTTGCTCGCTTTACCGATCGAAAGCAGCATGACCGGCTGGAACCGCTCCTTGTCCAAGTGAAAGACCTCCGCGATTCGATCCTTGTCATAACCCGCCATTGGGTTGGTGTCATAGCCGTGGGCGCGAGCTACAAGCATTAGTTGCATGGACACAAGGCCCGAGTCCAACATGTTTATATCGCGCAAGGCGGATGGAGTCAGGCTTGCATAATACGGCCTTGCCTGTTGCAATTGCATATCCTTGATGTCCTGAGGCATGTAGCCAAGTTCTACTGCTTTATTAAAAATTTCGTCCATATATTCAATATTGTTGGAGTCATAAAACACCGCAATAACAGCCGAGGATGTCAAAACCTGTGTCTGGTTGAAGGAGGCCAGTGATGCGAGTTTTTCTTTGCCTTCGAGGCTATCGATCACAAGGAAACGCCAGGGTTGCATGTTAATGGCAGATGGGGCGCGGGAAGCTTTCGCTAAGATCTCGGTCATTTCTTCCCGACTGATTTTCACTTCGGGATCGTAAACTTTAACGGAGCGACGTTCCAGTGCAATTTTGTTGAAATCGTTTGTTTTCTGGTAGTTGCCTGTAAGGATGCTCATACATGTTTCTCTCCTTTTTCGGTTGAGTTTGGAAATGATGTTGTTCACCAGTACCACTAAGATGGTAAACTATAAAGTACACTTTATAGCAAGCGCTAAGACTGGGGGATGGTCATGAGGATAAGTGAAGTAGCGAAAAGTATGGATCTCCCGATTTCAACGATCCGTTATTATGAGCAAATAGGCATTATCACGGATGAATATGTATTGAGGGATCAAAATAACTATCGGATTTATGCGACAGACATCATTCATCATCTGAATGTTGTAAAGCATTGTTTGGCAGTTGGCTTTTCACTTCAGGATATTAAATCAATGATCTCGAAAAACGGAATGTCGAAGGAAGAGCATGTAAGCCTGATACAAATGAAAATTGCGGAAATTGAAGCTGCTCAAAAAAAATTAGATGAATCCAAGCAAAACCTGTATGACATTCTCAAGTTGGACATTACTTGCGAAAAGGGTTTCGGAAAATATTAACTCAACTTTCGCAACATGAAATAGGCAGATATGCCTTGATGTAATTGGGCAAACCAGCGATCCATTGCTGTAATTGACGTTGAATAATTGTTGTCACCAGCTCTCGAAACAATTTCATTGATCATATCGACCAATTGCTGACGAGCAACTGCCCAATCGATTGTACCAACTTCAACGCAAAGCAAATAAAACAGTCCGCCAAAAGATCGCTGATCCGTACTCTGCCGGTGCTGCCAAGCAAGCAGGATGTAACGTGAAAAAACAATTGTCGTATGGCTCACGAGCAAATCGTACGACCGGCCCTGAAACTCTTTCTGGAGGCGTAACAACGATTTGGTGCACTTGAATAAGACCTCAATATCCCAGCGCATATGATAATTTCGGAGGATATCCTGGGCGGTTAGAGTCAGATCGGTTGAGAGAATAGCAAGCCATTCGTTCTTCTTGGAACGGTGACGAACGAATATAATCGTCACCGGGATACCAGGTGTAAGCTCAGTTTGAATTTGACGAAGGATGTTGCTGTCACGCTCCGTTTGTCAAATAAAAAGCCGCTCCTGGAAGGAACGGCTTCGATTTTTATACTGAATTATTATACAAATAGAACAGTTGTAGCACTTCGGAAAATTGCTGCAACCATAAAACTGACCTTTCGCACTATTGTTGAACGAATGAATCCACCATCCACTTGGAAAATGTCTCTTTCTCTTCAAATTGTGGATAATGAGCAGATTGCTCGTATATTATAAATTCCTTTGAACTCGCCTCAATTTGATCGAAGTATGCTTTGGCCGATTTTGCGGAAGTCATGTAATCATACTGTCCCATGAGAAAATATACTGGTATCTCAAGTTTCGTAACGATTGTAGGCAGAGGCTCTGCAAGGGCTTGCCGAATTAAAATGCCTTGTGAGTAAGCTGCACCACGGTTATAACGGATGCGATCTAATAAGTTATACTCAGGTCCAAACCATAACCCATGTTCCATATCCGCCTCAGCATCGATCAGTCTTGCGGCACCTCCATATTTGTGAACATATTGGCGAGGTACTAACGCAGTGCCGTTTCGGACTTGTTCGGTTAACCCTTGCAAATATTGAACGTCGGTCGTATTACCGCTTTGTTTCGCTTGATCAATCACATAATTCATACTATCCCATTCGCTATCAACAATACTAGACACCTGTCCGATGCCAATATAGGCTTCGTATTTATCAGGAGCTTGCTGTGCCGCCTGTATGCCAATATACGTTCCGGAGGAATGTCCCACGAGGATGACCTTCTCTTGATTCAAACGAGCCGAAATGTAATCCGTCAAAATCAATAAATCCTCCACTAATAGATCCGTCGAAAGATTGGAATAGTCCTCTCCAAAGTGATAAGATTTTCCGCTGGCTCGTTGGTCATATCGGACAACCGTAAAGTCCTTCTCCAGCAGGTCTTGGTACTTGGTGGCATAGGGGATTTCTGAAACCGCCGGACCTCCGTGTACAAAAATAACAATCGGATTGCTCTTATCCTGACCTCGTATCAGAAGTTCATGACCTGTGCCATTAATTTCGACTTGCTCAAGTATGCTTATGCTGTTTTTGCCCTCTATCTTGGGAGTCCAAGTGGGAAAAAACAACGCTAACCCAACAAGCAATATAATAGCTGCCCCCGAATATACCAACATCCTTCTTACCTTTTTGATAATCTCACCTCATTAACAAGAGTAGTTTTATTAACTCAACTTTCGCAACATGAAATAGGCAGATATGCCTTGATGTAACGTGAAAAAACAATTGTCGGGTAGTTGATCGAGAGGTGCGAAAGTTGAGATATTAAATATAAGGCTTTTCAGACGACGATACCCGATTCCGTGCAGCGCCAATCAGCATGGGAATGGCAATCAGAAGGCTGATCATAACCGGAACGATAGAGCCCTCGAGTCCAAAATCTCCCCCTGTGAGAATGGCTGCACCGTTCACTTTCACAGTAAACAGACCCGCTGAAGAGTGTCCGGAAACAGGAATACCAAGTAAAGCCTCAAGTGCATTCCAGGCAAAATGCAGCCCCATGGCAAACCATAGGTTCCGTCGCCACAAGAATGCGGCTCCAAGCAGAATACCTGCTTCTATGGTAATGGCAAACGCGCTCCATAGGGTTGCCCCTGTATTCCCAAGATGGGCTACTCCAAAGAATAGTGAGGTTATAGCAAGTGCGACCCCGTTTCCCGCCAACTTACTAATTGCTTGAAGCATAAGCCCGCGAAAGATAAGCTCCTCAATAATAGCTGCGCTTAAAGCTGGTGTAACTGAGGATATTAGAACAGAACCCGTGTCCGCAGTACTCGCCCACTGAAAGGAATAACCTCCCGCAGCAACAATAATAGAAGTGGACACTGTAATAAAAATGGCTCCAGTTAGTAGTCCCATGCCAGCTTCAATTCCTGCGTGTTTTCTTGTAATCTCAGGAATTGACCGACGAGCCAGGTATTTCATCGTCAGCCTATAGACGATGATGGCCACAATCCCAGCCGTTAGTGTCAAAAGAAGAGAAGCAACTCCCCGTGCTTGCTCTGCTAATGGCCGGAATAGAGCATCCGCAAGAATAATGCCGATGGTCCCCACAATCATCCAGACGATTGGAAAGCGCCAAAATAGATTCCATTTACTTATTTCCCCACCAATATGCTGCTTCTCTTTAAGTGCAGACATTTTCTTCATGTCCTGCTCAGCCTCCTCTATTACTTGATAGACATGAGTATAGGCTGAAAAAGTCATAAAGAGAAAGTACGCTTTGGTCATGATTTGGTCATATGAACATGCTCAAAAAGCTGGCGACTATTATAAGTTGCCAGCTTCTTGGGTATCGGCTTCTTAGTGATCCATGAATCCTGAATCTCGGGCTTTACGAATAGCCTCCCGCCTTCCCCTCACATTAAGCTTCGAATAAATCGTTGAGATGTAATTTTTAACCGTTCCTTCACTTAGAAACAGCGCCTCAGCAATGTCTTGATTGCGCAAGCCAGAAGCCAGCTTATGCAGCACTTCAATTTCACGAGCGCTCAGCCCGTATTCATTACTTATCGTGGCGGGGCCATTGTTCATACTTTTGATCATTTTTCTCGCCATCTCCTGCGTGATTAGAGTCCCTCCCGCCTGAACCACCCGTATGCCTGCCGCCAGGTCTCTTGGATGAATGGCTTTGAGGAGATAACCTTCCGCTCCATGGCTTAACGCCGCTAACACATATTCTACTTCTTTATAGGAGGTCAGCATGATGACTTTGGTTGCCGGCATTCGCTCTTTAATCAGGGCCGTTGCGGCGACGCCGTCCATGACGGGCATGTTGACATCCATCAACACTATATCCGGTTTAAACTGCTCGCAGCCCTTTAGGGCTTCTTCTCCATTTTTGGCTAAACCGACAATTTCCAAATCCTCTTCCATGGACAGCACAATGTGTAAGCTCTCGAGAATTAACTCTTGATCATCCGCAAGCAGCACCTTAATCTTCACCATGCGGCATCACTCCTTTCAACGGGATTTCGCATCTAACCTTGGTAATCATCGGAATTCCCTTCCCGGATGATAGGTGCAGGCTGCCTCCCAACCGCTCAACCCGATGTTTCATCGTGGTCAAGCCGAAACCATAATGGAGCTTGTCGATCGGTGTGCCGTTATTTTGAACGGTCAATTGCAGGTGGCTCTCGAAAAATGTAAGCTCCAGATGCAGTTGAGATGCTTTTCCGTGTTTTAGTGCATTTGTAAAAGACTCCTGTATGACCCGTAGGACCGCTTGCCGTACTTCAAAACGTATGGACCGCTCTGTCTCCGGCAGACTCAAAGTCAGGGCTGTACCCGTGTGCTCCCGGAAACGGACCGCAAGGGATTCAACCTGTCGGATCAGACTGGATTCCTCTTCTTCTCCCATCTCGTGTACAATGTTTCTCATATCGTCCAGATTTGTCTCAGCCAAAGCCCTTAAGCGAATTAACCGGTCTTTGGCCTCGGCAGGTTTGCTATCCATAAGGGCAATAGAAGCATCAAGGCTCAGGATGAGTGAGATAAAGGAATGACCCAGCGTATCATGAAGCTCCTTGGACATGCGGTTGCGTTCTTCAAGCAAAGTCATCTTCTCAATCTCAGCTGCGTAGTGGGTTAACAGTTTGTTTTGCTGTTCCACTTCGGCAACCAGTTCATTTTTCTGATAATACGCATTGGCTACGAAGCTAGCCCAGATGCCGATGAAGCAGAATAACAGATTGTCTGTTCCGATACTAATGGTTTGTTCCCAAGATAATCTTAAATAAGACTGAAAGGTAAAAGGAATTAAAGTAACTGCGGGAATGATCCAGAGCGTTTGCTTAGTCAATAAGTACCCCATTGTAAGACTCGGCAATAAGTAGTCAGCTTTTGAAGTCAGATCCGGATGAATGACAGAATTCACATAATAAGAACCGCCAAGCAACAACTCCAATATGCAAAACCAGACTTTGTTCATCCGGCGCCCAGGAAACCAGAACAGCAAAGGGACGACAAGGGCTATGCTCAGCCAGATTACGTTAAATAACGTTCGGGTCGAAAACTCACTTCCTGCCAGAACCCGGAACAATAGCAAAATATAATGGTATAAACGAAGAGCGAATATACCCCAATCCATGAAAGATAATATTTTTTTTATATCGTCATCCCACTTTCCTAGAAAAATAAACCAGCATCAGTGAATCCAGTGTATCATTATCGTTTTCCTCCAACAATTGCAGCAAAGCGAATACAAATACTTGTTTAAGAATCTCTCATTCATGACTTGACACTGACCTATACTGGAGGGTTTATAGTCAGAGTGTAGGGGGGATCACAAATGAAAAAATGGATGAACAGGGAATTCGAGAAGGACGTACATTATAGTAAAGGGCTAACCGTCGTATTTCTAGGCTGGGCGTCTATGGTAATTGGACTCTTTACAGCGACCTTGATAGGACAACAGATAGAACAAGCGGGCGGCCCAATTTGGGTTTCACAAATAACCCGAGGTTTAGTCGTCTCAATAATAGTTGTTTCTTTGGTATTCTGGATACAAAGACGCTACCGCATTCAGCTAAGGTTGATACCACTGTCCGGAGCCGGTATGTTCCATTTGGTGGGTGGAGCGGTGCTTCCTTTATTGTTGGTAGTTTGTGGTTTTATTGCAGCTAGTCAGTTGAAATGGATTGACATTGTGGAGTGGCATTTCTCGTTGCAGCTATTTTTCAGCATTTTTGTTAATGTATGCTTTGCTTTTCTATACGAAGCACTACCTGAGGAATTGACTATGCGCGGCTTGGTCTATAGTGGCTTGCGGGCAAAACTCCCTGCTTTCTTGGCTTATGTAGGACAACTCCTGCTGTTCGTGTCTGTCCCAGTGACGGTAAATTTATTACAGCAGCTTATTGGCATGGAACCTGGAGTTGTGATCAATACAGACTATGTCATTCTGTTGCTTGCCTTCGGAACAGTACTGCAACTGTTACGCAGTGTTACAGATTCTCTGTGGGCATCTATAGGATTTCATCTTGGTTACTTAGAGATATCGAGATTTATGGTCGCGCAGAACGATCTGCGTCTGTTAACGTATTCTGAGCGTTATGAAGGTACTGGCAACCTTTTTATATTATTTACAATGGTGATCTTGGGCGGAATTCTCGCCGTAGGAGCACTTTACCTCTGGCAGAGAGCGAGGCGGAAGAAAGCAGAACCGTGAAAGGGCGGGAGTTAAGATTGTATACTGTAGGACAGTATGCTTCATTGTTATTTAATGGCGAGAACAACTTGGTGATAAGTATTGGGAATACATTGCTCTGGAGGATGGTCAGTCACCTCGAGTACGGGATGTCTACGGAAGTGATGCGTTATATTGAAAAAATTTTGGAGCGATGGGGTTAGAATGAGGCGGCCCCAGCAAAACAAAAAGGCTTCCCTTACCGGGAGCCTTTTCGTATTTCCTTGCTAAGCTAGTGAATGGTTTCTAGTCCGTATTAGGATGACTTTCTGGAGGACGAATTGCTGGTAGGCCAAGAGGAGAGAGCCTGCTCAGCAACAGCCTCTAGCATATTGCGACTGAAGCCGGCCTTGGCTTGAACGGCCATACCGTGGAGCACGGCCATCACGAATGCAGCTAGCACAGCACAGTTCGCGGTCTCCGGCAGATCTCCCTCCTGCTTTGCCCGCTCGAAACGATCACGCAGCGAAGCCTCGCCTTTCGCACGCGCATCGATCAGTGCACGTCGAATAGGTTCGGCATCATCCGAGCCAGCCAAGCCACCGTGGACATATAGACACCCCTTGTGATCCGGGTAACGAGTCTGCAATTCGGCCGAACCGCGAAAAATGTGTGCGACCACCTCACGCGAGGTCGGCAGCTCCAGCGCCGCCAGGAAGAAATCATGATAGCGCTCGTAATAGCGTTCAATAACTCGGAGGAACAACGCCTCCTTGTTCCCAAACGCCGAGTAGAGCGCGGGGCGTTCGACACCCGTGGCCTGCGTCAGGTCAGTGTACGACGCGCCCTCGTAGCCTTTGCGCCAAAACACGCAAAGTGCTGCGTCCAATGCCTGATCCACATCGAATTCACGGTTACGTCCCATCAGTCAGATCACCTCAACTTTTATATAACGTTCGATATTAAAACGGTTCTTATCCCAATTTTCATTTCATACTTCACGTTATCATAACATACGTTACAGAATGCTGCCAATCCATCGGTCTAGTACCTGCCTCAGCGCACGATTAGCAAAATACTTGGCCGTCTGGATCTGGTATTACGTATCAGGCGCCATACCTGACCTGCGCTGAGGGCCTATCTCGCCAGAGTGCGCTGCATCATCCTAACGTGTCGCCGCCTGGAGCTCTTGCTATGGAACGAATGACAGTGTGCACAGAAATGTATAACACAACATAAAATAATGATCGGTATGGTATTGACAATTTGAACCAATTTATATAATATCATTTAACATAACGATCGTTATGATATTTACTTTCGCAGACATCTAGAACGTACTAAGCGTTTTTTTCATTCTTTTTTATTCAAAAATCATTAAGGGGGTCCATTTTATGTAGAAATCGTTTATGGGCTAAGTGAATATTTATTTACATTATGAGGGTGCCGCCAGCCAAGTAACTTTAAATCCGTGCTGGTGAAATTATTGCCAGAATATCATTAAAATTCTCTTATAAGGAGTAGATCATATGTCGACAAATGAAGGAAGATTCAGTGGTGAGGTTGCTTTGATTACAGGGGCAAGCCGTGGGATGGGGGCTGAAATAGCCAAAAAATTAGCTGCAGGCGGAGCGGAATTTATAGGCATTCATTACGCCAGTAATAGGGATGCTGCTTTAAAGGTTGTTGAAGAGATTAAGGCGCTGGGTTCAAAGGCTGTGGCATTGGAAGCAGAATTAACCACTGGCATTTCCGGTGTAAAAAAGCTTTGGGCTGCATTTGAAGATGCTGTTCGTTCGGAAATTGGATCTGTGCAATTGGACATCTTAATCAATAACGCAGGTATTGCACCGTCCATTCCTTTTGAAGAAACGTCAATTGAAACGTTTGAAGATGTCATTAATGTTAATCTTAAAGCTCCATATTTTCTTACTCAAGCAGCTAGCCCGTTTATACGGAACGGTGGACGAATTATTAACATTTCTACTGGTTTTACTCGTGTAGCTGGTCCAGCGCATTCCATTTATTCGGCTTCCAAGGGGGCCATTGAGACACTTACTTTGGCGTTAGCCCCACTTTTTGCATCAAAAGGTATTACTGTTAACGCAGTAAGGCCGGGAATTACGGCTACTGATATGAACAAGGATTGGCTCGCTAACCCAGAAGCCCATGCTGAAGCAGCTTCAATGTCTGCTTTCGGAAGAGTTGGCACCACTAAGGACGTTGCTGATGTAGTTGCGTTTCTAGCATCTGAGGAGGCGCGATGGATCACGGGGCAATTTATTGATGCCACCGGAGGAACTAGGCTATAAGTATGTTCTTTGTGCGAGTTCGCTCACTCTGTCTTTTCGTAAAATTCCTATTCAAGTAAAGAAAGGACAGGGGCACCCGCCCTGTCCTTTCTTAAATAGATGAGGATAAACGCGTAATGAGTTTATGTTTCGACCGTGGATTACAGCTCGACTCTCCAGTTGCCCATCATCTTGGCGACTTCCGGATCGCGGTACGATAAGAAGAGACTTTCCCGTGTATCGAGGGTCGAAATTTGTTCCATATCATCTGCACTTAACTCAAAATCGAAAATGTCGAAGTTTTCGACGATTCGTTCTTTGCGCACCGATTTTGGAATGACAACGACTTCACGCTGAACAAGCCAGCGCAACACGATCTGGGCGACGGATTTGTTGTGTTTTTCAGCAATCGAGGTCAGCACTTCGTTGCCGAACATGTTGCCCCGTCCTTCAGCGAACGGCGCCCACGACTGGTGTTGAACTCCCTGCTCTTTCAAAAAAGCGCTGGCCTCCGTTTGCTGGTACAACGGGTGCGTTTCAATTTGGTTGACGGCAGGCACGATTTCGTTATGCACGATGAGGTCCATCAGACGGTCGGGCAGGAAGTTGCTGACACCGATCGCCTTGATTTTGCCTTCGCGGTACAGTTCTTCCATCGCGCGCCAAGCGCCGTAGTAATCGCCGAACGGCTGGTGAATCAGGTATAGATCGAGATAGTCGAGCTGCAGCTTCTTCAGGGATTTGGCAAACGCCAGCTTGGCACTCTCGTAGCTGGCATCCTGAACCCAGAGCTTGGTCGTGATGAACAGCTCCTCACGCGGTACGCCGCTACGCTTGACCGCGCGTCCGACCGCTTCCTCGTTCAAATAACCCGCGGCGGTGTCGATCAGGCGGTAACCGGCCATCAGTGCTTCATATACGGCGTTTTCGCATTCTTCAGCGTCGGGAACTTGGTAGACACCGAAGCCGATGATCGGCATTTTCACTCCATTGTTCAATGTTACGGTTTGCATGGTAATTCCTCCTATTGTTCAAATGTATAACAGCAAACGGCCGCGAATCCCTGGGGATCTGCACTGCAGAGGGGGGATTCCGCTTGAAGCCGATTTGCATTACAATCAGCTTAGAACCTTCGTGTAACACGAAGTCAAGCCATGTTTAAAAAATTATTTTCCAAGGAGGATATCACATGCATACGGTCAAAGAAGCTGCCCAGATCACGGGACTTACCGAGCACGCCGTGCGCTTTTACACGGATAAAGGCCTGGTGCCCAGCGTACAGCGCAATGAGAATAATATCCGGATGTTCGATGAAGAATCGATCAATTGGCTGCATGGCGTTAAATGCCTCAAGCAATCCGGGATGCCGATTGAGGTCATTAAAAAGTACGTCGATTTATGTCTCGAAGGGGATGCGACCATACCACAACGCTACACACTCATGATGGAGCATAAAGAAGCGGCGCTCGCCAAGCTCGAAGAAGCCAAACGGCACGTTGCCCACTTGGAGGAAAAAACCGATCTATATCAGGCTATTCTTGAGCGCCGCTCCCCGGACACGACCAATCCCGGCAACTGGGACAGGGTTCAGCATATGCATAGTGACGTATTTTACTCGCCCTCTGTTCGTAAGGCATGAGGGATATTCGTGTTCCATAATTACTTATAAAATTAACGGATGTTTGTACGGTTAGTATAAGAAAGGATAAGTGGTATGAGCCATTTTGGCTAACCCCTTTTTATTGACTAGACACCCGGTGGTGTCCTATAATAAATTAGACACCAAACGGTGTCTCTTTTTAAATACTACATGAGGAAATTTGGTGGATTACGATGAACCAAGCTGTACAATTACGGGATGTATTTGACGCGATTGCAGATCCGACAAGGCGCAGACTGATTCATCTGTTGTCCGATGCAGATGAGCTACCTTTACATGAGATCACGCCGCATTTTTCAATGGGTCGTACGGCGGTCTCCAAACATTTGACTATCCTTAAGGAGGCCAGTCTGGTGCATGATCGTAGAGTTGGCAGGGAAACGCGGTATAAGTTAAACGCATCTCCACTCAAGGAGGTTGAGGACTGGGTTGCTTTCTACAGGAAGTATTGGTCTAACAATATGATGCGATTAGGCCAGCTATTAGAGGAGGATGAAGAATGAGTTTATCACTAAATATGGATTTTCAGTTTACGACATCAGTTGAAAAGCTGTGGACTGCCTTAACCGATTCAAGCAAGTTAGCCAAATGGATTGCGGATAATGATTTTGAGCCTGTTGTCGGACACCGCTTTCAGTTCCGCCATGAACCAAACGAGTATTGGGATGGAATCGTAGACAGCGAAGTGCTTATCGTGGATGAACCGAACCTATTGTCCTTTACTTGGGCAGTGGGGGAAGAGAGACATACGGTTACGTTGACGATTCAGGATTTGGGGGATGGGAAGGTGAACCTGCATCTTGAACAAACCGGAATTACCAATGAACAAGGATTTGCAGGCGCTAAATATGGTTGGATGGCCTGGATTGACAAACTTGTAAAAGTGTTGTTGGAACAATAAATAACCGGACGAGAGCAGCAAGATTGGCGGGTGCGATGTAGAAGGAGATGAGATAGTGAGTTTTTTTCAAGATCATTGACTCAAGGGACGAGTTACATCAGGAGATAAATAAGTTCAGCTCCTTATATAAGAATAGCGGCAAATAATATATTGCAGGACCAAAGTCTATGGTTGAGGCGGTTTCCAACTACTTACTAAACAATCAAGTTTCCAAAAAGAATATCAAGAAGGATGTCTTTTTCGGGTAGTAGTGTGTTTATCGAGGAGGGATAGTATGGAAGTGTTTGCGGAATTTTTAGATCATATTGAAAACCCGCAGCATCGAGAGCGTATGGAAGAGGTTTTGTCTTGGGTGATGAAGAAGTTCCCAAGTTTATCGCCTACGCTGAAGTGGAATCAGCCTATGTTTACAGACCATGGAACATACATCATCGGCTTTAGCATATCCAAAAAACATATGGCTGTTTCCCCAGAGCAAACGGGGGTGGCTCATTTTTCTGATGAGATATCGAAGGTTGGGTATGATCAAACAAAGGAGATCGTGCGTATCCCGTGGGATCGCCCTGTTGAATACTCATTACTTGAAAAGATGATCGAGTTTAATATGATGGATAAGGCAACTTGTACAACCTTCTGGCGGTAAAGATAAGTTAAATCCTAGACAAAATGAGAAGAACGGGCTAACCGCAGTGGTTGGCCCATTTTTTATGAAAATTAGCCGTCACAGACAGCACGGTGACCGTATCATAAATGAAGCAAAAACATCATTTATGAGTCCTGAGGTAGTTCTTTAGGATACGAATGCACATTCCAGAATTTGAGAGCAAAAGTAGTAGAGACATAGTATAATATAGGAAAATAGAATGAATAGTAGGCCCCAGGAGGGATAACGGGAAGTATGAGAATCTACCGAAAAGGCATGGTGAAAACACTCAATGGTGTGGTAAAAGCGCTCAAATTTATTTTTCCTGAGTATCAGCTTGTTGAATTGGTTCGGGAAAAAGGATTTATCGCCAAAAAAGAAGATCCTCCAGCTCCATCGAGGCAAGAGCAGCCGATGCCACAATATAATACAGGATCGCGAGCCAGAAGTGCAGGGCCGAGCAATTCGGCGCAGACTGCCGCGGGACAGGGCACTTTTTCGTCGACTTCCCGTTCTGCTCAGACTCGCGCATATACGTCGCAGGAAGAAGGCCGGAATGATGCGCAGAGCGTTTTATCTCCCAAGCAATTGGATCAACTTTTCCGAGAAGTGGAGAAGAACATTAATAGTCAAGTAATCGGACAGCCGTTCTTCATAAAAGATTTGGTTGCGGGATATAAACAGGGATATATGAATGGACGTCAGATTAAGAAGCCAAGAAATGTGATTCTGCTGGCTGGAGCTCCCGGAACGGGTAAGAAAACAGCCTTGGAGTGCCTAGTTCGAGAGATGCATGCACATCGGCTAACCTCTAGGCCCCATTTTTCAGAAATTGATTTGCAGCGATATGAGGCAGATGAGATATCCGGTAATTTTATTATTGATATGGTGGAGGCCTTCCAATACTCTGAGGGAACGGTGTTATTTAAGGGGATAAAAGGGGCTGAGCAGGCTATTATCAGCTTGGTCGCTAAGCTTGCCGCGGAAGGCAGCTTCCGAACCAAAGAAGGGTTGAGCATAATCGCCGACGATTTTTTCATCATCTTCTATATCGATGAACATGCAGAGAGAGGAAGTGAATTTGGCCAGGTTCCGTCCGGGCTGGCAAATCACCTCCCGATTTCTATCTTGCAAAGCATTCTTGCCGCGGCTATCTCTTCACCATTAGAGTGGGAGACGATGCGGCGAATCGCAGAGACCTTGCTTGGGAAAGCGGTAGACGATCTGTCAAGGGATATGCAGACAAATATCGTTGTTCATCCTTCCACGTATGAGGCGTTAGCCGATATAGCCGCAACAAACAAAACATTTGGCGAGGCAGTGCAGCACTGGATCGATAAGGAGCTTACTGTCGTATTGTCCGGCCTGCGGGCCCGTAATGAGATTCGTAGCAATGAGCGTGTGCGTATTCGTTTCAAGAACGATTCTTTTTATGTGGAGTCGAACTCTCTTGAAGTCCCGATCAAAGCACTATCTTTCGTTCGTCAGGAGTCGATTGATGATGTTCTGGAAGAGTTAAATGCGTTAACCGGCCTGGAACCCGTGAAAAAATTTGTCTATGAACTCATGGAGATGGTACAGGTTAACAAGCTGAGGGCTAGGGCAGGCGAAGGCTCTGTGCCGATGTCGCTTCATATGGTGTTTACCGGGAATCCCGGAACGGGCAAGACGACGGTCGCCCGCTTAATTGGCCGTATTCTGAAGGCGCTAGGATTGCTGCCGCAAGGTCAATTAGTCGAAGTGGCGAGGCAGGATCTTGTAGGACAATATGTGGGCTCTACCGCTCCGAAAACGATGGCACAAGTCAATGAAGCCTTGGGAGGCGTATTGTTCATCGACGAGGCCTATACACTCGCTCGTCATGATAACGATACGTTCGGCATCGAAGCAATCGATACGATTGTCAAGGCGATGGAGGATCATCGAGATAATTTGGTTGTTGTGCTGGCAGGGTATACCCAGGAGATGGAGACCTTTTTGCGATCAAATCCAGGTTTGCGTTCAAGATTTCCATTTATCGTGGAGTTCCCGGATTACAAGGCGGAAGATATGCTGGACATTATGATTCAGATAGCGAGCAAAAATGGTTTCCGAATAGAAACGGATGCTTATGAGGGCTTGATCGAACTGTTCGATCAACGGCAAATCCCTGGCCGCAATGACAGCGGCAACGGCCGGCTTGTCCGCAATCTGTTCGAGGAGGCTGTCCGCAAACAAGCTGCTCGGCTTGGAGGGCTGATGTCAGATGCAACTGCAGTTACAGACTTGCAGTTATTGACAGGGGCAGACTTCGGAATCGGTGAGAAAGAAGCATTTAACATCGAAAATCAACTTGCTGGAATTGTCGGATTGGAGAAGGTCAAACTATTCGTCCGAACGTTAGAGAAGCAGCTTATTGTGGATCGAAGGCGGAAGGAAGCCGGGATTCATGTTGATACCGGCCAGACTCTCAATATGATTTTTTCGGGTAATCCCGGTACGGGCAAGACGACGATGGCGCGGCTGGTGGCAGAGATGCTCCGATCCATGGGCTATTTGAAAAAAGGACATCTGGTTGAGGTGGGTCGATCCGATCTGGTAGCGGAGTACGCCGGTCAGACGGCCAACAAGACCAAGCTGGTCGTCGAATCTGCTCTTGGCGGCGTGCTCTTTATCGACGAAGCCTATGCGCTTGCGCAGGATGGAGTTCAGGGCGGGGGCTTCGGGAAGGAAGCCATCGATTCCCTAGTTCGTCTTATCGAGCTGCATAAAGACAATCTGGTTGTCATTTTGGCGGGATACACAGAAGATATGCAGCGGTTTGTTCAAGTCAATCCGGGTCTGTTCTCGCGCTTCCCGCTACAGATCGAATTTCCTGACTACACGGCTGAGGAAATGCAGCAAATTGCCTTAATTATGGCGAAGGCGCGAGGATTTACATTAGCTTCGGATGTGCCAGGCTTGCTCGAATCCTATTTTGATGAGAAACAAATTCCGGGCAGAAAGGACGGAGGCAACGGCCGGCTCGTCCGCAATACGCTGGAGGAGGCGATACGCAAGCAAGCGGGGCGATTGGCCGATCATCCTGATATTGCGGCGGATCAGTTAAATGAGCTGACTGTGGAGGATTTTGGGCTGTCTGTTTATGTAGACCTTGCGGCGAAGCGGGCGAATGCGCTTGGAGCGCTCGATGCCGTTGTCGGTCTGTCCTCCGTTAAGGAATTTGTGAGAAGCTTATCGGCACAAATTGAGGTGGCAAAGCGCCGTCAGGAGATGGGACTGCCCAAGGCTTCCGCTCAAGCTCTCCATATGGTGTTTAAAGGGAACCCGGGAACTGGAAAAACGACGATCGCCCGTATTTTGGCCCAGCGATTTAAAGAACTGGGCGTGATTAAGACCGATACGTTGGTAGAGACTGATCGGTCCGGCCTGGTTGCTGGTTATGTTGGGCAAACTGCGCTCAAGACGAAAGAGGTTATCGAACGCGCTCTTGGCGGGATCTTGTTTGTGGATGAGGCTTATGCCTTGGCGGAAGGGGATCAATTCGGACAGGAAGCGATCGATACGCTTGTCAAAGCGATGGATGATTACCGGGACAGGCTTATCGTTATACTGGCCGGCTACGACGAAGATATGGAGCGCTTCTTGAACCGCAATGCGGGACTCCGCTCCAGATTCCCCAATATCATTACATTCCCCGATTATACAGCCGGGGAAATGCTGCAAATTGCGCATTTGCAAGTGAAAGCGCAGGGATATGTGATCGGCCGGGAGGCTGAAGCCGCGCTGCACTCCATTTTGGAGACCTATGAAGGAGATATGACCGCAGGCAATGGACGGCTCGTACGAAATTTGGTCGAGAAAGCGATTCGAGCCCACGCCTTGCGTATGAGCAAGAAAGCCAATGCTACAGCCGAGGAATTATCCACTTTAGCGCCTGGAGATTTTCAAGAACAGATGGAGGTGATGTAATGAAAGTCCTAAAATGGTTGCTCGCCCTTACTTTTTATCATCCAGTAATGCTCTCTGTCATTATCGCTATGCCTTTCCTTCCTTTCATGATATACGATGATATAAAGATTATTCTAATTAACGAGATTCCGGTAGAAAGCGGCAGCATGATCGTAATAGGCCTTTTGGGCTTTTTTGTATATTTAGCCACGAAGGTCCAATTTTTAGGTATTCCCTATCGTAAAATAACGGTATTGCTTCCTTTCCTGCACATGATCATCTATACCAGCTTCGCTCTATCGGCAGGGGTCACGATTCTTAACAAATGGGCTGACGAAGGACTTTATTCCAAAGGATGGGCCATTATGCTTATGCTGCTTGCGATTGTGGCAATCCGATTGTGCATGTCGCTGCTGTACTGGAAGTACCCGATTGTTCGGCGGACAAACCAATATATGGAATAGTGGGGGAAGGAAATTGGCAAATTACAGACAAAACAAGCAAAGGCCGAAGTCACACGCGACAAACCAATATGAGTCTCAACAAACGGAAAATGACGATGTTCCATTGGAATATACAGAGTCATCCGTCAACCGCAGGTCATCTTCTACCGAAAAAAAAAGAAATAAGCATCGATTTTGGATCGGGATTACGGTGCTGATCACGTTCGGGATGGGCATATATTTTCAGGGTTCAACTAGCACTATAAAGGATGTTCAGTCGGATGGGATCGGTAAAGGGATGCAGGCCGGTGTCCTTTTAGCTTCATCAGATGATTTGGCGGACCTCGCAGCCAGAGACTTCAAGATTGAGATGAAGGAAAATACGACGACAAGCCGCATGCTGATCTGGGACTTCGCCGCGGAAGACGGGGATGTCGTTACGGTGAAGGTGGACGGCAATATCCTGCAAACGGACATAAATATTATGAATAACCCGGTGGCAGTTGATATTCCAGTTCCAAGTGTGGTTGAAATTATAGGTGTCAAGGATGGCGGAGGCGGGATTACATATGGGGTTAAGTTCCCGGGGGCCGTTCATAACAGCGCTTATTTCAATGCGGCGCCGGTAGGCTCCTCTAACGCCTATACGATAACCGTACAGTAAGACAACCGATTTGATCGACAAGTGAATAGTTATGCCGAACTACAACCATTGCTGAATTTTATATCTTCAATGGTTGTTTTTGCTCAGCATATCATTCATCGCCGATAGACCCGAGAGATGTATTCGACGCGCTTGGCCTGATCAAAGCCATGCCCGGTACACATGCGGTAATCAGCTGCATAGGTTCACCCAGCAGCATCTCTCCGGATACCGTCATGCCGGAGAGAAGCTCGAATATTCTTGCAGCTTGTCAACGGGCTGTCACGTATTCCATTCGTGCATAGATGTCACCACGGAACTACTCCATTTTCATCAAAGAACCCGCCTGTTGGACCATCACCATCTAGAGTAGCAAGCTGAATGATAATTTTGGCGCCATCCTGCCCTGTACGATTCCCCATATAATTGCTAAGTGCGCTGCTAACCAATCCCGGATGCGCAGCATTCACCTTAATTCCAGTATCGCGTAGTTCATCTGCAAATAACACTGTTGCACCGTTCAGGGCAAGTTTAGATGTGCAATATGCAAAAGGTTTTGGGTATTTATTTTCAACATCTGTCATAAATTCAAAGCTGCCTGCCTGACTAGATGTATTTACGATACGTCCCGACTTTGAATTCCGTAACAATGGAAGTGCCAGTTGCGTAAGACGAACAGATCCTAAAAAGTTTGTGGAAAATACCGCCTTCACTTCATCAATAGAAACCATAGATGCCGAGAAATCTTTAAAGTCAGAACTTGCGGAGGCTATCCCGGCATTATTAATTAGTACATCAAGTTTTCCGTGCTCCTGTTCGATTTTCTTGATTGCCAGCACCATCGAGTTCTCGTCTAATACGTCCAATTGTATAAAGCGAACATCTCCGTCAACTTTAAGCTCTTCAGCCCCTTTAGTTCCATTCGCCTCATCGCGGCTTCCTAAATATACAATCATGCCCAACTTTGCAAGCTCCCGAACAACCTCAAAACCAATTGACTTATTAGCTCCACTGACAAGCGCAACTTTCTTATCCATATAATTGACTCCTTCATATGTGTGATAATCCAACATGTGTATGATAACCATCATCTGTTGCGTTTTTACTATGTCTGCATCATAATGTTTTGTATATAGAAATTCAACCATCAAACGAGGGGTAATGTGCAAGATAATCAACAAAGAACCTTACTACTGTTGGAAATTGGAGAGGTTTTATGAACAAAGAAGACCGCAGAGTGCGCAAAACCAAAAATGCGCTGATAAACAGTCTAATGAAGTTGCTAGACGAGAAAAGTATTAAAAGTGTAACTGTAACAGACATTTGTGAAGGCGCTGATGTAAACAGAAGCACATTTTACCAATATTACAGCAACCCTTTTGATATGTTAGAGCAGATTGAGGCAGAGATATATAGAGACTTTGTTAACGAGTGGGAAAAGCAAGGATCTTATGAAGAAAAAATACCAGTATCGACATGGTTAGAATTAATCTATTTAAATCGAGGTTATAGCAAGCTGATTTTTGGAGAAAACGGCTATTCAGACATTCTAATTCAATTACTTAGTAGATCGGATCATGAGTTTCAAGAACAAATAAAAACCCTAAATCCTAAGTTGGATCATAAAGATATTAAGTATATAAGTGATTATTGCACTTATGGCACTGTAGCCATAATTACCAAATGGGCAAACGGAGGATTTAAAGAATCAATAGAGCATATTGCAGAGATGATATCGATGTTAAACGGGAATGCACTTAGAACTTTTCCTTAAGGAAGATGCGATGATTTAAAACGCGACGATAGAATAAACAATTGGTGAAAAAGAGCTGCGTTAGGCAGCTCTTTTTATTGTTCTGCCGATATTGAAGTATTTTGTCGACTTACGAAGGATTATGCAAGATATTGTCGAATATATCGAGCAACAACTATAGTTGTCAACTTGGAGGGATGCTCATGGACAGACTTGATTCGGTGTTTTTACAAAGAAATAAGCTGCTTACAAATGTATTATGGGGAATTAATGTTATTTTTACGATTTTCCTTGTGTCAACAGGAAACTATGAAAGTATTTGGATTTTGGGTGTTGGCGCATTGTTTGCTGCTTCCCTTACCGTCCTCAATCGACTTCGAAAATGGATAAGGTTAACGCCATATCTGTTCGGCGGGCTCATGGTTCTCCTTCTGATTCTTGGCATATATGACGTTAAGAAACCTGTATTAGATGTGTATTTTCTCCTTTCCGCTTTCCTGCTTATTTATCCCAGCTATAAACCGATCATGCTGTTCAGCATAGTGAATCTGGTTGGTCTCAATGCCAAAGTATGGTTGGGAGGCGGGGATGTATCCGCTATGATGTCCTCGAATATTATGTTGATTTTTTATGGAATCATGACAATCGTGGCTGCCAGATTGAACGAGCGGCTATTTGTCGGGGCTGAACAGCGCAGCCAGGAGGCCATGCAGGCCAAATCGATAGCAGATTCATTACTGCAGGAGCTAAAGCATTCCATCCAAGTATTGAATGAATTTTATCGGAATCTCAAGCATCATGTCGATCATTCGGGCCAATTAACGAAGGAAATAACAATCGGTTTCTCGGAGGTTGCGAAAGGCATTGAATCCCAAGCTGTAAGTATTACTGATATTTCAGATACGATTCAAGAATCCCATCGGGATGCTCAAATGATGACGGATAGTTCAGAGGCCATGAAACGGCTTTCTGACCAAACGGTTGAAGCGACGGTAATGGGGAATGAACAAGTACATAAGCTGAACGATCAGATTTCTCAAGTGAACGATATATTCCAGGATATCATTGTGGAAGTGAAGGAATTAAACGAGAAGATTATGAAGATTGACGAGATGTCCAATACCATTGGAGAAATTGCCAATCAAACCAACTTGCTGGCGCTGAATGCAGCGATCGAAGCAGCCCGGGCGGGAGAACATGGACAAGGATTCGCGGTCGTTTCTACGGAAGTTAGAAAATTGGCCGAGCACTCACGTCTGTCAACCGAGAGCATTTCGAATATTATTAAAGAAATCGATGTAGGCACGAAGGCGCTAACCGAAAAGGTCGCCATAGGGAATGCGGCAGTAAGCGAAAGCATGATATCCTCCTCGGAATCGGAACAAGTATTCCATCGTATTGCGATGGATGCGCGTGAGGTTTCGGCGCAGGCATCCGAGGTAGAAGAGAAGTCCAAGTCATTCCGGGCTTCATCCAATTCCATCGTCACTGAAGTTGCCTCCATTTCAAGTGTGACCGAGCAATCTACAGCGGCCGTACAGCAAATCATGGCCAGCATGGATGATCAACGAGCTATGGTTGAGGAAATCGTTAAAAGTTTCAACGAGCTGGAAATGCTTATAGGTAAACTTACGGAATTTACGGAATAACGCACAAGAACCGTATCGGCGAACGATACGGTTTTTGTTGCTTACTGTAGCTGAACTGAATCAAGCGAGATCAAGAAAGGGCTACTCCGACCCTAAAACTTTCCGTTACAGGCAGCACGGTGAACCGGAACATAAGTAGGGACAGCCTTTTTAGGTAGATGAAATGTATTCTATTATAGCGGTGGAATCATCGAGAACAACATCGGTATAAATTTTGCACCAAAACGAGTTCTGTTCGAAAAAACATACAGAATTGTTATTCTTTTTTTAATTTAAGCAATTGTGTATGAATTTTCATATAAAAACCATAGAATCAGACGTTTGAAGGATAATCTAGTATGATTTTTCAAGTATATTATACGGAAATTTGGTTTTCATATAGAAACTGACAAAGAGGCATCCCAACATTTATAATTGTTATATATACCCTATGATGGCACTAGCTAGGAGGGCGTCGTGCAATTTCAACCAATTTATAATGATGGGAAATTACTTCTACCCAAGATCGAATTAAATATGACATTGAACCAATCGATAGGCATTATAACGGACTTGAAGCGAAAGCAGCTTTTAATGAATCAATTAGCGAATCATTCTCAATATTATTTATTTCGAGCTGGGCAAAGCGAGTATATGCGTTTAACGGTGGAAGAGCTGATCACCTTTCTGATCAAAGTAACGGAGCGGAATGATCGTCTTGCTCTGTTAATGGATTATTTTGCTTTAAAGGAAGAGCGGAAGGTAAAAATCAAGGATCTAAGTTCATCCAAAAGGATGTATGTGACATTGCTGCGTGCCTTTTTTGCGCATCAGCCTATACTCGTACTAGAGGAACCTTATTTTTACTTGGAAGAAGAGGATCGTCATCACTTTAAGCGGATTCTGGATAACCTTTCGAAGGAGAAGCAGATTTTAATTTTAACTTCGAATTTAGAGGATGCCATGATATCCTGCGATGCCATTTATCGATTAAACGCGCTCGGATTTCATCCATTGGATATTCGGGATTCGGAAGAGGATAAGCAGGAAGTGCCGGAACAAGATCGGGCCAATATCACCTTGCAGAAGATTTATACTAGAAGAAATGACAAAGTGATTTTATTTGATCCGCCTGAAGTCGATTACATCGAAAGTTTAGATGGTTCGATCCTTGTTCATGTAGGCGGAGAAAATTATGTCTGTGCTTTGACGCTAGCCGAGCTCGAGCAGAGGCTGCTAAACTTCGGGTTTTTTAGGTGCCATCGGTCTTACATTGTTAATCTGCAGAAAGTAAGAGAGATTATTACATGGACGAAGAATAGCTACAGCTTGCGATTAAATACAGGCAAAGATGCGGTGGTTCCGTTATCCCGTTCAAAATTGCAGGAATTAAAAGCACTTCTTCACATTTAAAATGTTTGCGAAGCAAACATAACTTCGGAAGCATATGCCATTTCCGGGGCAATATCGAACCCATCCAGCATTCCATGGTACCATTCAGGCGATTATAGCTACATTTCGGCGGGTTTTGATGGCTGGAAGCATGCCAAATTTATATGCTTAAGACATCAACGCTAAGGAAGTGGTGCTCGTGGATGATGTGATCCAAGTAGAACATATTCGCAAGAGATTTGGACATAAGGATGCGTTATCAGACGTGTCCTTTTCCATTCCGAAGGGGGAAATTTTTGGTTTCCTGGGTCCGAGCGGTTCGGGAAAAACGACATTAATTAAGATTTTAACGGCACAATTAAATCCGACAAGCGGACAGGCCAGCGTATTTAACCAGCCAGCGGAAATGATGCAGCTGTCGGCGCAGAAAATGCGCTTTGGCATTTTGACGGATAACAGCGGTCTATATGAAAGATTAACGATTGAGGAAAATCTGGAGCTGTATCGTAAGTTATATGATCTTCCTAAATCGTCGATTGATAAGGTGCTGCAGTTTGTTAACTTAGGCGGAGAACGTAAAAAGAAAGTCAATCGCTTATCCAAAGGGATGCGTCAGCGTGTCATGTTGGCATGTGCGGTGATCCATGAGCCGGAATTATTATTTTTAGATGAACCTACTTCGGCTTTAGATCCAGTCAACACGGCGCATATTTATAAGGGCTTACACTATTTAAATGAGAAAGGGACAACCATTTTTTTAACTACGCATGATATGGCTGAGGCAGAATGGATATGTAACCGTGTAGCGATTTTGTACCAAGGACAAATCCAAGCCATCGGTTCACCCAAGGAGCTTAAAAAACAGCATCGGGAAAACGTGATTTGTGTTGAGTTAATCAATGGGGAAGCCTATGAGCTTCCGATCGATGAGGGAACGGCCGATCAAATCGCCGATTGGATGAAGCGAGGATTCATTGACCGATTAGAAACGAAAGAGCCGAGCCTGGGTGATATCTTTATTAAAATGACAGGAAGTGAGCTGCTATGAGTATCTCATTAAAACGTGCCGGGGCCATATTTGTGAAGGATTATAAAGAGTTTTCACGCAATTATGCGATCTCGATTATGTTGATTTTCCCAATTTTATTCGCATTTCTTTTTCGAAATGCAGGCCCGTTACTGCCCGGGGCTATCGGTCTTGTTCTAAATTTATCGTTTGTGATACTAACGAGTTTTGCCCAAGCATGCTTGATTGCGGAAGAAAAGGAGCGAAACACTTTACGATCATTAATGATGACTCCAGCCACAATCATGGATGTTTTAATCGGTAAAAGTACTTTAGTCTTTACCATGTCTGCTGTTGTTCTGGCTATTGCTACGTATATATTAGCCTATGAACCAGCTAGTATATGGGCGTTTGTGGCAGCAACTGCTCTTTCGATTGTTCTATACACGGCTGCCGGTACGATATGCGGTCTATTCTCCAAGACGCTGCTTGATGCGTCTTTATCTATAATTCCCCTATCGATCGTATTCACTGGGGCGCCATATGGAGGAATGTTACTAGCGGATGATTTTCCGATTTTAAAAGTGCTGGAGTATACACCGAGCATTCAACTTGTGCATTTGCTGGATATCCCCCATACGGGCATTGCGGCGGGACAGTTATTTAAACCCCTCCTCATTATTTTGGCATGGACAATTGTATTGAGTATTGTATCTGTTGTTATGTATCAACGTCGGTTGAGGGATGAGTAGGAAGGAGGGATCAAGCGTCGATGAAATTAGCCGTTAAGTGGATGCAGGAATTCAAAGACGGCAATAACCGACATAAGCTGAAAGGCTATCGGGACAAAGTGGAGCTCATCCGAAAACGGGGTTTGGAAGCATGGGAGAATCAGCGGCTGCAAGCGGAATCCCTCCGGCTGAAAAAGGAGGCAAAATCGGGTGCGCCTTTGGACGAGCTGCTTGTCGATGCCTATGCGCTAGTCTGCGAGGCAGCGAAGAGAACGCTCGGATTACAGCCCTACGAAGTCCAGATCATGGCTGCCATTGCGCTGCATGAGGGATTTTTGATCGAGCAGCACACCGGCGAGGGAAAAACGCTCTCTGCGGTGATGCCTGCCTATCTCAATGGGCTGATTGGCGGAGGCGTTCATGTGCTGACCTTTAACGATTATTTGGCCAATCGGGATGCAGAGTGGATGGGCCCGATCTATCGTTTCCTTGGGTTAACGGTAAAATCGGTGCAGGCGGGTATGAGCTTGTCCGAGAAACGGGAAGCCTACGCCGCGGATATTACCTATGTGACGGCCAAAGAGGCGGGATTCGATTATTTGCGCGACACGATCGTACTGGAGGAAGCCGATACCGTGCATCGTCCTTTTCACTACGTCATCGTCGATGAAGCGGATTCGCTGCTTCTGGATGAAGCGCGGGTGCCGCTAGTCATTGCCGGCGAGCCGGGTTCTTCCGGCAATGACGGCATTCGTTTCGCAGAAGTGGCTAGGCAGTTCGAGCAAGACGTGCATTATGAATTCGATGAGTTCCACCGGAATGTTTATTTGAATGAAGCGGGCGCTGCGAAAGCGGAAGAGCTGCTGGGATGCGGCAATTTGTACGAGAGCCATAATAGTGACTTGTTATCGTCGTTAAATTGTGCGCTGCATGCGGAATTGTTATTGAAAAAAGACGTCGATTACATCGTCCGGGACGGTCAAATCGAGTTGATCGACGAATATACCGGCCGCGTGGCGGAGAACCGGCATTTGCCGGACGGGCTGCAAGGCGCGCTTGCGGCTAAAGAAGGGCTGCAGTTGAAGGCCGGAGGGAAAATTCTCGGCACGATCACCCTTCAACACTTCCTTAGCCTATATCCGAAGATTTGCGGAATGACGGCTACCGCGCACGTTTCGGCAATGGAATTCGCAAATATTTATGCGCTGCAGGTTGTGCAAATTCCGCCGAATCGGCCCAACATACGGATCGATCATCCGCACCGGATTTATACCCATAAAGAAGCCAAACTTAAGGCACTTGTACAAGAAATCACGTCCGTTCATAGGACGGGTCGTCCGATTCTCATTGGCACGTCCAGCGTCGAGGAGTCTGACCTACTGGCGGAGGCGCTAGCGGCTGCCGGCGTACCTTGCCATGTTCTGAATGCGAAGAATGACGCAAAAGAAGCCGAAATCATCGCCAAAGCGGGAGAAATCGGCGCGGTGACGGTGTCTACGAATATGGCGGGACGCGGCGTCGACATTCGGCTCGGCGGCGGCAGCCCCGCACAAGCAGAAGCTGTCGCCAAGTTGGGCGGATTGTACGTGATGGGTACGCATGTGCATGAAAGCGTGCGGATCGACAACCAACTGCGCGGGCGCTCTGGCCGCCAAGGTGACCCGGGGGCTTCCGTATTTTTCGTAAGCTTGGAAGACGAATTGATGCTTCGGTTCGACATCGATAAAGTGATTCCGCCCGCCTATCGCGACCTCAAACAAGATGATGCTCTAGAGGAGTCGGTGCTCCGCAGCAAAATCATGCATATTCAACGCGTTATGATGGGCCAAAACTTCGATATCCAGCAGGAACTGAACCGTTATTCGGATCTGGTGGAGGAACAGCGGCGTATTCTATACGAGGAGCGGCTCGGTATTCTGAAAGGAAAGACGCCGATGAGCCCTTCGGAGCAGCGGGTACGGCTTTTTTATATCGACAAGTTTTGGGCGGACCATCTGGCATACGTTTCTTACATTCGCGAAAGCATCCATTTGACGAGCCTCGTTAACCGCAATCCGATCGACGAATTTCATGCGCAAATCATCCAAGCCTTTGAGCAAATTCCGGCTAAAGTTAACCGAGAGTCGGAAAAAATGCTTGAGAGGCTCGGAGGTTCAAATGATCCGGCGATGTGGGAAGAGCTTGGTATGAAGAGCCCTGCTTCCACTCGGACTTATATGATTAACGATCAATACATGGAGTACTTGCAGAATCGCAGTTCATGGAACCCAGGGACGGTCATTGCTTATTGGATACGTAAGATGCTAAGGCCGGTATTCGGGTGGTCAAAGTTCTAATCGGGACGAATGCGAGCGAACGCAACGAAATCTGCCTTCGTCACGTTCTGGATTTTACATTTTAGAAATATTTTATTTTTCCTTTCGAGGGACTTTAGACTCCTCCTCTAAACTAAGGTTGTAGGCACGAAAGAGAAGCCATACAACCATAAAGGAGCGAGTTGGAAATGAAAAAGAAAAGTAAAGTATTGATGATCGGTGCATCGTTGGCTGCAGTAAGTATGTTTTCGGTGGCGGCATTTGCCTCCACGCCGGAGATGGATGGTTACAAGGCCTTCAAAGAGGTGCTGAAAGCGAACCAGATGTCGGAGCAAACGATGGAGAGTGCAACGGTGAACGGAAACTTCGCGGTTACGCTGAATGGCGAGACGGTACTGGAGGCGGACGGCTTGACGAAGTTCAAGGCAGCGGGAGATAAGCACAGCGCAAGCAGCGACTTTGACTTCACCCTCAAGGGCGTTGAACGCAGCGGCAGTGTGTATAGCAGCGGTGATGACACGGCCTATCTCGTAGATCGGACGCACGGTTTGGACTATCAGGTGATTAACCTGGACGATGAGCATGCCGGGAAGCACCATGCATGGAAGGAAGAAGGGGACTTCGAGCATCGTCCGATGACTAAAGCGGAGGAAGCGCTTCTTGATTTCATAGTTGGTGATCTCAAGGATAATTTCAGTGTAGTGAATCATGCGGATCATTCAAAGACGATTTCCGTCGATGTTAGCAAAGAGGAGGTTCCGCTGGTGGTCCGTTTGTTGATGGACGTGGCATCGGCCGACGGCAGAAAGGAACACTCGAAAGCTTCGGAAGTGCCAGCAGAGTGGGAGAGTCTGAAGCAGATTCCTTTCTTCCAGGGCTTGGAGGCAGTAAATCTTGAGGAGCAGCTGCCGGAGCTGACAGAGGAAGTTACTATTGAGCATTTGCGTCTACAACTGACGGTCGATGCGGACAACAGGCTGCAAGGGGTGCAAGGCAAGCTTGAGGTGAGCGGCAAGGACAAAGCGGGCGTCATCCATCGCGTGAAAATGGAAGGCGAAGGCGGCATCAGCGGCATCAACGCCACGACGCCTGATGTGTATGATCCTGCTGGCAAGTCCATAGAGATCATTGACGCCGAAGCGTTCGAAGGCCGCGGCTAATAGCTCAATACGGGGGAGGATCTAACTTATGTTTGAAGTCTGCGATCTTACAAAGGTCTACCCCGGCAACCGAGGCATCCAGGGGCTTAACCTCACCGTACATCCCGGTGAGGTTGCAGCCTTGCTAGGGCCGAACGGTGCCGGGAAGACCACAGCGCTGCAAGCGATGGCCGGCTGGGTCACAGCCGACCGCGGGGAAGCGAGCTGGAACGGCGTCTCCGTCGCGGAGCGGCCTGATCTGACGAAGCTGCACATGGGCCTGATGATTGGCGAACCGGCCCCTTATGGCTATTTGACAGGAAGCGATTATCTGAAGCTGTACTCCAAGCTGTACCCGGGTATCGACGAAGCGCGTATCCAAGAGACGCTGGAACTCGTGGGCATGTCCAGGCACCAAAAGATCAAGATCAAGAAGTACTCCACCGGCATGAAGCAACGGATCGAGCTTGCCAGCGCGCTGCTCCACCGACCGAAGCTCCTGATGCTGGATGAGCCGTTCTCGGGCATGGACATCGAGGGACGCCGGGAGATGACGGCCATGCTTCGAGGCCTTGTGACGGAGACGGGGATGAGTATCATCATCTCTTCTCATCAGGTACACGAAATCGAAGATTGGATGACACATGCTTGTATTATTTATGAGGGAAAACAGGTCGGTACCTCAAGCATTGCCCAGATTCGAGAGTCGTTCGCCAGCGTTGAGGACTACTATTTGTATTGTACAGCCAAGGAAAGGGGCGGAGCCGCATGATGGCACCCATTATTTATCTCACTGGGGAAGAGCTGCGCAAGCTGTTCCGCGGAGGCAAGCTGAAAGTACTGCTGACGCTCTCCTTCCTTGTCGGTGTGATCTTCGTCTTGATCGGCGAACGTGTCGGACTGAGCGGGAACCTGCCGGTGACCGCGCTGCAGCTGCTGCTTGCAGTCGTTCTGCCCTTGTTCATGGTTTCGCTTGGCAGCGACCTCATGGCGGGCGAATTTAAGGATGGCACCATCAAAAATGCGCTGAAGCTTCCGGTCAGCCGGGAGGCCCTTTTTATAGGAAAAACACTTGCAGGGTGGACGGCGGGCGCCTTAATTGTCCTAAGTGTGTTTGTCCCAACGTTTATCGGCAACATCGTGCTTAGGGGAATGTCTGCCCTGTCCACGCTTGGGGTGACTATGGCCGAGGTCGGCGGCGCGATCCTCTTCTGCGGCTTGTTAGTGGTGCTGGCTAACAGTGTATCCTTGTGGACGGGGAGCGGCGGGGTCGGAATGGTCGTCGGCATTGTGCTGTGGATGACGATGGGCGTCGTTGGATTTTTCCAGCCGCAGTTGAACCGGTTCTTCCTAACGGACTTCGCGGATTGGTTGCATCCGCTCCTGTATAGAGGCGATTTCGGCCCGTCTGTAACGGCATTGCTATTTATGACAGCTTACTATATTATGGGCATTATTACGGGCTTGCTAGCCTTTCAAAAGAAAGAAGTCTAACTCATGTCCATTCGGCTTAAGCTTATTTTAACGTATATTATCGGCATCATCCTGACTGCAGTAATCGTTACGGCGACTGGGATTGGTGCCGTCACGGCCTTCCTTTCTTATTTCGCGAACAGTATTGTAAAGGAACAGACTGCAGAGGACGCGATCCATCGAGGCATCGATCTGTTCGTAGACCTGCGTTATGCGGAGCGGTATATGCCAGAAGAGCTGGCGTCCCCCTCGTTCGCTGAACAAATTGGAGATCGGCTGGAGCCGTTCGGGGGCTTCGTTGTTGTTCAGCAGGGAGATCAGTGGGCAAGCTACGGTAAATTGAGAGAAGGGGAAGCGTTCCTGGCGCAGATGCAGAAGAACATTTCAACTTCTGGGAAGCATGCGGACGAGGCGTTCGTGATGAGTGAGTGGAAGGGCCGCAATTTGCTCTCTGTGCGCTACGATTTTCCTGGAATGGACGACCCCTTATCGTATTATCTCATCGCCGATGCGACGGAGACGGGGACCAAGGACAACCAGTTCCACATCCTCGTATTTCTAGTCATTGCGGTTATATTCGGTATCATTCTGGTCCCGTTGATCTGGATCACGACGAAGGATATCGTAAGGCCGCTGCGGCAGCTCGAGCAGGGCTCCCGCCGTATCGCGGAAGGGGATCTGAACTTCAGTCTGCACTCGGAGGTTCGCAACGAGGTGGGCAGCGTCATTCGCTCGTACGAGAAGATGCGCAGTGAGCTGCAGCGGGCGATCGGCGCCCAGTTGGCGATGGAAGAGAACCGCAAACAGCTGATTTCGAATATTTCGCATGATCTGAAGACGCCGCTGACCTCGATTAAGGGATATGTGGAGGGAATTCGGGAGGGCGTAGCGAATGATCCGGAGAAGCTGAGAAAGTATATTGACGTAATTCATTCGAAGACGCTCGACATGGATCGAATGATTGACGACCTGTTCCTGTACTCCAAGCTGGATCAGGAGCAGGAGAGGTTCGACTTCGAAGCGGTGCCGCTCCAGGAGTTCTATCGGCAAACGATAAATGAGCTGTGCATGGAGTACGAGAGCGCCGGCGTTCATTTGACGGGCGATTACGAGGCGGGGACGGGTGCTGTCGCGACGATGGATGCCCAGAAGATCAAGCGTGTCATCCTCAACATTGTCGGCAATTCGGTGAAATTTATGGATAAACAGAATCCAACGATCCACGTCCATTTCGGCCAGCAAGCGGGGGAATGGGTTATTTCGGTAACGGACAACGGACCCGGGATGAATTCAAGCGAGCTGGAGCAAATCTTTGACCGTTTCTACCGCGGGGATGTAAACAGGAATCAGAACGTGGCCGGCACGGGATTGGGCCTGGCGATCGCGAAGCAGATTGTCCGGCAGCATGGTGGCATGATTTATGCAAAAAGCGAGCCGGGGCGGTTCATGACTGTGATGTTTACCATCCCGATGGTTCAGAATAGAAAGTGACAGGAGTGTGTGAGATGTCGAAGCGGAAGGTGTTAATTGTCGAGGATGACCAAGCGATCGCGGAGTTAGAGCGGGACTACCTCGAAGTGCATGGTTATGAGGTTACCCTTCGGGCAGACGGCAACGAGGCGCTCAAGGAAGCGCTGGAGCAAGAATACGACCTGATCATTCTGGACGTCATGCTGCCTGGTATGGACGGCTTTGATCTGTTGCGGCGGATCCGGGAAACGAAGTTTATTCCGGTACTGATGGTCTCCGCCCGCAAGGAGGATATCGACAAGATCAGGGGATTGGGGTTAGGCGCGGATGATTACGTGACCAAGCCGTTCAGCCCATCAGAGCTTGTTGCGCGGGTGCGGGCACATCTCGAACGGTATGACCGTTTGACAGGGGTTGCGGTTGGCGCCGGTGCTCTGCCAATCCGGAAGCCGCGCGAGCTGAACATCCACGGACTTGTAATTCAGGTCGATGCCAGGCGGGTGACGCTGCATGGGAAGGAAGTCTCGCTCACGGCAAAAGAGTTTGATCTGCTGCTCTTCCTCGCGGAGAACCCGGATCGGGTATACTCCAAGGATGCGCTGCTGGATAAGGTTTGGGGGATCGAGAACTTCGGCGATTCCGCCACGGTTACGGTCCATGTCGGAAAGATTCGTGACAAGATCCAGAAAGATCCGTCGCAGCACCAGTTTATTGAGACGGTATGGGGCGCGGGATACCGGTTTAAGGTTTAATGTGGTGGAAGGTAAAGACGTTTTCAAGAGACGGTTAGGATAAGGGATAGAAAGATGAGGTCCAGTTGGCTTTTTTTGAAGCTAATGAGGACCTTTTATTATTCGAAACTATGCGGCCCGTCCTTTCAGAAGCAAATCTTTCTTAATTGGTCCTGATGCTCCACCGGCTGGTATCGGTGCAAGCTGCGATGAGCGGATCACAATAGTCACTCCTCAGTTAAGAGGTTATTCTGCGAATCTCTCTTCTGAAAAAATATTCATTTTTGAAAATAGTTCCTCGTGATCGATAGGCACGTTGCTATCAATCCACCAAGTGACCACACCAAGCACGGCTCCGATGTAGGCCTCTATTTTAATTTGCATGTCGATGGAAATTTCATCCATCGCGTTATGCTGGGCCAAGTATTCCTTGATGCCCCTCCCCATTTCTTTTCGCAACAGACTCCTCAAGGAATCCCTCTCTTCCGCTAGAAGAATGGAAAACAATTTTTTATGTTTCTTGGCTAAAGAGAATAATTCCCTGAAATTTTCGGATGGAGAAAAGGAGGCATCAACAAAGCCCTTAAATTCTTCCTCCGCAATTTGTTTCATCGCACGTGAAAGCAAATCGAATTTATCCTGAAAATGCGTGTAGAACGTAGTTCGATGTACCATCGCCAGATCACAGATCTGCTTCACTGTGATATTCTCAAACGGGTGTTTGTCCATTAACTCTAACAGAGCAGTGTATAAAAGCTTACGCGTTCTTTTAACTCGAAGGTCTTCGGTTGTTTTATGGTCCATGACAGATTCCTCTCCCTGTATCGTTTCTCGACATATCCCTGATTTTATCGGTTGTGGTAGTTAATTATACATTATACTATTTATTCTACAAATACACTTTAAATGTACATGTGTATAATTAAGGAGTGGATATTAATGGCCAATTTAAGTACAGAATGTCAGCTCACTGATCTTGAACAGCAATTGCTAGACCGGGCTGCCGAGTTAGTTCCCTATCTGCAGAAGTTCGGTACGATGATTGATGAAGAACGGCATATTCCTGAAGAAGTGATTCAAAAAATTTCAGATGCAGGGCTGTTTAAGCTGGGCACACCGAAAGAGTACGGGGGTCATGAGGTTGGTATCCGCGCTATGGTCGAGATTGTATCCGAGGTGGCTAAGGGGAATGGTTCTGTTGGCTGGGTCGTACAAATCATCAACGGAAATAACTATAATGCAGCACTATCCTTACCTCCGGGCGTATTAGATTCGATCTATAATACGGTAGAGGAGATCCGCTTTTGTTCTGTCTTGCTGGCACAAAAAGCGGTTGTGAAGAAAGTAGACGGAGGATATTTGGTAGAGGAAGGCTTGTGGAGGTTCGGTTCAGGTTCAAAGCATGCCACCCATGCCTTGTTGAACTTGAAGGACGTAAAGTCCATGCAAGAAAGCAAAGCTGTAGAGATGATGCTGGCCGTTGTGCCGATGAGTGAAGTGACGATTGTTGACGATTGGTATACGATGAGTTTAAAAGGATCCGCAAGCAATAGTCTGGAAATCAAAAATGTGTTCATCCCCGACAAATATGTAGTTACCCATCAGGAAGGTTCGTTGCCTGCCCAGTTGCAGGGGCGTGACAGATACAGACCTTACGGACAGCTAATCATTATCATCACGACAGGAATAAGCGCGATCCTCGGACTCGCCAGGGGGGCTGTCGAGTATTTTGTTGAACGAGCACCTCACAAGGGAATTGCAATGACGGTTCATACTTCTCAAGCGGCAGTGGGTCATATTCAATATAAAGTAGGACTTGCTGCGATGAAGGTCGAATCCGCGCATCTTCATATCAGTCGAACGATTGACCAATTGGAGCGTCACGTGCAAAACACAGAACCGTTTAGTTTAAAGGAAATGGCACAGCTGCAGACAGATATGACCTATGCAGCCATGCTGTGCTGGGAAGCCGTAGATCTGCTAATGGCAGAGAGCGGAGGGAGTGTCATTGCCGACTCGAATCGCTTGTCTCAAATCTTCCGGGATATTCGAGGCGGTTCCAATCATGCGCTGACTACCGCATCGACGGGACTAGAGCTATATGGCAGAGTATTGATGGGTTTGCCTCCACAGCATCTCATGACAATAGGTGCAGCATCTGTTTTAAATGGGGCAAGGGGGAGGGTCACATGACTCTTTCACCCTCTCTCCGTAAGCTTGTACTCGCTATACATGTAATTACTACCATGGGATGGCTCGGCTCTGCAGCCGCTTATATCCCCCTAGCCGCCTATCTCCTAAACAATCAAGATGCCGATACGATACGATCTGCTATTCAAATGATGTCCATGGTTGTTAATTTTATTGTGGTCCCTGTGGCTTTTGCCTCGCTGCTCACCGGAGTTGCGTTATCCCTTGGCACCAGGTGGGGATTGTTCCGTCATTATTGGATCTCTTTTAAGCTTTTGTTTACTGTAATAGCCCTGTTTATGTTGGTCGCATACTTAGTAGAGCTCAACCATGCAGCTTCCATAGCATCAAAAAGTACATTGTCGAGCACCGACCTAAGTATTTTGAAGGATTCCATTCACATCGTACACCCAAGTGGAGGGCTGTTAGTCGTGCTTGTGGCAACAATCTTGTCGGTATACAAACCAAAAGGTATGACTAAGTATGGATGGCGTAAGCAGCAGGAAATTAAAAACAGTACCGAGCGTTATACAACACCAGTTTGGATCAAAATTCTGGGGTCCGCGGTAATCCTTTTGCTTCTGCTAATCGTTGCTTTAATCCCTTTCAATTAGCGATTCTATTAGAAGGCAGGCGTCACAAGAGCGGAAGTCACGATCTGGGTACAACTATTGTCGATGAGGTCCGATCTGGGTTAAAATATGGAAAAGTTGAGGAATTTTCAAAACGGGGTGTCGGCGTGGAGAAAGAGGGAACAGACCAATATTCAGAAATCGACGAAGTCATTGCCTATATTCACAAGCATATTGACGAACCGCTTCAGCTTTCGCATCTGGCCGACATTGCGTCATACAGCCCGTATCATTTTACGCGCATCTTCAAAGAGAAGATCGGGCTTCCGCCCTTGTATTATGTCTCGGCTCTCCGATTGCAGAAGGCCAAAGACCTGCTGCTGCAGACGAACTTGACCATTCGCGATATCGGACTCGAGATCGGGCAGCAGAGCCTTGGCACATTCACTACCCGGTTTACTGAGCGGGTAGGCGTTACGCCGTCCGAGTTTCGCCGTTCAGCGCAAGAAGCAGATGCGCACTTCAAATCGCTGCGAAATCTGAGCGACTGGGAAACGATGTCTTCTGTTCTACTTCCCGGCAACTCCACGATAGAAGGAAGAATCTATTCGGCAGTTCCGTTTGACGGCTTCATCCTCATTGGCTTGTTTGCCAAACCGATCCCTGAGGGACTCCCCTTATACGGGACACTGCTTCCTTCATTGGGGCGCTTTCGTTTTGCGGATGTCCGGCCGGGCACTTATTATTTAATGGCAACTTCCGTCTCTTGGGAGATGCGGGCGAAGGATTTTCTACTGCCGCATACTACCTTGCGAACCCGATCGCACGCGCCGATTGTCGTTGGGCCTCATACGCCTGTCCGTCACCAGGAAGTTATGCTTCATCCTGCCAAGCAAGATGATCCCCCAATTCTGGTATCTTTGCCTTTGCTAATGCAGAACTTTCTCCATCTCAAGAATTCATCCTGGCAGCGGAAATAGAGTTTATGGCACCCGTTTGGGTGCTTTTTTTGGTCGGGCATTTCCCCTCTATTGACCCTGGACTTTACTCCAATGTTATTATTTTACTGGAAGGGGGGGTAACAATTGAAAATCAAGGATTTTGCTAACAAGTATCAAGTTCAAACCGACACCATTCGTTATTATGAGAAAGAGAACTTATTGAATCCAATAAGACGAGAGAATGGTTACCGGGAATATGATGAAGCATGTGAAAAACAACTTCAGATTATCATCGTATTAAAGCAATTGGGTTTTACTATAAAAGAAATCCAACAATTACTGGTTTTACGAACCGATTCCGTATCAACAGAATGTAACGATGCCGCAGCAATGTTAATGAATCAAAAAATAATGAAGCTTGAGGAGAAGGTTCAGTTTTACCAGCATGCATTAAAGGTAGTACAAACCGTGAAGGAACTTGTAAATGAAGTGAGATATTTAGAAAATAAAGACGTTATTGAAACATTGTTGCTTAGTTTCTATGAACATACTCTTAAGGAGCGATCTGATGACGAATAAACAAATAGTTCTGATTGAAAACGGAGTTGCCTTTGCACTTTCTTTTTTAATTTACATGCATCTGCATTTTCCAATTTGGTTGTTCTTCGTACTTTTATTCTCTCCTGATATTACAATGATTGGTTACGCCATAAATAAAAAAATAGGTGCGATGGTTTATAACCTCGGACACACGTTTACTTTTCCCCTGCTTTTAGCCTTAGGTTACTTATATTTTTCGCAAGACTACCTCCTTATTGGATCTATCGTCTGGATCGCTCATATATGTATGGATAGAGCCATAGGTGCTGGATTGAAGTATCAGGACTCATTTAAAAATACACATATACAAAGGCTTTAGTTCGGCTTTGAAAAATATAAAAAGGTCAGCCTGATGGCCAACCTGTGTAATAGGGGAGTCGCCCTATAAGTCTAGTTCTGTTTAACCTCGTTGGAAATCATCCACAGCACGCCGAATTTGTCCTCAAGCTGTCCGTGGAGAGCGCCCCAGAAAGCAGGTTCTAGAGGGTGCTTCACCTTGCCGCCTTCCGAGAGCTTCGTGAAAGCTTCACGGGCTTCGTCCTCCGTTGCGAATTCGAGTGACAGGTTGATATTGTTTCCAGTCTGAATCGGTTCGAAAGCGTCAGTCATGAAGAAATTAACTCCGCCCGCCACGAGGCTCAGGTGAACGACTTTATCCTTAATGGCGTCATTCGAATCGGGCAGCTGTCCGTATGTCATGATGGAAAGAACCTCTCCTCCTAGCGCATTCGTGTAAAACTCAGCTTGCGATCTTGCATCCTCGGATAAAATGTAGGTTGTGTGTTTGGCCATTGTTCGTACATCCTTTCTTCGTCATATTTGAATATTAATAAACTCAGTATAGCATCCGATCCACAAGTGGATTTCTTCTGGATTGCTACGATTTCGCATCTGGTCATTCAGTTAAATTTCAATACGACGACGAAGTAAGTCAGATTAAGAATAAATTAGGGGGCGTAGAGGAATTTGGTAAGGCGGCAGCGATGTCCGTGTCAAACTTATACCTGGACGGTAACAAGTTGATCATTTGCCGGGAATAGATAATTTAACGCAAGCTTCTGAACGATAAGGGACGTTTGATTTTAGAAATGAATGATGACGTTCCCTTTTTTGCGTTCGGTCTCTACATATTTGTGGGCATCTGGCAGACGCACCAAAGGATATCGACGATCAATCACGGCGTTCAGCGTTCCGTGGTTGGCGAGTTCCATGAGAAACGTCAGATTCGCTTTGTTCTGCATAAGCCCGGCTGTTGCAAAAACAGCCCGTTTGCCTTTAAAAAGGGATGTCCACATCATTTGCAGGAGGATAGACAACCTGGGTGCGGTCGTCAGATAAATTCCCTTGGCGGTGAGCACGCGCTTGCATGCTGAGAAGGAACATTTGCCTACAGCATCAAAAATGACATCATAGGCTTTGTCCGCCTTCGTGAAATCTTCCCGGGTATAATCAATAACAAAGTCTGCCCCTTCTTTTCTTACCAGACTTTCATTGCCGCCAGAGCAAACACCGGTTACTTCAGCGCCATAGTATTTGGCCAATTGCACCGCATAGATTCCGACGGCCCCTGAGGCGCCATTGATCAGCACTTTCTGTCCTTCCTGCAATCCCGCCTTATCCCTTAGAAACGTCAATGCGGTGGCGCCTCCGTCACAGACCGCGACAGCTTCTTCAAAGGTGAGGGTGTCCGGTATAACCGCAAGAGGGCTCTCTTCGGAAAGACACTTGTATTCGGCATAAGCACCGAAGGTTTTAACGCTCATCCCCAAGACACGGTCCCCTGGCTTAAAATGCAGTACTTCCTTGCCGACGGCATCGATCACTCCCGCTAACTCGCATCCTCCAATGGCATATTTCGGCCGGGACCATCCATAAATCAATTTAATCATCGACGGATCGCCCTTGCGAAAAGCGCAATCCGACGGCCCTACTGACACCGCCTGGATACGTATGCGAATTTCTTTGTCTCCAGGCAACGGTTCTGCGATGTCTTGCAAAACAATAACTTCCGGTGGACCATATGAGTTCTGAACCATCGCTTTCATGGGTGTTCCCCTCCTAACGGGAATTTTAAATGCTTCTTTGCAAGGCCCTTTACAATAACCTCCAAACGTTAGAATATGAATAAGTGAAGTGACGGAAGAGAAGGAGCTGAAGGGCACGGCAATGAAAGATATTTTATATAAATACATGTCGAGATGGACTTCTCTTAACGAGGAAGATCAGCAAGCGATAATGAACGAAATTTGTACGGAGGAATTTACAAAAGGAACCGTTCTCTTTCACCAAGGAGATATCCCTACAGCATGCTATTTCATCTTGAAAGGCTGCGTAAGGCAGTATTCGCTCGATGAAGGGGGTAGAGAGGTCACGTCCAATTTTTACACCGAGGAGCAAGCCATCGCGATTTTCAATTATCACAAACCTGACAAGTCTTCCGACTACACTTTCGTGTGTGTAGAAGATTCGGTCATGGTCGTTGGCGATTTGGATAAGGAACAGGACATGTACAACAAGCATCCTCAATTGGAATTAATGACCCGCAGGATGATAGAGGAGAACTTCAATCAGGTCCAAGAGGAATTCGCTGCCTTTATCGCT
The DNA here is from genome assembly GCF_037969765.1 of Paenibacillus sp. FSL W8-0186. Taxonomy (NCBI): domain Bacteria; kingdom Bacillati; phylum Bacillota; class Bacilli; order Caryophanales; family Paenibacillaceae; genus Paenibacillus; species Paenibacillus sp. FSL W8-0186. The sequence continues at coordinate 5,528,806 of NZ_CP150207.1, read as the reverse complement.
TCTTCGCCTGAAGAACGCGTCAAGACACTTCTTATGAAACGCCCTACTCTGATCGACCGGGTACCCCAACATCAACTGGCTAGTTATCTCGGCATTACGCCGGAGTCACTAAGCAGAATTAAGAAAAGAATCTACAAGAATCACCGCTGATCCGGTGACCCTATGATTCGAATATTTATGAAAACACCCCCTAAGTTCAAGTAATGACTACATTGTAACTAGGGGGATGGTTTCGTGCATTGACTTAAGTCAAGTTTCATTGTTGGTCTGGAGTAGGAGAGAAGTTGCCGAGTGCTTTGGAACAGATCGAACATAACCCCTCTGGGTGAGGCAGCTCTGCGCATGGCGCATGTTCAAAGTGAAACCAAACATACCAGGGGAGAACTAGAGAAATAAATTTGGAAATAAGGCGAGCTGTTACCAAAAGAGGAAGCAGATTCAAGGGTGTTGGTTTTTTGCCCCCCACTCACATAGACCTTCCAAAATAGGCAGCAGTGTCTTCGCTTTCTCTGTGAGACGGTACTCGACTTTTGGAGGAATTTGGGGATACTCTTTCCGCTCGACCATACCATCTCTCTCTAATTCTTTGAGTTGTGAACTCAGTATTTTATAAGTAATAGCCCCAATCTGTCTCTTCAGATCATTAAAACGAACCGGTTCGTTTTCTGCCAAGAGGTAAATAATCACCAACTTCCATTTTCCTCCAATAACTGATAATGTATATCCGAACGGAGTATCCTGAATATCTTTAACTTTACCTTTGTATTCCGTCATTCCCATGTTTACACTATCCTTTCTGATAGTACCTATCCATAAAGTGCATACTACTTTTTTAGTTGTCTCCATTTTATACTAATCGTACTTTAAGCTAAAGGAGTGTACAAAATAATGATGGCTAGAACTTATAATCACGGTGTTGCATGGGAAGAAGGCAGCGGCATCTCCCAAGGTTATTCCGTCAACGGCACGATTTACATTTCGGGGCAATTCTCCCACGATATGCAGAGCACATTGGTCGGTGCGGGAGATATCGAGGCGCAGACTAGGCAGACGCTAGAGAATCTTGATCGCGTACTGGAAGGATTTGGGGCAGCGAAGTCTAACCTCGCTTATGTTGAAATCTATCTGACCAATGTGAAAGAACATTTTGAACCGTGCATTCAGCTGTTTAAACAATATATGGGGCAGCATCGGCCCGCCGGCAGTCTTATTGGCGTCACATCGCTGGCGTTCCCTGAGCAGTTGATTGAAATCAGTGCCATCGCCCATATGGACTGATGATAATGATGCCGAAACATACAGGCATGTTGCCCCAGGAATGATAAGAGAGGTCTTCATATGTTAATAGGAAAAGCTCGAACCGCAACGATTATCGCACTAACTGCTTATACCGCACTTATGTTATATTTCCTGTATTTCGGCTTTGACCGGATCAATAGCGTCCACGACGGGGCGAATAGGTATAATCTGATCCCGGACGGCATTCGGCTATCTTTACCAACGGGTAACGTGACCTGGTTTTGGTTTTATAACTTTGCGAATTTTGCGGCGTTCCTGCCTTATGGGATGTTCGTTCCGCGGTTGGTATCGGTCCGGTTTCTCCGGTTTTTAGGGTTGTTTCTCGTTACGATTTCGATTCTTGAAGCATTGCAATGGGCGACCGGGCTGGGAAGCTTCGATATTGACGACATTCTCACAAATGTGCTAGGGGGTGTCGTCGGGTATATGGCGCAGAGATGGGTGCCTCGCACGAAGGATACCTTGAAGGGCATAGGGATGATCCTCGCCGCGGCGGCTCTGTTCACGCTTGGAACGATCATCGCAGTCCAGGGGATAAATCATTGGATTGCGAAGGCAACGAGCGTCGAGGCAGGCAGAGAGGTCGGGATCGACAGTCTTCCGGTGAAGGAAGGCTTGATCTCCTGGGATCCCAGCCCCGCTGGATTTGAAGTCGGGGGCCATGAAATGGAGCCTCAGGTGAATTTGTTGAGCAGAGAGACGGGATCAACGAGTGTAACGTACGCGTTGGATGGGAAGTATTTGACCTTCACCGGTAACATGGGCGTTCCGGACGACATCCCTCAGGGTGAAAGTACGGTGATCATCGCCGTGGACGGCGAGGTCAGCGAGAGCACCGTCAGCAGCGAAAACGCCAGTTATTTTGAAATGGACGTGTATGGGGCGAAAGAGCTGACCATAACGATCAGGAATGAAAACGATAAGCCAAATACGAATGTCGTGCTATGGGATATGATTCTCACGGAAATAAAGAATCGATAACGAGATAAACCTTATTATAAACAAGGGCAAGTTACATACCGGTAGCTTGCCGTTACAGATAGCGCAGAAAACTGTATTGAGTTACGCTATTAGTTGCTAAGCGAAGAGAGCCGTTATTTATACAGCCGTTAGGCTTCAATTTCGAAGTAAGAATTCGTGTTCATAAATCGCATGAATCCTTTCCAAAACGTTCTGTGCTTGTTCTTTAAATTTTAATTCCACAACCTGACCCTTTTGAGCAGAAACACATCCGTCTACTAACTAACGGTTGCCATGACCGTTAATCCGCCGAATTTTTACTTTTTAAGAATCTAACGGTTGTAGATGTTGCTATTCTAACGTTTTTAATATATTGAGGTGAATTCGGCATAAATAACGTGGATTACAACCGTTAGAATATCGAAGTGCTCATTTTTGACGGATTAACAGCTGTGGGAACTGTTAGATCGCAAGCTCATGGAGATATAGCTGTATGGAGAAAGCAGGATATCAGGGGGATGGAAAATGATATCTATATTCCGACTAAGTTTGCATTACATAACCGCTTCGGTGTGCCGTGTCATAAGGAGAGCTATTGAATCGCTATTATCGTTTCGATTAGAGCATTTTCACCTGCAGTCACTTGATGTATTGAAATAATAGGTTTTGCGCCTTGCATAGGGTATTTACCGTAATCGGTGGCTAATCATGCGCCCCAAGGTATGCGGGTGCACGTGGCTGATATGGTGATTGTTCAGTGAATAACGTTTAATTATATTTAAAGTTTCCATAGAATTTAATGGAATTTTTGGGTAAAGTGAAAGGAAGTAGTTAAAAGGAGGATGTTTCAATGCTAAATAAGGTGATCATCATTCAATGCGGGAAGTGGTCGCGAAAATTTTGACTGGAGGAGATATTTATAAATCATTGCGAAGTTGTTAAAATCAGTGATGCCTATTTACTTTCATTAGTAACAGAGCTGTACGGATTGGAAGGTTATGAATTTCAGCTGATACCGGCACATGACGGAGGACGGAACGTCGTATATACCTGTGAGAAAGAGGGTGACGACGCAATACTCCGAATTGCTTTCTTGCCTGACAGGAGCCGGGGGGATTTTCTGGCCGAAGTGGAATATGTCAGGTATTTGTTCGAGCATGGCGGAAGTGTCTCGGATGTTGTCAGCTCTTTGAAGGGGAATTTGCTGGAAGAGATCACCCATAATAATCATACCTTCTTTATCTGTCTGTTTAAGAAAGCAAGGGGAAAATTGCTCGTAGAAAATCATTATCAGTATCGGGAAGGCGTTCCAATTACCGAGTATTACTACAATTGTGGTAAAGTCCTGGGGAAACTGCATCAGATATCGAAAGGATACCAACCTGTTCATCGCCGGTCTAGTTTTTTTGACAAGTACAATGCTGACTATATCGAGAAACTGATCCCCGGCTCGCTACCATTGCTGAAGGAGAAGCTGTTAGAGCTCCTAGAAGCCTTAGATGGGTTGGACAGGAACCTCGAATCCTTTGGTATGGTCCATTTTGATTACAACGATGGGAATTATTCGATAGATTTTGATACAGGTCAGATAACGGTATACGATTTCGATAATTCATGTTACTGCTGGTATATGTTTGACCTAGCGGGTCTTTGGACACACGGAGTGGGCTGGATACAATTTGAACCAGATGCCGATAAACGAAAAAAGTTCATGGATGATTATTTTGAAACCGTCCTTGCGGGATACAGAACTGAGACAAGTATCGAGTGTTCAATGCTAGAAAAATTACCCCTATTTATCCAAGTATCCCTTATGGAGAGTATTATCGATGCGTTCGAGGTTATGCGGAACAATGGCGAAGAGCCGGAGTGTGATGAAGACTTGTCATATCGCATAAAATGCCTGGAAGATGATATTCCCTACATGGGTTTTTTCCATGAAATTTACTCGTGTGAAGAACCCTTTGAGTATGAGGTACGGACGATTTAGTTTTATAAAAAGGCCATCCTGAAACAGGATGGCCTTAAAATTTGCTGTTACAGCCTTGGGGAGGGGGAACCGTACCATAAGGAATGGAAAGTTTTTGCTGCGGGCGGGCATAATAGATCCATGGTGTGTGATAGGAAGGAGCTATATGACAAGTGATGGATCATCCCTTTGTAATCTTACCTGAAGAACAAGCGCCCAAAGGTATAGAGCACTGTGAATTGTGCGAACTATCCAAGCAGCGGAATCGTCTCATCTGGGGTGAAGGAAATCCGAGAGCTTCGCTTATGATGATTCTGGATAATCCCGGAGCCCGGGAGGATCGGCAAGGAAATTCATTTCTGTGTGGTACCCGAGAAACGCTCCAACTCGGCATGAGAGAGGCAGGGATAGAAGTAAATGAGGTTTATGTCACCTATTTGCTAAAACGCCGACCGATGCGTGCCTATAATAAACCTGACACTAGAGCCGCGTGTCTTCCTCATTTAGAGATGCAGATCTTTCAGAAGCAGCCGCTTGTACTATTTGGATTTGGAAATGTCGTGGTGGAAGGCTTATTCCCGGATAAGGAGAGTGCCAGTGTTAAGGAATTACGAGGCAGTTGGCAGGAGTTTCAGGGTACGCCTATCAGCTTCACCTATCACCCGCTGGCAGTAAGAAGACGACCCAATCTACTAAGGTTCTTCGTAGAAGATTTAAAGGCTTTGAAGGAGAAGTGGAATGAGATTCAACACGTCCGGAAAACCAGCACATAAAATTAAACAAAGATTAAACTTGAGTGCGCCTTAAAGCGAACCTAAGGATGTTAAGATTGCGGTTGAGGTGATGAAAATGAACGTTAAAAAACGGAACTGGGCAGGGTATATGGCGTTCATCTGAGGGTTATTATATGCACTTCCGCACTTTTGGTGGGGTTTGGGAATTTCTTTTGGCTTCCCGGGAAATTTTGCAAAGGTGCCAGACGAATTATTAACACGACTCATTGGTTATTGGTTTATGGGAGGATTTAGATTTGGACTGTAATTCGATGTTTGATGGTAGCTTGAAACGTCTAGAGCAAAAACCATCCCACATTGAGGAAGCAAGATCATTTGATGATATGTATATTGTTTATACTAGTCGATGAAAACAGTATTTCATTTAAAAAGAGAAATGTAGCTGAATTAGAGAGTAGATTCGATTATTAAATTAGAAAAATAAGAGAGAGCCTCTATAAGCTCTCTCAGATGAAATATTTATATTATTTAATCCAAACTGTCCACCAATGTGTATCTGTAGTCAAATTGTCATCAATGAATGAAAAATAATAGGTGGAGCCTTGGTATTGAATACTGGTTCCATTAAAATCGCTTCTTTTATAATCTTTTTTTGGATAAGGAATGCCAACCGCGTTACATGTTGGGCAGTAACCGCCTAACTGTACCACTCCTTTGGTACTGCTATTTTGTGTGGTTGCCTGTTCAGCAGATACAGGGATGACTAACAGAGAAGCAGTAAGAATAGTTGCAGAAATAGCTGAGAAGATTTTTTTCATAGAATCATCTCCTTATATTTTAATTCAATGGTTATATTACCATAATACCAATATAGAGTAAATAAAACTATTTATTAACAAATAAACCAAGGAGACTATTATGGAACAAGAGCAATTTGTTCATATTTATGACCAGAGAGAAATAATTTGCTCAGAAACAGGAAAAAAAGAAGTTGCTGAAATGTGTGAAGATGAGGGTGGATATATGTGGGAAAATGTACTGGATGTGGTTGTCATATATGGGTATAGCTGCTTTTAGTTTAGCGTTTTCTTCTATTGATCCAAAAATTAAGGCTATCGGAATTTTAATAGGTTTGACATTTGTCTATATCACAATAATGATCAATATGTATTTTTCAATTATCAATGCCAGAAACAGATAAAAAAGAATTAAAACGGTTTTATCTGTTTTCTCCTTCTCGGTCTGCATGGGTTTCTCGTTCAACGAACAATCATTATTCGGCCATTAATACGGCTGAAAAGCTGGGTTTTGTAAATGGGGGTGAAACAGGTGAGCGACTATCTTACAGAACAAATTGAGAGATGGCGATCGGACGTGTCGTTTCCGCTCCCTCTTTTGCAGAACAGGATGCAAGCCCGATGGCGGCATGGGGATATGTGTGGTATGCACTGTTCCTTGTCTGGGGAATTTCGCTTGGCTTTGCTGCCTATTTCGAGGTAAAATCCAAATCACTTAGACTTCGTGGATAGATAGGATTATACAACGTTATACCTAAAAGAGGTGAATGTCTTGAGGCATTCGCTAAAATGGGGTGGTACCATGTGAGCCGCTCTCGTCCCTTTAAGGATGAGGGTTTTTTGTTGTCCAAAATGAGGGGGAAATCTCCTACCCCAGAACGAAGAAGCTGGTGAGATTATATGGGTATATTGTAGAAATTTGGTACATTCATCCTATGTAATAATATTCCATATTAAGATATATTTATATGCAAACGATGCCTGGGGCCACAACGTAAGGGGGTGGTGACACATTCCATATTTAACTCGATGGCTCAAATGGAGATTGTATATTCGTTGGAGGAACGAGTGGAGAAGCAGAGCACGGTTATTCTTCCTGATGCTCCTATGGGAACTCATTAAAATGGTTGCCTACTTTTGGGGAACCGCATTCCTGACAAGCAAATATATGAACCCGAATGAAGGCGGCATCGATCATCTGCATTTGATATGGGCGATAGTTAGTTTCCTAATGATCGCGGTCTCCACTTTGAGCGGGATTAAATCGGCAAAGTGGGAACTCAATACGCAAGATGACTTCTTATTGCAGAATGTGTGGTTCTCAGAGCAGATCAAACATTTGCTCCTTCGCCTTGAGCATATTCTATGGGATGCCAAACAGTGGATTTCATTCTTGCTTCCGGTACTGGCCGCCATTGTATGGACAACGCGCATTCCACCTCTCCATGCCATTTGGATTCTTGCCTTGTCGTTTCTGGTATTTACAATTCTCACTCAGGGAATTGCAGCGTTATATTCCGGAATCCTTAAGACAAGAGACCGGAGTCGGGCTGCACTCGTTGGAACGATGGCCGGGGCAATCATCGCCCGAACGGTTATCGTGGCGCTCTGCACCATAGCTGGAAGAATCGCGGCTCCATGGGTAAATACCTTCCCTCTCATTCAGAGAGAATTGGATGTGCAAGCTTTGGAGACATGGCAGCGGGAAGGCTCGAAACTGTTCATGGAGGAAGTTCAGCATGTTTTGCGCTTTCTGCTGGAAAGTTGGTGGCCTCATGTTGCATTGGCCGATCTGTTTATGCTCCAAGCATCCGGTTGGCTGATTCTTTGGGCGATTGTATTCGGCGGTGCTATTACTGGGACAAGACTAAACGCTTTCTCACGCCGAAATCGGCAAATAGCATTCAACAAAATATTGGAAACCTTGTATGGAAAGTTGCATTCGATTGTACCGGCGAAGGACGCAGGATTGTTATCCGCGCGAATCAAAGTACTTTGCCGTAGCAGTTATACTCTTAGAAATCTCCAGGCTCTATTCGGCGGCATAGGATTCTGGATCCTGATCGGCATATTCTCCGGGATGCTGAGCAGAGTCAATGTTGACAAGATTGAATACGCTGTCTTGAGCTTTATGTCGTTCATGATTATGTACTTCTTATCGTTCGAGTTATATAGCTCTCTATCAGGCAAGATTTCACTAGAAGCAAGCGGCGAACGTATCATCCTTGACCTCATGGCAGAGAGAACGCTCTGGAATGAATTGCAGCAGCAGTGGAGCATTCACAAGCTGCTCGCTTGGCCCATCTTTGCATTTGGACAGTTGGTGGTTATTTTGCTATCGGGGAAGTTCTCGATACTACTCCTGCTGCTCCTGCCGGTCCAGGCCATCTATGTTTGGTGCTTTACGTTAATCTGCCATATCCCTAGTGTAATCCACCCAAGATTTGATTATTTGAACCCGGAACAAATTCAAGATTATCCCGAAAAGGAAGTTATCAGGGGGATCACGCACTATATTGTACTCGGGGTCATTCTCCCTGTCGCGCTGTTGCCGTTAATCCTATACATGGCGGACTATATTGAGTTCTCCTGGTTCATTAGCCTGCAATACATCGTAATTCCCGGTCTTATGTTCGGAGTTGCGGCAATTGGTTTGCGTTTGATGAAGGCCAAATTGCACCGTTGGATTGACATCAACGATCTTCATTTGAAGTAGGCGGTGATTTTCATAGCAACAATTTTATCCTTATCCAAGATTTCCAAACGGGCGGAGGAGAAGATCATACTTTCGGATGTTAGCTTCGATATCCTCCCCGGGTCGATTATTGGTTTCTTAGGTCCGAATGGAGCAGGGAAGACTACAACATTGAAGATTGCTGCGGGTCTTGTAAAGCCAACCTCCGGGGAGGTTCTCGTTAGGGGCGTTTCCTTAACCGAACAAAGAAAAGTCGCGAAGCAAATGATGACGTTCATTCCCGATAACCCGTTATTATACGATGAATTAACCGGCAAAGAGTACATTCGCTTCTTTATGGACTTGTTCGCGGTGGATGTTCCTGCCAAGAAGGTGGAGGACGAGATCGAACGTTTCCGATTTCAAACGGAGTACAATAAGCAGATACTCCACTACTCGTTAGGAAACCGCAAGAAACTCGCATTGCTATGCGCAATGCTGCGGCGCTCCCCACTCCTGCTGCTGGACGAGTATATCTCGGGCTTAGATCCTGTGAACTCTATTCTTATTCGGGAGATATTACGCGAATACGTAAAGGGCGGGAACTCGATTCTTCTCTCTACGCATCAGTTGGATATTGTAAAGTCGTTCTGCGATGGGGCGATTTTTATAAACGAAGGAAGTATCGTGGACCGGCGAACGCTGCCCGAGATTTTGCAAGACAACGATTCGATCGAATCGTACTTCTTGTCCCAGCTGCAATCGAGCGAGACTGCGCAAAAAGGAATTAGGTGAATATGAAACCATCAAAAAATCTTATGCGCATCATGGTTATTTTGTTCGGAGCCCCTCCGCTTCTGTATCATTTGTACTTTGGGAACTGGCTTCTAACGGCTGTTGTTACGGTAAGTCTTGGCATGATGCTTGTCTTAATCGGTTTCAAAAAGTGAAGCGAGCCCTTGTACGAAACTAGGGCTGCTGGAAAGGAGGTGATAAATTATGCTGGAGCTTATCATTGCTGATTTGACTGCATACACAGGCATTTCCACAGCCTGGGCTACGGTCATCGTCAACGCGATTAATGTTGGTTCTACGGTCATTGCCCTTGCATCCATTTTTGCAAGCGCAGGTCTTAGTGCAGGTCTCATTCTAGTTGTAAAAGAGTTCGTCAAGAAGAACGGTACCAAGGCAGCTATCGCCTGGTAAATACGTTAGCTTTCATCTATGGGATAAGGGGTGCCACCCTTATCCCATTCACCTAAATTAAGGGATGGAAATATATGCGAAATTACCTTCACCGCAATCGGTGGTTTCTTTTGGCTTCGGCAGGCTGGCTTCTATTTTCGTATTTCGCCGGATGGGCTTTCGTAAGTGGAATGTCTAACGAGATTGGGCCTTCCTCTGTGGTCTCCCGGCAAATCGATCATTTGGACAATAGCGTGCTCCCTATATTGTTCCAGAATCTGTTTACAAGCGCTTTGTTGATTTCTGGCTTGTTTTCCTTGTCACTCCCGACGATCATCATCCTGTTTCTCAACGGGTTCTGGTTTGGGGCAAGCTTGACCAGCCGTTATATGGATGGAGTCTCCGCGTTCGAGCTAGCTCTGAAGATCGTCCCGCACGGCATATTTGAAATCCCGGCATTAATTATTGCCGGATTCGTAGGATTTCAAGGGATTACCTTCTATATTCATAAGCACCGTCCATGGGTGTATTACCTTAAGAGCATCCTTGTGATGTGCTCACTGTTAATCTGTGCGGCGCTTGTGGAAGGATTGATCACATCAAAGTTATAAAAATGGAGGTGAAGTTCCAATGGAGAACGGTCAATTAGTTGTTGTGAATACGAATCAGAAGCAGACGAAGCTCTCTCATCTCCTTACGATTCTTTATGCACCTACGAATACTTTTCGTGCGCTTGGTCAGTCTCCGAAGCTTAGATGGCTAATTTTTATTCTGTTGACAGCCCATATCGGGATCACGTTTTTCGTTTCCGAAGGCTTACTAGAGACTAGCGAAATGCAAGGGCTTCTGAATCAAAATGATGTGCAAATGCCAGCGGCCGTGTTAAATTTGATTAAGTTTTTGATTGTTTTGTTCTCATCGCTATGGTATTTTTTTATGCTGTTTATCGTGTACTTATTACAACTTGCGGTGGTCAAATTTATGAAGCTGCCACTCGGAGGAAAGGCGCTTGGCGCAATCATCCTGTTATCCCAAGTTCCTCAAATCATCGGAAAAATCCTGCAATTTCCCTTCTTTAACCCAGACCAGCTCCAGAACGAGGAAGCGCAAATTGCTATCGGCAGCCTTGGCCTCCTTGTATCGCAATTCACGACAGACGGCACGCTTATTCGATTGGCTGCGAATGTGAATATCTTCGAAATATGGAGCTATGCATTAATCGGATTAGGCATCTCTGTAGCCACAGCATGTTCCATCAAGAAGGGATTCCTAGCCTCCTTTGTCATCTGGGCTCTTGTATTCGTTCTGAACACGGCAGTCATTTTCCTGCTGCCTCGATAATCCGTGGTGAATCGAAATGAAAATAAAATGGATACTCGCATCGGCAATCATACTTTTTTTGCTAATCAATACTTACTTAATCATAACCCGGGAAGCTCCGCGTAATACGATTATTTCCAATAATAACATTTTTACTGTTTCCAGCCAATCCCTTTCAGAGACGACATTGATTTCAGGCGTTTTTGAATATGAGGAGGAGGAGCTAATTTACGTTGACAAGACGTTGGGGGAAATCCAGAACATCCTTGTCTCGGAAGGACAATCCGTTAAGATCGGTACCCCCCTATTCGAATATAACAGCGAATCAATTGCGAAACAAAAGAGACAGATTGAGCTAGAGAGGAGACGACTACATCTGCAAACCGAGATGAACCGTCGTCAGATTTCTGAAATGGAAGCACAGTTCAAGGAGGAAGTTATAGCGAAAGGACCTGACGAGGCAAAAAGCTATAACATTGGCCAGCTTCAGGATCTGCAATTGCAGGTGGAACTCTCAGAGGTTGAACTGAAAACGTTAGAGATGGATCTGGAAGAACTGGATGCGAAGGAATCGTCCCTGCTCGTAAAAAGTTCGATTGACGGCACCGTTAGGGCCGTGAACGCTCACCCACGCTCATCCGACGCTCCCCCAGTCGTACATATCACCTCAGATAGTTACGTCATACGCGGTACGATTAACGAATTCGATTCCGTTCGCGTTCGTCCCGGCCAATCCGTATGGATCAAGTCGAAGGCTCTGCCGGATCACAAATGGAATGGAAAACTGCAGCATATCGGAAGCATCCCGTACAAGCCGGAGAGCGGCGAATCAGGAACAATCTCAAAATACCCCTTTATCGTAACTTTGGAGGAGCCGAACTCCTCTTTATTACCCGGGTACCATGTGTATATTGGGATTGAGGAGACCGGGCTGCAACAGCCTCTTTCAATTCCAAGCTCCGCAATCGTCCGGAAAGAAGACAAGACTCATGTCTACGTCCTGGAAGGTGATAGCATAAGATTGCGAGAGGTGACAACAGGAAATGTTAATGGAGAGCATATCGATATCGTCGACGGCATACTTGAAGGCGATCGTATCCTTCTCGAGCCCTCCAATCATTGGGACGAAGAAGAGGAAGTTGAGATTCATGATTAATTTCCACAATGTCAGCAAAATTTATCATGTCGACGAGCGGCACTTCCATGTCCTCAAGGATGTCAGCTTTTCAATTGGCAAGGGCGAATTCGTAGCGATCATGGGAATGTCAGGTTCAGGAAAATCAACATTACTGCATTTGATGGGGTTATTGGATAAACCGACATCGGGAACTTACAAGTTAAACCAGATTGATGTTCAACAGTATACCGATAAGCAACGCGCGAAGCTCCGGAACGCACATATCGGATTTGTATTCCAGCAGTTTCACTTGCTTCCCCGGCTTACGGCATTCCAGAATATCGAGCTCCCGCTTATCTACAGAGGCGATTCTGCTTCTTCGCGGGCGCGGATAGTAACCAAAGCGCTGGAAGCCGTCGGACTGATCGAACGGAAGGACCATTATCCTAACCAATTATCCGGCGGCCAGAAGCAACGAATTGCCATCGCTAGGGCAATGGTTACGGAACCGTACCTGGTGTTAGCGGACGAACCGACGGGGGCGTTGGATACCAAGACTGGAGAACAAATTATGGATTTGTTTCGGGTCATGAACGATGTCGGGACATCGGTTATCGTCGTGACACACGAACTGGCCATCGCGGAATGCGCAGATCGCATTTTGGTCATTAGAGACGGAGCATTGGTTGAAGATCGGGGGTTACGCTAATGGTCTGGGAATGTATCAAAATGGCTTATTCCTCCCTGCTGGCTCACAAGCTTCGCTCTTTACTCACCATGCTTGGCATTATGATTGGTGTCGGTTCAGTTATTACGATCGTATCCCTTGGTCAAAGTGGAGATGCCGCATTAAAGAAGCAGTTTGCAGGCAGCAAGAATAACACATTGGAAATTATGCATATGAACACGGATGCCGTCGTCGGCACTGCCGCCTCCGCCTCCGCTGCAATATCCCCGTTCACCGAAGCCGATGTCTTCGAGCTTGAGCGAATCGAATCCATCGTCAAGGTCACTCCAACTAGCTCCGCGATGTCCTCAGTCACGGCAGGGGATACCATCAAGCAGATGCAGATCATCGGCGTCTCGGAACAATTCGAGGAGCTTCAATCCATCGAGATCGTCGCCGGGAGAACTATGACCAACAACGAATTGCGGGGCGGCCTGAAAGCGGCATTAATCAGCGAGGAAGCAGCGCGCTCTTTCGGGCAGGAGAAAAATTCCGTCGGCGAAATCATTGAAATAGAAGGAATTCCATTCTTTATTATCGGTATGTTCGCGTCTAAACAAAACGGGCTGGCGGAGTTAAGTAAAGAGAGCCTCCTCGTGCCGCAAACCGTATGGCCTTCATTGTTCGGTAACGGAGACTATCAATCTTTGATTATCCAAGTCTCGGACCTGTCTCTGTTGGAAGAGACCGGCCAGAAAGCCTTGGATTATTTTACGCAGAAGGCGGTCAGTACAGGGCTGCCTGGCGAGTATTACGTATTAAATATGGAGCAGATCAAAGAGGCGCTTTCTTCCATTACAACGATCATGACGGCCATCATCGGCGGAATTGCCGCTATTTCTCTATTTATCGGAGGGATCGGGGTGATGAATATTATGCTAGTCTCCGTTACAGAACGGACAAGGGAGATCGGCATCCGCAAAGCGCTAGGGGCGACCCGAGGCATGGTGTTGGCGCAATTTCTCACTGAATCTGCTGCGCTTACGACCATTGGCGGAATGATTGGCGTGGGGCTTGGATTAGGCGGAGCATATACCGTCGCGATGATCAGTAATATGCCCCCGGTTGTCTCGTGGCAGGTGATCCTCCTCGGCGTTCTCTTCTCCATGAGCATCGGCATATTCTTTGGCCTGCTTCCCGCCTACCAAGCGGCGAAGTGGGAACCGGTGGATTCCTTGCGTTACGAGTAATTACTTCCGGTAATCAGCTATTCTTGATTCAAGCAGCCATTCGAACAAACTGTTGCGCGGCGGATACTTAAGGTATCCGCTTTTTTGTGTAGCGGCGTGATGAATCCATCCCCAAACGAAGGATGATCACCGAACGTTCCTGTGTTAAACTATGACAAAATGCACACTATTTCCCCCGTCCAAAGGAGGTTTAATATGACCGAGACGGCGTTGGACCTGCAATTACTAGAGAGCTTGAAGCCGGGGCTAACATCGTATTGCTACCGAATGTTGGGTTCTATCGAGGACGCAGACGATGCAGTCCAGGAAACCTACATCCGTGTTTGGCAAAGCTGGGATTCATTCAGGCAGGAGTCGTCCCACAAAACATGGATTTATCGAATTGCCTCCAATTTGTGCCTGGACAAACTGAGACAAGCCAAACGCCGTACCCTGCCCGTTGATCTGTCCGATCCGGCGGTCACCATCGTCGAACCGCGCGAAACGCTGCCCGACTCTTCATGGATATGGCTTGCTCCTGACTTTGGAGAGAATCCCGAAGATGTGCTTATTCGCAAAGATACCCTGCAGATCTGCTTCATCGCACTTTTACAAACCTTACCGCCGCGCCAACGTGCCGTTCTTATATTAAAGGATGTTTTCGACTGGTCCTCCAAACAGATCGCAGAAACCTTGGGGATGTCGCCGGCGGCCGTGAATAGCGCTTTGCAAAGAGCCAGGGAGACGATGAGCCGTACCCGGCTCCGTTCCGACGAGCTCAGCCGGATGGATAATGAACCTGATCGTGAGCTGCTGTCACGGTATGTGGATGCCTTCGAACAATTTGATATCGATGCGCTGGTCGCACTATTTCATGAGGAGGGCTGTTTGTCCATGCCGCCTTTTGCTATGTGGGTGCGAGGGAAGGATGATTTGTGCAAGTTTTTCTCATTGACTCGCTGGCATTGCGAGGGCTCCCGCTTTATACCGGTTACGGTGAACGGCGGATATCCTGCTTTTGCGCAGTATATACCGAGCCTTGAAGCATCATCTGTGCTCACCCCTTGGGGAATTCACGTGATTGAAGTCAGAGACCGGAAAATACTCCATGTCCAAATTTTTATTAACGCCAAATTATTTTCCCGATTTGGGCTGCCGGAGCAAATTCACCGATGAATTTTGACTTCGAATGACGTCTATATCATAGAGAAACAAAAAACAAAAGTGAGGTGTCTTTCAAAATGGGAACAAATAATCCGACGAAAGTAACTGTTCAGACAGTTGTTCAAGCGCCTATTGAAAAGGTATGGGGCTGTTGGACGGGGCCGGAGCATATTACGAAGTGGAATCAAGCTTCCGAGGATTGGCATGCGCCGAGGGCAGAGAATGATTTACGGGCTGGCGGCAAGTTTATGACCCGAATGGAAGCGAAGGATGGCAGCATGGGGTTTGATTTTGCTGGAGTATATGACGAAGTGAAGCCGCATGAATGGATCTCATATACGATGGCAGATGGGAGAAGGGTCGAGATCACCTTCACGGATCAAGGCGGCGAAACGAAGGTCGTTGAAACGTTTGATGCAGAGAGTACGCATCCAGTTGAGTTCCAGCAAGCAGGCTGGCAAGCGATTATGGACAATTTCAAAAAGTACACGGAACAATTCTAGCATAACTCCTGGTGTCCAATTTGGCGCTTAGGTTGTGGTCAAACTCCGTACAGAACAATGCGCTGCCTGAAGGGGACTTTTGCTTGCGTAGCAAAAGTCTCCTTCGCATATAAATTCGATATTACTAAAGATGAATTCATTGTTGATCAAATCGAAGTACAACCTATTTAGATGAGACGAAGCGTAATTTGTTTTCACCAGCCATGGCATGCGCAAGACCACTACCCACACCGCTGCACATGCTTTTTTACAGAACAACATCTGAATTTTGATTTGCTCTTGACGGGTCCTCAGGCACTAAGCTATGATGATTTCGCGAGAATGATCATTCTATATTTAAACAGTGGTAGCCGTGTACGAATTGCTGTCGTGGTTGGCCGCTGTTTTCTATTTGCATTTTGTGAAAAAAGAAGAGCCCATGTACAACATGAAACAACAAAATCAGAGGAGGCGGGCTTAACAATGAACAGTCCGTTAAATGAATATGAATTAGCATTTTTACGGCAATTTTCAAATTCAGATTGGATTGCGGCCAGAGAATTGCCACGACCGAATCAATCTATTTATGACGAGTCAATCTCTGTAAAGCCAAAAAATGGTGAAAACAATGGATTTACTTTTAAAATTGTGTTTATAACATCTACGTTTGATTTTTTAAACGAGGATGTACATGTGCTAGAAATTAAATATAGCTCAATTGGCGGCGCTAATATAACATCGACAATAGCAAATTTGATTGCGCAAACGGTGAAAAATGTAGCGATTCAGAACAATATACATGTTATACATATTCGATATGGACATACAATTTTTAATCAATCGGGGTTTAATTACAGAGATCGTTCATTTTATTGGATTGGGGATAAGAACAAAATTCAAAATGAATTACTTCGTCAGGCAATTCAAGAGGATGGCCTGATTAATTCAGAGCTGGCAGAGCAGCAAATGTATGTCGACTATTTTTCACGTATTGTCAGACAGTATATGACGATTACGGATACACAAGTGATTGGAAAAACGATGCTACAGTTTAACGGACATAACGGTAATTATTTCCATATGGATTATCGATCTGTGCCGATTAGCCCGAAAAACCGGGGTCTTTATTTAAGCTTTGAATATAAACAAGTCGATGGAGAACCCATTATGAGGCAAATTCTGAAAGAAATTACGCCGTTTGCGAAAACGAAAGGGTACAATCACTATAAAGATGATTTATTTGGGTTAACAAGGGATTGTACCGTGAAATTAAACGCAGTTGAGCAGGCGATGTTACGTGTTTATCAATCATTAGGCTTCAAGGTACAATTACATCATCAAAACCGATATGGCGAAGATGACCGTTCGTGGTATTCAGTTTCGAAGCAGCTATATTAATAAAAAAAGAATAGACCTAGTAGGAGCTTGTTAAAAGTGACATTAACCGATCGTATTCCATCATGGAAAAAACTTAGTCTTTTTGCTGTAACTTGGCCGATTCTCATCGATTCCGTGCTGCGGATGATGCTGGGCACAGTGGACGTGTTCATGTTAAGCCGCATCTCCGATAAGGTGACCGGGGCCGTAGGTTTAGCCAACGAAATTATTTACTTCTGCATACTGATGTTCGGCTTTGTTGGCATCGGCACTAGCGTCGCGGTTGCCCAGTATATCGGCGCCGGGCGGGAGAGAGAAGCGGGCCGCATTTCGGCCAACGCCATTACGTTAAATCTGATATTCGGGGTGCTCGTCAGCCTGGTCCTGTTTTTGTATGGGGAGCCTATTTTACATTTGATGAAGTTAAATCCCGAGCAAATCGGAATTGCAAGTCATTATTTAAAAATTATCGGCGGTTTTATCTGGATCGAGGCGCTCTCTTATGCGGTTTCGTCAGTGATCCGTTCGACCGGACACACCAAAAGCGTGATGTTTGTCACCCTGGGTGTCAATCTTGTACACGTTGCAGGAAACTATCTGCTTATTTTCGGGAACTTCGGCTTTCCGGAGCTAGGCGTGACGGGAGCGGCCATATCCACGGTCGTTAGCCGCTTGCTCGGCATTATCGTTCTGTTTATCATTCTATATCGCCGGAGTCCTGCACCGATTCGTGCTAAAGATTACGTGGTTTGGAATGGCACTTACGTAAAACAGATTTTGCACGTCGGCTTGCCAGCTGCTGGCGAACATCTTGCGTGGCAGTCGCAGTACCTCATGATCATCAGTTTCGTCAATATGATCGGCATCACTGCGCTAAATACCCATGTTTACGTCATGAACATCTCGAACTATTTTATGGCGCTTGCTTTGGCGATCGGAGCAGGTACGGAAATTATTGTCGGACAAATGGTCGGAGCGGGGGAAATGAAAGAGGCCTACAAGCGACTCATGAGAAGCGTGAGGATCAGCTTTGGGTTAACTTTAGGTATTGTAGGTATTGCATCGCTGTTCCGGCATGACCTGATCGGCATGTTCACGAAAGACCCGGAGATCATTGCCGCCGGGGCGGGTATTTTTCTGCTCTCCATTATTCTCGAACCCGGCCGGACGTTTAATATGGTCATCATCAATTCGCTGCGGGCTGCCGGGGATGCGCGTTTTCCTGTATTGATGGGCGTGCTCTCGATGTGGGGTGTCTCGGTGCCGCTTGCTTATGTACTTGGCGTTCATTTCGGGATCGGGCTGCTTGGGATATGGATCGCTTTCACGGTAGATGAATGGCTGCGCGGCATGATCATGCTGCTTCGCTGGAGAAGCCGGGCCTGGGAGAAGAAGGCGCTCGTGAAGCCTGTTTCTGCCCCGGACAGTGGCATGGGGGCGCAGGTTTGAACCGTATTTTATCAATATATTTTCGCAAGAAGCCGCTTCTCAAGAGAAGTGGCTTCTCGTATTGATGCGACTGTTCTAGTTGTGTGCTCATTTTGTTTCTCTCCAGCTTCTCTCATGATTTAGCAGCCATTCTTTGCGCGCAACTCCGCCACCGTACCCGCCGAGCCCGCCATCGGTATTAATTACACGGTGACAGGGTATGACAATGGCCAACTGATTAGCGCCGTTCGCTTGTGCTGCTGCACGATATGCCGCGGGTTTGCCAAGCGCCAGCGCGATTGCGGCGTAAGAACGGGTTTCCCCGGGTGGAATCTGCCGCAATTGTTCCCATACGCTTCGTTGAAAAGGTGATCCAATTAGATGGAGAGGGGTCCTGAACTCGGTTAACGTACCCTCGAAGTATTGAGTCAGTTCTAGTTCAATGGATTGAATGGGTTTGGTTTGGCCAGGAATTATAGCTGCCTTCCATTTATTTCTTAGTCGTTCAACCTCGCGTTCTAATCCTCGGCGATCCACAAATTCCAGCAGAAACAGCTCGATCTCGTCCGATATGGCAATCATAGGGCCAAGCCGGGTGTCAATCCACGCTGCCTTAAGAATACGGCTTCATCCAGGAGCGTAGGAGGTGCCCCCATGATGCGAGAGAATGCATCTCTAAATCCGCTGCTGGAATCGTAACCTGTAGCTAATTGCGTATCGATAATCTTCTCCCCCGATCGGATGCTCTTTAAAGCCAGTCCCATGCGACGTGCCCGAGCGTATTCAACGAATGTCATGCCAAAGCGCTTTTTGAACTGACGGCGGGCAGTGGATTCATCAATGGATAAAGTCTTAAAATCGTACCCCTTCCAACGTTTCTCCGGATTTTGCTCAACGGCTTCAACGAGTAAACGGACGACATCCGAGACTTGATTCGGATGCGACAAGGGTCGGCAGCGCTGACAGGGACGGAAGGAAGCTAGAAGCGCCTGCTGCGCAGTCTCGTAGAACTCGCAGTTTTCGTACTTTGGTTTCCGAGCAGGACAAGTTGGCCGGCAAAACACACCTGTGGATTTGACACCAACGTAGAAGACGCCTTCATAGTCAGATCTTTTCTCCACAAGGGCTTTATAATATTCGATTTTACGTTCCTCGTTATGGATCATAATGGATACACCTACGTTTTTAAGAATGAGTTTATTATACCCTGCGCTTACGACAGCGGTAACCGAAAATCAGGCATTCATTTTAAAGCTTGACATGTATCTTGAGTCCGACCAGCCAGCCTCAGGGATCGTCGCAGGTGCGGCGAAGAGGGCTTGTGCTCATCCTGCATTCGCACAAGCGGGCAGCCCGCGCCTGGCGTACAATGAACCATAACCAGTGAGCGAGGTGAAACTTCCATGGCACAATCCAAAGAGGTGCTCGGACGCGCCAAACGTTTACAGGGTCGGCCGGTATGCATCACTCTGCATAGTGGTAAGACCTACGTTGGCTACATTACTGACGTCAATAGCAGCGGCTTGACGCTGGCAAGCGCCGGAGCTCAGCCGAGCACCTCATCCAGGAAGCAAGGCTCCCGGCCTAAGCAGCGCAGAGCTGGATCCCACGCCTCGGGTAGTCGCTCCGGCAGCCGGCGAGGCGGTGCACGTAAGCCTTCCGTGCGTTCCCGCTCACGCAAGCCGGAAGCCCGGATATCGGCTTTTCTGCCGATTTTAGGATCGCTGTTCGGGGGATTAGGCGGCACCGGCGCTACTGCGGGAGCGCTCGGCGGTGCGCTGGGCAGCGGCATGAAGCTGTTCGGCATGATCCAGCGATTTGTCCCGGTCGTGAAGTTAGGATACGGCATGATTAAATCCATACGCCCATTTCTGGGCGCCGTTCAAGGCTTGATGAAGCCATCCGAAGCTGCCGCGGCAGAAGGCGAATCACCGTAATCGTAAGAGGAGCAGCCCTTTTGGACGGCCCAAGGGGGCTATTTGTAATCGGCGGGAGTGCGAGCCTGATCAAGCGGTAGATGTTGATGAATCCTTTTAGAAATCTGGATGTCCAAATCCTAAATGATCATGGCCGCAGATTGTCCTTTCTAGGCTTCTATAGTGACTATAGCTGCCTAGATTATGGTGGGAAATTTAGTGTTGAAGAACAGTTCAATAATGAGAGCCAGGAGAGCCATGGGGACAGGATCCTTGGCTTTCTTGATTCTTCAGGGGCTTAGGCAGGGACAGGGGGCCTGCCCCTAGTCCTTCAAAGTAGTCACATCGAAATAACAACTTTCCCCTTCGCATGGCCTTCTTCCAAATATCGAAAAGCTTGTTGAATATCATGAAGCGGATAGCTCGCATCAATTATAGGTTTGACTTTGCCTTCTTCAATCCACTTCTTTAGTTCCTCTAAATCGGCTTGATTAGCCCTCTGCAATCAATCCATGTTCCCCAATAGGAAAATATAAATTGTAAAACTTTCGCTTATAGCCTCCAATCGGATTGTAAAATCTCTTTAAGCTGGATTGCTTGTTCAACCCCGATGGATTCGATGATTTTTGCCTCAAGTGTTGCTTTGATGATCTCATTTTTTTCATAGCATTCTTCACCAAATTTTGTTAATCGTATGCATTTATCTTTATTGTTATGTTGTACCTTGCCAATTTCAACTAATCCCTTGGATTCCAGATTTTTAATGAATTTATGAGTAGCCTGCCGAGAAATGCCTGCTTGTTTGGTAACATAGGATATCGTTGGCTGCTTCTTGTATATTCTCGCCATAATAAACCATTCCGAATTAGATATATAGAGGTCATGACTATCATTCCACAATTGGCTATTCAAGTTGCGAAGCAGGACATGACGCTCGCTAATCAAGTCTATCAAGTCTAAGTTCTGTGATTCTGAACTCATTCTATTCATTCCTTTCAATATATTCTCATCCAATATACAAAAGCGTCTATTCATCGTCAATTAGGTTGACAATGTGGTATAATAGAATTATATTGTCATCTTAGTTGACGATCGCGAGGAGGCGACTGCATTGTTTGAAGTGGGTGAATTGATTATATATTCAGGACATGGCATATGCCGAATCGATAGTATAAGTGAAAAAGAAATTTCCGGCGTCTCAAGGTATTATTATGATTTACATCCGCTGCATGCTGCTAGTTTAAAAATCAGTATTCCAGTAGATAATAAGTCCATACTGATGTTGGATCTTATTAAACGGGATGAAGCAGAGAAAATTATTCAATCCTTTAAATTGCCAGGTATTCCTTGGATAGAAAAAAATACGGAACGGAATCATACCTATTCAAAAATCGTTAATACAGGTCATAGGGAAGAAATTGCAAAAATGATCAATACTCTAATGCGACAAAAGCTTAAGGTTGAACTAAACAATAAAAAGTTTAGCCAACAAGATCAGAATTTGTTAATCTCTACGCAGCAGATTTTGTTTCATGAGATTGCAATCTCATTGGAAACTAGCTACGAGGCCATATTGGACGAGGTTAATCATATCATTCAAGCTGACTTCAACTGCGAGAATAAACCTGAACCTAGTTATCCGGGTTCATTAGATAGTAAATGACTTGGCAGATCGAGTTTTAAACAAAAATACCGTACCATCTCTCAAGCACGAACGACCTTAACCCAGATCGTTCGTGCTTATTTTTTGTTCTTAAAACTAGCTCCAATGGAAGGAATGATCTCAGCTTTGCTTATTAGCTTATTGAATAAGGAGCCGCTCCTTTATATAATCCAGAGTCAATATGCGTCCTACTGTCTTTTCCTCCGCTAAAGGAAGCTATAAATATGTCCATAAATGAAGAGAGCAACACGTAGTGACAGGCACTTGTGTTGCTCTCTGTTCTAAACACTAAGCTTGTTAACGACAGGGATCCAAATTTCCATTTCATACATGTTGTTGCCTCGATCGTAAGTCATTTCAAATTCGGGTCCGTTTGCGAACTCGTAATTAGAGCTCGGGAACCATTCCCCCCAAATTCTTCTCCACAAATCATGAATCCCGCTCTGTCCGTCAGGGTAGGGCCCAGTTGAGAAAATCGCATAAGTTTGTAGGGGGATTTGAAGTTGTTCAAACCCTTCGGGCAGGCCGCTTTGGGGTAAGAAGTAACCGATCATGTAGGAGAATTTCTCATCCTGGCTATTATATAATACCCCGTGGAGCTGGCCGTTTTCCCCCAAGCCTGCGGCGGCACGGATGCCATCTATAGTTCCGTCGGATACACACTGGGTCCAAAATTTAGGGATTTCAATAAACGGTTGCTCTAAGAAATCTTCATCGGCGTTGATTACAGTCGAAATGCCGAACATGTCAAAAGCTTGTTTTTCCTCGATTTTGTAGTTCATCTCCACATCTCCTCGAATCGAAATATGAAAGGATAACCGGGGATAGGCCTTGAGTTCAATGCCATTGTCACGCGCAGAACTAGGCATCACTCCGTGCAATTTTTTGAACGCTCTGGAAAATGCCTCGGGCGATTCGTAACCATATTTCAAAGCGGTGTCGATTACTTTTGTATTGCTTTGTTGCAGCTCGAATGCGGCAAGGGTCAGCCGCCTGCGTCGAATATACTCCGAAAGTGGCAAGCCAGTTATAAACGAGAACATCCGCTGAAAATGATAAGTGGAGCAACAGGCGATTCTAGCTACTTGTTCGTATTCAATTTCTTCAGATAAGTGTGTTTCGACATATTCCATTGCGCTATTCATGCGGTTCAGCCAATCCATCCAGATCCTCCTTTCAAAGCTTACTATACGGGATGTTAGAGGATAGCACCTTGCAATCCGTGCACAGAAATATCATGTTCAATAGTGATGATACAAAATCCTCTTTTGCAGGTCTGAATTAATCTCTCTTTTACAACATAAATCTCCTTCCTCAGACGGAGGCCAATTCCATCCAGAGCCAGTTCAAGAAACTAACATACAAAAATACAATGAAGGTAACAATGGCATCACCTTTTTAAATTCGTTCGGAGAGGATGGTTGTGAGGTGGACAAAATTATTGAAGTACGGGGCATCCGTAAAGTGTATGGACGAAGAAAAACGAAAGAGAAAATCCATGCGGTCCGCGATGTTTCTTTCACTGTGAACCGTGGTGAGGTTGTCGGCTTATTAGGACCCAATGGGGCTGGGAAGACATCGACGATCAAGATGCTCTGTGGTCTGTTGGAAGCGGATGCGGGTTCTATCTTCATTAATGGTCTGGATATCAGCAAGAAGAGGCTTAAAGCTTTAGAGCATATTAGTGCCGTATTAGAGGGGAACCGAAATTTATATTGGCGCCTTACGGTCCGGGAAAACTTAGAATATTTTGCGGGCAACCGCGGTTACTCTAGGAAGCAGGTTGCGGATCAAGCGGATAAATTATTAGAGCGATTCAACCTGAAGGAAAAGGAGAATGAGCTGGTCAATGGATTGTCTCGAGGGATGCAACAAAAGCTGGCTATCGCAGTAGCCCTATTAGCGAATACGGATGTCATCTTGCTGGATGAGCCAACTCTCGGGCTGGATGTTGAAGTTAGTTATGAATTGCGTGAAATTCTAAAGACGATCGTTAAGGAAGAACAACGTACGATTATCATAAGCTCCCATGATATGCCCGTCGTTCAGGAGTTGTGCGATAGAGCCATTATTATTAATAAAGGTGAAGTGGTCATCGACGACAGGGTGGAGAATTTGCTTAGGCTGTTTGAAACCAGGGCGTATTCGATTAAGCTGGGTCAGCAGTTAAGCTTGGAACAGGAGAATAGGCTGAGTGGCCGATTCCCTTTAAGTATATATAAAGCAAGCCCCCATGAGAGCATCGTGGAAGTTAATTTAGAACACAGTCAGGATATTTACGAGTTGTTTGATCTTCTAAAAGAGGAAGGAACCATTGTGGAGAGTATTGACCGTATAACCATCGACTTCGAGCAAGTGTTTATTCAGATAGTTAAGGGAGGGAAGAACCATGAAATGGCTACACTTATTGAGTGCTAATTTTCGTAAGGAATACATCGAACTGAAACGTTATCTGCCGAACACCATTGCTTTAGTATTCACTTTTTATATTATTTTTTTGGCTGCATTTTTTGGAATTATGTTCATCGGTGATCCAGCAAGCTTTGATGCGAATGTGCAATATTCGATTGTAAGTGTAGCCTTCTGGAGCTTAACGATGATGACGATGAATTTCATTGGTTATTCGGTGATTACGGAGGCCACACGCGGAACGTTAGAACAAATATATATGTCTCCTATGGGGGTATGGAAAATCATGCTCACACGCATCATTGGGCAATTTGGCTTGCAGTCGGTGATTATGGTCATCTTGCTGTTTGCTGCGATGCTTACCTCCGGGCAGTGGTTAAATCTTAATCCTATGACGACAATTCCAATCATTGTCATTACAATGATAAGTATGGTGGGTATCAGCTTCATGATTGCTGGCCTGGCTGTTATCGTGAAACAAATTGAGGCATTTCTGCAAATTTTCCAATTTGTATTGATGGGGCTTGTCTTTGTTCCGTTAACAGTAGCTCCGTTTCTAGCGTTTGCCCCCTTCGTCAAAGGAGTGAATATGGTAAGAACGGTGATGATGGAGGATCTGACGTTGACACAGCTGCCTTTGGCAGACTATGCGGTCCTAATCTTAAACTCGCTGGTATATCTAATTGCGGGACTCGTTGTATTTCATCGCTGCGAAAAAACAGCCATGAAGAAAGGGCTGCTAGGACAATATTAACACGCAGGGAGATTGGAGAGATTTAAATGGCGAATACGGATAAGTTTGAAATGATAGCTGGCATGTATGATACTCCTGAAAATGGAAAGGACCCCTCCAAAGGGGTCTTGGTTTTAGTCGCGAATATGATGTAATCGGGTTGCAGCAGCAAAGCTCAAATGGTTCGGAAATGACTTTGCAAAGGAGGCAATTTACGCATTTGCGTAAGGCAGTTGAATCGTAAAACGTGTCCCTTGATTCTCCTGACTCTCCACCTTAATTGTTCCCTGATGGGATATTACATATTGCTTGGCAATTGCAAGCCCCAGGCCGCTACCTCCGCGCGCTCTCGAACGAGCGTCATCGGTACGGTAGAAGCGATCGAATAGATGCGGCAAATGTTCGGCAGCTATACCGATCCCGGTATCCTCCACGATAATATTCAGCCATTGATCGTCTGTATTTAGCAAGCGTATCCATATAGTTCCCTGATTTGGTGTATAGCGAATGGCATTGGTAAGCAAATTCAACAACACCTGTCGGATTCGATTAGGATCTACAAGCAGGTTTGTTTGTTGTGTTAAGACCTCCAGATGAATCGCAATATTCTTTTTATCTGCAAGAGGCTCTATGACAGCGCACAGCTGCTGTGCCAAATCTGCCATATCCGTCTCCACTTTGTTTATATGGAGCTGCCCTGCTTCCGCCAAGGATAATGTTCTTAATTCCTCGACTAATCGATTCAGACGAATGAGCTCATCTTGCAGCGGCAGCAGCATCTCCGGGGGGACAGGCTGACCTCGCTGCTGCAGTTCATCCATCTTCCCTCCAATAATGGTGAGAGGTGTTCTAAGCTCATGAGCGATATCCGCACTCATATTCCTGCGTAGTTTCTCCGCTTTTTGCAGTTCTGCCGACATCAGATTGAATGCGCTGGCTATTTGCCCATATTCATCCTGAACTTTCACATCGGCTTGTATGCCAAGCTCTCCTTGACCTAGCCGCTCAATGGATGGTAGAAGCTTCTTCAGCGGGGATGCAAGCCACTTCGATAATTGATAAGCAATAATAAGTGCAACCAATAGAAGCAACAAACCGCTAACGCTTATGACAATAACAACGGATATCGGAATGCCGATCAAGATTTTATTAAAACTTGCGATCTCCGGGTCGTAGTAATAAAAATAGCCGGCGGATTTTCCTTGAACAAGAATGGTATGCTTGACCCCAAGACGGGTTACTAATTTCATTGGCGAATCGCCCTGCTGCAGGATCACCTGATGATGATTGTCCATCACGAGGACGGAGGAGCTCTTCTGATGAACGGACAGCCGCAGATCAGACTGTTCGATTTCCTCCCATGATTGATTGTGGCGTAAATAATAATCCTCTAGTTCCGAGGCAATGAGAGACACCTCACTGCCTCTTGCTTCCTGGATGACGGCTTCAATGGAGCGGGACACAATCAAGTGTGTCAGCAGTACAAAAATGATGCTGATCCCTACAATAGCCGAAGCCATAGTCAGAAATATTTTTAGATGAAATCTCACTATACGCCTCCGAATCGATAACCGAATCCATACACGGTTTGGATGTATTTTGGGTTTGTTATATCATCCTCAATCTTTTTCCGCAACCGGCTAATATGGGCGTCCACTGTTCGTTCCACATTGATGAAATCATCGTCCAACGCCGCATTCAATAATTGAAGCCGACTGTATACAATACCGGGTTTGGCGGCTAGCGTCAGCAAGAGCTTGAATTCAGTGGGTGTCATTTCTACCTCGACCCCTTGCTTCCACACTCGATACTGTGAGGCGGATATGATCAAATCTCCTCTGACCAAATGGTCTTCCGCTGACGGACTGTCGTTTAATCTGCGAATAACTGCGCGAATGCGTGCTAATAACTCCCTTAAAGAAAACGGTTTGATAATGTAATCATCCGCCCCCGATTCGAGACCTATGATCTTGTCAATCTCATCCGACTTGGCCGTAACCATAATAATGCCAACCTTGCTGTTCTTCCGCAATTCACGGCACACGTCAAGACCGTTCATCCTGGGCATCATCCAATCGAGTACGATTACTGCCGGCTTCGTCTGCTTTGCTATGGCAAGCGCCTCTATTCCTGTATGTGCGGTTGTGATATGGTAGCCCTCTCCTTGTAAAAAGGAGCTCATGAATTCAAGTACCTTTTCCTCATCATCCACCAATAAAATATGCTCAGCCATAATCTCAACTCCCCCATATTAGTATACCCTGAGTGTTCAGCAACTCCTTAAAAATTATAGTAATCGAATAAGTTCGCAATAAGATTGCAACATTTCTTCGTTATAGTGGGTTCAACCGATCCTAATTCATTTAAACGGAGTGATAGAAATGAGTACCAAAGATATTATGAAGGAAAACAAGCTTTTGATCATAGGGTTAGGCGCGTTGGCGCTTGTCAGGCCTGTAATGAAAATGACTGGGGTCATGGACTTGATTGGTCAGCAATTCGGCAGCATTCTGATGACTGTCCTGATCTCCTTGGTTTGGCTTGTTATCGTATTGGTGAAGCGGGTTACTCACCCTGTCGCCATTCTGGTTGGCGCGGGCCTGAGCTATGCGCTGTTCGCCATTCTTCTGAGCGGGATTGCCTCCCCCATTCTCACTGGGAAACTGCAAGGCCCGTTGACGAACCCCTTTGCCATTGTTAGTGTCTTTGTGACAAATGCGGTATGGGGCTTCATCGTAGGCATTATCGCTAAAGCTTTTAGCCGGGGGACACAAGATCAGCACATGTAGACCGGTCTTGATAGGCTGCTTAACAGATATGTGTGACTAACGAATTCCATTTGGTAAGCGCTCAGCCACAATAAGAAGGATAAGATAATAACAAGAAAACCAAGCCCTGATGCTCAGGAGCTTGGTTTTTTACGCAATATCGGGTGTATTCGTAACCCTATTTTTGGAGCCACGATAAAAATATAATACTACAAAGATAAATATAAGTCTATATTTTTCTTCCAATTTCTCTATACTTTGGAGTGAAATCAAGGGAAAAGAGGGATGAGGATGACCGTGAATCAAACGGAAGCGGAAGAAAGGACTTATCTCAGCACCATGGTGTCCAGGCTGCAAAAAGCGATCGAACGCTTGGAAAACCAAATTAGCACAACCCGTCATGAAGTCATTGAAGCAAAAAAGTATGTGTGGGATCACGTGGCTGGGCTCGATCCGGCGGAAAGAGCGGCCAACCGGGTCGACATTTCGCTCGCTATCGATCATGGGGAAAAGGCTGTCGACAAACAGAGAAAACTCAGAAAATTAGTGGAAGCCCCTTACTTCGGAAGAGTGGATTTCATTCCCGAGGGACACGCGAAGGGAGACGCTTACTATATCGGGGTACACGCCTTCAACGAAGAAGACAGCCAGGAGAATCTAATTTATGATTGGCGCTCCCCCGTCGCCAGTATGTTTTACGATTATAATGCCGGGAGAGCCGATTATTCGGCACCTGCAGGACTAGTCGAAGGGGAGATCAGTTTAAAACGGCAGTTCAAGATTAAAGGCCAGATCATGGAATACATGATTGAAAGCTCCATGAATATCAATGACGAGGTGCTGCAAAAGGAACTGAGCCAAACGTCAGACGAAAAAATGAAAAACATTGTCGCGACAATTCAGAAGGAACAAAACGTCATTATCCGAAATGAGCATTCCCACGAGCTGATCATTCAAGGTGTTGCCGGATCGGGAAAAACCTCGGTCGCGTTGCACCGCATCGCCTTTTTACTGTACAGGTTTAAAGGAACGCTAACGTCTGACAATGTTTTGATCATATCGCCAAACAAAGTTTTTTCCGACTATATTTCCAACGTCCTGCCGGAGCTGGGGGAAGAAACCATATTACAAATCGGCATTGAGGAGTTGGCTGAGAGACAGCTGAAGAACGTCTGCAAATTCCAGACCTTCAACGAGCAGGTGGCGGAGCTTGCCGATTCGAGGAACGAAGCCTTGATTGAGCGCATCAGGTACAAAGCGAGCATGGACTTTGTGCATGAATTGGAGCGCTTTGCTGCGCATATTCGCGACAATGATTTTATACCTGCCGACCTGATCATCGATAACGTGAGAATTGCCAAAGCAGATATTTTAAGCGCGTATAAGGCTGCCGGAAACATGCCGATTAAACAGAAGCTGGAGAAAACAGCCTTGGTTATATCAGGAACCGCAAGGGATGAGGATGGCGGCAGGATAAAGCCAGCCGCTGCTAATAAAATCAAAACAGCTGTCAAAAGGATGTTTAGATCATTGAATCTCCTTGCGATTTATAAGGATTTTTATCATTTTATAGGCCAGCCGGAATTGTTCAAGCTGAAAAAAGCGAGGATGCTGGAGTTTTCCGATGTTTTTCCACTTGTATATTTGCAGATTCTAGTAGAAGGAGTGAACAGCTTCGATGCTGTAAAACATTTATTAGTGGATGAAATGCAGGACTATACCCCCGTTCAATATGCTGTAATATCACGTCTATTCACCTGTAAGAAGACGATTCTAGGAGACAGCAGCCAGTCCGTCAATCCTTATTCATCTTCATCGATCACCGAAATCCAAAAGGTTTTTCCCGAAGCGGATACAGTTGAACTATTAAAGAGCTACCGATCCACCATTGAAATCATCAACTTTGCTAGACAAATCAACCCGAACAGCAGGATCGTTCCCATTGAACGCCATGGCCTGCTCCCCCAGATCAAAAAATCCGAAAGTTGGGCTGGCGAATTGACGGATGTTAAACATGCCATCATGGAATTTCTGAATTCTGATCATCACTCGTTAGGCATCGTTTGCAAGACGATGGCTCAAGCCGAGCAGATTTATAAAGAAATCGCGGATACTCACCAGGATATCCATCTGCTCCATTTCAGCAGCGACCAATTTCATGAGGGGATTATGGTAACTTCGTGCCATATGGCAAAAGGCTTGGAATTCGACCATGTGATCGTGCCGTTGGTTGACGGTTCGAATTATAAGACGGACATGGACAGAAGCCTGCTGTATATTGCGTGTACGAGAGCCATGCATGCATTGACGTTAACCTTCCATGGAGAGAAATCTCCGTTTATTCCGAATACGAGCATTGATTGAAGCAAAGAAGCTGTTCCCGACTTTGGAGCAGCTTTTCTTATTTACTCCGAAGATTCATCTCCAATTGTTTACGTGGTTTGGTTTACCGGAAAACTTGTTGCCGGACCGATGAATTTACGAAAGTTCATTCGTCTAATAGAATATCAAGAAAATTTCTGAGTGAATGGAGAATGAACTATGAGGGATCGAATATTTATTTGGGTGGAAATTCCCGTGTCTGACATGGGACGGGCGAAAGCATTTTATGAGCGGATTCTAGCAACGGAGATGAAATCGATGCACATGGGGGATGAAGAATACGCTTTTTTCCCGGTTAAGGAAGAGCAGAATGGAGGGATCCTGGTCAAGGGGCCGCGTCATACGCCTTCTCCTGATGGCGTTACGGTCTATATTGATGGGAGTCCTAACCTGGATATTATTCTTTCGAGGGTTTCCGAAGCGGGGGGACAAGTGATTATGGATAAAACCTATTTGGGTGATCACGCAGGGTATGTAGGTATGTTTTTAGACAGCGAAGGAAACCGCATTGGCCTTCAACATCTATAAACCTATATTTCAACTTGAATAAGAAAGTAGGCGTAATTATGAACACAACGCAGTCAAAAGACGGCACAACCTTAGCCTATGATGTCTACGGCAGCGGTCCGGCGCTCATTTACATCACGGGAGCTTCCTGTTACCGCTCTTTTAAGCCGGTCGTGCATGATGCCAAAGTATTGGCCACATCCTTTACGGTCTACAATTACGACCGACGCGGACGCGGTGATAGCGGGAATACGCTGCCTTATTCGCTGGAGCGTGAAATCGAAGATATTGAAGCTATGATCGATGTAGCAGGCGGCACCGCCTATTTGTACGGTCATTCTTCGGGTGCCGTGTTGGCGCTCGAGGCTGCCCTTCGGCTGGGCGGCAAAGTACGAAAGGTAGCGATGTACGATGCGTCATATGTGCATGACGAGAAGGAAAAGGTCGAATATCATCAATTAAGTCAGACTGTACATAAGCTTCTCGACGACGGCAATAACGCAGAGGCCATGCAGACCTTTCTGAAGGGGATTGGGATGCCGCGAGCGTTCGTCTGGCTGCTGCCGCTGCTTTCGGTTTTTTTTAGATAGGGCAGGCTGGAGAAGGCACCTAGGCTGGTGCCTTTTAGCTTGCCATTAGAGATAGCTCGTAGAACCGTATCAACCTTTGCGTGTCGCTAAAATTAATAAAGAAACGCTGTTCTCAGAGCGTCACGGACTTTATGGATCAACCACTTTTTTCTTTGGTGTTTTGTCGCTGGGCTTGAACGTTAAACCTTGGGAGTGCAAAGCATCCCTAAGTATTGGCATTGAACGCGGCCCCATACCGTGCAGCTGCAATATCTCGCGTTCGGTAAAGGCCGAGAGCTTTTGTAAAGTGGTAATCCCGTGGTGCTCTAATGCCCGTCTGGCAGGATTCGAAAGAAGCGAAAGGAATCCAGTGTCCGGTTTCATGTCTTGTTCGCAGACCGGACAGGTTGGGCAATCACTGCTTTTGTAGTATTCGTGTCCTTTATCGCAAGTTCTTAATGTTTTTTGTGAAGGTGCCATCGTGGAAAACCTCCTTCATTTCTCATATCGGTAAATAGATCGTAAACACCGAGCCCTTACCCACCACGCTCTCTACCTCAACCCAGCCCCGATGGGCAAGGATGTTTTGCTGGGCAATCGCAAGCCCCAAGCCGCTTCCGCCGCTGGGACGAGCCCTGGAAGGGTCCGCCCTATAGAATCGGTTGAAGATATGAGGGAGCTCCTCTTCAGATATGCCGACACCGCTGTCTTCGACACGGATTCGGGCATAGGGCTGCTGCTGTTTGGGCAGGTATGCCGTTTCAACAAGGATTCGGATTTGTCCGCCGGGATTCGTATAGTAGATGGCATTCGTCAGGATGTTATACAGCGCTTGATAAATTCGCGATTTTTCTACCGAAATGGGAATAGAATCCTCCCTGGAGTGCATGGAAAGCTGTATTTGTTTATCCTCCACCATATACTCGGTCTTTTCCACTATATCCTGCAGCAGTTTAACCAAGTTCTCTGTCTGCGGTTGTAGCTCCATCTTGCCGCTTTCGAGCTTGGACAAATCCAGTACATCATGAACTAATCGCGACAGCCGCAGTACTTCATCGAGAAGAGAAGCTTGCTTGGCGGCAGAAAGGGGTTGTCCTGTCTCGTACGCCAGTTCCAATTCCCCTTGAATGATCATCAGCGGGGTTTTTAATTCATGAGTGACATCGGACATCAATTGCTTTCGGATTTGTTCCGCGCCGGCCAGCGAATCGTTCATCTCTCGAAGAGCCTTGGAAATTGCTCCAAATTCATCTTTCCTTTGTTCAGGAAAGACGGTTGCAGCGCCATCCTTTTGGATGGACTCGATTCCTTTGATGATTTTGCGTATAGGGCTGGTCAGTCTCCACGACAACAAGAGGATTGTCAGCAGAGCCGCGATGCAAGTGAAGATCAGCGAGGCTATGCCGATATTTGGCAGCATGCCGTACCACATCGTTTTAAATTCGTAGATCTTGTACTGTCTTTCGTTCATCACGTACAGTCTGCCGATCTTCCGGTCACTCTCATAAAGCGCTAGCACGAAGCCCTCGTTCCGAAGTTCATTCGCGCTTAGTTTTCCTTGCTGATATAAGACTTCTTCGTCTGCAGTTAGTACGACTTCGTTGAAAGAGCCGGTATATTTAAGCCTTGCGCTCGCGATATTGTCCCAAGAATCCCCGTGGTTACTGTAATAGTGTTCGAACTCTTTTCGGAGTGATTCGAACGTATTCTTTTCCTCAAAATAGGCTAAATCGCGGGAAATATAAAACTGAATATGCGTGACGCCCAGCAGAAAAAGCATGACAAACACGATCAGAACGCTCATCGACAGAATCAGCTTGGTTCTAATCTTCATGTTCCGCTCCGAATCGGTAGCCAAATCCGTAGACCGTTTTAATATAATCAGAGCCCCGGCTGTCGCTCTCAATCTTTTTGCGAAGCTTGCTGATATGGGAGTCTACCGTTCGTTCGTCGATGATAAACTCCTCTTCGAAGGCATGCTGCAGTAGCTGCATCCGGGTGTACACCCGCCCGGGTCTCGAGGCTAGCAGGTGCAAGAGCTTGAATTCGGTCGGAGTGAGATGCAGTTCCTCACTTCCTTTAAATACTTGCAGACTGTCCTCATAAATCGTCAGATCCCCTCTTCGCAGCACGCTGTCGGACCTGTCATTGTCGTTTCTATTCATTCGCCGGAGCAGCGAGCGGATTCGCGCGGAAAGCTCTCTCAGGCTGAAGGGCTTAGTCAGGTAGTCGTCCGCTCCCATTTCGAGGCCGACGATTTTGTCGGTTTCCTCGGATTTGGCCGTGACCATGATGATGCCGGGAGATCCTAATTGTCGGAGCTGCGTACAAGTGTCTAGGCCGCTCATTTGCGGAAGCATCCAGTCCAAGATGACGATATCCGGCTTATGTTTTGCGAAGAGCTGCAAAGCGGTTTTGCCGTCCATCGCGGTCAGACAATCGTATCCTTCGGTTTGAAGAAACGATTCCATGAGCGATGCAATTTTGATTTCATCCTCTACGATCAGAACTTTGATCCCCATTTTCTCACTCCTAGGTATATCCACTCCTGTTACCACTTTATAGGATATTGACAGCCTCCACAACCTGTAAATAGTTTCACCACAAGTTCGCAACATTTCGCTGGTAGTATTGCTAGCAAAGGAGCCTTTAGGGAGGGTTTGAACATGAGTTATAAGTTGTCTATTAAGAAAAAGCAATGGATCATCGTCATTCATGTGCTTTCAGTGGTCTGCTGGTTAGGCGGAGCAATGGTCATGCTGCTGCTCGGTACGTATATGCTGAAGGCGGAGAACGGCGAGCAGCTGTATTACACTTTGGAAAATATGCATTTGATCGATCTTGTCTTCGTCCGGTACACCGCTCTTATTGCACTGCTTACCGGTATTGTATTGTCCGCTTGGACGCAATGGGGTCTCTTCAAACATTATTGGATTCTGATTAAACTGACCCTGACCTTATTGCTGATTACTTTTGGCATCGTCTATATGGCAGGTTGGTTATCCCAACTCGTTCGAATCGCCAATCAAGGACGATTCCTTGTTCTAACCGACGCTGCCTTTCTTGACACAAGCTACTCATTAATAGGAGGGGCCATTGCCAATATCGTTGCCTTGATCTTCATGACGGCGATCTCCTATTTTAAGCCGTTCGGCAAAATCAAGCATAAAGCCCGTAGATCGAATCCAGGTGCGACAGTCTCTTGAAGCATCCAGTCATAAGGAGTGGAAACCATGTTCATGTTCGGAATGATAGTTAGTATTATATTTACAGTCGGTATGGCCTTATTCTGGGGAATCGCCGGCATCACTGCGGCAGGACTTCCCTACTCCATAACCAATCATAGCTTGAAAAAGAAGAGAACCTTCTTGCTCCGGATAGCTGGCATCGCGATTCTTCTGAACGCTGCTTGGTACGCAACGATGATCCTCCAAATCATCTTGGGCGGCTGGCTGTTTGTGGAGGGAATGGTCAAAACGCTCATACCTCTGACGGTAATTCCTCAATGTTATATAGCGGTAAGGGTGCTTCCCCGGTTAAAGAGTTTACAGAACTCCGGCGGAGAACCGCCGACACAGGCAGCGCTGCAGACGGCAGCCCAACCTGGCATAGTGCTGTCCTTTTATGCGGCATCGCTCACATCCGGCATTTCCGCTTTCAGCATTTTCTTTTTCCAATCCGTCCTGCCCGGCCCGGTTGAGATCGCTCAGCGGTTCATACTAGTTGCGCTCCTGTTGCTTGTACCAGCGATTTTTTTGAGAAGAAGGTACTTGAAGCTGGTTCGAGGGGAACAGCTTCGGCGAGGGCTTGCTTTCAGACTGCTAAACTTCATCGCCACAGCTATTCTCACGGCAGCGTTAGCATTCATCTTCCTAGTGGCTAATGTGCTGGTAGGCGTCAACACTTCCAAGCTGCCGGAAGCATCCGACATGATGGATCACAGCCTGATTGACGAAGGGGGCGGTGTGCCAACCCTGATGTCCATGGGCTCTGATCATCATCGTCAGCAGAATGATCATCATCAATCCGACACAGTGGAGGTAGCCGCGCTGACCGGTGATATTTCTGAACCCGCCGATGTGAAATTTGAGCTGGTGGCGCAGCGCAAGGAGATAACGCTTGCTTCTGGCGCTGTCATTGATGCCTGGACATATAACGGAGAAATTGCTCCCGAGCTCAGGGTGAAGCATGGCGATATGATCGAAGTGAAGCTGGTCAATAAAGATATCGACAGCGGGGTTACGATTCATTGGCATGGCTATAACGTGCCGAATGCGATGGACGGCGTGCCGGGGATGACGCAGAATATCGTCAAGCCCGGGGAATCGTTCATATACAAGTTTCGGGCTGAGCAGGAGGGAAGCTACTGGTTCCACTCTCATCAGCAAGCGTCGGAGCAAGTGCGGAAAGGGCTTTTCGGCACGTTGATTGTCGAACCTGAGCAGGAATCGGAGATCTATGATGAACAGCTGACCTTGATTAATCATCGATGGGAGACCGACCAAGGGTATAAAAAAGCTTTCGGATCCCGCGACGAACTGCAGTGGAAGCAGGTGGACCCGGGAGAAACCGTAAAGCTGAGTATCATCAACTCGCATAATATTTCCGAAAAGTATCTTCTGCAAGGAACAGAATTTCGAATCGCAGCCATAGACGGGATGCGGATTCAAGACCCGCAGCCATTGTCCGGCCAAACCGCGTTCCGGCTTGGTTCGGGCGGCAGATATGACGTGACCTTTACGATGCCGAACCATCCTGTCCTGTTTAAACTAGGCAATGCCAATGACGAAAGCGATCCGGGAGTCATTTTTTATACCGAGACCCCTCCGGCCAAACCGGTCTTCAAAACAGAATCCGCTTTGTTTGATCCGTCCAATTATGGCAAGCCTGTGGTGAACGTTGTAACCGAGACAAATAAATTCGATCGGGAATTCGAAATGATTCTCGGAAACAAGATGGGATTTTACAACGGCATGTTTAATTTTCTATGGACAATCAATGGAGAGGTGTATCCCCGAGTTCCCTCTTTCGTCGTCAAAGAAGGCGATAGGGTTAAAACGACGTTTATCAATAAAAGTCTGACCGAGCACCCCATGCATCTGCATGGGCATCATATGACCGTGTTGAAGAAAAACAACGTGAAGGTGAATACACCGTGGCTCTCCGATACGTTAAACGTTTTGCCCGGCGAATCGTATGAGGTCGCATTTATCGCGGATAATCCGGGCATGTGGATGGATCACTGTCATAACTTGGATCACGCAGCAACTGGCATGATCTTGCATCTCATGTACGATAACGTGCTTCCTTCGTATGAAGTAGGGACAAGGTCCGGAAACTTGCCTGATTAGAAAATGGAGACAAATGAAGTGGAGAATATAAATAGTGTGGCACTAGACCCGTTACGGTGAACCGTATCATAGGTAAGGGCAAGCTTTTTTGGTAAATTTACCGACGACCACTAAACTACTTCCACCTGGACTTATATGATCAACGATTAATTCAAAATAATCGCAGTTCTTGGACCTGGGCGACCGTATTGGCTTATTACCTTCGCAAGTATTTCGAGGCTGATATTTGGGTGGGAAAGGTTTTGATCGGCCCGAGTACGAGTTCTAAATGAAGAAAGACAAGTATCGGTGTCTGATTACCGCACTGGATTTGAAAATGGAGGGCTTACGGCGGAATCATCAAGAACCATATCAATACGATTTTTGCACCAAAATGATTCTGTTCGAAAATTCATACTGAATCATTACTTTTTTTACAATTTGAGTAAATGTGTATGAATTTTCATATAGAAATCATAGAATTAAACGTTTGAAGGATCATTTGCATGATTTTTCGACTACAGTGTACAGAAAATCGATTGCGATAACGTAGTAAAGGA
The DNA here is from genome assembly GCF_037969765.1 of Paenibacillus sp. FSL W8-0186. NCBI lineage: Bacteria > Bacillati > Bacillota > Bacilli > Caryophanales > Paenibacillaceae > Paenibacillus > Paenibacillus sp. FSL W8-0186. Next base: position 5,491,567 of record NZ_CP150207.1, on the reverse strand, counting down.
TTGAAATCATTTATCTGAAGGGAATGAATAAGTGGTGCGGTGGTCTGTGGAGAAAGAATGGCTGCTTCAACATGAGAGGTCTTCTAAATAAGGGACATAGGCTGAACGAGCAGTATTTTACATTAATCCTTGATGTAACTTTAAGTTTATATTATGATCCAAAATATGGAGATGGGTGAAAGGGGACTCGCTGGCTAATGTGGACATTCTTGTAATGGTTTGATTGAATCCGATCGCGTGAATCTGGTAATGGCAAGGGCCATTGCCCCGGTTCATCATGCCGATCTTCAACCATTTCAAGGAACGCGAGCAACCGTTCGAGCTGCCTGTTGCGCGGATACTTGAGGTATCCGCTTTTTTGTTTAGCGGCGGGATGAATCCATCTCCTAGGGCGCTCTCGTCTCCTCTTAAAGGGAGGTATATCGAAAATGACTAAATTGCAAAATAAAATAGCCATCGTCACGGGGGCGAGTCGTCCAGGCGGGATTGGGACTGCGATTTGCCGGGCATTGGCTAATGAAGGTGCTAATGTGTTCTTTACACATCTGCATGACTACGACAAAAATTTTTATCCCAATGATGCTGATGAGCATTGGCCCGATTCTTTCGCAGGAGAACTGCGGCAATTAGGTGTTCAAGCTGCACACATGAAATTGGATCTTGCCGTACCGGGTTCCGCGTCTCATTTGTTGGAGGAGGTCTGGAAAAGGATGGGTCTTCCCACGATCCTCGTCAATAATGCGACGTATAGCGTTGATGCTGATTTTCGCCAATTAACCGATTCTATTATCGACGCCCACTGTGCTGTAAACATGAGGGGGACCTTCATGTTATCCGCCGAATTCGCCCGCATGCTCGAGGCCGAGAACAACGCTCGTTCCTCGAATCGTACACTTGGCGGCCGAATCATTAATCTCACATCTGGCCAAGGGAAGGGCCCGATGCCTGGTAATCTTGCCTATGCGGCGACCAAAGGGGCCATCTCCGTGTTTACCGAATCCCTCGCCGCAGAGCTGGCACCGCTTCACATTACGGTCAACGCGGTCGATCCGGGTCCTACCGACACCGGTTGGATGTCCGAAGATGTGAAGAATGCACTGCTGCCGCAATTTCCGATGGGCCGGATTGGTCTTCCGGAGGATGCGGCCCGGCTGATCGCTTTTCTGGCCAGTGAAGATGCCCAATGGATTACGGGACAAATCATTCATTCCAGAGGCGGTTTCTAAGGGAAGCTTCTTAACGGTTAACCAGTATTCATAAAAAGCGAGCTCAATAAAGGGCCATCCGCAGAGGATGGCCCTAAATCTTGGTTATGATATCTGTACATAGCGATTATCGGGTTATCAAAATGCCATTATAAAAGTTGTTCAATTACCCCAAGTTTAAGTTGCCAGCTCCAGTGGCAGGAAAGCATATTCTCCGTTGCGAATGATCTTTCCTTTGCTTATGGAGATTGGCTTATTGAATATGGGGCCATCGATGACGGCCGTATGGAACTCTCCACCTTCTCCACAGGGGTCGATCCCGCGCGCTTCGAGCTCCTTCACATAATCTAGAGTCAGCACGCGCCCTAGATCCTCCTCTTTCATACCTAAGGATGCATTCACCGTAACGATCATAGTAACGAATCCAAGATGAATGAATTCCTCAACAACGTCTCGATGATTCATTTCCCATAGAGGCATGCCTAGCTTTAATCCAGCATTTTTTGTCACCTTGTCGTGCCAGCACCCGTGGGCAGGCATATCCAGATCGCCGGTTACTAACACCTCTGCCCCATGATTTTTAGCGTTCACCAGCAGGTGCATAAAATTTTCTTCGTAATCAGCCCAACTTGAGGCTGCGGTATATAGGGGCAAACCTATAGACTCCGCTTGAGCCTGCAAGAACGCTGGAGGCAGGCCATGAGACCGGGAGCGGTACCCTTCTTCTTCTAACATTACGATAAGTCCAACGGCCTCTCCAAGCTTCATTGCTTTGTACAAGGCGAGTGTGCTGTCCTTTCCGCCGCTAAAAGAAGCTATAAATTTATGTCCGTAAGCGCCTGTTTTCCAATTTGAACCCTCGGCCATTCCTCTCGTTCTCCTTCAAAACTTGTTTAATTTGCATGCCTTTTTCTTAAGTTAGTATATATCTTTTAACAGCAATTCTAATATATACTTTGCTGTAATTAAAGGAAGAGAGCATAAGCTGGATAAAAACAGCAGCAGAAAGGAAGTCATTATGGAATTCACGATTTCTCAAGAGATTCTAAAAAATGTAACCGCTTCAAACAGCAGCGCATCCATGTCAGGTGCATTATTTTACCGGGAAGAAGAAGCTTTCAGCGGTGTGAATAAGATTGCCCGTAAGGTGATGCACGATGTGGAGCTGGTATTTGGTTATGCACCGCAAGCCGCTGCAGACAGAAGTCAGCTGGGGAAGAATGCTATTCTGTATGGAACCGTGGGTCACAGTCCCATGCTGCTTGAGCTAGAAAAGAAACAGCTGATTGATTTGTCAGAAATCCGGGGAAAGAGGGAAGTGTTTTTATTCCAGGTCATTGATCGCCCCTTTGAAGGTGTTGAAAAAGCCCTGGTCATCGCAGGCAGCGATAAACGCGGTACGATCTACGGTCTGTTTCATCTGTCGGAGCGGCTTGGGGTTTCTCCGTTGGTGGACTGGGCAAATGTGAAGCCGCAGCGCAAAGCATCCTTCAATTTAGCTGCGGATTTGAAATATATCTCTAAGGAGCCCTCTGTTCGTTTTCGCGGCTTTTTTATCAATGATGAATGGCCGGCGTTTGGCAATTGGACTATGAAAAACTTCGGCGGGTTTAATGGGGAAATGTATGAGCATGTGTTTGAGCTGCTGCTGAGACTGAAGGGGAATTATCTCTGGCCTGCGATGTGGTCAGCTCGTTTCTATAATGACGGCCCTGGCCTAGCCAATGCGGAATTGGCAGATGAATATGGCGTTGTCATGGGGGCATCCCATCATGAGCCTTGCTTGCGTTATGGAGAGGAATATAAGTATCTTCGTGGAAAGGACTCGATTTATGGGGATGCGTGGAATTTCATCACAAACCGGGAAGGGATTACAAAGTTCTGGGAAGACGGCCTGAAGCGGAGCGGCAAATATGAGAGCGTGATTACGGTCGGGATGCGGGGCGAGGCGGATACGGCCATCATGGGTAAAGAAGCTACACTTGCGGACAATATCCAGCTGCTGCGAGAGGTATTACAGACCCAGAACCGGCTGATTCAGGAACAGGTCCATCCCAACCTTTCCGAGGTACCAAGAATGCTGGCTTTATATAAAGAAGTGGAGCCGTTCTTTTATGGCGATCAAACAACGCCAGGATTGATCAACTCCGAGGAGCTCGCGGACGTCATTCTGATGCTTTGCGACGATAATCACGGCAATCTAAGGACCTTGCCAACGGAAGAAATGCGCAGCCACAGGGGCGGTTATGGGATGTATTATCATTTTGATTACCATGGCGGGCCGATCTCTTATGAATGGATTAACAGCTCTTATCTCCCAAAAATATGGGAGCAAATGACGATGGCGTATGACTTTGGGATCCGCGATCTTTGGATCGTCAATGTGGGCGATATTGCTACGCAGGAATTCCCGCTATCCTATTTTCTGGATCTGGCTTATGACTTTGAAACGTGGGGAACCCAGGCCATTAACAAGACGGACCTCTATACGAAGCAATGGATTCAAAGGCAGTTTGCCAGCGTGTTCCATGAGGACGAAATGGAGAAGGTCTTCGAGCTGCTGACAGGCTATACCCGGATTGCCCATAAGCGCAGACCCGAACATATGAATTCAAATGTCTATGACCCGGTAAATTACAAAGAAACGGACCATTTGTTAAATCAAATCGATCACCTGTTGAATCTGGCGAATGAACTGGTTGGGACGGTGGATGAGGCGGATTTGCCGGTTTATTATGCGCTAGTTTATTATCCGGCTGTCGGGAATCTCAATTTGCAAAAAATGTGGCTGCTCACAGGTAAAAATCATTACAAAGCGAAACTCGGGGAAATGGAAGCCAACAAGCTTGCGGAGCAGATTCGAGAATGTATGAATAGAGATCGGGAGCTTGTGAACCAATTCCATACGATAGATCATGGCAGATGGTACGGCATGGGGCTATCCGAGCATATCGGCTTTACGCAATGGAATGAAGACGAAGCTCAAAATCCGATTCTCATGCATGTTTTGCCGGCGAATAAACCTAGATTATTGGTCACTGTAGATGGAACAACTCAGCGCAGTGAAGGAAGCTCGTGGCATATCAACCAATTAGTTATGAATGACTTTTTGCAGCCGGATGTGGAGGAAGCTTCTTTTACGATTTCCAGTATTAGTGATCTCCCTGCGGAGTATAAGATTACCTGCAATCATCCGTGGCTGACATGTTCAAGCATGGGCGGAAGCCTAAATGGAAAAGAGAAAACTATGGAAGTCATTCATGTGAAAATGGACCGCAGCGCGATAAAGGGTGAGACCGAAGGCCATATTGTTATTGAAATGCCAATAGGGACCTGTACAATAATGGTAAACGTGTCTAACCATGATTTTAGTGAGCTGCCTAACATGACCTTCATAGAAACGAACGGGTACATTTCCATAGAAGCTGAACATTATGCTCTAAACAAGGAAGCCGTAAAGGAGAATGGGGAAGCTAGCAGATTTGAAGTGATTCACGGGTATGGCAAGACCTTATCCGCGGTGAAGGCCTTTCCGACCACAGAATACTTTACGGCCGGTGAAGACGCCCCTTATCTGGAATATTATTTCTGGGTACAGGAAGGCGGAGCGTATGAGGTAGAGCTCTATATGCAGCCGTCTAATCCAGTGACAAATGAAGGGACGTTATTGTGCGGGATCCAGGTCAATGAGGAAGAGATCAACGTAGTCAATACACTTCCTGAGGGTTATCGGGTGGATGACGGGAATTGGGCTGCGGGCGTGCTTGACCACATTCGCAGGCACAGCACGGGAATCCGCTGCCGGGAAGGATTAAACACATTAAGGATTTTTGCCGTAAGTCCAGGGTTTGTATTGGAGAAACTGGTCATTTATCCAGTAGGCAAGAAACCTGCAGACAGCTATCTGGGACCTGCAGAAACCTACTATGTGGGTAGAGAAGGCAAGCTGTAGTTCCAACATAACTTTAGTTATTAAGGCGGTGAAATGATGAATTTGCAGGAAGCAGTATCGATATCGAAGCGGATTCGCGCTAATATCAGCCAAGTGATTGTGGGGAAGGAAGAAGTAATTGAACTGCTGCTGGCTTCCCTGTTTGGCAACGGACATGTGCTGCTGGAGGATGTGCCTGGGACGGGCAAAACGCTCATGGCCAAGGCTCTGGCCCGTTCACTGGACGGACAGTTTAAGAGAATCCAATTTACCCCTGATTTATTGCCCTCTGATCTGAGCGGAATCAATTTTTATAATCAGAAGACAAGTGAGTTCGAGTTCAGACCAGGCCCTGTGTTCACTCAGGTATTGCTGGCCGATGAGATTAACCGGGCCACGCCGCGGACCCAGTCCAGTCTATTGGAGTGCATGGAGGAACGGCAGGTAACAATAGACGGCGTAACCCATGAGCTGGCTAGACCGTTCTTCGTTATGGCGACTCAGAATCCGATCGATAACCAGGGAACGTTCCCGCTCCCCGAAGCTCAGCTTGACCGCTTCCTAATGCGTATTGAGGTTGGTTATCCTTCGCTTGAGGAGGGCGTAGACATTCTGCAGCGGTTCCAGGTACAAAGCCCGCTGCAGGAGTTAGGCCCTGTAGCTGCTGGTGTGGAAGTTGCTGCTGCGCAGCAGTTTGTGGCCGGAATCAGCGTGTCCAGGGATTTGCTGGAGTACATAGTTCGTCTTACCGAGGCAACCCGGAGACATCCTGATGTGAGGCTGGGCGCTAGTCCACGGGCGAGCAGTGCTTTGTTGCGTGCCTCGCAGGGAATCGCCCTCCTCCAAGGGCGCGATTATGTAACGCCGGATGATATCAAGCGGGTTGCCGAGCCCGTACTGGCTCATCGTCTGCTGGTGCGCCGTGGACTCCGTCCTGATGATCAGGAAGGAGATGCTGTAGTGCGTCAAGTGCTCAGCGAAGTGGAGGTTCCTGCGGAGGATGTACGGGCGGGAAGAGGGAAGTAGGTGGAGACATGCAACTAACCTGGTTGATGATTAGCGCCTGCATTCTGATCGGAGTGCTGTCGCTCGTGTATCAGCGAGGGGCGATGAGAGGGCTGACTTATACCCGTTACTTCACAAAGGATGCGGTCTTCGAGGGGGAGACGGTCGAAATGGTGGAGGTGATCTCCAATGCAAAATGGCTGCCGCTCCCCTGGCTGCGCTTGGAGTCGAGCATCCAGACCGGGCTCCGGTTCGGTGACCAGGCTAACCTGGATATATACTCCGGTGATATTTATCAGAATCATATCAGTCTGTTCTATCTTCGTCCTTATCGCCGGATTAAGAGACATCATCAGGTGATGTGCGCGCGGCGCGGCCTCTTCCGCCTCGATTCGGCTACGCTGACGACAGGCGATCCGCTAGGGCTGATCTCCAGGGTGCAGAAATTTCCACTTCATCTGGAGCTGCTGGTATATCCGCAGATCTTGGCTTTGCAGGAACTGCCGCTGCCGAATCATAGCTGGATTGGAGAGCTGGCGGTGCAGCGCTGGATTGTGGAGGATCCGTTCTTGACCTCGGGGATCCGCGAATACCGCCCCGGAGATGCCATGGGATCGATCAACTGGAAGGCCACCGCTCGCACGGGATCTATGCAGGTTCATAAGCGCGACTATACGGCCGATCATCGGTTAATCATCTGTCTCAATCTGGAGGACAGCGATACGATGTGGCGCAATATTAATGATCCGGAGCGGATTGAGCTAGGGATCAGGTATGCGGCTACCGTCGCTGATCAGGCGCTGCGCAGCGGGATTGAGACGGGCTTCATCTGCAATGGACATCTGATCGATGGACCAAGACAATCTGTCCGCATCGGCCCCTCCGCCGCTGCGGACCAGTTGGAGCTCTTGCTGACGACATTGGCCAGACTGGTTCTCGAGCGAACGGTTTCCATGCCGACCTTGCTCGAAGAGGTGCTGAGTGAGGAGCCTGTAGATACGGATTATTTACTTATAACCTGCCATCAGGGGGAGAAGCTGAGCAAGGCAGCCGATCAGCTGCTGCGGCGGGGGAACGGAATGGAATGGATGATTATTCCCGAAATCTAATCTGTGTTTTAATCAAGCTGCTAAGCCATGCTTTTGTAGGGCACTCACTAAAAGCCATAGGATGATGGCGATGGAGGGCATTTCTAATGGAAAATGGCAGTAACCATTACTTAATAAGAACATTGAAACTATGCTTGTCCTGCCTTGGCGAGTTAGTGGTGCTGATGCCGCTCTATCTTGCTGCAGTTATCCTGCTGAGCCCGCGTTTTTTACCCTTAGGCTGGATGGTAATCCTGCCGTTTATTTCTTTGTTCGGCGCAGCTATTCACAATTATGTGCCGGTCTTGTGGAAAAAGCTTGGGATCGCCGTCCTGATTGGCATTGTGTACGCCGCTATTTTCATAGGAACCGGAGCGGGGGGGCTGGCCTCCTTGATCGGTCTCGGCGCGGCGTTGTTTGCGCTGCAAGGGATGACGGCTGTCTCGCGGGTAGGGGAAGCCAGGCTGTACTGGTTTGGGACTGCGTTATATTTTGTCGCTGGAATTGCTTATTCAAGAATTGCTCTCCTGCGTGGAGAGCTTGGTCTGATGACCTGGCTGGGTGCGGCCTGCCTGGGGATCGCGCTGTTCGTGACAAATTACGAATACTTGCGTTATACAACGTTGTCTAATAAATCAGCGTCTCCGCTGCCGAGGGGCTTGCGCCGCCATAATACCGTTTTTATCGTCATTATTTTGGGGCTTATTGTTCTGTTAGCAGCGGGAGTCGGGCGTTGGATCGGCCATATGCTGCTGGAAATCATCAGACATATCGTCGCCTGGCTTACGCGTTCATCCGGAGAATCGGAGGCGCCGCAACCGGAAGAACTTCAGGAGCCGCCGATGATGTTTATTCCGGAGGGAGTACAAAAGCCGGGCCTGTTATCGCAGATTCTGGATATTCTCTTCTATGTCCTCGGCGGCGCTGTGGTTGCCGCTATAGTCGTATTTGCACTTCACTGGTTGTATAAAAACGCAGGGGGCTTCTGGAAGCGCAGTATTGACCGCCTGCTGGCCCTGCTGCGCCGGCAGGACCGGGCTGGCGAAAGCGCGGGCTATCGTGATGAGGAGAGCTCGATTTTCTCCTGGGAGGAGAAGCGCCAGAAATGGGGGCAATGGAGGGGGGCTCTTGCCCGGTTCGGCAAGCGCCAGGAGCGATATGAGGATATGCGCAGCAATCAAGAGAGAGTACGCTTTTTGTATCGGCGTTTACTCTTAACCAGACTCCATGAAGGCTCCGAATGGAAGCCTGGGCTTACTCCGTTGGAAATGGCCCGGGATCTGCTGCTCCATGATGATAATAAGAAGGACCAGAGAGCGAAGCCTGGGCAGGCTGCCCACAAAGCTGCTATAGAGCCGTTAATCAAGCTTTATTACCGGGTTAGATACGGGGGGCAGGAGCCTGATGATGAAGAGGTAGCTGATATAAGACGGAAGTTGAGTCAGAAGTAAAAGAGGTGTCTGCATGTTCAAAATTGGAGCGTTCGCGAAGCTGGGCGGCGTGACGGTGAAGACATTGCGCCATTATGACGAACTCGGCTTACTAAAACCTGCACGGGTGGATGCAGAATCGGGGTATCGTTATTATACAGCGGATCAGCTCTTGACCCTTCGCCGTATTACGGGGTTCAAGGAGCAGGGCCTGACCCTCGAGGAGATGCGGCCGCTATTAATCGGACCTGCCTCCCCGATGGATGCGAAGCGCACGCTGCTGGAGAAGCGGAAGGAGCTGGAGCAGCAAATCGAAGAAGCCCAAAGGCAAATCACGGAGGTTGATGAGCGGCTTGGGCGGATCGCACGGGATGTCATGGCGGTCAAGGAGGGGACGTTTCTGCTCCGAAAGGTGGAGCCGATTCTGGTTGCTTCCATCCGTGAAACCTTGCCGAGGAGCCAGCTGTGTCTGCTGCTCGATGAATTGAAGCGCTATGTTGGCTCACATGGCGAAGAGCCGGACGGCGGGTTGACGATGATCTGGCACGGCAGAGCCGGCTGTGGCGAAGAGCTGTCGGACATCGAGGTGGCCATTTCCATCTCGAAATCGATTCAGAGCAGCGGAAGAGTGATGATTTATCAACTGCCTGGCATAGAAGAAGCGGCATCTTATATCCATCAATGCAATCCGTATATAGACGATTGTAAGGCGATTGAAGCACTGCGGGGATGGATTGCTAGTGAGGGATATCGGCCGGTCGGGCAGATTCCGTTCAGGGAGATCTATCTGACGTCAGACAAAGATATTTATGGCCAGTATCGAATGGCAGAAGCTGTTGTACCGGTCGAGCAGATCTTGATCTAAAGGAAGTTCGCGGATCTACTCTTGACTCTCCCCTTAAGGGGAGGGACTATCCTGACCATAAGAAAAGGATAAGGAGTGGATTCACATGACGTTGAGACGTTTGAATGGGCAAATCGCAGTCGTTACAGGAGCCAGCCGCGGAATCGGGAGAGCAATTGCACTGCGTCTGGCCGCGGATGGCGCGCTTGTAGCCGTACATTACGGTACACGGAGAGACGCGGCGGAGCAGACGGTCTCCGCGATTGAAGCTGCGGGAGGCTCAGCTTTTGCCGTCGGTGCGGAACTGGATTCAAAGGCCGGCGTCAGCCAGCTTCTTCAGCGGCTGGATGAGGAGCTTCTGCGCAGGACGGGCAGCACATCATTCGATATTTTGGTCAACAATGCCGGCATTGGCACCTCCCCTTCATTCGGAGAGACAAGCGAGGAGGATTTCGACAGGTTGTTTGCGGTGAACGTCAAAGCGCCGTTTTTCCTCGTCCAGCAATCGCTGGAACGCTTAAGGGACGGCGGTCGCATCATCAATATCTCATCCGGGGTAACGCGCATCGCCTATCCGCATATATTGGCTTACAACTTAACGAAAGGTGCGCTCAATACGTTCACCCTGCACTTGGCTAAGCTTCTGGGACATCGGGGGATCACCGTAAACGCAGTCATGCCTGGCATTGTCGATACGGACGTCAACGCGTCCTGGCTGCACACGCCTGAGGGCCGCAAGTCTGCCGAGGAGATGTCCGTGTTTGGGCGCGTCGGTGAGCCAGCGGATATCGCGGACATCGTCGCCTTCACGGCGTCGCCGGATGGAAGGTGGATAACGGGACAGATGCTCGACGCGACTGGAGGATCGCATTTGTAACCCACCGGCGTAACTGAGTTCGCGAATGTCGTTGTAGAAGGGTAACACCAATTCGGGGATCAGGTAGAAGCCCTTATTGCCGAAGGGATAGCGAATGCGAGGATATCGGCCGCTGGTTACTAAGGAAGGATTCAAAGCCTCCTCATTTTGTGAGGAGGCTTTGATGTGTGATGTCACTTAGCAGTATTCAGCAGAGTTTCATTTATAGAGATGACATAATAATGAAACTCAGAAGATACCTCAAACCCTATCGAATGATAGAGGTTTAACGCACGTCTGTTGTCAGTTACTACTCCCAGGCGAATGATCGAACACTTTTCCTCCAATAAAAGTTTAACTACCCCATTAAGAATTTTACGGCCATATCCTTTGCCTTGGTGCAGTGGAAGCACGCATAAGTCGTGAATAACAGCAGTGTCCCTACTCACGTAATTAACCCTGATCATCCCAATGGGTTCCAGGTTATTCAGAGCGATATAACTAACTCGTTCAGGTTCTCTTGTACGAGCAAAATAATTCCTAGTCCAGGCCTCTGAATCGCCAAAGGCTTGGGATGAACAGGTAATCATAAATTCTAGATCTTCAACATCCGCTAATCGTAAGGCGAAGGCCCGGTGATTTGATGCATTGTAGGTTCATCGAAAATTCTGACGTATGAAAGCTTGCCCCTAAATGCTTAATGAAGCCTATACCTGGTTCTGAATTCAACGGTATCCGAAAGCGGCAGACTTGAATTCCTTTTGCTTGCATTTCGGGCAGTGCACGTTTCAGCAGCGTGTTAAACACGCCTTTGCGCTGAAAGTCGGGATGAACCATCCCGTTCATATTGGCTTCAGTTCCATCGGAAGTATACCAGCTTAAAAAGCCAATTAATCGATTAACGAAAAAACAAAAATATGCCTCATCTCCGCCTACAGCTTTAAGACTGTCTATCCCCACTCTTAAATTTGACCTGTCATTTATCTGGCAGAGCTGTTCTAAGCTTCGAATTCGATCAATCTGATCATTGGAGTAGTCTTCCATTTTAATCAATTGATATTCTTGCATGCTATGGTTGCCCTCATTAAGAAGGAAACACGCGGTTTATGGACGAGCAGGCGCTATCCTTCTATAAATCTGTCCTTTTATCATGGTTACCATTGAAACCGCCTCCTCGATCATGGATGACTCTATTCTTCACGAATTAACGATGTAGGTCAATACCTACAGAAATGCGCATTAAAATGCATGTTTTTACTTGTGCAATTGCACAATTTTATTCATGAATCTATCAATAGATAAAAGCTAGCGATTTAAATATACTGAAAGCGTATTCAATAAAGCGCTTTAAAAGATAATTTAGAAAGGAGCTTCAAATACTTCTGATCGAGCGCATAGAACAACTATTTTTTATCCATAGTAAAACAACCAGATCATGTTAGGAGGATTTGAAGGGAATGGAAATCAGCTGGATTGGCGCATTAATAGGTCTTGCACTAGCGATTATTTTAATATTATTTAGGCTGATCCCCACTTACGCATTGATTTTAGGCGCTATTGTCGGTGGGTTTATCGGTGGCGCCAGCTTTGCAGATGTCATAAATATTTTGATTACCGGAACTCAGAGTGTTCAAGGTACAGTTATTCGTATTATCGCCGCAGGTGTTTTTGCAGGAGTGATGATGGAATCTGGAGCTGCGGAGACCATTGCTAAATTTATAGTTGATAAACTCGGCGGAACAAAAGCTATGCTATCGCTTGCATTAGCCACTATGATTATTACAGCGGTGGGTGTCTTCATTCCGGTTGCGGTATTGATTGTAGCACCAATTGCACTGTCTGTAGGCAACAAAATGGGTTATTCCAAGGTTGCTCTGCTTGTGGCCTTGTCCGGTGGAGGTAAAGCGGGCAACATTATTTCACCAAACCCGAATACCATTGCCGCCGCAGGCGGGTTCAATCTCGACGTTAACCAAGTGATGATCGGCGGGCTTGTCCCAGCTATTTTCGGGTTAATTGTGGCAGTGGCCATCGCATCATTTATTAAGTTTAAGGGAACGAAAGTAACAGATGCAGAAGCTGCAGAATTAGAAAAAGCCAGCTCTGCGAATCTTCCCCCTTTATCTAAAGCCTTGGTAACACCGATTATTGCGGTTGTTCTCTTGATGATTAGCCCAATCGGGTCGATGATCGGCATGGATTTCCTTGCTAAATTGAAAATTGATTCCTTATTTATTTTACCATTTGCCGGTATAGTGGGTTCGATTGCGCTTGGAAAGAGCAATAAAATAATGGAATACTGTACGTCAGGGCTTAATCGAATGACGCCCACCATTTTAATCATTATTGGAGCGGGGGCCATTGGCGGACTAATTACAGCGTCAACTCTGCCTGCAGAAGTGGTTGCTCTCGTAAAATCCTCGGGTATTTCGGGAATGTATCTTGCGCCCATTGCAGGGGTGTTAATGGCAGCAGCAACGGCGTCCACTTCAACAGGCGTTATTTTGGCTACGGGTTCATTTGCAGGTGCTATTTTAAATACGGGTGTATCGCCTCTATCGGCGGCAGTTATGACCCATACCGGAGCGACCGTTATAGACCACCTGCCACATGGCACCTATTTCCACGTTACGCGGAATGCTATGAGCATGAGTATGAAAGATAGAATGAAGGTTGTCCTCTTCGAAAGTATCGTCGGCTTAACGATGACGGTCGTCGCAATCATTCTGTATGGTTATATTTTATAAGAGAGAAAGGAATGGAATCTACAATGGCAAAAAAGTTTGTGCTGGCGCCTGATTCTTTTAAAGAAAGCATGACAGCAAAAGAAGTTTGCGAGGCGATGGAATTAGGGATCAAAAGAGCCATTCCTGACGCGGAATGTATTCATGTGCCGATGGCTGATGGCGGGGAAGGTACCGTGCAGTCTTTGGTAGATGCTACAGGCGGTAAATTGATCCAAAAAGAAGTGACTGGCCCTCTGGGTACAAAGGTTGTTGCCCACTATGGTATTCTGGGGGACGGAAAAACAGGCGTTATTGAAATGGCATCGGCCAGCGGCATTCATCATGTACCTAAGGGAAGCAGAAATCCTCTGATTACAACGACCTACGGGACAGGTGAATTAATAAAGGATTGTATCGAAAGAGGCATAACCGATATCATTCTGGGCATAGGTGGAAGCGCTACGAATGATGCAGGTACGGGAATGGCTGCGGCGTTGGGGTATAAGTTCCTGAATAAGCAGGGGGAAGAGCTATTGCTTGGCGGGGGATATCTCAATGATCTGGCCAGGATTGATGTTACGCATGTGCTCCCGGAGCTGGAGCATATAAATATTGTTGTGGCATCGGATGTCACCAATCCATTGTGTGGAGAGCGTGGGGCGTCGGTTGTTTTTGGTCCGCAGAAGGGCGCTACACCAGAAATGGTGCAAGTTTTGGATAAAAACTTAAGGCACTTCAGTGAAATCGTGAAACAGCAGCTTGGAATTGATATTGTAGACGTACCAGGGGCAGGGGGAGCAGGCGGTCTTGGCGGGGGATTGCTGGCCTTCACGAAAGCAACCATGAAAAAAGGGATTGATATCGTAGTTGAAAAGACAAATTTAAAAGAAGCACTGCAAAATGCCGATTACTGCTTTACAGGTGAAGGCGGCATCGATTTTCAAACGAAATTCGGTAAAGCACCATTCGGTGTTGCGCAAGCAGCCAAAAGTGTTAACAGTAACATCAAAGTCATCGCCGTGGCTGGACATGTAGGCCAGGATGTCGAGGATTTGTACAATGAAGGATTTGATGCGATCTTTGGAATTGTGCCCGGCGCAGCGGATCTCGATTCTTTGCTGGCTGGAGGCAGAGAAAATATTGCTCGCACATCTGAAAGTATCGCTAGATTATTAAAATAAATAGAGGGTGTCCCAAAACGTAATGGGGCACCCTTCTTATTTAACCCGATGAATCAGCATAAAAATCAGTTCCACGAGTTCCATGATATGATGCGGATTTTTACCGGTCATTTTGTAAATCCGGTTTAATCTGTAGTTCAATGTATTTCTATGAATAATAAGTTGACGGGCCGTTTCATTGGCATTAAGGTTGCAACTGATATAGACTTGGAGCGTTTTGATCAGCTCATCATTGTTTTCGAGCAAATGGGTTAGTTGTTCTAACTTCCTGTCGTTTTTGTACAGCATCGACATATCGGCGATAAACGCACAATGCGAATAGCATATCGTTTTCTCGTTTGTAATAACCCCCTTTAATACCTGTAAAGTGGATTTAGCCTGTCTCAAACCCTCATGGATCGTGTCGTTCATTTCACTAAAGGAGATGAGAGCATCAGGACTTAATTCTCGAATTTGGTTTTCAAGGCTTTGCCGTTGATTTGCTTCTTGAAGAATCAGGCAAAGCAAATGATTTGACAATTTGAAGGCAGGAAAGTCAACCGCTGCATTCTCGGGAATTCCATGCGGAAACTCTACATAAGTGACAATGGATGGCTTCTTTAAATAAATACCGTAGGTCAATGCCTGTTCAATGAGTTCATTCGTATAAACGGTATCTGAATCTGCAACTAAACTGAAGAATTGCTGCTTTAAGTTATTTTTAGCGTTTTCCCTCTCGATGGCAATGCTTTGCTCGATTAATAAAATAACGGCTGATTTCACCAGATTTCCAAAAGGTCTTGTCTCTTCGATCTCACCGCTGATTCCTACAACTCCGACAATATAGCCATTTAATTCGATCGGCAAGTTGATGCCTTTTTTTACGAGTTTCTCATCTGTTGTGATTTCTACTATTTTTTTTTGTTTAATGGCCTCAACTGCACCATGATGCAGGGTGCCGATTCGTTCTTTATTTCCACTGCCGATAATCGTGCCTGCTTGATCCATAATATTAATATTGTAGGGGATATCTTTCATCATTTTATCAACAATGCTTTGGGCCTGATGATGTGTTAATTGATACATAGCGGTGACTCCTTTATCAACTGCTGTCTTATTCAAGCTAATATAAATCTATATCGTATATTATAGATGATGCTGATTTTAGACTGAAATTATGAATTATTTGAGGAAGGCAGCAGTGGTTAAAGTGAATCGGAATGAATGTTACGATTTCCGGGCATGTTAGGGGAAAAGCATAAGAGGTGTTCATCGAAATGGCAAGAAGAAGAAGGAAATATGTCGTGCCAGGAGCGGAAGAAGGCATGCAGGCTTTTAAAGCAGAGGTGATGAGGCGCGAAGGATATACTGTGGATCCCAACCGGCCGGACGATGTCAAATATGAAGTAGCGGAGGAATTAGGGATTCCTTTACAACCTGATGGAAACGGGGATCTGACGACGGAATCGGTCGGCCAGGTGGGCGGTAAAATTGGCGGCTCCATGGTTCGGGAAATGGTTCGGCTTGCGGAGCAGCAGCTAGCGAAAAAGAATCAGCAGGTTAATGAGTAACCTCGAATTGATGCTACAGATACTCTAGTTTAGGATATATAAGACTGCCCCTGTAAATAACACAGCGATTATGGATAGGGTGAGGGCAACAAACTTAAAGAATTTCATCTGACACCTCAACATAATGTTTATTTATTACAAATTGTCCAATAGTCACATTAAATCTTATCATTAGGATATCAATTGTTCAATGTAAAGACACATTAGATGGGTTAGGGAACGCAAATAAGGACATCCGCTATGGATGTCCTTATAATTTTCCATTCCGTAGCAGGTGTGTTAATCACCTTTTTCAGGAGAATATTCATCAGTAACATGATAACGACCTTTGGGTAATACCAAAGGCGAGCCTGAAACGGGGTCTTTGATCACCGTGCAATCCAGTCCAAAAATGTCTTTAACTAGAGTGCTTGTAATTACCTTGGATGGTTCCCCCTCTGCCATAAGCTTTCCTTCTTGAAGCGCAAAAATATAGTCTGCATACCGCGCGGACAAGTTGATATCATGGAGAACCATAACAATCGTTGTTCCGTATTTCCGGTTAAGGTCTGTGAGCAGGTCAAGAATTTCGACTTGATAGGTGATGTCCAGAAAGGTTGTCGGTTCATCGAGAAATAAAATGTCGGTTTGCTGCGCCAGAGCCATGGCAATCCATACGCGCTGCCTTTGACCGCCTGACAGCTCGTCGATATGGTGATTGGCAAGCTCCGTTATGTCCATAATCCTCATCGCTTCGGCAACGGCCTCGGCATCCTTTTTGGTCCATCCGGTGTGCCAAGATTGGTGCGGAAACCTTCCCCGACCCACCAAATCCGCGACTGAAATTCCCTCTGGAACGATAGGGGATTGCGGCAGCAGTCCGATGACCCTGGCCAATTTCTTTGGCGCAATTTTGCCGATAGGTTTGCCGTCAAGGGTGATGCTGCCGGATACAGGCTTGATCAGTCTCGCCAGTGTTTTCAGAAGCGTGGACTTCCCGCAGCCGTTTGCTCCAATAATAACGCTGATTTGATGGCTGGGAATATCGAGGCTTACTCCGTGGATCACGGTTTTATGATCATAGCCTGCTACGACCTGTTCCGCTTGGAAAATATGTGTCGGTTTCATTATAATTCTCCCTTTCGATTCATCCGGATGAGCAAGAAGATCAAATACGGCGCCCCGAGTAACCCGGTGATAATACCTACAGGGAATCTGTACTCAAAAGCAAATTGTCCGATCAGATCTGCCGCCAAAACCAAATTAACACCAACCAGGCCTGCCGGAATGACATTGGAGAAGCCAACGCCGACCAGTCTTTTTGCGATCGGCCCCGAAAGGAAGGAGACAAAGGCTATTGGACCCGTGGTCGCGGTAGCCATCGCAATCATGCAGACGGAGCTCACAATGAGAGTGATTCTTGTCTTGCCGGTATCTATACCGAGAGAAGAAGCCGATTGCTCTCCTAGTTCCAATATATCCAGATGTTTTCCCAGCGCAATAATGATAGGTGCAGCAATAATAACCGTAATGACAAGAGGCGGGAGCTCGTGCATTTGAGAGCCATTCAGACTGCCGGTGAGCCACCTCAGTGCAGCGGGAATATCCTGTTGCGCGCTAACGAGCAGAAGATAGGATATCACCGCGTCAAGCATGGCCTGGATGCCTATTCCGACCAGAATCAATCGCCCGACCGAGAAGGATCTTCCTCTGGATAACATATAAATGAATAGGACGGTAGCAAGCCCGGCAATGACGGAGGCAGCGGAAACGACAGCTCTGCTTGAATGAAGCACGATGATGCAAAAAACAGCCGCAGCGCTTGAGCCGGAAGTAATCCCGATGACATTCGGATTTGCAAGGGGATTGCGCAGCATGGTCTGGAATGTATACCCGGCAATGCCGAAGGCAAATCCGGCACAAAGACCTGCCAGCATTCTCGGCAAACGAATCGTATTCACCGCAAAAAACACGCCTTTGAGATGTTCTCCCGAAAGTGCCCGAATAACATCTTGCACCGGATAAATGGTGCTCCCCAGTAAAAGCATAGCGCAGCAAAGCATGCCTGCGAGTACAGCAAGAAGGCTAGTGACAAGAACCCAGCGGCGGCGTCTTTGACGTCTGCCTGCCATAATAAATTCGACCGATTGATTTCTCATAATGAACGCACTTTCGATTTCATCGCTAAAATGATGAGTATTGGAGCTCCTATGAACGCGGTTACGACGCCGACCTCAAGCTCTCCGGGACTGCCGATGAGCCTGCCGCATACATCAGATATCGTTAAAATAATGGCTCCCGACATCGCTGACATTGGGATAACAAACCGTAAGTCAGGGCCGAGGATCAGGCGGATGGCGTGAGTGGCCAACAGCCCGACAAAACCAATAGGGCCTGCCAGCGCGGTCGTTGCACCGCACAAGAGAACCCCTGCAAGAGCCGCAACAAGCCTTAACATTCCTGTGCGAACGCCCTGGCCGGTTGCAACTTCGTCTCCCAGTGCCAGCGCATTCAATGCTGGGGCCGTAATTACAGCTATCATTATGCCAACAATCAGAAACGGGGCGAAGGTAGCAATCCCGCTCCAGGTTGCAGAACCGACGCTTCCGACTTGCCAAAACCGGAATTGATCCATGACATAAGAGCGTGGAATCATGATAGCTGTGACCAGAGAGGAAAGAGCGGCGCTTGTGGCGGCTCCCGCCAATACAAGCTTAATGGGCGTGGCGCCGCCACGCCCCATCGAGCCGATTCCGAATACGAAAACTGCCGTAATGGCAGCCCCGGCTAAAGCCAGCCAAATATATTGATTAGCGGTGCTGATATTCAGGAATGCAATCCCGCAAACTACAAACAAGGACGCGCCTGTGTTGACCCCCAGTATACTCGGGTCGGCAATCGGGTTGCGTGTGACCGATTGCATCAGTGCTCCGGAAATCCCCAGTGCCGCACCGCCAAGCAAACTGAATACGGTTCGGGAAATTCGCTTGCGAACGACGTTTGCCTCGTAGGAGTCGACGTCTCGGTGGAATAAACCGTCGATCAGTTCGTGGAAGCTGATCAGCCGAGAGCCTAAGACCAGAGAGGCAATCACGCATACCCCCAGCAGGATCAAACAAATTACCAGAACCATCGTGAAGTTCCTCGGGGTATGCGAGTTTGAGCGTTGTTTTTTTGGAATCGCAGAACTATTCATTGATCTTACGGATAGCCCCATCGATTAATCCGAGATATTCATCAATGGTATAAGCGATTGAAAGCGGATTGGGGTTTCCGGAAGCCGCCAGAGGCGTACCGTCGCCGATAAACACGACAGAGCCTCTTTTGATTGCTGGAATTTTACCCAGCAGGGGATCTGCTTTCACGGCATTATACAAGTCTTCGCCACCATACCCGATCAAAATATCCGCATCGTTAAGCATGTCTGCATTCTCGGCGCTTAAATTCATGGAGTAGCTGGTCGGATCCGCAATCTGCTTCGTAACACTTTCAGGGTAGACCAGTCCTAATTCCTCCAGAAAAGAGCCGCGAGGGTCTGCAGGCGTATAAATATGTAGTTTGGACATGTCTTTCGCCGAGAAGTTGACCCAGACTACTTTTTTTCCTTGGATCTGAGGATGCTCGCTGGCCTTTTCCTGGATCAGTTTCTCCGTGTCCTTAATGAGCTGTTCGCCTTCCGCTTTCATACCCATACCTGTTGCATTCAGCAGGACTTGCTCACGCCAAGTGGTTAACCAAGGAGTGGTCGGATAGGCCACCACCGGAGCGATTTGGCTAAGAATATCATAGTCTTCCTGCGTAATACCAGAGTAAGCTGCAAGAATGACATCCGGGTCTGCGTCTGAAATCGCCTCAAAGTCAAGGCCGTCCGTATCTTGGAACACATTCGGGTCATTTACGCCAAATTCCTTAAGCTTTTCAGCTGTCCAAGGCAGCAGTCCGCTGTCATCCTGAACACCATAATTCGCAGCCGAGAAGCCTACAGGTACAACGCCAAGAGCGAGAACAACATCATGATTCGCCCATTGAATGGTAGCGACTCGTTCAGGCTTGCTGTCGATGGTGGTTTCTCCAAAAGCATGCTTGATTACGATCGGATATTCAGCATTTGTCTCCTGGGCAGCGGGAGCTTCCGTTTTAGGAGTTTCAGTATTTACCGAAGCACCCTCGCCTGGTGTTGAGCTGGATGGTTGTTGGCCTGAGCAACCCGCTAGTGCCAGTACAAGAATCAATGAGATAAGCCATGGTTTAATTGAGAACTTTCGTTTTGAATTCATGCAAGTACCCTTCCTTTATAAAAAATGTAATTGTGGCCGGACATTGTGATAATGATTATCATTGTCACTAAATATATATCCGTGTTGGCAGGTTGTCAAGAAAATTTTGGCATCTGGGCATCCTAGCAGGAACAACCCTCCCGGTTGTTGAATATATTCGAAATCGAGTAATGAACAACAGGCGTATGCCAGGACGCCTTAACCGCAGGAGGAGAACATCATGAAAACGGTCACTGTTCAAAAATTGAAGGAAGCCTTCCATCTGGAAGTGCTTGCGGCAGACAGCCATATGGACCGTGTGATTACCCGTCCACGGACGCATAGACCTGGGCTGGAGTTTGTCGGGTATTTTGATTTTTTCCCTATGAACCGGGTTCAGGTGCTCGGCCGCAAGGAAATTAACTATTTATTGACCTTAACCGTTGAGGAACGCAAGCTGCATATCGGAAACGTCGTCAAATATCATCCGCCATGCTTCATTGTGACTTCAGGGCAGCAGGAGATTCCCTATTTAATTTTATTCTGCGAACAGGAAGGTATCCCGCTGCTGCGGACAACGGAGACGACAACGGAATTTATCGCCAAGCTGGACAGTTATCTGATTAAGGCGCTTGCGCCTGAAATATCAATCCATGGCGTGTGTGTAAATGTATCGGGTATAGGCGTTCTTCTTCGGGGCAAGTCGGGAATTGGCAAGAGCGAAACAGCGCATACGCTCATTCGGAGAGGCCACCGGTTTGTGGCCGATGATATTGTGGTGCTTAAGAAGCTCGGCCCCGCAACTCTTCTCGGGACGCATAATGAGACCACGCGTGAATTCCTAGCGCTGCGCAGCGTTGGCCTGATTAATGTTGTACGGCAGTACGGACGCAGGGCCTTTCAGGACGAGACGCGAATCGTACTGGACATCGAGCTGGCCCCATGGGAGGAAAATTCTTTGAACAATGAACTGGAAGTAGAACCTCAGTTCACGGAATACCTGGGGGTTAAGATACCGCATATTGAAGTCCAGCTTCAACCAGGGCGTGATGTCGCTGGTCTGATCGAGGCCGCAGCGAACAACTGGTATCTCAAGCAGCTTGGCTACAGCGCCGCCGAGGAGTTCATGAAGCGGATTGAGAACGAGATGCAGGAATGACTCTGAACTTTGGAACGGGAGTCGAAGTAAATAGATTGAAATAAGATAGGATCCCTCTTCTAATAAGAGGGATTTTAATTTATTTTGTCGAACTATGAAGGGTTGCGTTAGAAGAACATCATGAGTTTAAGGGGAGATAGCTGTGGGAAAAAATCGTTGGTTAAAGATAGCTGGTGTCGCAGGCATAGCGGCAGCAGTGTGGATCGGAGTGCCTAAGGGGATTGGGGCTGCCCCGTCGATGTTTGCAGATGTGCCTAGCTCGCACTGGGCCTATGAGAAAATAATGTGGTCGAAGGATCAGGGGATAGCGAGTGGTTATCCGGATGGATCATTTAAGCCCTCCAAATCAGTTACTGAGGCTGAATTTTTAGTCATGCTTTTGCGTACATACCCTGAATTGCAAATAGAAGCTGCAAAGGCCGGTGAGGTATGGCATGCGCCTTACTATAGGCTGGCAAAAGAGTTGAATTTACAGGTAAAACAACAGCCCAATGAGTCAATTACACGTGGACATGCAGCACAATTGATGACGGGAATGATGGGTACAACCTTCACGGTGACCGAAGCCGTCCAATTCATGTTAGATGAGGGTTTTGCTGAAGGTAAGAATGGATCAGGCGTCGAGGGATTTGCTCCGAATGACACTCTAACTCGTGCAGAAGCGCAGACCTTCTTCTTTCGCTTGAAACAGGGGGAACGGGTAGAGGATGCCTCTGCCAAAGAGGATGAAAACGTAATTCAGCAGGAGGCATTGGCGCCATCTGCCATCGAGCTTCAAGGCGTACAAATCGGCGATTCTGAAGCTGACGTCATTGCGGCGTTAGGGCAGCCGAATCGTAAAGATAAAATAAGCAGTGATATGACATGGTATATCTATAACCGGGACTTGAAGAAATATGCTCAAGTCGGAATTATGAATCAAGAGGTTGTTGCCTTATTTTCTAACGGGGCAGGCTGGCGCTTTGGCGGCGAGGGTAAGGGAACAGGACTTGCCGATTTGAGATCTAGAGCGGACAAATTATGGGGAGAAAGTGTCGGCAGCTCTTATAATGTTGTCTACTATCAAATGGATGACATTGAAATAACGCTGTTCACAGATGATCAAGAGAATGGACGAGTTGATGGGATATTTGTAACCAATAATAGCAATTTCGATGATGTATACAGTATTAACGTTACTGAGGATACATTAAAGGCATATGAGCTTCAAGTGTTTGATTTGACGAATACCTTTCGTGTAAGTAAAGGCTTGAAGCCCCTGACCTGGAATGAGAAGGCTGCTGTTGCCGCTCGCCTGCATAGCGAGGATATGGGGGTACGGGATTTTTTTGCCCATACTAATCCTGATGGCAAATCACCTGGCGACCGAATGGCCGCTCAAGGCTTAACCAAATTTAAGGCAACAGGTGAAAATATTGCAGGCGGTCATATAAATGCCATCGATGCTCATTACAGCTGGCTAAATTCGCCCGGGCACAGGAATAATATGTTGACTAGTGGCTATACAACGCTTGGAGTTGGAGTTAAATTCATAAATGAGGTTCCATATTATACTCAAAATTTCTACACGCCGCTGTAATTGTGTTAGCTTGTTCACCAATGTATAATTCCGGGACAATTCCCAATACTATGCCTGATAATTATGATCTCAATGGCAGAAGGGATGGTACATCATTGGCTAAGCATTCAGACACAAGCTGGAAACAGGATCATCCAAACACGTTGCTGAGCAACTCTGTTCAAAAGGCGGATCGTTCAGTGAGGCAAGCGATGTCGCACCCAGGGGAACCTACGGTTGAGCATGCGGTTAATTCAATATCCCACGCAGAAAATGCACTCTTCAATGCAGAGCAGCACAATGAACACATGGATACCGTTCAGCAATATAAAGAAAGATTAGAGCTGGCGAAGGAGCATTTGCAAGAGGTGCAAGAGATTGTAGAGGACCAGACAACTTAAAATTGTCAAAGTTTTTGGCATACAGTTTAAATGACACCTAGTTCAAAGTGGCGACCAAATTGGTCGCCATTCCCTTTTTTTACATGTATAATCTTGGAAGTCGCTGATGTGTTTATTTAGAGATAGTATTTGTCTAAATTGGAGGTAACTGATGTTCAATGTAACGTATAGGAAGTTAGTGGTCGAAGAGTGTGAATTAATAAATGATATGAATCCATCCCAATTCATAAAAAGAGCATGGAGAGAAGTAAACGGAAAACGCCAGTTAGTCGAAGTTAATTATCAAGATTCTGATTGGCCTAATGGTTACGAACACCACTTCAATAGTTTGAAAGCAACTGTATTAAGTGATGGCGAAGCGATAGGCGCTTTTGATGAAAGCAACAAATTAATAGGTTTCGCAACAATAAATCGTAAGTTCTTTGGTGAAAATTATAACTACGTTTTATTAGACCAACTATTTATATCATTAGAGCATAGAAATAAAGGAATTGGTAAAAAACTACTTTTAAAAATTTCAGAAGTAGCCAGAGAGTGGCAAGCAGATAAAATATATATTTGTGCGGGCTCTGCCGAGGAGACAATTGCATTTTATTTTGCGATTGGTTGTAAAGAGGCTGTAGAAATAAATAAGGAATTATATGAGAATGACCCAAGAGATTTTCAATTAGAGTTTCAGTTATAATTCATTTAATTGGGGCCTGAGTTTACCCATTCATCCAAGACATCCATCCCCCTTAACCGCAAAAGCCATGTTTGTTCCATAATATCCAGCATGTTGCGGCTTCTTGGGCGATTAGGGAACCGGGCAATATGCCAAGCTTCCCGAGGTAACCGGTACAAGGCAGAAATCAATTTTCGCTCGATGCGGTTTAGAGGACCGAGTTCTTCATACCCTCTTAACAACGAATGCATGAAAACGGGATTAAACTGAGTTGTGTTCATAAGGGTGGTCGCTAGGTCGACATAGATAGAGCCTAATTTCATGTGATCCCAATCGATGATAAAAAGCTGGCCGTCATTGGAAATAATGACGTTATGTGCAGTAATATCGTTGTGTATCAGTGCGGGATGGACCATTTCCCTCTTCAAGAGGTTTGCAATCTCCGGGGTCTTTAATTCAGTCCAAGTCCGATCCGAAAACTGGATGCAGGATTCTCCAAACCTTTTGAGCCATCGGCGGATCCTTAGATTGGTTTGGTTTGCTATTGCCATTCGGCTGCGTAAGAGACGATCCCGGTTTTTCCATAATCGGATATGATCAAAGAAGGGGCTATTCATGGAAAAGAAGCGGCTGGATGTGCTATGCAAAGAGAAAAGAGCCCGGCCAAGTTTTTCGAAATCTTCTGGATTCTCCAATTTCCTTCCGTGTATCCATGCAGTAACATAGAAAGGCCTTCCTTGGTTTAAAATCCATGGCCTTCCGTCATTACTATTAAGCCATTTTGGCATATTGCTGAAGCCGTTGTTCATCAGGAATTGTATATAGCCCGCAGTTGTTTCTATTTGTTCAATTGTACTCGAACGAAGTAATAAACTTCGATAAAAGGGCTTCATCGCATAGGTTCCGCTGTTCGTCTGTACTCGGATAATGGCATTTTTCCGGTAAAATGACGCAACTGGCTCTGATCTCAACGGAATCAGGCCGAAGCGGCGGACAATTTTGCGGATTCTTTTTTGGGAATAGGAATTTGCCATAGGCAGCCTCTTTTCCTTTATAGCGTTATTAGCCAGGTTATTCATCCGGGAGGAAGTGCGCATGGCCTGGCGTCTATAAGCAGATTAAATCTTGCAATTAATTTGACATCAAACTATAATGCGATTATGGAAAACAGAGACGTCATTTCATTAATTTCTAAAATCAGAGAGAAAGTTAACCGGTTTATTGTATCGGAGATGGTGAAGTACGGGATTGAGGGTATTGCCACTTCGCATGGCGATATCATCTATGCCCTATTCAGGGCGCCCCGACTTACGATGGCGGACATATCCAGGAGGATTAATAAAGATAAGTCAACAGTAACGGCGCTGGTTGATAAGCTGGTCCGGCTTGGATATGTGACAAAGGAAAGGGACGCAGAAGATACAAGGGTTGTTTATGTTGCTTTAACCGGGAAGGGGAGAGAGCTGGAGCCGATCTTTGAATCCATTTCGCAGGAGTTGTTGGATGTGTTTTATTCGGACATTTCCGATAAAGAAAAAGAGGACCTGCTTCACATTTTAAAACGGATTTACGGCAATTTCTAAATTTTTTTCAATAAATAGTTTGATATCAAATTAAATGAGACGAGGAGGAGATGATCATGAGAGATTTTACGAAAAAATTGCCTGATCATGTGGAGAAATACATTGGGGAGAACGATTTATTTCTAGAGATATTCGAGGGGGAAAACCTCTCCAAAGCTGCGAAGAACAGCCCCCCGCTACTTTTTGTACATGGTGCCTTTACAGGCAGCTGGATGTGGAGCAAGTACATTCCTCACTTTACCCGGGAAGGATGGACCTGCTATGTCATGAACTTGAGAAGCCACTACAAAAGCAGACTCATGGATATGACCCAAATTACTTTTGAGGATTATTTGGAGGATATCAGGGAGGTTATTCATGAGGTTGTCGAAGAGTGCGGAGCTGCGCCGATTCTTGTCGGATTCAGTATGGGGGGAATTCTGGGACAGAAATTAGCTGAGACCTTTGAGCTTGCCGGGCTGGTGCTGATCGATTCCGTCATAAGCCAAGAAGTTCACGAAACAGTGCCCTACGAACACTTAGAGCCTTTGACAGCTGCTATCGTAATGCCAGCCCCAGCCCGTGAAGAACATTCAAGCATAGATGAATCGGCAGAGGACATTGCATTCCAAAGGAAATACCTGGCGATGGAATCGTCCAAGGCATATAACGCTTTTGCTTTTTCGGCCGAATCAAAGGGCATATCCATAGACAGCAGCGCCATTTCTTGCCCATGCCTGGTTATCAAGGCAGTAAGCTGTGATGATGACGACCGCCGGGGCAGGGTGACAGCGGAGCATCTCCGTGCTGAGTATAAGGGTCTTTGGGATACAACGCATACCGGCGTGCTTATAGGGCAGAGATATATGGAATCAGTAGCTGCCATTATGGGCTGGTTGAAAGGACTTTAGAACAACATCATGAGTAAATAGGCGAATAGAATAATATGAACTAAGGCGACCCAGAAGGTCGCCTTAGTTCATATTCAGTTCATAAAACCTCTTTATCATCCGAATGTATTCAGCAATACACACAGGAAAGGGAGGATTTGCATTGAGTAATCATCAAGTTAAGAAATCCTTGGCAGTTAAGGGCGATTGGGCCGTTGAAGCGCAAGGATTGGTTAAAAACTTTGGCGGCAATCGTGCGGTGGACAGGGTAGATCTGAAGGTTCCTGCCGGTTCCATTTATGGGGTGCTTGGTCCAAATGGAGCAGGGAAGACGACCACAATCCGAATGTTAGCAACATTACTGCGGCCGGACGAAGGTTCGGCACGGATTTTCGGATACGATGTGGTGAAGGAGGCGCAAATTGTGCGCCAATTGGTTGGAGTGACCGGTCAGTATGCCTCGGTAGATGAGTCTCTCAGTGCTACTGAGAATCTGATTATCTTCTCCCAATTGTTAGGGCTGAGCCGTTCTGAGGCAAAGCGAAAGGCAGCAGAGCTGCTAGAGGAATTTAGTTTAACGGAAGCCGCAAAGCGTCCCTTAAAAAATTTCTCAGGCGGGATGCGCCGCAGGCTGGATTTGGCAGCAAGCCTTATTGCACAGCCGCCGCTGATTTTTTTAGATGAACCGACTACGGGGCTGGATCCGCGCACACGCAATCAGATGTGGGAAACGATCCGCCGGCTGGTAAAGGTGGGCTCAACTGTACTGTTAACCACACAATATCTGCAAGAAGCAGATGAACTGGCTGACCGGATTGCGGTGATCGATCATGGCCGTGTTGTTGCTGAGGGAACCGTAAATGAACTAAAGGCCTCCATAGGCACCTCATCCTTGCATTTGAGCATTATAAATCCGCAGGACATTCCAGAGGCTCGTCAAAGGATTGACCGAATCCTAGAGGTAAGGTCATCGGTCTCATCGGAAGGCGGAAGAATTGTTGCCCCGATGGGGGATGCCGACCGGGTCACTGATCTGCTGATCGCCCTTCGCGAAGCGGGAATCCAATTAGCGGAGTTAAGCGTACAGAAACCTACCCTAGATGAAGTCTTTTTAACGATTACGGGTCAGGGTGATAAGGAGAATGCAGCAATGGCTGCAAATCAATCGGAAAAAGAAAGCGAGGTAAGCGTATGAAAAATACTTCAATAACACCAGTTGCCGCACGTCAATTACGAAACAGAACCAGCTTCGGCCAAGCTGTAAGAAATTCCTTAATCATGGCTTACCGGGGACTTTTAAAAATTCGGCGCACCCCCGAGCAATTGTTTGATGTTACGATTCAACCCATTATCTTCACCTTGATGTTCACTTACATTTTTGGCGGAGCTATTTCAGGAGATGTACTAAGCTATTTACCGGTTATTATTCCTGGAATCCTTGTGCAGACTGTGATTACAACCTCCGTTGTCACTGGCGTTCAATTGCGTGAGGATATGGATAAAGGTGTATTCGACCGATTCAAGTCACTGCCTATTGCCCGAATTGCCCCGTTAGCGGGCGCTCTTTTGGCGGATACCATCCGCTATACCATTGCAACTGTGCTTACCTTTACTATGGGCTATATCATGGGCTACCGGCCTGAGGGAGGCTTAGGAAGTGTCGTCATTGCCGCACTACTCGTCATTGCGTGTGCTTGGGCAATCAGTTGGATTTTTGCCTTCTTTGGCGTGATTGCGCGTACTGCATCAAGCGTTCAGGGCATTTCGATGATTGTACTGTTCCCGCTCACCTTTGTCTCCAATGCTTTTGTGCCGGCTGAGACGATGCCTGGCTGGCTGCAATGGTTTGTAAAGATTAATCCGATCTCGCACCTCGTTACGGCCATCCGGGAGCTTACCAACTCGGGAGCCGTTAGTTCGGATTTGACGATCTCTCTCATAGGCGCCGCGGTTATTGTGGCCATCTTCGCACCGCTCACCGTACGTGCCTATATGCGCCAGACTTAGCTGATAGGCTTTGACAGCAAATGCCAACTAGGGATACTCTTTATTTAAATCATAAATGAGGAATGAATACCGTGACAACGATATTAATTGTAGATGATGATCCTCACATCCGTGAATTGATTCGCGTTCTTCTCTCCAGAGAAGGCTTATCGGCTCTGGAAGCAGCGGATGGAGAGGCAGCATTATCCTTGCTCGATAAGGACAAAGTCGATCTGATTATTCTTGATATCATGATGCCCAATATGGACGGCTGGACATTTTGCCGTGAAATACGAACCTATTATTCCAGTATACTGCCCATTTTAATGTTAACGGCAAAAGGAGAGACAGCTCAGAAAGTGAAAGGATTTGATCTCGGAACGGATGATTATATGGTTAAACCCTTTGCTCCGGCAGAGCTCGTTGCTCGGGTTAAAACATTACTCAAGCGCCATAAAATTACCGTATCCAATCGGATTGAAATCGGGGATGTCTTGATTGACCGTGCTTCCTATAGAATTTTTATGGGGAGCAAGGAGTTCACCTTGCCGCTGAAAGAATTTGAGCTGCTGTTTAAGCTGGCAACACATCCGCAGCAAACTTTTTCACGGGAGCAATTGATTGAGGATATTTGGGGATTTGACTATGAGGGGGATGAGCGAACGGTTGATGTTCACATCAAACGATTGCGGCAACGTTTCTCTTACGAAGATTGCCCCTTTAAAATTACAACAATCCGTGGACTCGGTTATCGTTTGGAGGTCACCCCTTGAAGCTGCTGGAAATAATAAAGCGAATTTCAGGTTTTTTGGCACTCATATTAACCTTGCTGTTATTTTGGTCCTGTGCCTACTGGGTTACATCTTGGCTGTTTGATAGGATTCATTATGTTCCTGCCGACTATGTCAGACAGCTAATCAACTCGTTATTGGGATTTTTTCTATTTGGCTTTTGCATGGCTATTGTAGCGAATATCAAATGGGTAAAAAGCCGGCAAGAACAATTTTTGCATCCGATCCTTCAGGCCATGAAAATGATGGCCGAAGGAAACTTTAATATCGATCTCTCATATTATAGAAATCAACACCAGGGACGAGGCCACCCCTATTCCAGGATTGTTGAGAGTATTAGGGATATGGCAGGCAAACTCAGTGCAATGGAGGAAATGCGGCAAGAATTTATTTCAAATGTCTCGCATGAAATCCAGTCCCCGCTAACTTCGATTAGCGGGTTTGCCCATGCTTTAAAGAATGAAGAGTTAGGTCCTGATGAACGTAAGCATTACTTAGAAATTATAGAAATGGAAAGCAGCAGGCTTTCGAAATTGAGTGAAAATTTACTGAAGCTCACCTCGCTAGAGTCTGACAAATTCCTTTTTGACCAACAAAACTATCGATTAGACCGCCAGCTTCGCCGAAGCATTCTTGCCATTGAACCGCAATGGGCTGAGAAGCAGATCCATATGGATATTGTTCTTGAGGAATTAACTGTCACTGCCAATAAGGATCTGATGGAACAAGTATGGATGAACCTGCTCCATAATAGTATTAAATTCACACCAAGAGATGGAACCATCAGAGTTGAAGCGCTGAAAGCGTCCGATAACCTTCTTATTATAAAAATTCAAGATACTGGAATTGGCATGGATAAAGAAGCTTTGATGCACATATTTGAGAGATTCTATAAAGCAGACCCATCAAGGAACCGCAATTTCGGGGGCAGCGGCCTAGGTCTATCCATCGTCAAAAAAATAATCGATTTGCATAACGGCTTGATCCAGGTGCAAAGTAAGCCGGGAGAAGGAACTGAGGTAACCATAACATTAAGGCAAACTATCGATTAAAATTATCATATTTATACTAAATAAATATTTTAATCTATCAGTATTATTGATACACTAGGATCAGGTAAAGAAATTGTAAAAAATCGATCCAGAAAAGGTGTGTGACTAGTTTCCGCACTGGCATGCGGAACGCCTGCGCAGGAGCGCCTACATCCTTTCTGCAAATCTTAGGGTATAAGGACGGTAAAAATGAGTAACAGACAAACAAGTACAGATGTTATCTTAATTGGTGCCGGGATTATGAGTGCAACTTTAGGGACACTGCTGAAGGAATTAGTACCGGACTGGGAAATTACAGTGTTTGAGAAGCTTGCCAATGCAGGAGAGGAAAGCTCTAACGAATGGAATAATGCGGGGACAGGGCATGCGGCGCTGTGCGAGCTTAACTACACCACCGAGAGATCGGACGGATCTGTAGATATT
This sequence comes from Paenibacillus sp. FSL W8-0186, assembly GCF_037969765.1. Classification (NCBI taxonomy): domain Bacteria; kingdom Bacillati; phylum Bacillota; class Bacilli; order Caryophanales; family Paenibacillaceae; genus Paenibacillus; species Paenibacillus sp. FSL W8-0186. The sequence continues at coordinate 5,461,030 of NZ_CP150207.1, read as the reverse complement.
AGCAAAGCTATCAAAATTAATGAACAGTTTCAAGTGTCCATGCAGTTTTGGTCTTACCTTGTAAACAGCAATCTAATCCGCAATCCGCGGGACTTTATCGCCCCGATCCCTCATATGAGTTTTGTGCAGGGGGAGAAGGATGTCTCGTTTCTGAAGAAGCGTTTTAAAGCGCTATCAACCAATCCTCTGTTTCGGGAAATGGAGTTCTCCGATGATCCCGAGAAATTGATGGAATGGATTCCGCTAATGATGAAGGACCGCCCAGTCAGCGAGCCTATAGCGGCGACAAGAATCGAGTCGGGGACGGATGTCAATTTTGGGGCTTTAACGCGCATATTGTTCGGGCACTTAAAGAGTCAGGGCGTTGATATAAAATATAAACATAGCGTAGACAATATTAAGCGTACTAGCGACGGCTTGTGGGAATTGAAGGTACGGAATGTCGATACCGGCAGCATCGAACGCCATACTGCGAAGTTTGTCTTTATTGGCGGAGGGGGAGGAAGTCTGCACTTGCTGCAGAAATCCGGTATTCCGGAAGGAAAACATATCGGAGGGTTCCCGGTAAGCGGACTTTTCATGGTATGCAATGATCCGGAAGTGGTAGAACAGCATCATGCCAAGGTATACGGCAAAGCTAAGGTAGGAGCTCCTCCTATGTCCGTTCCGCATCTTGATACAAGATTTATCGACAACAAGAAATCGTTGTTATTTGGACCGTTTGCGGGCTTTTCACCGAAGTTCCTAAAATCCGGTTCCATGTTCGATTTGATTACGTCCGTAAAGCCGAATAATCTGGTCACGATGCTGGCAGCAGGGGTCAAGAACGTTCCACTGACGAAATACCTGATCCAGCAAGTGATGTTGTCCAAAGAAAAACGCATGGAAGAACTGCGGGAATTTATCCCGAACGCAAAAAGCGAGGATTGGGATTTGGTTATAGCTGGTCAACGTGTGCAAGTAATCAAGGATACGGATGCCGGCAAAGGAACACTGCAATTTGGTACTGAAGTGATTACCGCTGCTGATGGCTCGATTGCCGCATTACTCGGTGCTTCACCAGGTGCCTCAACCGCGGTTTCCGTGATGCTTGAGGTCATCAGCAAATGCTTCCCGGAATATATGGAGGCTTGGGAGCCGAAGATCAAAGAGATGATTCCTTCCTACGGAACATCGCTATTAGCAAACACGGAGCTTATTCAGGACATTCATACTTCAACAGCGCGGTCGCTTGGACTTGGCAGTGAAGACCTTCCTGTCGAAATGCATGCATAACAAAAAAAGAGAGATCACCAGCTCCAAGGTGGTCTCTCTTTTGGTTTAGAATCTTCGATTTAGGCCATGATTATTTCGTAAAGTTGTCGAAATAGCCCTGGATAAAGACGATGGGCGTGCCTTTGTCTCCGCTTCCCGAAGTCAAATCAGACAAAGAGCCGATAAGGTCAGTCAGCTTTCTAGGCGTAGTACCTTGGGCTTCCATCGATCCCACGAGATCGTCATTTTTATTGCTGATGTATTCGGAAATGGCTTGTGTAAGCTCGGCGCCGCTTAAATCTGCAAAGTTATTATCCGCAAGATATTTCAGCTTGATTTCATTGGGCGTTCCTTCAAGTCCAGACGTATAAGCGGGCGACACAACCGGATCCGCCAGCTCCCATATTTTCCCGACAGGGTCCTTGAATGCACCGTCTCCATAAATCATGACTTCCACATTTTTACCCGTCTTTTCTTTGAAAATTTGCTGGATTTTATCGACGGTTTGCTGGCAGTTGCGCGGGAAGAGCTTGATTTCGTCCTCTGTAGACTTATTCGATCCCAGAAGACCATAATGTTCATTATACCCGCTATGATCAATGGATTCCGCCAGGATGTTATCCAGGCTGTAGATTTTCTCTCCGCCACCCGCCTTCAGGATTCTTGCCGTTCTGACACGGGAATGGATATCGCAGGTCAGAACATGTTTGGTATAGTTGAGGATCGTTTTTGGGTTATTGGAGAAAATAACCTCGCATTCCGTTCCCTGTTCTTCCACTAATGTTTTATAGTAATCAATGTAATCGATGCCTGTAAACGTATGCTTTTTATAGCCAAAGAGCTCGCGGAATTGGGCTTCCGTCAGCACATCCGTCCAAGGATTAACGCCCTTTTCATCGAGCAGGTCGAGATCGACCAAGTGGTTGCCCACCTCATCGGAGGGATAGCTTAGCATTAATACGATCTTTTTAACGCCTTTGGCAATACCGCGAAGGCAGACGGCAAACCGATTGCGGCTTAGAATCGGGAAGATCACGCCAACCGTTTCGTCACCGAACTTAGCATAGACATCTTTGGCGATATGATCCACTGTCGCATAATTGCCCTGGGCACGAGCGACGATGGACTCCGTAATGGACACAATATCTTGATCCCGGATTTGAAAGCCTTCAACTTCGGCAGCCTTTAACACGCTGTCTACCACGATATCCTCTATGTGATCCCCTCGTTTGATAATCGGGCAACGAAGGCCTCTAGCAACAGTTCCAACGACTCTTTCCAAATTACATTCAGCTCCTTAGGATGATAAAGTCTGTTTTACATTATCTAACCATCTACTTGTAATATACATCAGTCTAGTGGTATAAGTTAAATTAATATATCGAATAGAGGGTATAAGAGGTGTTTATGTGATAAGCAAGCTGGATCTCTACAAAATTTTTAGCAAGGTTGCGAAATGCAATAGCTTTTCCAAAGCGGCCAAAGAACTGTATATGACGCAGCCGGCGGTTAGCCAGGCGATCATGCAATTGGAGAAGGATTTGAACACGCGGCTTTTTAATCGAACGCCCAAAGGGGCATCATTGACCAATGAGGGCAGCCTTCTGTTTGAATACGTAAATTCGGCCATGAACCTGCTGCAAACAGGTGAAGAGAAGATATTGGAATTTCAGAACCTGACGGCTGGGGAATTGAAAATCGGCGTAGGGGATACGATCTCCAGATATTTTTTGCTTCCCTACTTGGAAGCTTTCCACAATAAATATCCCAATATTAAATTTACTATTGTGAATGGTACGACTTTAGAACTTTGTTCGACTCTAAAATCGGGCGAAGTGGATATATCCATTTGCAACCTCCCGATCGAGGATTCCACATTAGAAGTGCGGCATTGCATTGATATCCAGGATACGTTTGTTTATGGAGAGAGATTTGCGGAAGCTTTATCACGGCCAGTCAGCCTTCATGAATTGGTGAAGCTGCCGCTCATATTTCTAGAACCGAAATCGAATTCCCGAAAATATGTGGAAGATTACATGATCTCTAAAGGGATCAAAATTGCGCCGGAGTTTGAATTGGGCTCGCATGATTTATTGCTGGAGTTTGCCAGAATTAATCTTGGAATCGCGTGCGTGACGCAAGAGTTCTCCCAGGAATATTTAGCGAAGGGATGGCTGACCGAGGTTCAATTGCAAGAGAAAATTCCAAGGAGAAGCATCGGCGTTTGCAATATAAAAAGCGTGCCATTATCCCCGGCGGCAACAAAGTTCGTAGAGCTTCTGGAAAATAAATAAGCTGGCCATTCCTTCGGGAACGGACAGCTTATTATCTATTTTCGAAAAAAACTAATGAATAATATTTTATACCATGATAGCATCCAGAATGTAGAAAACAACACATAAGAAAGGAAGATCGAGCTATGGATGTTAGAGTTGAGACCCTCCCCAGTTATCGCCTGGCGTATGTACGGCAAATTGGCCCTTATGGTCCTGCCAACGTTCAGGCCATGGAGGAGCTAAAGAGTTGGGCAAGGGAGAAAGGACTACTCACTGAATCAGCTGTATTATTCGGAATTCCACAAGACAACCCTCAAATCACGCCTCCTGAGCAATGCAGATATGATGCATGTATTACCATTACAGAAGAGGACCAGATGGATGATTTCGTCTGTGAAAGTAAACTTGACGGCGGAGATTATGCGGTGTTTAGAATCAAACATACAGCAGAGGATATTCAAAGAGCATGGGCAGAAATTGTTCCAGCCATACACCGCATGGGACTTCAACTAGACAACAAACCGATTTTAGAAAAATACACTGGCGATTTGGTTAATGGTCATTTTTGCGAAATATGTGTGCCTATAAAAAAGGAGCTCCAATCCTTGTAGAATGGCTCTCCTTAATTATCCTTATTTACAGTATAGGGATCGGTATTCATCCTCTAGAATACTCATGAGAATGGAGTCATAATACTGATGGTTGTAGAATAAAGCTTCTCGCTGAACCCCTTCTTTCTTGAAGCCGATTCCTTCATAGACCTGCATGGCACGCTCATTGTAAGAGAACACGTTCAGCTCGATCCGGTGAAGGTTGAGGATGCCGAAGCCGTAATCCAGCATGAGACGGATGGCTTCGGTCCCGTAACCTTTTCCTTGATTACTGCTGTCAGGAATAGCGATGCGGATGTTGGCATTGCGATTGATCGTATCTATATCTTGAATCGCAATATCTCCAATGGGAGTATCGTCACTCACGGCGGCAATGACCAGCAGTACGGACGAGCTGTCCTGGGCTTTTCCTTCAATGTAGCGGGCAATTTGTTCCTGGGTATAGTGCTTCTGTGTCCCAGTGAGTTTCCTTGTCTCGTGATGGTACAGCGTAGTGAAATACCAATTGGCATCGGATACCTCGATCGGCCGTAAATATATATTTTTTCCTTCGAGAAAGCGTACGGGTTTCATGGTTCATATCTCCTTCGTTTTGACTCTACCCCAATTTACCACCAATCTGTATACTTAAAAATATACAGATTGTATTATTTTTAGAGGACAGGAGAGGCAGATGAGGAACCGTACAGATTCAACGCCTTTTTCTAAATTACCGGTTTATATGACCGTTTATGAAGCCATCAAGCAGGATATTGTAGCAGGAAGGCTCCAGGCCAACGATCGCCTGCCTTCTATCAGGGAACAAGCGAAGCAGCTATGCATTAGTACGACTCCCGTAGAAGCTGCTTACCAGCAGCTGATAGCGGAAGGATTCATGGTGAGCCGCCCCAGACAAGGGTTCTATGTTGCCGCTCTGCCCGATTCATATGGAAGGTTTACAATGTCTGATCCTAATACCGCTTCCAGAATTCCTGAGAAGGATTACTCTAAGGGAGAGACGTATGCCTATGATTTTCATCTGGCTAAAAACGACTTTGCAGGCTTTCCGATTTCCCATTGGAAGAGGCTCCTGATGCAGACGCTTCGAGAGGAATACGAGGAGCTGCTCTTCTACGGAGATCCGCAAGGCGAGGCTGGATTGCGCGAGGAGCTTGCCGCTTACCTGTTCCGGATTCGCGGTGTCGTGTGCCGCAAGGAGCAGATTGTCATTGGCGCGGAGCAGCATCTGCTTCTCCATTATCTGGCCATCCTGCTTAAGGGAATCTCCCCAGCTGTAGCTGTAGAAGACCCGTGCTATCCGCTGATCGCCCTTACGTTCCAGGCTGAGGGTTTTGCTGTCTTGACCGCAACTGAAGCAGACAAGGGGATAGATATTTCCCGATTGCTGCAGGCATCCGCTCGGATCGTGGCCGTCGCTCCTTCCCATCAGTTTCCCGGGGGCAGGGTAATGCCGGTTAACGAAAGAATGGAACTGCTGAAGTGGGCCAAGGAGCAGGAGGGCTATATTATAGAGGACGATTACGGCGGAGAGCTTCGCTATATAGGGCAGCCGGTACCTGCGCTCCAAGGCTTGGCGCCTGATGCGAATGTAATCTATGTAGGGGGGTTCTCCCAAATACTTGCCCCTGATATGTGTATCCATTACATGGTGCTTCCTGAATCGTTACTGGCTCCCTACATGCAATTGAGAAGAGGACTGCTGTTCGAGCAATCCTCTTCCCGGGTGTATCAGCGCACGCTGGAGAAGCTTATGAAGCAGGGGTATTTCGAGAGGCATGTTCGTAAAATGAGAAGTCTTTACCGTAAAAAGAACCTGGAGCTCGCCGAGGCCCTTCAGAACCAGTTTCACGATTGCGGGGAGGTCCTTAATCCACATGCGGGATTTCATCTGATTTTGGCGCTCGACGCCAAAGCTTCTGAGCAGGAAATGATTCAAGCGGCGAAATCCGGCGGTATCCGTGTGGCATCGGCATCCGCTTTCTATTCGGATCAGGCTGCCTGTGAACGTGAGAAGAGGAAATGTTTTCTGATCGGCTTCGGAGGAATTGCAGGGCAGCGAATAGAGGAAGGGGCGGCCCAACTGAGGAAGATATGGGAGCCTTACCTTCAGGTTTGATCACCTACATGGTATCTTGGGCGATGATGATCCGAGAGTCTCTTTCACTTAAGAAACGACCATCCCTTAGAAGCAGGGGTGGTCGTTCTTTAGCGTAGAAGGAGGTAGGAGTTTATCTTCGGCTCACGAATTTTTCGGGGTCCCTGACTTTCAGTACCTTTACTTTGCTGGCCAGAAGATTGCTGTCGCTTACGATCCAAGTATGGTCTTTCGAATTCTTCCTGCGATACGCAACAAAGTTGTAGGGATTGCCGGCATAAATTTTGAAGCCTTTAGCCTGGCTATTGGAACAGAACTTTACACTTTCCCCCCGGTTTCGATTGGGGAAGGAGACCTTGCTGAACACGTGTCGTTTCACGACAAGGGTTGCGCCCTGAACAAGGGGAACGTATTTCTCGGCCATATTGTAGTAACGATGAAGGAGCACCTTTTTGCTGCTCAGGTACATGTAATGGGCCCGTTTGCCTACAATATCGGCGTTGGTTTTGCGCAAAATTTGCATACTGTCTTTGAGATAGCCGGGAGCATAATAATCATCATCATCGAATTTAGCAATGTGATCGTACCTGGCTACCTTTACTCCGTAGTTAAGGCAGCTGCCTAGCGAATGATTGGGCAGGCTGTATATTCTTACGTTCTTATATGGCTTTGCTGCTTTAATATATTCGTTCATTTTCAGATCTTTATGATTGAGTATGATGATGAGCTCTTTATTCTGATAATTTTGTCTGCTGTAGTTACGCAGAAGCGTGTCCATGCAGTACTGCCGCTTGGTACAGGTAATGATGGAAACGGCGCTTGGCTGGCTGGAGATATCCAGTTTGGCCATTATGGAGCATCCTTTGGCGTACGCTGCACGAACTTCTTGTAATTTTGGACATTGGGGATTCTTTTATGGTGAGAGAGAAGCTTTTTATCGCTGATGATCCAGGTATGGCTGGCTGAGTTTTTTTGGCGGATGGCGACAAAATTATATTTTCCTGCGGAGTAGACCTTGTACCCCTGCTTTTTGCTCCTGAGGCAAAAAAGATCGTCCTCCCCTACGTTCTGATGGGGAAACCGCACTTTGTTCAACACGTTCCTTTTCATGAACAGCGTAGCGCCGGGAAGTTTAGCGACCGGTCTATTCTCATCCTGGTCAAAACGCAGAATCAAAGTTTTAGCACCGTTTAAGTACATATAGTGGGCACGCTTGCCTACAACATCCGCATTCGCTTTTTGTAATGCCTGCAGGCTGTCTTTTAAATAGTAAGGTGCGTAATAGTCGTCATCATCGAACTTGGCGATGTAGCTGTACTTTGTTTTACTGAATGCATAATTTAGGCAAGCACCGAGAGATTCGCGGCCAGCCATACGGTAGACGCGGATGCTCGGGTTTTTCTTGGCTAAACGCTGATATGGCTCAAGCGGTATGCTATCGTTGTTTACAATAATGATAAGTTCCTTTTTCGGATGGCGCTGCCGAATGTAATTTTGAAACAGGTTGTTTATAGAATTGTGGCGCTTTGTGCAGGTAATGATGGAAACCCCCTGCTGCTTTGCCTTGTTCTTCTGTTCAGATCCCATTACATCGCTCCTCCTATCCGTGTTGATGAATAGCAACTTACTCTACATTATGTACACGAATTAGAAGAGTAACGGCATATCCACCAAGGAGCGGATATCCTATTAAAAATAGGGGAGTATCTGAGTTAATCGTCAAACGCCGCAGGAGGGGCGGCTTTACTTCCTAAATGACAATGCGGTATCCTCTTTTAAGATCCATCAGGAAAGGAGTTACTCGCTTTGGGTGACCAGCATTTTAAAGAAACGGTGGAGCTGACCTTGAAGGTAATCGGCGGGAAATGGAAGCCCGTGATTCTATGCCACCTGACGGAAGGCACGCACCGCTTTGGAGAATTGAGACGAGAAATGCCGCAAATTACACAAAAAATGTTGACGCAGCAGCTGCGTGAATTAGAGGAAGACGCCATCATCAATCGGAAAGTGTATGACCAGGTTCCGCCCAAGGTCGAGTATTCTTTGACCGAATACGGGTTAACCGTGAAGGAACTGCTGAATGTGATGTCTCGTTGGGGAGAGAAGCATTTAGAGAAGGAAAAAGAACTGCGAAAATCAGACTAAACGGGCTTGGCATGGTTACCAAATGGGTACTAGTTACATGAAAGTGCGTACTTTTATTTATGGGTGAAATGCTTAGAATAAGGGGTGTCGTATTAAAACTTACCCTTAAAGGAGCAATCATAAATGAAATTACAACTAGCCTTGGACCTGGTCGGTATTCCAGGGGCCATCGAAGTCGTCAAGCAAGTGGAGCAGTATGTGGATATAGTGGAGATCGGAACCCCGATCATTATCAATGAAGGCCTGCATGCGGTAAAGGCGTTGAAAGAGGCCTTTCCTAACGTTACTGTGCTTGCGGATTTGAAGATCATGGATGCGGCAGGTTATGAAGTGATGAAGGCGGCTGAGGCGGGAGCAGATATCGTAACGATTCTGGGCGTTGCCGAGGATGCGAGTATCCAGGGAGCGGTTGCGGAAGCGAAAAAGCAGGGCAAGCAAATCCTGGTCGACATGATCGCTGTGAAGAATCTGGCGGAGCGGACTGCGCAAATTGATGCCTTTGGTGTAGATTATATTTGCGTCCACACGGGGTATGACCTTCAAGCGGAAGGACAGAACTCCTTCGAGGATCTTCGCACGATCAAGTCCGTCGTGAAGAACGCCAAGGTCGCCGTTGCTGGCGGCATTAAGCTGGCCACATTGCCAGAAGTCATCGCCGTTAAACCTGACTTGGTCATTGTAGGCGGAGGAATTACCGGACAAGCCGACTTGGCCGCCGCAGCCGCTGAGATGCAGAAATTGATTAAGCAGGGGTAGTGGTGAATATGGTCAGCAATGCTAGTAGTCATCGTAATCTGGCCGCGATCATGTCCGAATTGGACCAAGCTGCGAATGAAATCGCTGCAGAGCAGCTGGATCAGTTGGCCGCAACTATTCTATCGGCGGGACGCATTTTTGTAGCCGGGGCAGGCCGTTCTGGGCTGATGATGCGGGCCTTCGCCATGCGGCTGATGCACCTTGGATTAGAGGTGTATGTCGTGGGAGAGACGGTTACCCGGAGCTTGGGTAAAGACGATCTGCTCTTGATCGGTTCAGGCTCGGGTGAGACGCGATCGCTCGTGCCTATGGCAGAAAAGGCGCGGAGCCTAGAAGCTGCGGTAGGAGTGCTGACGCTCTCTCCAGATTCAACCCTTGGCCGACTGGCAGATTTCATGGTGAAGCTGCCTGGGGCGCCGAAGGATCAAGCCGACAAGGCAGAAACCAATGGACCAGCAACAGTAACGGTTCAGCCGATGGGTTCATTATTTGAACAGCTGCTGCTGCTGGCATGCGATGCCGTTATTTTGGCGCTGATGGACAAGCAGGAGCTTAGCGGCCACAAGATGTACGGGAATCATGCTAATTTGGAATAGTCACAAACAGAATAAAGACAGTCCCTTACACGATCAGGTAGAGGACTGTCTTTCTGTTTGGAGGTCAAACATTTTGCTAGCAGCTCATTTCATTATGCGGTTGCGGGGTCTTGCCATACGTTAAATTTGTTGCCGTCAGGGTCTTTAAATTTAAACTGCAGACCGCAGCTGTCAAGGTCCATCAGGGGCTCAACCTCGACACCGTTGTCCCGAAGCTTCTTGTGGAGTTCGACAATGTTCTCGACTTCAAAGGTTAAGGAGAACATTTCATATGTTTTTTCATTTCCGTCCCATTGACTGGTGACAAAATTAGCGGTTCTTTTCTCTGTCGTCTCCAGCAAAAACAGCCACTGGCCATCTCCTAAGACGAGAATCGCACCGCCAGGGTCGCGCCTCTTCAGCTCTAATCCGAAAATCTCCGTATACCATTTTGCTGCAAGCTCCAAATCGGATACGGGCAAATAGTTGCAGAGCACCCTCTTGAGCATCGGCTTCTGCTCGGCCTTACGGCTTTCTAGCTTCCGCATTTTCTGTTGTTCCATCCGTTATTCACCTCTTGTTTTGTAGTTTCAGTAAATAGACGATGCATATAGATGAAATCCGTCACAAGAGAAATACAATCTTACACAATTTCTACAGCGTTGAATTTGTTCCCGTCCGGGTCATGGAAGACAAACGACTTTCCGAATAGATCGTCTGCCGCAATGGGCTCCGTCTGCACACCGCTGCTTGTGAGTTTAAGCCATAATGCTTTAGCGTCAGATACGGAGAAGGTTAGCAAGGGAATCTCTCTGGGCGAGTGGCTCTCCGATTCCAATAAATATAGTTCATGACCGGATTCGAGCAGCAAATTTCCGTGGCTGCTGCGTTCTAGATGGAAGTGGTGGAAGAACCAGTTTGCTGTTTGCTTTTTATTTGAGACCGGAATATAGAAATGGCCTGTCCGTTTCAAAGCTTGTTCGCAAACCATTTGTTCGAAACGGTGATCCCGCTGATATGGACGGAAATAAGACTCGAAATCAGTGGCAAGATGGAGTTTAAGCACCTCCCGGGCCCGGCGAATACGGCTTTCCACAGCAGCTATGGATAAATCGAGAAATGGGGCGATGTCTTTCATCGGCCATTGGTTTAAGTAATAAAGAACGATAGCGGATTTGCTTTTTTCCTCTAATGTTTGCAAGGCAGCCCAGACCGATTCTTGAACGGCGTGTTGGTCCAGCCAGGAATGAACGTTGTCCAATTTTGGGGCGGTGGCCTCGTCAAAAGGAAGGAGTTTGTGTTTCTTTCTAGTAAAATCAAGACTTGTTCGGTAAGCGATGGAGTACAGCCAGCTGCCTAGCCTGGAGGGGTCTTTTAAATTATGTAAGTTTTGATAGCATTTCACAAAGGTTTCTTGAACGGCATCCTGGGCTTCGTGGTAATCTCCCAATATGCTGTAGGCCACAGATAGAAGGGCTTTGGAATAGCGGCCCACAATCGCCCGGAATGCTTCAAAATCACCTTCAGCTGCGCTTGCTGCCAGCTGCTTATCGGATGGATAAATTTCTTCGGTCACGAGATCACCCTCCTTTGCTTGATCATGGCTCCTCCATTTCCTGCTATAGCCGCACTTCGCGGCGGAGGTGCTACAGCCATTCGCCTTTGGCGACAAAGAATACCCGCCCGCCGATATTGATGTCGTAAGCATCACCATTCTTAGAGGCATCTATGTGCAGAAGGGAAGGACGCCCCGCGGCGTACCCCTGCTCGATACGAAGCTGAATTACGCTCTTTTGCAAACATTCGTGCTTTAACAGGTAACCTGCCAGATTCCCATTGGCACTGCCGGTAGCGGGATCTTCATAATACCCCGTGTCATTGACGAATACCCGCACATGCAAATCATTTTGCTCATGAAGGGTCTCCTCGGAGAACACGAGCAGATTCGCATCCGCTATATTTTCGAGGAAGGCCTTATATTTCCTAGGGTCAACCTCGCATTTTCGCACAGCATCCAGGGTCTTTAAAGGGACAATGACGGATGGAAGCCCTGTTGAGGATACGTGGATGGGGTAGGCGGTCTGGATGTCCTCGACAGAAATTTGGAGTATCTCTGCGATCACGGAAGGAGCGATAGCCTCCCCGAATATAGGCTGCTGCTGCTTCATCCATAACTCGTTGTCTGATCCTTCGGCAAAGGAGACGGGAATTTGGCCCACGCCAAGATTCAGGAGAATATGCCTGCTCTTATCCGGATCAAGGCGGTGATGAATGACAAAGGCCGTTCCAAGCGAAGGATGTCCCGCAAAGGGTATTTCCACATCCGGGGTAAAAATGCGCACAGGGTATCCCCCGTCCCTCTGTTTGCCTGACATAATGAAGGTCGTTTCCGAGAAGTTGATCTCTTTGGCGATCTGCTGCATCTCCTCCGTGGTCAGTTCCCGGTCCGGCAGCAGTACGGCGAGCGGGTTGCCTTGATATTTTTGTTCTGCAAATACATCAACGATATAGAATTCCACAGCAAACAACTCCTCGGCATTCAAAGTAAGATTGAATATTTAACAGGCTACATGAAATCAAAAAAGTAACGAATCACGTGGAAAATCACCGGTGAAGTATAAGCTAGACTATCAACCCGGCTGAGGTAGCTTTCTTTAAGCGCATCGAACTTGTTGTCGTCGCCGATGAGCAAATCCCGCTTCAGCACCGAAACCGTTAAGCTGCCGAAGAACCCGCTCAAGCTGATCAGCATGCCGGAGAACACTCCGAACACAGGGCCGAGCGGCGTCAGGTAGGGGTGGATCAAATAGGCTGCTGCGGTCGTCACCAGAAATGCGAAGGCAAACCCTTCCCAGGTCAGGTAGGGATTGGCCGTCGGAACGACTTTGCGTTTGCCGAAATACAGCGATGCCACATGATGGGCCACGTCATTCAACTGGGTCAGCACGACCAGGAACAACACAAGCCCTGCGCCATACTCCGGCGTGGCAAACTGGAAATAGGCCAGGTGGCTAAGCCCGAATACCATCAGCATGAGACCCCATTGGGTGGAGCTGACGCTGCGCAGGAAGCCGACTGTTCCTTTGTTGATCAGCCGCGGGAGCGGCAGGAATAGGAACACATAGATCGGGATAAAGATAATGAACATCCCATACCACTCGATGTAGATCCAGTAAAACTGTACCGGGATGGACAAGTAAGCCCAAAGATACAATCGGCGGTCGGCTTTTCTGGAGCGGATCATGGAGAAATACTCCTTCAGCGCGAAGAAGGTAAGCACCATGAGGGACAGCAGCGAAACGACCGGATTAAATAGAGTGGCCAGACAAAAAATAACGAACATGCCCCACCAGGTTTTGATTTTGGAGCCGATGGCGCCGTAATCTTTGTCCGGCTGTATTTTGTTCAGGATATAATAGATAACCTGAATGACTAATAATGCAGTAAAAATCAGGGTTAAAGTTATGAGCGAGCTGTTCATTGCCCTTCACCATCCATCTTGTCATGACGTAAGACCCACCAGGGGGCGATCATATGTTATTATGAAGGAACAACTCATTTTTGATAAGGGGAATTTCGTAAATGGCAGATGATCGTTCGGTTTTTATTTTGCTTACGAATACCGGGACGCTTTTTACGAGGATGATCAAGGGGTATACGAGAGCCCCATACAATCATGCATCTATATCCTTCAACCGGGAGCTGTCCGAGCTGTACAGCTTTGGGCGGAAGAGCCCGAATAATCCGCTCAACGGGGGATTCGTGAAGGAGGATATCAAGACGGGCACGTTCAGCAAGTATCCAAATACGACGTGCGTTCTTTATGAGCTCAAGGTATCCGAGCGTGAAGTCGAGAAAATGAAGCGGGTCCTGCATATTTTCATCCGCAGCCGCAATAAGTATTTATATAACATTCTGGGCGTGGTCGGCATCGCGCTAAAGGAGCCTGTAGAATTCAGCAACTCTTATTTCTGCTCGCAATTTGTTGCGGAAATTCTAGACAGATCCGGCATTAAGCTGTGGAACAAGCTGCCGGCGCTCGTAACACCGGACGATTTTCGGCAGAGCGACCGATTGCAGCTGATCTACGAAGGAAAGCTAAGCGATTATGATCCGGAATGCCGTGAGGATTAATCACCAAGAAAATTTACAGGGCTTCCTCAAGTAAATAGGCAATATAGAAAAAGACACCCTAAAGGGTGTCTTTTTTATTTTGAGCAAGATAAGCCTCAAATCAAGCAAGGAGCAAAGTGAGTATGTAAAAATATGACAAAGTACATACTAGTCCTATTAATACTGAAATAGAGGGGACAGCATGCAAAATACTGAGCGAAAGGCCCAGCCAGATGGTCACTTCAAGTTATTTGTCCTGGCGGTTTTCAGGGGAATATCTCAAGTCTTGTTAATCGAGAACGCGGCTACCGGACTGATCGTTCTAGCAGCTATTGTCATTTCCAGTTATCCGTTGGGACTGATCGCGCTGGCTTGTTCGGTGATAGGGACTTGGATCGGGTACAGCGGAGGGAAGAACAGGGCAACGGCCGCTCAAGGATTGTTTGGATACAATTCAGTGTTAGCCGGGCTGGCGTTCTCACTATATCTGGATGGCAGCGCAAAATGGGCGTTCGCGCTTGCGGGGGCAGCCGTGGCGGCGCTTGCCACAGCCGCAGCTATGCATGTGATGAGGCATTTTGGGCTGCCCGTGCTTACTTTTCCCTATATTGTCCTCACCTGGATGTGGCTGCTCGCTGCTTTTCATCTAAACGTGGTCCATCTTAATGCGAAGATACAACCCCAGGATATCGTTAGCCTGCAGCCAGACCTTAAAGCAGGAACGATCGAATGGCTCACTGGCTTAATTAATGGCGTTGGGCAAGTTTATTTCGTCGAGGGCCTGGTGTCCGGAATATTGATTCTTCTGGCCATTTTTGTGGCTGGCTGGAGGCTGGGGCTTTATGCAATTGCCGGAACGGTAATTGGCGGAATAACGGCCTACGGTCTAGGCGCAGAAATAACGATGCTGAATTCCGGGCTCTATGGTTTTAATGCTGTATTGGCAGTGCTCGCGGTGTCATTTGCTTACCGCCATGCGGGAGGGAACAATTTCCCGGCAGGCCTGCTTGCCGCCATACTTACGGTTCCGGTTGCGGCAGGCATCGAAACATGGCTTAACCCCTACGGGCTTCCGGCGTTGACGATGCCTTTTGTGCTCGTCACTTGGGTTATGATCGCCGGAAGGCAGCTGTTGAACAAGCCCTGAATATTGACCCAGATCCAGGAAATAATGAGGTTTGTTGAATTTACGGTTTGAAGGAGGATCGAAATGAAGCTATCCGATCGGGAACAAGAGAAGTTAATGATCGTGGTTGCCGCTGACCTGGCAGTGAGACGAAAGAACAGAGGCTTAAAACTGAACTATCCGGAAGCGGTAGCACTGGTTACCTATGAAATTATGGAAGGTGCCCGGGACGGCAAAACCGTTGCTGAGCTCATGAAGAAGGGCCGGGAAATATTGACCGCGGACGATGTGATGGAGGGCGTTCCGGAAATGATTCACGATATTCAAGTAGAGGCGACATTTCCAGACGGAACGAAGCTGGTCACGGTCCATAGTCCGATTAGCTAATAAATCAAACGCAAAAAGGAGAAGGTACGATGATACCAGGGGAGTATGTGCTGCGCGAAGACGATATTATCTGCAATGAGGGCAAGCCCGTAAGCACGTTAAAAGTACTGAATACCGGCGACCGCCCGATCCAGGTCGGCTCTCACTATCACTTCTACGAGGTGAATTCAGCCCTTCAATTCGATCGGGAGCTAAGCTTCGGGCTGCATCTGAACGTTCCATCAGGTGCTGCTGTCAGGTTCGAACCTGGCGATGCCAAGGAGGTCGAACTGGTACCCTTTGGGGGAGAGCGGATTGTATATGGCTTAAATAATCGCACAGATGGGCCGTTGGACAAGGACAAGGAGGAAGCAAAATGAGCCTGCGTTTGACGAGAAAGCAATACGCCGACTTGTTCGGCCCGACGACGGGTGACTGCATCCGCTTGGCCGATACCGACTTGTTCATTGAAATTGAGAAGGATTTCACGATATACGGCGATGAATGCAAATTCGGAGGAGGCAAGTCCATTCGGGACGGAATGGGGCAGCATCCGCTGGCAACCCGTGCTCAAGGAGCGCTTGATGTCGTGATAACCAATGCTGTTATTGTCGATTATACCGGAATTTACAAGGCAGACATCGGCATTCTGGACGGTAAAATCGCAGGCATCGGCAAGAGCGGCAACCCTTTGGTGATGGATGGCGTCGACCTCATTATTGGGGTTGGCACTGAAATCATATCCGCGGAAGGGTTAATTGTAACGGCGGGAGGAATTGATACCCATGTTCATATGATCAATCCGTTCCAGGTTGAAGTGGCTCTGTCGTCCGGTCTGACTACGCTGATCGGGGGCGGAACGGGGCCGACGGAGGGATCGAAGGCGACGACCTGTACGCCGGGCATATGGAATATGCACCGAATGTTGGAGGCAGCAGAGGGTCTGCCGATCAATTTGGGATTTTTGGGTAAGGGCAACGGTTCGTCCGAGGAGGCTCTTGCAGAGCAGATACATGCCGGTGCCATCGGATTGAAGGTACACGAGGACTGGGGAGCTACCGCCTCCGCCATCGACCATTCCTTGCGCGTGGCGGATAAATACGACGTTCAAGTAGCGATCCACACGGATACATTGAACGAATTCGGATTTGTCGAAGATACGATCGCTGCGATTAATGGCAGAGTCATCCACACCTATCATACGGAAGGGGCTGGGGGAGGCCATGCTCCAGATATTATTAAAATGGCGAGCCTGCCCAACGTGCTTCCTGCTTCTACGAATCCGACGAAGCCGTTTACGGTCAATACGCTCGATGAGCATATCGATATGCTGATGGTCTGTCACCACTTGAGCATCAAGGTTCCCGAGGATGTCGCGTTCGCCGATTCCCGGATTCGCCGCGAGACGATTGCTGCAGAGGATATTCTGCAAGATCTTGGAGTTCTAAGCATCATGAGCTCGGATTCGCAGGCGATGGGCCGGATCGGCGAGGTCATAAGCCGCACCTGGCAGACCGCCGACAAAATGAAGAAACAAAGAGGGAAGCTCCAGGGTGACGAGGGGGTCGCTGACAATAATCGGGTAAAGCGGTACATTGCCAAGTATACGATTAACCCGGCGATTGCCCACGGCATTTCTTCTTATGTCGGGTCCATCGAGGCCGGGAAGGTTGCTGATTTAGTGCTGTGGCACCCTGCGTTTTTCGGAGTAAAGCCTGAGATGGTGGTTATGAGCGGAATGGTGGTTCATGCCTGTATGGGTGATGCCAACGCTGCCATACCTACACCTCAGCCGGTGCTCTTGCGCCCGATGTATGCTTCTTATGGCAAAGCGATGCACAGCAGCAGTATTACTTTTGTATCCCGGGCGGCTTACGATGAGGGGCTGCATAGGGAGCTCGGACTGCAAAAAAAAGTGCTGCCGGTTGGCGGTATCCGCAACCTGACCAAGCAATCCATGAAGCATAACGGAGAAACCCCGGAAATCAAGGTCGACCCGCAGACGTTTGAAGTAACCGTCAATGGAGAACTGCTGACCTGTGAACCGGTTGACGTTGTGCCGATGGCACAGCGCTACTATTTATTCTAAAGAGGTGGATACACGTGATTATAGAACAGATTGTAACCTGTCTCGATGACATTAGTCCGGAGAACCGCATCCAGCGCCATCTGGAGAAAGTGTATTTGCATAGCGATGATCTGCTGAAGCGCATCCAGCGGGTCGTAACGGATCATGGCAGGGAGTTGGGCATCTCTTTGATTCAGAGCGCTTCCCTTAATCATGGCGATGTTTTATATATGGACGACAGCAGTCTGATCGTCGTCGAGGTTGTTCCGGAAGAGGTGCTGGCGATTCGCCCGCGCAGCCTGCAGGAAATGGGGGATATCGCTCATAAGCTGGGCAATCGCCATTTGCCGGCGCAGTTTGAAGAAGACCGGATGCTGGTTCAATACGATTATTTGGTCGAGGATCTGCTGAAGCAATCGGACGTTCCTTACACCCGTGAGAAAATAAAAGTGAAGCAGCCTTTCCGGCCGATCGGGCATAGCCATGGCTGATATACTGCCGCTATTGCAGATATGCGACTCCAATTTTCCAAATGGCGCTTTTAGCCATTCCTTCGGACTGGAAACGTATGTGCAAGAAGGGAAGGTGGTGGATAAGCCGACATTTGCGGAATGGATCAGCGCATATATTGCCGAGCAGCTGGTGTATACGGATGGGCTTGCGTTCCGCTTGGTTTATGAAGCGCTGGATCGGGCGGAGCAGGAGCATGTATGGGCATGGGACCGCATGATTACGGTCCAGAGCTTCCCGCAGGAGACGCGGGACGGGAGCGCAAGAATGGGACAGCGGCTCGTTCAGCTTGGTCTTGAGCTGTATGATTCGCCGGTTCTGGCTGCATATCAGAAGCGGCTGAAGGCGCAGCAAAGCTTCGGCCACCCGGCGATCGCCTTTGCGATTATCGCCCAATATCTCCATGTTCCGCTGCCCGTCGCTTTGCTGGCTTATTTGCATTCATGTACGGCCAGCTTGATTCAGAACGGCGTGCGCGGAATTCCGCTTGGCCAGACGGACGGACAGCGGTTAATTCAAGACATGCACGCCCAGCTTCGGCAGGCCGTCAAGAAGATTGAAGCGCTGGATGAGGATGAGTTCGGGGCTACGTCTCCCGGACTGGAGCTGTCGCAAATGAGGCATGAGCAGCTGCATATCCGGCTGTTCATGTCGTAGAGCAGGATATTGTCACAAAAGAGAAAGGACGATGAACGATGGAGCCGATTCGAATCGGGGTCGGAGGACCCGTAGGGGCTGGAAAGACGCTGCTTCTGGAGAAACTCACGCGGCGCATGCATAAGGATCGCAGTATGGCGGTAATTACCAATGACATTTATACGAAGGAGGATGCTAATTTTCTGATTAAAAATGGAATTCTTCCCGCGGACCGCATCATTGGCGTAGAGACCGGCGGCTGTCCGCATACGGCGATCCGGGAGGACGCCTCCATGAACTTTGCAGCGATTGAGGAATTGAAGGGCCGCCATCCTGATGTTGAGATTATTTTCGTGGAAAGCGGCGGAGATAATTTAGCGGCGACGTTCAGCCCCGAGCTCGTTGATTTCTCCATTTACATCATTGATGTCGCCCAAGGAGAGAAGATCCCGCGCAAGGGCGGCCAGGGCATGATCAAGTCCGATTTGTTTATCATCAATAAGATCGATCTTGCTCCGTATGTTGGTGCAAGCCTGGATGTGATGGAGAGCGATACGAAGGCTTTTCGCGGAGACAAGCCGTTCGTGTTCACGAATCTCAAGGAAGATGTCGGCCTGGGCAACGTAGTGGAATGGATTGAGGCCAACGCTTTGCTAGAGGGGCTAAGATAGATGGAGCAATGGACGGGAGTGCTTCGGCTTGCGGTTCAGCGGAAACAGGAACGGACGGTACTGGCTGAAATATATAACCAGGGAGCCTCCAAAGTAACTCCCCCTATATATCTCGATAACAGTGGTCTGCCGTGCTTTTATCTGTTGAATTTAGGCGGAGGCTATGTTGACGGAGACAGGTACAAAACGGATATCCATCTTCGCGCTCATGCTCATATGCTGCTGACTACGCAGTCCTCGACCAAAGTGTACAAGACGCCAAAGGTCCCTGTAATTCACGAAATGGACATTCGTTTGGAACAGGGCAGTTACCTGGAGTTTATATCGGATCCTCTGATTGCATACCGGGATGCAAGATACAAGCAGGAGACCGCCGTGCACATGGCTCGGGGGGCGACCTTGGTTTACGGGGAGATCATCACCCCGGGCTGGTCCCCGGAAGGAGCTTTGTTCCAGTACAACAGGCTGCAGCTGCGAACGGCCGTATACATGGAGGACGAGCTAGTGGTGTTCGATAATCTCCCGTTAACCCCGAAGGCCCGATCGATGGATGGGCTGGGACTTCTTGAAGGCTATACCCATTTGGGATCTCTGCTCGTCATAGGGGATGAAGTGCCTCGTGACATGGCGGACACGTTGAGCGAAGGGTTTGGGGCCGCTGATAACAGGTGCAGAATTGGAATATCTGCATTAGCCGTATCCGGCTTCTCTTTGCGGGTACTGGCCATGTCCACGCTGCAAATTGAAAATGTGTTCGAGCAATGCCGGCGGGTGGTCCGGAAGCATATCTTAGGTGGCAGGACCGTTTCGTTCCGGAAGTATTAACCGGGTGACGGGCCGTAGTTATTATCATGGGCAACCCTGCATAAGGATAAATTAGTCCTTACGAAGAAGGGGTGGTTTTCTCATGGAAATCGGTTTGCTATCTATCCTTGGCATTGGCTTCGTTCTCGGAATCAAGCATGCCATAGAGCCTGACCACATCATTGCCGTCTCCACGATTGCAAGCCATACGAAAAAATTATGGCGGACATCGCTGGTCGGCATATTCTGGGGAATCGGCCACACCGCTACGCTGCTGGCAGTTGGCCTCATTCTCATTCTGACGAAGAGCACGCTTCCCGATAAGTGGGCGGGTTTGCTAGAGTTTATCGTTGGCGGGATGCTCGTGTATCTCGGGGTTGTCAATTGGATTTCCGCCGGGAAGAACAAAGCCGAATTAGTAGAGCATCAGCATGGCGGCGAGCGGCATAAACACTTTCTTCGCAAAGGTGATCCTGCCCATCATCAGACTTCTTATTTGAAGTCTATGATCATTGGCCTTGTTCATGGACTGGCGGGAAGCGCGGCTATGGTCTTACTCACGATGACGACTGTACATACGGTGTGGAATGGAACGCTGTATATTTTACTTTTCGGTCTCGGGACGATCGCTGGAATGTTGATTTTTACGACCATCTTAGGGATCCCTTTTGTATTAAGCGCGAACAACCGGAGCCTGAAAATGACTTTAACGCGAATTACCGGGGCGGTCAGCATGTTATTCGGCTTGTATTATATGTACAGCCTTGGGGTTACCGACGGCCTATTCCGGATGTGGCTGGGGTAGAATCAGGCCGGAATATCATTGATTGGGTGGATTTGATCGGATAAGCCGCTGATTGCAGCGGCTTATTTTTCGTTCTATAGACGGGTATTCGTTGGGGTTATTTGGTGATGTATGATTTGAGCGTGCATGTTTTGAGGAATAAGAGTAAACTGTAATTTTGGGTGTAACAAAAGAGCTTGAGCATTGGAAGGAGTCAGAAAATGTCGCAGGAGAGGGTACAAGCTAACGAGCATGAACTGGAACAGGGGGCACTGCACAAAAAACTGCGGCCTCGTCATATTACCTTTATGGCTATGGGCGGGGTTATCGGCACGGGAATATTCAAGGGAAGCTACGAGACGATCAGTATAGCGGGTCCGGGCATCGTCATTTCATATATTTTGGCAGGATTGCTGCTGCTTATCGTGATGGGAGCTATTGCTGAAATGGCGATGGTATATCCAAACCGCAATATGAAGGACTTTATTCGGGAGGCGTTCGGTGAGCGGCTGTCATTTATTATTGGCTGGCTCTACTGCTTCATGTGGCTGACGGTGTGTGTGATAGAGGTGCTTGCCGCGGGCAGCTTCTTGCAATACTGGCTTCCGGATGCCCCGTTATGGCTGTTAACCTTAGGTTGCGCGGCGCTGGTTCTGGGGATAAATATGCTGAGCGTGAGCGGTTTTGGGGAAGCAGAGTTTTGGCTGGCAGGCATTAAGATTGGCATGATCATCGTATTTATTGTGTTGGGCGTATTGATTTTGTCCGGCGTATGGTCTGTGGAAGGCGCGGGGGGATTGCACAATCTGGTGGATTACGGCGGATTTCTGCCAAACGGCTGGACGGCGATTATTGCTGCCCTGCTGGTAGTGATGTTCTCCTATGGCGGCTCGGAGCTGATCGGGCTGACCTTGACCGAAACACAAGACGTGGACAAAGTACTGCCCAAGGTAGTGAAAAGTTTTATTCTGCGGGTCATTCTTTTCTACACACTGCCGATTCTCGTGATTTGCAGCCTGATTCCCTGGAATCAGCTGAACAGCGAGAGCAGCCCCTTTGTACAGGTGCTGGCCAGCACGGGAATGCAGGGATCAGCGCACGTGATGAATTTTATTCTCGTTACGGCGGTATTGTCTGCAGCCAACTCGGGGATTTACGGTGCAACCCGGATGCTCCATTCGATGGCGGCCAGCGGTGAAGCGTCGCCTTACTTGGCCCGCACGACGAAACGGGGAGTGCCGATGAACAGCCTGAAGCTGTGTGCGGCGGTATTAATCGGGGGCGCTATTCTGGCCTATCTCTTTCAAGACGGGTTATTCCGGTTCCTTATGGCGGTGCCGGGGTTTGTCGTACTGCTGGTGTGGATCAGCATTTGCTTGTCCCAGCTGAAGCTGCGCGGCGGCTATCCCGTGCAACCGAGCTTTCGCGTGTGGGGGTTTCCTTATATTACGATCCTGGCTGTAGTGAGCCTGACGGTGATTGCCGTACTGTTTCTTTTTGATCGTCAAAATATGCTTAGTATCGGGGTTTGCCTGGCGTTCCTGCTATTTCTGTATCTTTGGTCGCTGGTCAAGTTCAAGAAGGCGCGGCGATAGGTGACGGTGGAGTGGGAAAAGTAGCGTGAAAAATGATGGCCGTTTTTCGATAACTCGGAGGACGGTCATTTTTTTTGTTTCCCAGAATGTCCTGTTCTAGTATTGACAAGGAAAGGAAGCTGATGTAGATTTGACCCATAAACACGTGTTCACAGATTAAGCGCCTTCAACATATGACGTTTGGCTGGAATAGCAGCTAATTGCCCGATGTTCACTTCATTAAGCACTATTTTCTTTAAACACGTGTTAACGAAGGAATATATGGAGAAAGACAGATTATCATTAGTATTGAAATTAGAGGTAGAAGGAGGACAACGACGTATGCACATGGAGGAGCAAGGCAGCATAGCTGTGAATCAGCTAGGCTACCGCAGCACAGACGCAAAGATTGCTATGATCACTGGAGAAGGAGGCCGCTTTCGGCTTGTAGATCATGCCAGCGGCGCAGTGGTTTGGCAGGGGGATACGATACCTGCGGTCGACGATCAGGCTAGCGGAATTAAGGTGAGCCGGGGTGATTTCTCCGTCTGGAGTCAGCCGGGTACGTATCGGATTGAGTCAGGAGAAGGACACAGCTCGTATCCGTTTGTAATCTCGGACGCCGTTTATGAGGAAGCTCATCGGGCACTTTTGAAAGCGTTCTATTTCTTTCGCTGCGGCATGGAGCTGGAAGAGAAATATGCAGGCCCGTGGAAGCATGCGGCATGTCACCTCACGCCTGCCCTTGTTTATGGGGAGGAGCCACGGAGAATTGACGCCTGGGGAGGGTGGCATGATGCCGGGGATTACGGCAAATACGTGGTGCCTGGGGCTAAAGCGGTAGCGGATCTGCTGCTAGCTTATGAATGCTATCCCCAGGCCTTTGAAGGGGCCTTGCCGCTGCCGGAGAGCGATGGCGTTATGCCGGATGTATTGCACGAATGCCGGTATGAGCTGGAATGGCTGCTTCGCATGCAGGACGGCGAGAGCGGCGGCGCCTATCATAAACTCACGACCTTGCAGTTTCCGGGCCCGGATGTCATGCCGGAGGCAGATACGGCGGAGCTGTACATCTCGCCGATATCCGCCACGGCGACTGGATGCTTGGCCGGCGTTATGGCCATGGCGGCGCGGGTTTATACTCCCCATGACGCCGCCTTCGCCGCATCCTGCCTCAAGGCCGCAGAGCAGGCCTGGGCATGGCTGGAGCGCCATCCCGAATATCCAGGGTTCCGCAATCCGGCCGAGGTCTTCACCGGAGAGTATGGCGACGAACAGGATCTGGATGAACGCTACTGGGCAGCGGCTGAATTGTACCGCACTACTGGAGAGGCGCGTTATCATGAAGCCTTCCGGGGCTTTGCCGGACAGAATGCGTTTGATAAATACGAGCTGGGCTGGGCAGACATGGGCGGATACGGCACGATTTCCTATCTGTTGTCGGAGCGGGAGAATGAGCCCCAATTAGCGGCTCGTCTATTGGCTGGTTTGCAGCAGCGGGCCGATGAGCTTGCGGCGGTAAGCCGCGAAGACGGGTTCGGTATTTCGCTTAGACCGGAGCAGTATATTTGGGGCAGCAACATGCTGGTAATGAATCATGCCATGCTGCTGCTGATCGCGGACCGCTTGTTAGGCTCTCAAACATATGAGCGCTGCGCGCTCGAGCACGTTCATTACTTGTTTGGAGCTAATGTGGTGGGCATGAGCTATGTTACCGGGCTTGGCAGCCGGCCGATCCTGCATCCGCATCATCGTCCTTCCGAAGGAGACGGCGTCGAAGCGCCTGTTCCCGGGTTAGTGTCGGGCGGCCCAAACTATGGCAAGCAGGATGAGTATGCACGCGAGCATTTGGCGGACAAAGCGCCGGCTGCCTCTTTTGCCGACGTTATGGAGAGCTACGCTACCAATGAGGTTACGATCTATTGGAATTCTCCTGCAGTATTCGTATTGTCCCATTTTGTATAAAAGGTAAAGCAAGCGAAAGAGCCCTGCCGATAGTGGGGCTTTTATGCCACCACCTCTATCGTACATGCAAATGTTATTGACATGGCATGATGACTGAGGTAAATTGTGCTTGTAAACACGTGTTCACAATGTAGTACTGGATATCTGCGGGCATGTGTTAAGTGGAGGGACATATGAAGAAGAATGAAATCAATAGTATTGAAATCGCCCGGATTGCAGGCGTGTCCCGAAGTACGGTAAGCAGGGTTATCAACAATTACCCGAATGTGCCGCAGGCAACGCGCGATAAGGTGATGCAGGTCATCGAGCAGTACAAATATTCCCCAAATTTTTCGGCGCGGATTATGTCCGGGATGAAGACTCGCACCATCGGTCTGTTTCTGATTTCGCCGGAAGAAGTATTTCATGATTCGCTCACGAACTCATTAATAACCGGCTTCATTGAAAGCGCATCCAACCAGGGTTATTATGTGCTAACCCATATTATAAGAAACACGAGGGACAGCGAGGTGCTGCGCAAAGTCAAGGAAACCTTCTACCAGCAGCGGATCGACGGCGGGGTCTTCATCGGGGCTGCGAATCATGAACCGTTGATTGAAGAGCTTATTGCCGAGGGTTATGTGGTCGGCATCATTGACCAGCATATCGAAGGGCGGAATGAGCCCAATCGGGTGATATGCAATTTTGGCAATGATCAGGGCATGAAGCAAGGCGTCGATTATCTTGCAAGCCTGAACCACCGCAGGATCGGGTTCATTGCCGGAGACCCGCTGCGCTGCTCGGGGCCCGAGAAGCTGGAGGGATTCAAGGCTGCTATGCGTTCTCATGGGCTTGCGGTGAACCCAGAATGGATCATACCGGCTGATTTTAGTGAGAAAAGCGGATACAACTCCGTGAAGCAATGGTTAAGCCATGTGAAAGAGCTGCCTACAGCGATATTTGCCTGCAACGACAGTGTCGCCTTTGGCGCTTTGGCGGCCTTGCAGGAGGCTGGTCTTTGCGTACCGGGGGATATATCCCTAATGGGCTTTGATGATCACCTGCTCAGCTCGCGGATTCAGCCGGCACTCACGTCGATCCATGTTGATTTTGCCGAAATGGTGGATACGCTGGCCAGCAGGCTCATCAAGACGATCGAAGAGCCGGATAAGGAATTCAAGAAATATGTGGGCACGACGGAGCTGGTCATTAGGGAATCCTGTAGGGCGATCTAAGGCGGCAACACATACTAACCCCAATATAGACCCATCGAAAAGGAGCATGATCCCATGGATAAAGGATTTTTAGGAACAAATGTCATTACGCAGATCGGCATTATTGTACGCGACATCGACAAAGTATCCCAGAGTTATGCGGATTTTTTCGGAATAGAGAAGCCGAAGTGGTTCTGGACGGACACTGTAGATGTCGCTCGAACCGAATTTAAGGGAGCGTCTTCGGAGGCCCGCGCCAAGCTCGCTTTCCTCGATTGCGGGCAGCTGCAGGTGGAGCTGATTGAACCGGACGAGCATCCTTCAACGTGGCGGGAGTTCCTGGACGAGCAGGGCGAAGGGGTGCACCATATCGCTTTTGTCATCAAAGGGATGAAGGAGAAGATCGCAGTCTTGGAGGCGAATCAGATGCCGCTGATTCAGAGAGGCGAGTACACGGGGGGCCGTTATGCGTATATGGATACGTTCAAGGAGTTGAAGGTGATGGTGGAACTGCTTGAGAACGATAACTAACAGACAGATTGCTGAAGAAGGTGGCGAGTGGGGATGAATATTCTAATTACGGGCGCGAGCAAAGGGCTGGGTTTCTCTACGGTCAGCGAAGCGCTTAAAGGCGGGCATCATGTCATTGCGGGTGTTCGCAATTTGCAGCAGAGCCATGAGCAGTTCGAGGCCACGCGGCAGGAGCATCCTGGACAGCTGGAGCTGATTCAGCTGGACGTGAATGTAGAAAGCGAAATTATTGCAGCGAAGAACGCCGTTGAACGACGATGGGGCACGGTGGATGTGCTGATTAACAATGCGGGAATTCTTATTGCCCGCGATAAGAAGCTGGAGCAGCTCGATATGGCAGAGGTGGAGCGCTCAATGATGACCAATCTTTACGGGCCGATGAAAATGGTCAAGCACTTCCTGCCGCTGCTTCGCCGAAGTGCGAGGCCTTGCATTATCAATATCAGCTCGGAGGCGGGTTGCTTTACGGCGGCGTATGGACGGGATTATCCGTATGCACTGTCCAAGAGCGCGCTGTCGTTCTTCTCGGCGCAGCTGCGCAAGGAGCTCGCACCTCAAGGCTTCGCCGTGTATAACGTCCACCCGGGGTGGATTCGAACGCCGATGGGGGGAGAGCAAGCGCCAGGAGACCCTGGGGATACGGCCATTGGCCTGCTGAATCTGGCCGAGAGGAAGGTTGTGCCTGCGCAAGAGAGCTGGATGATTACTCATAAAGGAGAGCCTATGCCGTATTAAGCAGGGCGGAACGGAGATGATGATGGATGAAGCGTATACTCGTAGTCGTTGGCGATTATTATCATGATGGAGAACTGGCCAGGCAATCTTGGGAGCGGGTTATCGAGCCTTTTACGAGCAAGGCTCAAGCTCAGGTCACATATGCGGTTGTCGGGCAGTTAGAGCAAGAATTGGTCAAATCGCCCGATTTAGTTGTTTTGTTTGCCGGGAATTACATCGATCCGGAAGCGGAGCAGGTGAGGTACTGGATGACAGAACAGGCGGCCGGGCAGATCGAGAAATATGTGGCCGGCGGGGGAGCATGGCTGGCATGGCATTCGGGACTGGCATCTTATCCGGAAGACGGGGAATATGTGAGAATGCTTCGCGGCCGCTTCCTTATGCATCCAGAGCCCAGTGTTGTGACTTATACGCCGGTGGCCGGAACGGAGCTGGGCGACTTAGGAGAGGCTTTCAGCTTCCTGGACGAGCATTATTTTGTCGAATGTAAGGAGGAAGAGACGAATATATTTATGCGCTCGTCCTCCAAGGACGGAGAAGCCGTGGCCGGCTGGTATCACAGCTACGGGTCTGGCCGTGTCGGCTGCATCACGCCGGCTCATTTATCCGATGGCCTGCTGATGCCGTGGTTTATTAAGGTGATGAGAAGCCTGGTTGCCTGGTGCGCCAAGCTCTGATTGGAGAGGGAATACCGCCCGTAAAGGGTGGTGTTCCCCTTTGCTTTATGTACTGCTGAAGTGCGATACTTTAGAGAATGAGCATCGTTTTATTCAGTGAGGAGGGTTCCTATGAAATATGCAACAATACCGCATACCGAGCTGCATGCTTCCCGGATATGCTTCGGAACGGCAACGATCGGCGGTGCGATTGGCGAGGCCGATTCTTTTGCTCTGATGGACGCTTATTGCGGCCTCGGGGGTAATTTCATTGACACGGCGAGCGTGTACTCCGATTGGGAAAGCGAAGTAAAGAGCGTGAGCGAGAAGACGATTGGAAAATGGCTGCAGAGCAGGAGAAACCGGGACAAGATTATCCTTGCCACCAAGGGAGGGCATCCGCCTTTTGACAATCTCCTGGCAAGCAGGCTCTCGCCAGAAGATATTTCGTTGGATTTGGAGAAGAGCTTGACCCATTTGGGAACCGATGTGATCGATTTATATTGGCTGCATCGCGATGATCCCTCCCGCCCGGTTGAGGAAATTATCGATTCCCTGCATGCGCACGTTCAGGCGGGGCGCATTCGTTACTATGCTTGCTCCAATTGGACGACCGAGCGCATCGAGGCGGCTAGGCAGTATGCTGTCTCTACGGGAAAACAGCCCTTTGTAGCCAATCAGATGCAGTGGAGCTTGGCTGAGGTGAACCCGGGGAGCCTGGCGGATCCAACCACTGTCCAGATGGACGGGCAGATGCTGGATTATCATATCAAGACAGGGCTTGCGGCTATCCCGTATACGTCTCAGGCACAGGGATTTTTCAGCGGAAAATTCCGTCCTGAAGATCGTTCCAAGCCCAGTGTCGCTGATATGTTCTACAATGAGGCCAACTTTGCGCGGCTGAACAGGGTTCAGGAGCTTGCGGGGCAGCTTGGCCGCTCTGGGACCGAAATAGCGCTTGCGTATTTGACGTCGCAGCCGTTTGCCACGTTTCCGATTGTCGGCTGCCGCACCAGGCAGCAGCTGGAGGAAAGCGCAAGCGCAGGCGATCTTCAGCTCGATGCGGGTACGGTTCGTTATTTGCACGGCGGGGAGTACACACAATAGGCGGGCAATTGGAAGGTAAGGAAAATATTGCGGAGCAGAACACGTCTGCCGGGAACTCTCTCTAAAAAGGACCACCCGAAGGGGTGGTCTTTAGGGTTATTGCAAATTTACAAGCTCCAGGTTCTGTTCCTTCAGGAACTGAATGATTCGCGGCAAAGCGTCAACCGTGGCCTGGGACTCATGGAGAAGAATAATCGATCCGTCAACTTTGGCCTTTGCTACGGAATTGTAAATTTTCTCGGCATCCCGGCTCTCCCAATCCTTGGTATCGACGTTCCATAGCACCATCTTGTTATCGATTCCACGGACGATGTCGGTGATCGAATCATTGTGGGCTCCGTAAGGAGGCCGGAACAGCACGACAGGCTCGTTGGTGATTTTCTGAATCAGCTCATTGGGATGCGTAATTTCATACTTTTGTTTATCGCTAGACAGCTTGGGCAATTCCAAATGATTCATGCTGTGGCTGCCAACTGTGTACCCGCTTGATTTTGCGTATTGCACCGATTCAGGGTATTTCTTAACGTTTTTCCCGATAAAAAAGAAGCTGCCCCCAACTTCATGCTCCGTCAGGATATCCGTAATCGCCTTAGTATACTTCGAGGGGCCGTCGTCAAAGGTCAGCGCCACCTTGCCTTTAGGAAGGTTGAAGGTAACGGTCTCCTCCAGAGCTACGGCCGGTAAAGCTGATTGAACGGACTCCTGCAGAGGTTGTCTCGGTTCGCTGTTGGAGCTGGCTTTAAATTGTGCGCTAACGGTAACAGCTCTATGGCCAGCCACGTATCCGGCGAAATTTCTGTTGACTTCGCTCTCGCCGAAACTTGCGTTCGCCACTTCACCGCTGGCTGCCTTATAGATAAAAGTTGGCATAGAAGATCCCAGCAGAACCGTGAAAACCAGGCTCAATAACGCCACTGCCGACCAGGTTAGCCTGCGCTGGAGCTTAGGCTGACGGGTCTCCTTCGCTGCTTGGGACTCCTGTGGAGGCGGCGCCTCGGATCCAACTGACCGGGTTTGGATTTCGCTGACGGGCTCATTGTTCTTGATCGCGTTTAATCCGCTTACATAGGCTTCCGAGCAGGAGAAATAGACTCTCTCGCTTTGATCGCGGTAGGTTTTGGTCAGGAAGCTTTCGTATTGGTTTTTGACGGAATTCCAAGAGCTATGGAAGGATAATCTATATTTGTAGACCCCTTCCGGTTCCAGGACGGCCAGCAGGCTTTCTGCTGTTTCCTCGTCGATATGCCACAGCAGCTCTAATTCTTGATCAGAGGTCAACTTGACTCGCAAATAGGATTGATCTAGCTCTTTATGGACGGAATGAAGCTCTAGCAGCTTCACCTGATAGACTTGCACGGACATAGATATCTCCTTTCTCTAGCAGTGACTAGAGAGCAGGTAGTCATTATTCGGAAGTGGAAGTGGATTTTGATGAGAAGGAGAACGACATCCGCTCTGTAAAATCGTTGATCGTCTGCATTAACTCGGCTTTTTCCGCCAAAATTTTTGCGTATTGTGCCTCGAACTTCGTGTTCTCAGCTTCCAACTCTCGGATTCTCTCTTCCAGTTCTCTCATCGTTAGCATATTTTGATACTGGATATTCGCCGACTCTTCTTTGAGCAGGTTATACTTGTTGATTTCTTTCTCCAGCTGGCTGGACACCTTCTCGAAGTCGTGGTTTGCCGTACTTTGATACTCTTTATAGTCTTCGAGAAGCTGGTCATAAGCCATTTGCTTGTTGGTCAGGCTAGTTTCCAGCGTGCGGATTTCCTTGCTTTTATCTTGAATAATCTGTTCCTTCTTGACCAGATCATACTTTAAACGGCTGATCGCTTCATTTGCCGTCTGTAGCTGCTGCTCATAATCTTCGTTTTTGTACAAAATCAATTGCCGCTCATTCAGCATGTTCTCAAGAGAAACGACTAAATCCAGAGATACTTTATCAAGATTCTCTTTAGAAAGCATGTATTTCTTGCTAGAGCTTTCCGATGGACTGGGTACTTCCTTGTGGCTAACCGTATCTTCGACTAGCTCTAGAGGTTCTTCTACCCCTTCTGTGGCAGTTGGAACAGGTTCATTTGAATTAGAAAGAACGCCTTTCAACCAACCCATTGACTTATTTTTAGTATCCCTAGCCATAGCTTCGTCTCCTAAAATAAAATAGTTTAGACAGTTCTGACCTAAAAAATGTGAAAAACATTACTAAAGTAGTAGTTATGTATGAAATACGACGTATCAAAAATAAATCTATCTAATGACATTGTATAATTATGTGGAATAATGTCAATATAATGCCAATGGCCTACTACGTTTATCTTATTTTATTTAGTAGTTGATCCATGAAAATGATCAGAGGAATTTCCCCCTTTAGGCTATATTTTTTCTAGTATAGTAGGTAGTAAAGCGCTTTATATTCTGGATAGCGTGGAAAAAGCCTGTATATTAGGAGGGGAAAAATGAAGCTGCGCTTTGAAGGAGAAGTGACGTCTCTGCGGCCTGGAATTCAGGCCTTGTCCCAGGAAATTGCCTTTACGGAAGATGAGGCCGGTCTTCCCGTTCAGGTAGAATACTCTGCCGGCGATCTTGAAATCGGATTGAACGAAGGCGGGGCATACATCCGCTTCGCCAGGAAGCACCAATTCTTTCGGGGATTGGGGCTGCTTGTGCAGTATGGCCGAAACGGCAGGCCTTTTACAATTCGGGAAACGGAGCAGTTTGACACGATCGGCCCGATGTTCGACTTGTCCCGCAATGGCGTCCTAACGTTGGACAGCTTCAGGTTTTTGCTGCGAAAAATGGCGTTGATGGGTCTAAACACGGTGATGCTGTATCTCGAGGATACCTATGAAATTAGCGGCGAGCCTTACTTCGGTTATATGCGGGGACGTTATACGCAGGATGAGCTCCGGGAAATCGATGATTATGCGGATCAATTTGGAATTGAGGCATTCCCAAGCATCCAGACCCTTGCGCACCTGGAGGAATTCCTAAAATGGGAACCGGTGTCCTTCTATAAAGACACGAAGGGAGCGCTCCTGGTTGGAGACGAGAGAACTGAGGAGCTGGTCGACCGGATGATCGAAGCGGTCAGCGCCCCGTTCCGCAGCCGGAAGATCCATATTGGCATGGATGAAGCGGAAGAACTGGGCCGGGGCAAATATCTGGATCGGAACGGATATGTAGATAGATTTGAAATCATGACCGGCCATTTGGAGAAGGTGCTCGAGATGGTGCGCCGCCGGGGACTGAAGCCGATGATGTGGAGCGACATGTTCTTGAAATTCGCCTCGAAGGACGGGGCGGAGCATTATGATACCGAGACACAGATCCCTGAGGAAATGGCGCGAAGAATTCCAAAGGATGTGGATATGGTGTACTGGGATTACGCGCACATCGACAAAGAGGATTATGTAAAGCTGATTGCGAAGCATCGGCCGCTGGGCTGCAATCTGGCATTTGCCGGGGGAATTTGGGTGTTCAACACCTTTGGCGTGAACTATGGGCTGTCCCTGAACGCTACGGATTCGGCGCTTCAGGTATGTAAGCAGGAGGGCATTCGTGAAGTCTACGCCACGATGTGGGGCGACGACGGCATGGAGGGGAATCCGTATGCGGCACTGCTCGGCTTGCAGTTTTACGCGGAGCATGCCTACACGGAAGGAGAATTGGCCTGGAGCCAGGTGGCGGAACGGGTGAAGTTCTGTACAGGCATCGAGGCTGAGGCATTCCTGAAATTCAAGGATCTGGATGAGACGCCCGGCTCGGAGCCCAATAACAGCAAGCAGAGCAACCCATCCAAATTTCTGCTGTATCAGGATGTGCTGCTGGGGCTGTTTGATAAGCAGATTGAGGGGCTGGCCATGGCGGATCATTATGCGCAGCTTGAGGAGGAAATTCGCCGGGTGCGCGTAAAGGATGCCGAACTGGATTATTTGTTCGACGTGCCGGAGAAGCTGTGCGCGGTGTTGAAGCAAAAAAGCGAAATTGGCCTTGAACTGAAGCGGGCCTATGACTCCGGCGATCAAGCCGAGCTGCGGCGTATTGCGGAGGCGGTGCTGCCGTCCATTGCGGCCGCGGTCAAGGAGCTGAGAGCCGCGCATCGCTCTCAATGGCTGCGGATGTTCAAGCCGTTCGGCTGGGAGGTTATCGATATCCGTTATGGCGGAGTCTTGAGTCGGCTGGACACGGCTGCAGTAAGGCTGCTTGACTACGTAGACGGCCGAATTCCGGCCATTGAAGAGCTGGAGCAGGATCGGCTGGTATACAGCTCGGTCAACCGCTTCAATCAGAAGGGGGCGGGCTGGTGCAGTTATTATTACCGCATGGCCTCGCCAAACGTCTTTTTCCATGTCATCAATCCATTTTAAATTTATAGGCCCAACGGTCGGCTGTTGTGCCGTGAAGAAGTAAAGCAGCAAGCCTCCCTTATAGAGGGGGCTTGCTGCTTTTTGGGTTGTGCAGATCATTGGCGTAGAGCCATTAATTCGATAATTGCAGTGCCCGCAGCATTCTCATGACGGCAGCTATGTTCTGCTCACGGGTCACATACGCCCCAGGAGCCAGTTCGTCAGCTGACATTCCATGAATAATGTTGTGCTCTACCATGGACGCCATAGCCTCCCGGGCATAGGAAGCAATGGCCTGCTGATCTTTAAATCTGTCCAATGCTCCCGCTCCTGCAGCATTCTCTTTGCCTGCATAGCTCATCGCATTGGCGAGCATGATCGCCAGCTCCTGTCGGGTAACCAGGCCATTTGGATCGAAGGCAGTGCCTGTTCTGCCCTTGATCAGCCCTGCGGCATAAGCAGCGGCAATATCATTTGCATACTTTGATTGCGGATCTACATCGGCAAACACCGATTCGCTCGTTTCAGGAATAATCCCCAGGCCTCTTACAATCATCGATATGATTTCAGCGCGGGTCGTTTCCTGCTTGCCTCCAAAATGCTGGGCATTCTCGCTTGCTGCGATTAACTTGGCTATAGCCTCAGCCACATCCTTTGTGGCCCAAGGCGAGACATCAAGAAGGTTAGGGAGGCTGGATTGGGCCAATGCATAAATACCGTTGCCCGTTTTCTTGATTTCCACAGTGATGGTACCATCGGAATTGACTTTAACGACGGTAGGCACAGAACGGATTTCATTGCTGTCTGGAATATAGACGATACCGATGAGGCTTTTGACGTCGATGCCGCCTGCATCCAGTGTAATAAATTCGCTCACCATGGACTTGCCGAAATGCTTGAGCCCTATTGTCGTGTTATCCGCGTTCCGTTTTTCGATTCGGAGTACGGTAGGCTCAGTCAGCATCTTCTTGCCCGGCAGCAGCTCCTTCAGGGCGGCTGTTTCAGCTGGAGCCGGAGACACGATAGAAATGCTCGCGTTTCCTTCTCCGGCAATCAGAGCTGCAGGAATCCGGTGCTCCCTTCCGTCCAGAAGCAGCGACAGGCTGCTCTGCGGTCCTTTGGCGGCCAGGGCGGCAATTACTTCTGCGGGAATTTCGAGCTCCGCTTGCTTCGCCTGATCTCCAGCAGCGATTTGGAAGTTCAAGGAGTTGGAGTTGTGAATTGCTTCAACTGCTGTATCGGCCGGCAAGGTTACCAAGGCCTTACTTCCATCAAGAACGACTTTGGCGTCGAGCTGTCCTTCCGGTTTGGGCTTCTGTGGGGCTGGTGGAGTCGAACCCGAACCAGAACTGCTTGTTCCAGAAGAACCGCTTCCACCTGAGCCGCCTGATCCAGCACCGATTGAAGTTTGCGCAGTCAGCACGTTAGAAGCTGCAGATACCTTCTCAATCTGCTCATCCGACTTTGCAATTGCCAGCACGTGGATTTGGTAAGCGGTATTTGGACTAAGAGAATTGATGGTGTATTGGCTGGCTGTTGTTGTTCCGACCATCGCATTATTCACATAGACTTCATACTCGGTTGCTTCTGTGACCGCTCCCCATTGGATTTGAAGCGAGTTCGCCGATTTGGAAGCCAATGCTAGCTGGCCAGGGGCTGCTAAGGCGGAAGAATTCACTCTGCCGTCGATCGGCAGGTCATGTACCAGCTGTGTAGTCAGTGTCCGGTTGCGATCCCCGCTGACATCCCAGCTCATCACGCCTGCGATATCCAGAGATTTGACGATCGAAGCCGTATACATCATGGTCACTTGGTCGTTATAGGTTACAAAGCCTTTGGTATCCTCGCTGTAGAGGTAAGGGACCTTGGCAGCTTCGTTCCAATAACGGACATAGCCGTTCTTGTTCAAGAAGTTCTCTTCAATGTCTGTGAAGTCCAGTATGCCTGCTTCCCATGTTCCCGGCAGAATACTTCCACAGGTCTGATATTGGCCGTTAGCAGGGCAATCCGCCCATGCTT
Organism: Paenibacillus sp. FSL W8-0186; assembly: GCF_037969765.1. Classification (NCBI taxonomy): domain Bacteria; kingdom Bacillati; phylum Bacillota; class Bacilli; order Caryophanales; family Paenibacillaceae; genus Paenibacillus; species Paenibacillus sp. FSL W8-0186. The sequence goes on along the minus strand of NZ_CP150207.1, from coordinate 5,426,113 downwards.
TGCCGTAATAAGGCACACCCGCCATTAGTTTATGCTGTGGCACCCCGCCGATCAAATGGCCCAGCAGGCCGCCAAGCACATGATTTCTCGGGGCTGTACTCGTTGCCAACGGGTGCTCCTTGTCATAGAGCAGGGGCGAATTATGGTGCGCAAGCGTCTCCCAGCTTCCGCTGAAATCGTAAGTCATAATGTTAATGAAATCGAGATACTGAACAGAGTTGGCGAGATCGGCGTTTCTGACGAAATTGTCGCCCTGACCGGAGGCGATCGTCAGTAAATAGTATTTGTTGTCCTCAGAGCCGGCTGCATCCAGCGCTTCCCGGACAGTCTTCATGAGCAGCGTGAAGTTGACCGGATCCTCCGGGCTTCTGGAATTGTCGTCTTCGCCGCCCTCTACAGGATACTCCCAGTCTATGTCTAATCCATCCAGTTTGTATTCCCGGAGGAACTTGACGGCGGAGTCTGCAAAGGAACGACGGGTTTCCTCCGTTCTTGCCATATTGGAGAAATGGTTGGACCAGGACCAGCCCCCGACGGAAATCAGCAGCTTCAAATGAGGGTTCTGGTCTCTGACCTCCGCCAAGGATTTGAAATTCACGAAATCGAACTCCGGATCTCCTATGATCATTTCGCCATTATAGACGTAACGATTTTGGGCCGGTATATTAGGGTCCTCGCAGGCTCTTGCAGCGCTTCCGAACTTCTTCCAGCATAGATCGGCAAAGGCATAATTAATATGCGTGATTTGCGACACATCTATATCCTTCGGATGGAAATTGCGCCCGGTCGGACTAGCAGACCAGGAGGAGTAATAAGTGATATTATTATAATTGCTGCCTGGTACTACGGTGATTTCCTCACTCTCAGCAGAAGACCACAAGCGGTTGGCGGCAACGATCTTATACCGATAGGTGCTGCCTTCCTCAAGCCCCTTGGCTAAGTAACGGTTCTCGCTGCTGGAGCCGACCTTCATTCCATTTTGATAGATGTCATAGCTTGTGGCTCCGGGTACAGGCGCCCATCCTAAGGCTGCTAAGGATCTTGTTGACGTGGCGATTTGCAGGCCTTTTGGCTGCGCAAGCTCGCCCCAATTCATGTGAACCAGGTTGCTGTTCTCGGAAGGAGGCTCGTCGTCATTTACCGCGCTCACCGCGAAAGTATAGGTTTCACCCGTTTTAAGAGGGCCGTAGGTTATTGTCGTGTTGTTATGGCCTGAGGTTGTGCCCTCCAAAGTACCGTTTACATAGATATGGTAGCCGGCCGCTCGCGGGCTCGAACCCCAGCTTAGCGTTACCTTATCTGCGGAGACATCGGTCACCTTCAGATGGCTTGGAGGCGCTAAAGGTGCCTCCTCATATACGGTGTTATCGGCCGTAGTCGTAAATTCGAGAATATTGCTCTTGAATGCTTTAGAAGGCCTGTGGTCATACCAGGTGATATAGATCCGATAAGTCGTTTCCGGTTCCAGCCCTGAGACCGCATGCGTAGTCAGATTTCCCCAAGTGATATACCCGTCGGTATCGGCATTCCAGACGTCAATATCATTTGGGTCATTCGGGAGATAATCCCATTCAAAGGTTGCCTGGTTATGGGTTACCTCAACCAGCCGCAGATTCGCCGGCCCGGCAGTCTTCTCGGGTTTTCCGGGACCGTCGAGAGTCGTAAATTCCACGACATTGCTTTTATGCCGCAGTGCTGCGCCGGGGGCCGGTCTTTCGTACCAGGTTGCATAGAGCCTGTAAGTCGTATTTGGCTTTAAGCTGTCAATCGTGCGGCTGTCGCCGCTTCCCCAGGTGAAATACTCGTCGGTATCGGCGTGCCAGACATCGATATCGGCTTTGTGATTCGGATCATTGGGATCATAATCCCATTCTATGGCAGCTTCTGTAGAAGTAATTGAAGAGGGAATTACCCTTAAATTTTGCGGTGCTAACGGGTCTTGAGGTGCGTATGTGGAACTGGTCACTGTCGCAGGGGCATTTGCGGAGGAGTCTGTAGACTGAGGAGCTGAGCCATCTGCAGCATGGGCAGTTATTGAGCTAAGCAGCGGTGTAAAAGCTAGTGCAAAAATCAGAAACCATACCATCCATTTTGCGCGTTTCCTGGGTATCATAGAGTTCACCATTTTCACCCCTATCAGGTTATCGACTTTCTTGAAAGCGTTTACTAGAATTGCTGCGGTGTTTCGTATCAGCCTCCCTTCAGTTGCCAATTTGACGGAATCCCTTTTAAATTCTCAGTCCTTTCCTTATAGATGTTCATAAAGTGTTAACACCTTAATCATGGAATCTGACCCGTAAATTGGGAAGGGGGAAATATTCATAAAAGAGGGATAAAATCTTATAATTCAAGCGATGTTTGCCAATATAGGCGGATTATGACACTATATAAGGCATATGAGCGCTCATGTATGCTTGCTATGCGGGCGCGCAAATACTGAACATAATGAATGGAGGACATGGAAGTTATGCCGCTGCCGAATTGCCCAAAATGTAGTTCTGAATATACATATGAAGATAGAGACTTGCTAGTATGCCCGGAGTGCGGCCATGAATGGCCGGCAAATGGCGAAAGCGCGGAGGGTGAAGGGGCTCGAGTCGTCAAGGATGCCAATGGCAATATTCTAAACGACGGCGATTCCATTACCGTTATCAAAGATTTGAAGGTGAAGGGAAGCTCTTCGGTCATCAAAATCGGGACGAAGGTGAAGAACATCCGTCTCATCGACGGGGATCACGATATCGATTGCAAAATCGACGGTTTTGGAGCGATGAAGCTGAAATCGGAATTCGTGAAGAAAATATAATGGCTAATCGGCAGCTCCTGCACACTTATCGTGTGAGGGGCTGTCTTTTGTTATCAAAGAAGAGCAGGTAAATCAAATCAGGGCGATTTCGTGAACACCCTTTTAAATTTTAAATTAGAGAAAATAAACTGCCGATAATAGAGTTAGCAGCGTAGATAGTTACTTAAGAGGGGGCATTCCCAGTGAAGAAGTTGTTGAAGCCGTTTGTAGTCCTTGTTTCAAAAATGAAGTACAGCATGAAATTCGCCGTAGTCAGTTTGTTGTTCCTGATTCCCATAGCCATTTTGCTGTATACGTTTATTTCAGCGAATATGGCCGAATTAAGGGAGAACGTGGATGAGCATTACGGCATTGAACGGGTTGCCGAGGTCATGCCGCTGATGCTGCAGGTGCAGCAGCATCGAGGGTTAATGAACGGTTATCTGAATGGAAATAAGTCCGCTCAATCAACCCTCGAGGCGAGCCAGGCTGAAATTGCGGATACAATATCCCAGTTGAACCAGCAACTGGAGGCTTCTAAGACGCCGGTCAGCTTGGAAAAATGGGAGGAAGTCCAGGAAACGTGGGAAGCACTGCGATCATCCAGCGGGGCGATGAGGCCCGATGAGAACTTCAAGCAGCATAGCCTGCTTATAGAGAATATCAGGCAGCTGATGATGAGTATTTCCGATGAGACCGGGCTTTCTTTATCCAGTGATATCAGTAATTACTATTTGATGAACATGCTAGTCAAGGAGCTTCCTCAGCTTATTGAAAATTCAGCGGTCATCCGTGGTCTGGGGAACGGCGCACTTTCCTCGGGTCAACTGGCCGATGATACAAGAATCGAGCTGTTGCTGGCCGAGGCCCAGACGTATACGGCGCTGGAAAGCCTGGAGAAATCGTTAGCTAACGTAATCCGCGAGACGGATTCTCTAGATGAGGGACTGGCCCTCAAGGCGGAGGCAGCTGTAAAGTCCACTAAAAGCTACCTGAGTCTTTTAGATCTTGAGATTTTGGATGTGGAATCTTTTACGGTGAGGCCGGAGGAGTTTTTTGATTTCGGCAGTGCAACCATCCAGGTGGCAAATGAGCTGTACGGTTTATCGTACAATGAGCTGAACCGTCTGCTGGATCATCAGAGAAGCACGCTCCAGACCTACATCTCCTACATGATGATCATGACGATTGCTGTCCTGATCGTAGTGATTTTGTTTTATACCGCATTTTATAGCAATGTGATTGATACGGTAAGAACGTTAAAAATAAGAGCTGAAGAAATGGCCTCCGGCGATTTCTCCAAGGATATTCGGGTGAACACGAAGGACGAGCTGAGTGATGTGAGCCAGGCGATGATTTTGATGCAGCAGGATATGAACCGCATCTTTGGACAGAATCAGCAGATTTCGGACCGGACGGCCGCTTCGTCGGAGGAATTGATGGCGATTTCCCAGGAATCGACTCAGGCCATGCAGCAAATTGCCGCATCGGTGCAGGATGTATCCGAGGGTACAGATCTGCAGCAGCGGACAATCGGTGAGGTTTCTACGGCGATGAACGAGATGTCGCTTGGGGTCTCCCGTATTGCTGAGGCGGCCTCCGAGGTGTCCGATGTGGCTATCCAGGCTAGCGAAAGCGCCGCGCAAGGCGATGAGCAGCTTGCCGAGACGGTCCAGCAAATGAAGAGCATCAAGCAGACCCAGGAGCAATCCGCTCAGGTCATTGCCAAGTTGGATGATCATTCAGCGGAAATCGGCAAAATCATTCAAGCCGTTATGGCTATCGCCCAGCAGACCAAGCTGCTGTCCTTGAATGCGAATATTGAGGCATCCCGGGCGGGGGAGGCTGGAAGGGGCTTTAGTGTCGTTGCGAAGGAGATCGGCAAACTGGCGGAAGAAACGGCGCAATCCGGCCAGGTGATATCGGGTCTGCTGAATGATATCCGGGGCCTGGTGGAAGAGGCGGTTGCAGCTATGCTGAAGATGCAGCAGGAGACGGATCAAGGCATGGATACGATTGATAAATCCAAGCGGATGATCGACCGCATTCTGGAGAATATTCAGGTCGTGAGCGAGCAAATTCAGGAGGTGTCTGCCTCTTCCGAGGAGCTGTCTGCTGAAATGGAAGAGGTGACGGCATCCATTGCTGAGGTAGCCCTGATATCGGAGAAAACATCCGGCGAAGCGGGAACCATGGCTGCAGCTGCTCAGCAGCAGCTGGCCTCGATGGAAGAAATTCAGGCTTCATCGGAGGAGCTGCGCGACATGTCGCAGCAGCTTCAAGAGGACTTGAGCAAATTTAAGCTGAAAGCTTGATACGGTAAATATTAGAGAGGACAAGAGACCTCCTTCATCTGGAGGGATCTTGTCTTTCTTTGTGTTGAGAAGCTGTGTTATAAGGAATTTTGGTGCAATAAGCTCCTCAATTGTAATAGAATAATAACGTTTACAGGAAGGAGAATGAGCATGTCTGATAGCAATCGTGGACAAAGAAATTTTACAACTTATGGGCATCCTAACAATACAGCGGCTTCATCTCCCACTGGCTTAGGACGGGAATCGAAGTTGCGGGCCGACTGCGAGAGCTGCTTCGGGCTATGCTGTGTCGCGCTTCCGTATGCGGCTTCGGTTGATTTTGCGGTCGATAAAAATGCCGGGCAGCCTTGCCCGAATCTACAGTCGGATTTCCGCTGCGGAATTCACCAGAATCTCAGACAGCACGGCTTTCGCGGCTGTACAGTATACGACTGCTTCGGTGCGGGCCAACAGGTCTCGCAAGGAACCTTCGGGGGGCACGACTGGCGGCAGGATCCAGGTACGGCGCAGACAATGTTCGAGGTATTTCCGGTAATGTGGCAGCTTCATGAGCTTTTATGGTATTTGGCCGAAGTGCTGACCATTCCATCTGCACGCTCCATTCATGAGGACGTTCGGATAGCGTTAGAAGAGACGGAGCAATTGACATTTCTTGACGCTGACATTCTCTTGAAACTGGATGTCGCTGCACACCGGGCTGAAATGAATAAGCTGCTCCTTCGAGCCAGCGAGCTTGTAAGATCGGCAGTATTGCAATCACTGAAGGGCTCGGCTGCTCGTCCAAAATCCTTTAACCGGGGCGCGGATTTGATCGGGGCTAAGCTTAGAGGCGCTGACCTTCGAGCAGCTAATTTAAGAGGGGCATACCTGATTGCCGCCGACCTGCGGGGCGCAGATTTAAGAGGGGCAGATCTCATCGGCGCGGATTTGCGGGATGCAGATCTTCGGGGGGCTGATCTTACGGATAGTATCTTTCTCACTCAGGCCCAAATCAACTCCGCCAAGGGGGATGGCGGCACCAAGCTGCCGCCGGCTCTGGAGTACCCGGCTCACTGGCTGTTGCCTGCCTAGCAATGGATAACCCTGCCTGAAATCCAGCTATACCAGTTTTTGATCAGGATAGCCATTCCGCTAAAAATGGGATACAATGAGAGAAATAACAACTTACTGTTTGAATGGTTCTTACAATTAGAAAGTTAATTAGAAAGCCGTAAATGAAGTGAAATGGATGGATACAGGAGGGGTTTGACAATGGAAATTGGCATAAGCACTTTTGTAGAGACGTCGCCAGATGTGCATACCGGTGAGGTGATGAGCCATGCCCAGCGGCTGCGCGAGGTCGTGGAGGAGATTGTACTGGCCGATAAGGTAGGCCTCGACGTCTACGGGGTTGGCGAGCATCACCGCAAGGATTATGCTGCATCTTCCCCGGCCGTCGTACTGGCTGCGGCGGCAGCCCAGACGAAGCGGATTCGGCTGACGAGCGCGGTAACGGTGCTGTCCTCGGACGATCCGGTGCGGGTGTTCCAGGACTTCGCCACGCTTGACGGAATTTCGAACGGGCGCGCGGAGATCATGGCGGGCCGGGGGTCCTTCATCGAGTCCTTCCCGCTGTTCGGTTATGATCTGCAGGACTATGATGAGTTATTTGACGAGAAGCTGGAGCTGCTGCTCAAATTATGTGAATCCGAGAAGGTGACGTGGAGCGGCAAGCATCGACCGGCGATTCATAATCTGGGCGTCTATCCGCGTCCGGTTCAGAGTCCGCTGCCGGTATGGATTGGCAGCGGGGGGAACCAGGAATCGGTCATCCGTGCCGGGCTGCTCGGGCTGCCGCTTGTGCTCGCGATTATCGGCGGGCGCCCGATCCAATTCGCTCCGCTCGTGCAGCTGTATAAGCGGGCAGCAGCTAAAGCCGGGCATGATGTATCCAAGCTGCCAATTGCGTCGCACTCGCATGGCTTCGTCGGGGAGGATACGGAGGCAGCCGCAGACAAATTCTTCCCTTCCACGCAGGCGGTCATGAACGTGATCGGCCGCGAACGGGGCTGGGGCCATTATGATCGTTCAAGCTTCGACGCCGCGAGGAGCCCGGATGGGGCGCTGTACGTTGGCGACCCGGAGACGGTGGCCCGGAAGATTATCAACCTGCGCAAGCATGTCGGGATCACCCGGTTCTTCCTGCACGTCCCGCTAGGTACGATGCCGCATGAGGATGTTATGCGCGCCATCGAGCTGCTAGGTACCGAGGTTGCCCCGCGGGTGCGTGAAGAAGTTGCCCGCTGGGAAGCGGAGAACGAGGGGAACATTTAATAAGCTTGGCACGAACATGTCCATTGACAAAACCCTAGTGAAGCCGTTATATTTAAACAAATTGATATTCTTCCAAAAGGGGAGTAGCTAATACAGCAAAGTCGTCATTTCGAAGACTCCGTCTTCCGGCTTTGTTGGCAACGAATTCGTTGTTAGCAAGACCTTTGCCAATGTTTTTTCGGCAAGGGTCTTTTTTGATGGAAACCTTTGCCGGCGCGGCAAAGGTTTTAGTTGTTTTATGGGCTCTTAAGGGGGGATCAGGCGTCCGAATTCATCGGGCATGGATGATTTACAAGGTAAACAGCCAACAATAGTAAAAGTAAAACGAGTCAGGAGAGGGGATAGAAAATGGATTTCTCAATGTTGTTGGAATACGGTTGGGTTTTAGTATTATTGGTTGCTCTGGAGGGTCTTCTGGCTGCGGATAATGCGCTGGTGCTGGCGATTATGGTAAAGCATCTGCCTGAATCGGATAGAAAAAGAGCTTTGTTCTACGGGCTCGCGGGCGCTTTCGTTTTCCGTCTTGCTTCGTTGTTTATCATCTCTTACCTGGTTGATGTCTGGCAGATTCAAGCCATCGGCGCGTTGTATCTGTTATTTATCGCAATCAATCACATTGTCAGAAAGGTATTCATTAAGAAGCAAGGGCCCAAGGTGGAAAAAGAGAAGAAGCAATCCGGTTTCTGGGCGACGGTTATCAAGGTCGAATTAGCGGATATTGCTTTTGCGGTAGATTCAATTTTGGCAGCCGTCGCGATGGCGATGACGCTTCCGGATACGCCGCTTCCGGCGATTGGCGGCATGGACGGCGGGAAGTTTATCGTCGTGTTCGCGGGGGGACTGATCGGTCTGATCATTATGCGGTTTGCCGCCAACCTGTTCGTGAAATTGCTGCACTCCAGACCAGGCTTGGAAATTGCCGCCTTTGCCATCGTCGGTTGGGTGGGCGTCAAGCTCGCCGTGTTAACGCTGGGACATGAGGATGTAGGCATCATCTCGTCCGAGTTTGCGCACTCGACGCTTTGGAAGCTGATCTTTTATTTTGTTCTTATCGTCATCGGTGCGTCGGGCTGGTTCCTCTCCAAAGAGAAGAAGCCGTCCGTGGCCGGGTCATAACACATAAGGGGCTGAGCCGTGGCTCGAATGTTTTGGGCGCAGCCCCTGTTTGGTAAATTTAGGGACTGACCTTAAAGTAACTTTAAGGTCAGTCAAGGATTATGGAAACACAGTGTCGAAGTAAGAAACTACAAGGCATTCATGTGCCCCATCTGTACAAAATTGGAGTGAGGACTTAAAGTGGCAACGATAGAGGATTTTTTGAAGTTGGATATTCGTATAGGGACTGTAATCAAAGCAGAACCTTTCCCGGAAGCGCGGAAACCTGCGATAAAGCTAGAGATTGACTTCGGCGAGCTTGGCATTAAGCGTTCTTCTGCTCAAATTACGAGAAGATATGAACCGGAACAGCTGATAGGCCAGCAGGTGGCAGCCGTAGTCAATTTTCCAGTAAGGCGGATTGCCGGTTTTGAATCGGAAGTGCTGGTCATCGGAGGCGTTCCCGAGGAAGGCGACGTCGTACTGTTAAAGCCGGATCAGCCTGTTAAAAATGGTACACCCATTGCTTAGGAGCATGCAGTCAGGGGATTAAAGACAGCGCTGTAACCAGTCATTGATATGGCCTGAATGAGAAGAGCCTAGCGGCATTCCCGCTGGGCTCAGTCGTTTTTGCTCAGTAAAATACCTTTCGATGCAGCAGATCGAGCGCTCTCTCGATCTCTTGCAATTCCTCCTCGGAAACATGAGCGATTCGTTCCGCAAAGCGGGACTCTACATGCCGGAAGGCCTCAGTCATCATCTTCTCCCCTTGTGGGGACAGTCGAATATACTGCTTGCGCCGGTCAACTTTATCCGTTACCCTATCGCACAGCTGCTTCTCACTTAATTTTCGGAGCTCCCGGCTCGTATTTGGCATGGAAATATGCATGCATTCGCTGATTTCACTCAGCGTTACCGGCTGGTTAATGGTAATGTATTCGAGCATTTTATATTGAAGAGGCGTAATGTCTTCAGATTTAGCATCTCTTGTCATATTACTCGTTATATCATGCATGGCTGCTGTAAAGGCCACAAATTTTTGGAACAGTGCTTTCTTGTCCATAAGATCACCTCTACAAGAACGATAACAAAGTGATTATCATAAAACAATTATCATATAATAATTATCATTTGACAATAAAATACGGGATGTGCTACCCTTTGCTTATCAAATGATAAGTAAAGGGGGGTTGGCGATGAATTTATTAGTTATCTATACACATCCGAATCATCAGAGCTTGAATTATGCGTTTTTGCAGGAGGTCATCCGGGGCAGTGAGGAGAATGCGGCGATTGGGGAGGTCAAGGTGCTCGATTTATACAAGGAAGGCTTCAACCCTGTCCTGGTATTCCATGAAAATAAGCGCAGAAGGGATATGCACACTGATCCTGATTTAGCCCCATACAGAGATCAAATTATTTGGGCGGATAAGATCGTGTTTATTTATCCGATTTGGTGGGGGCGGCCTCCAGCCATGCTGCTCGGTTACATCGACCAGATGTTTGCTTCTGGGTTCGCCTATAGAGATAAAGGTGGAATCTTTCCAGAGGGATTGCTGAAAGGGAAATCCGTCGTTTGCATTTCCACGATGAAGGGACCGACCCATTATCCGCTGTTCTGGCTCAATAACGCCCACAAAACATTAATGCGCAAGGCGCTATTTAATTATGTTGGCATCAAGAAGGTGAAGTTCTTTGAGTTCGGCAGCATGGAGAGTCCCCGAGGGAAGCAAAAGGAGAAGCTGGAGAGGGTGTATCGGTATTTTAGGGGGATGGGGAGTTAAGTTTGGAGTGTGGTTGCCATGAGAATTACTAAAGAAACATTGTATAAACTTATTGCCGATATACCGGAGAAGGATTTAGAAGAAGTTGCAGACTTTATAGGATATTTGAAAATGAAACGGGAAAACGGAATGTTAAGGGAGTTAAGCCAGGCTTCTGAGAGCAGTTTGGAGTTCTGGAACAACGATATTGATGACGAGGTATGGAATGATGTTTAGTAGGAGATATCGTAAATGGTACCGATTCGGTTTAGTGATTTAACATCTCAGAAAAGGAGATTTGTCCTTGCATTATCCAACGACAGGCCTATCTTAAAGCTTGTGAAGGCACAGGTTGATCATTGGTTTGCGCTAGAAGCCCTCTAAATGAAGAGGGTTTTTTATTTTTAACCCACTTGAATGGGTCTTCTGAGGATTTGTAAAAACTGAACCTATTTACCTTGCTCATAAAAATTGCAACAGTCGAAAGAAGTAAGTTCAATGCTAATAAAGAAAGGACAAACCTGTTAAGCTCTAGCTGGTCCTTTCTCATATTTAAAACAAATAACTCCGTCATTTAATCGCTCAATCCTCTTCCGACAACATCTCCCGAATCACACGATAAACTTTACGTTGAGTCCGTTCATCCTGCTGAAGCATCAGATTAATACTATCCCAAACCCATTTCTTAGATTGCAAAAAGGCTTCATGTTCATTATCAAATAACTGCTCAATAGATAAATCTAAAGCAGTAATTATTTTTTCAACTGTATCAAGGCGAATGTTTTTTTCGCCGCGTTCAATTTGACCAATATAGGATGCCGTAGAGCCAATCATTTCGGCTAATTCCTCTTGTGTCCAGTTTTTTGCCACGCGATGTAGCCGGATTTTTGCACCGATTCGCTGTGTAATAGATACGGAGAATTCCATAGTATTTTCCACAACCTCTCTATATCAAAAGTGTAGACGAAGGAAAGAGAGGGTTGGAGTCCGTTAATACGACTGTCAGTTACATTAAAAGTCGTATTAATATTGCAATTACCTGAATTTTAAGGTATAATTTTCCATATACCCACAATCTTTTCTTATCTGTTTTTCTACGTTGAGTTTTTATCATAACTAAATTCCCATCTTCTCGAAAGGAGGTTCTATCCATGCAACCAGCCACCACGATCCGACAGCTTTTGGAGAATTATATTCAAGGGAAAGGCCTGACGCTTCATCAATTTGCGAATTTTTCAGGTGTGAATGCGGGGACGCTTAGCAGCCTGATTAATCACCGCAAGCCGATGTCGATGCTTCAGGTCGATCGGATTAGTGCGGGTATGGGGTTGGCGGAGGGCAGCTTATACGAGTTATATGTTGAGGAGTGCCTGATACAGTCGTCGCCGAATTGGCGCAGGCTAGGGGCACTGCTTCGGCGCTGTGCTGAATTGGACAAGCTAGGCTGCATCCAGCGAATCATTCATGCAATCATGGACAATTTAGCCTACGCCCCATATTTGTTTGAGCTGGCGGAGCAGTGGTATCAGGCAGGAAGGAAGGATGCGGCATCGTTGTTATACCAATGTGTCGCCGAGAGTGAGAAATACCAGCATTCCGAACGATTGGCTCTCTGTCAGTATCGTCTATTTACGATTCATCTGGGGGATGACCGGGAGGCCAATATGAATTTGGCGGCTTCTTTTGAGCCTTACGTAGAGCGCTTGGAAGAACGGGATCAATTAGATGCCCTTAAAAGCCTGGCGGATATCTATGCTGCCAATCAGCGTTGGGCTAAAGTTGGGGAACTCGCGGAGGAACTGGGGCGTAAAGCGAGGATTCAGTATGCAATGAGTCCCAGTGCGAATTCGCGAAGCGAGCTTCCATCTGCGTCCATTCAACAAGAGGCGCGAAGGCCCTTGCTTTTCTACATTCTCTATGCCTATTTGCTGCAGGCTAACGTTTGTGAGGCAAGAGAAGATTACGAGCAGGCCCTTGACTTCGTTTCGTTATATACGGAGCCAAGCTGGGTGCAGAGCTGCAGTGAGACAGAGCGCATCATCATGAATCAGTTTAAGGAATGGGGCCGGGCCAATGCCTGCCTATATCGACTGATGGCCGGGCAGCTGGAAATATTGCCGGATTACGTAAAGTATGCGGCTGCTCATGATAGCGAGCGGGTGTCAGCCCTTCTGAAAATAACGGAGGCGGCGAACCGCCATCATTTTCAGGTGGATGATATTCTGGAGCGTTTGGGCCCGCATTTGAAGTTCGAGGGACGCGGGCATGCCTTCGGGAGTTATCATGCGCAGATTGCAGCCGATCAGCATGCGCGATTGTTGGCGGAGCTGGCTGCCTACTATTTGTCTACAGAACGTGCTGAGACAGGAATGAATTATATACTGGCCTGCTTGGACTGCTGTGTTGATTTCTATAACGAATCGGTCGTTATTCGGTGCGTGGGGTTATTTGAGAAGTATCGGGCTTGGGCAACGCCGGAAATGAAGAACAGGTATGCAAAATTAATAAGCGAGGTGCAAGGAAACCATGAGAAAAGGTAAATCCGTGCTGTTGATTGTATGCAGTCTTGTATTAATTTTGGCTGTTTCTGATGGGGTTGGAGGTCTGGCGGGCGTCATGTATAACGAACTTGGAATCAAACCGCTGATTCACGGCCTGGGAGGATAGGCTGTAGGGCAATTGAATTATCGTGATACGCACCCTTGAAAGGTTTATTGGAGAATCTCCTTGATTCTTCCGATAAAGTTCTAGAGGGTGTTTTTTTTATTGTAAATTATGCTAGCGTCCGAATAGAAAGTGCTTCCTTTTTGGATGGAACTCGTATATATCTATTAAAAATGCATTTAGACCGGGTGATCGATGAGCTATAAAGTACTACATAATCGAGGAACTGCAGTAAGGGGGGGTAGTGTGAGTCAGAAATATACGAACCAAGGCCAATCTCCAGGAATCACGGCAAGCTGGTGGATTGCGGCTACCTTTGTGCCTCTGGGGCTTACTAGTTTTGTGGCCTTTTTATATGCCGGGATCAGAGTGAAGAATCACGTCTGGCGCAATTTCGGGTTTATGTATCTTGGGCTGCTTATAGGGGCGTTTATGATGTCAGGCTCTGGGGTTGGCGCGAGCATTGTATTTACGATGTGGATTGTATCTATTATCCATGCCTTCACTATTCGCCAGGATTATTTGGTTCAGCTTGCTGCAATTAAAGAATTGGAACAGCAGAGATCGCAGCAAATGTGGCAGGAGAGTCAGAGCGACTTCAATGCAGCGCCTTATGGCCGCACGCTGCCGCATAATATGCCGCCAGTGCCAAGGACGGCAGAGCTGCCGCCATACAATATGCCGGCACCAGAAGGTATGAGCTCACCACAGGGCACCGTGCCGCCTCCATTTGGAAGCGTGCCTCCGGTGGGTCACATGCCGCCTCCATTAGGCAGCATGCCTCCGCCGCTGGGTAATGTACCACCTCCATCAGGCTGGATGCCTCCGCCCCAGGGCGCCGTACCGCCTCCATTTGGAGGTATGTCCTCGTCAATGGATAACGAACCTCCTTCATCCGGCAGTATGCCGCCGCTGACGAAGAGGCCCTTGCTGGAGGGGGGCAGCATGGATATCAATACGGCATCTGAGGCTCAAATTGCCTCGCTTCCGGGAATCGGAGCGATCCTCGCCAAACGTGTCATGATGAAGCGTGAGGAGCTGGGAGGGTTCAATTCCTTAGAGCATTTCTCGGATGTCATGGGGCTGAAAAAGTATACCCTTGATCGGATCGCGCCCCTTGTTGTTTTCTCGCATAAGAGTAATGCTCCGATAAATTCACCTGCGTCAGGCAGGATCATCGACTATTAATTTGATTTGGAGGCAGGAACGCCAATGACTGTACCCGTATCAGGAACGCCATCGAAAATCAGAACCTTGCTGGCCAATCTGCTAAAGGCAAGGTTCCCTTACCTATATATCCAGACCTGGGAGGAAGACCGCGCCATGTCAGTCATTCGCTCCATTGCGCAGGATATTCCGCTGATCAAGACGCCAAGGGAAGTGCTGGTTTGGAGGATGACGACGGGGATCGTGGATGTGAGCGGCCATTCCCGCGATGACACCAAGCAGCCTTTGAAGGCGCTGGAGTTCATTGAGAAATACGATAGTCCCTGTATTGTCGTGCTGCAGGATTTCCATATTTATTTTGGAGGTCAAGGGAGAGCGGCGGATTACCAGGTTATCCGGAAGCTGCGTGACATATTGATCCGCATTAAGCAGAACCCGAACCCGATCAATGTCATTTTTACATCGCCGTTTCCAGTCCTGCCGGAGGAACTGCAGAAGGATATCACGATCGTTGATTTTGAACTGCCGTCCTTTAACGAAATCAAAACCGTGCTGGATGAAATGATTGCCGTTAACGAGAATAGAGGACGCATTCAAATCGAAGTTACGGCCGAGGAGCGGGAGCGCATCGCCAAAGCGGCGCTTGGCTTGACGTTATCCGAGGCCGAGAATGCATTTGCCCGTGCGATGGTGGAAGACGGCCAGCTGGATATCCGGGATGTCGAGGTTATACTCGAAGAGAAGGAGCAAATTATCAAGAAGACGGGCATTTTGGAGTTTATCCGCAGCGAACTGAGGATGGAGGATGTCGGCGGCTTAGAAAACCTGAAGCGCTGGCTGACGAGACGGAATAAATCCTGGCTGGATTCGGCCAGCAAATATGGCCTGCCTTCTCCTAAAGGGGTGCTGATCACAGGCGTACCGGGCTGCGGAAAAAGCCTGATCAGTAAATCCATCAGCTCCATGTGGCAGCTGCCTCTGCTGCGGCTCGATATTGGAAAAATTTTTAGCGGCCTCGTAGGCAGCAGCGAAGAGAATATGCGCAAAGCGATCAAGACCGCCGAAGCGATTTCGCCTTGCATTTTGTGGATCGACGAGATCGAAAAAGGCTTCAGTGCGACTTCCAGCGGCGGCGACGGCGGGACATCCGCCCGTGTGTTTGCCCAGTTCCTGACCTGGATGCAGGAGAAGACAAGCCAGGTGTTCGTGGTAGCCACGGCCAATAACATTGCCGGATTGCCTCCGGAGCTTATGCGGAAAGGCCGTTTTGATGAAATTTTCTTTGTTGACCTGCCGACCAAGCGGGAGCGGAAAGAAATTCTAAAGGTTCATATGGGCAGACGCCTGACGCACCCTGAGGTCATTGGGGATTTCCAGTTAACGGACGAGGTGCTGGACGATTTGGCGGAAAAATGCGAAGGCTTCGTCGGAGCGGAGATCGAACAATTGGTCATTGATGCTTTGTTTGAAGCTTATGCGGTGGACCGTTCGATTCGATTGGAGGATTTCGAGCGGGCCATCATAAACACGGTGCCGCTGTCGATTACCCAAGCCGAGCAAATCCGGGCGATCCGCGAATGGGCCAATGTGCGCGCAGTGACCGCAACGCCGAAGGAAGACTTGGAGGACTATGTGAAGGAAGAGGCTGTTCTGGACGGCGGCAATTCGGCTCCGGGCAGTCCGGATCAAGGGGACGATGACGTGCGTTATAAACGGGGCGGAAGAACCATCGATTTCTAGGCGCTCCTATATACAAAGAACCGAGCAGAATGTTATATCTGCTCGGCCAGGCTGTCGAGAAAGTCTCGACAGCCTTCTTAATGAAAGAAAGGAAACCCAACGTCATAATGACGTGGGTTTCTCGACAATTTGAGTGTACCCGAGTGGGTGTACTTCTGTTAAATATCTTATCCATTTCGCAGTCACTTATAATATGGTTCACTGTTTTGAAGCTGAATCAATATTGTCCCGATATAATAAAGTCTTGCTGCAATTCACGAATTTCTCCAGTTATAATAAAGATTGAATACTTCTGATTCAAGCGTTATCTCGTTGCTCTCCTGAGAATGTATTCGATAATTCGAATATAACAAGCGGCATTACGGCTAAACGACCAAATATATATAAATTTTCATATACATTTACAGATTTTCTCCTCCTGAGCGGGTTTATATATGAATATTCGACTAGAATGAGCTGACTAATAGACGACTACTGTCTTTACTTCCGATATTGCTAATACTGTTCTACAGACTAAAGCCTAGCATTTATTAAGGTCTCCACAATGTCTCAACATTCTGACCGAGCAGACCAGATATAACACCTGCTCTCCATTTTTAATTTCTACCAGGTCATGGTTTATGGGGTGCCCCTCCTATAAGGACTCCCGAATCACGCGTTTGTAATACAGCACCGACAGAATCGCGAAGATGGAATAGAGCGCCGTATACAGCAGCATGACCAGAATCATCGGCGTCCACAGCTCGGTGCCGAACAGGAACCAGCCCGATTTGACGGCGAAGTAGCTGTGCAGCAGTCCCACCAGCAGCGGAATGCCGAAGTTGAACAATTGTTTGGCTTGAATCCCTTTTAACAAATCTCCTTGGGTGAAGCCGAGCTTTCTTAATATCGTGTAGTTCGGCTTCTCTTCCTCGCTTTCGTCCATTTGCTTGAAGTACAGTATGCAGCCGGAGGTCATTAGGAAGGTGAGGCCCAGGAAGCCGACCACGAACATGATCAGTCCCATCGTCTGTTTCTGGCTGCGTATAAGGGCCAGCTGCGATTCATGGATGCTGTCCGGGCCTAATTCTAATTTTTCAAATATCGCGTTAGCCTCGTTCAGCTTGGCAGCATCGGTAATATCGACTCCGATATACGTGGAGTATTTCTTCTGAATCTCAGGGTCGGCATCCAGCTTCAATCGCTCGAATACGGTTTGATCTACAACAGCGATCGGAAAGCCGCCTTTGAAATACCAGGACACAAAATGCTCGCGCTCTAAACGAATCTGTTGCGGTATCACTTCCTGCTGCCCCAGGAATTGAATCTCTCCGCTATTATGAATTGCAAAAAAGGTTTGCATCAAGTCGCTATATCCCGTCAGAAGCGTCTCCCCTTCGGGCAGATCGAGCTTATTGACGGAGGTATCGCTAATGACCCCGATGATCATCACCTTTGCATCTGGCGCATCATTGTCAAAGCGGTTATCCATCACCTGGTTGAAGTCCGCTCTTACCTGAATCACGTCAATGAACGTTTCTTGGTAGGGGATGCCGCCGGAGGTTAAAGCCGCTTTGAACTTGTCCGCATCGGCCTGAAGCGTAAAGGCGAAGTCGTTCGGCACGTCATTCTTCCCTGACCGTTCGGCGGAGTAGTAGGCAATGTAGCTGAGCGACAACAGGCCGATGGCCAGTGCGGATACCGTCGTAATAATGGTCAGCAGCAGCGCGTTGGATTTCATGCGGAACATGATGGAAGAGAGTGACAGAACCTCGTTGATGTTCAGGTATCCATCTTTTTGCCTGCGAATCAGATAGAAGATAAACCGTACCGACCCCTTATAGAACAGGTACGTACCCAAAATGACCGAGCCGAGGATGCCAACCATCGCCAGAAACAGCTGCGTCATTTCAATAAAGTCCCCGCTGAACAGCCGTGTTGAAATGTAATAACCAAGCGCGATCAACGCTAAGCCGAAGACGCCTAGAATCATCTCCCACACGGATACCTTCTTCACCTTCTCCTCAGTCGAAGACAGCACCCGGAAGAGGGACAGAATGCTCTGCCGCTTCATGAACGCGTAATTCATCAGCATGATGAGCACATAAATCGCTAGAAATATGATAACGGTCTGAATAAAGGCCTGAGTAGAGAACCTTAGCGCTGCCCCGGACTCCACACCGGTAATTTTGAACAAAATCATAATAATCAGCTTGGAAAAAGAAAACCCCACGAACATCCCGACCAGCATCGATCCGAAATACAGAATGAAGTTCTCTGCCGTCAGGATGCGGAAGATCCGGTTCTTGGTCAATCCGATCAATTGGAATAGACCGATCTCTTTACTGCGCCGCTTGATGAACAGATTATTGGCGTACAGCAGGAACACCGACACGATGACGACCAGGAGGACGGATCCAGCCCTCATCGCTGCACCGCCCTTGATGCTTCCTTTGATCTCGTCCATGGCAGGGTCGTACTGCAGCGTAACGAAGGCAAAATAGAGCGCAACGCTGAAGATGAGGGCGAAAACGTACAGGTAATAGTTCTTGGCGTTCTTCTTCAGGTTGCGGAGAATGATGTAATTAATGCTCAACCTGCACCCCTCCTAACAACCCCTGCGTCTTCATAATGTCTTTGAAGAAGGTCTGCCTTGTCTCTTCCCCTTTATTTAACTGTGTATATACCTGCCCATCCTTGATGAAAATCACCCGGCCGCAGTAGCTCGCGGCAACCGGATCATGCGTCACCATGACGATTGTTGCTTGCCGTTTCTCGTTCAGCTCGCTCAGCTTGTTCAGCAAATCCGAGGCTGACTTGGAATCCAGCGCTCCTGTCGGCTCATCCGCAAAAATAATACTCGGCTCGTGAATGAACGCCCGGGCGGCCGAGGTGCGCTGCTTCTGCCCGCCGGAAATTTCGTTAGGATATTTATCCTTCAGCTCATAAATGCCCAGCTCGGTTGCGACGGCCTGAAATTTACGGTCTGCTTCTTTCTTGGATACTTTGGAAATCGACAGCGGGAGCAGGATGTTCTCCTTCACCGTGAGCGAGTCCAGCAGGTTATATTCCTGAAAAATAAACCCCAAATGCCGCTTGCGGAATTCTGCCAGCTCTTTCTCCTTCATGCCCGTCATTTCCTGGCCTTCGATGAGCACGATGCCGCCGCTTACCTGATCGATGGAAGAGAGGACGTTCAGCAGCGTTGTTTTTCCGGAGCCGGACGCTCCCATGATGCTTACGAATTCTCCTTGCTCGATGCTTAGATCGATCCCTTTTAAGACTTCTTGCTTATTGTATTTATTGCCGTAGCTTTTATGGATTTTTGTAGCTTCCAGTATCGCCATTTCTCCACACTCCTTTGTTCTCTAGCTCCATTATAAAAGGGATCGCCAGCTTTGTTCCTTCGTTTCACCGAACAAATGAACAAGGCATGTGACAATGCTGTCACATGCCTGTGCTATTCGCCCTGAATTTGCACGAACGCATTCCGCTGCGGAAAAATAAGCCTCATCGTTGTGCCAACTCCCGGCCTGGACTCGGGCTCGATGCGAATATGGAGCGCTTGGGCAGCCTTATTGGCTAAGTATAGTCCCATCCCCGTCGCTTTATCCTCATGATGCTTGGTCGTGGAGGTGAAGCCCTTATCGAAAATCCGCGGAAGATCGCGCGAATTAATCCCGCGCCCTTGATCCTGTACTTCCAGTACGGTGTTGTCGCCGAGAGTCCGGCTTTTCACCGAAATGTCCCCGGCTTCACTGTACTTCACAGCATTAGTCAGCAGCTGGCGGAGAATGAAGGCGAGCCATTTGGCATCGCTAAGGATCCGGGTCGCCTCTAAATCCACGTCAAAGCCGATGCCCTTCTGCATGCACCATGATCGCAGTGTGCGAATTTCTGCATAGAGCAGGGTTTTCAAGTCGATTCTCTCGACATACAGATCATTTTCCATGGACGGCATCCGCTTCTGGTGCAGCTGCTGGTCGAGCAGAAGATGGATGCGCAGCCATTCATAGGTCAGCTGCGTCTTCAGGGGCTCTTCCTCCAGCCGCTCGAGCATGAGGTGCATGGCGCTCAGCGGTGTCTTCACTTCATGTATCCATGACAAGAGATAATCCTTCTCCTCTTCGAGCGCCGTGCGGTTATAGGCGGCCTCCTGCCTGAGCCGTTCCGTCTGCTGCAGGAGCAGGGTGCGGGTGGCCGTCTCGAAAGGGCGGCGCCCTTCCGCTAAGCCCGTTACATCGAGGTGCGGCTCCCATTGCTCCAGGTTTTTATAGAAGCGGGTCTCTTGGTGATAACGAACGACCAGGAAAATAACGAAGATCATCGTCGACAGAAAAACGATGTAGAGCAGCGAACTCATTGGGATCTCCGCATCCAGGTAGGCAACGGATAAGGTAAGCAGCTGTAGGATGATGACGAGCAGAATCCAGCTGCGGCGTTCGATCAGGAATTTTCTAATCACGGCCTTCACCTTCCTGGATTGCGATGTAGCCTTGCCCGACCTTCGTTTCGATCATGCGGCCTAAATCCAGCTCCTCCAGCTTCTTGCGCAGCCGGTTCACGTTCACCGTCAGCGTATTGTCGCTGATGAATCGCTCGTCGTCCCAAAGGCTCTTAATCAGCTCTTCCCGGGTGACGATCTTGTTTTTCTGCTCGATGAGCAGCTTTAAGATGTAAATTTCATTTTTGGTTAACTCGACTGTGCCAGCGCCATTCGTCACCGTGTTTTGCTCATAATCGACGGTCGCTCCGCACCAGGTGCGCAGCGAGACTGCTTCGGTGTTGTAATCGTAGACGCGGCGCAGCGTGGCCTGGATCTTCGCCACAAGCACCTCGAAATGGAAGGGCTTCTGAATGAAATCATCTGCCCCCAGCTGCATGGACATGACCATATCCGTAGGATGGTCGCGAGAAGACAGGAAGATAATCGGCACATGGGAATGGGCGCGAATCATCCGGCACCAGTGAAAGCCATCGAACTTCGGCAGCTGAATATCAATAAGGACGAGATCGGGCTTTACCGCGGCGAACTCCTGCATTACGCTGCTGAAATCCTCGATTCCATATACGTCATAGCTCCACTGCTGCAGCCGTTCCCGGATTTCGCTGAACAGGCTGGCATCATCTTCGATCAGCATAATTTTGAACATGGCGTCACCACCATCAGATAATCTATAACCACTGAATATTTCCTATTCTTCACTTCATCTTCACATGAAACGCGGCGGTTGTAAATCGCTTGTTGTCGTCATGTATCAGTATACAAACTATAATTGAAGATGTTGAGTTTTTAAATAAGGGGAGTGAAAGCATGGGGATGCTGCCGCTGGGGGCATGACTTCTGGCTATGATGGGATCGTTGCGGATTTTGCTACCGGAGGTCATTTTTAAGCTGAAGCCGCTTGGCATTAAAAATGCACAAGTTGCTAAGCCCGGTGGTTATCCAACCGCAACGGCTGGCTTGTTCATGATTATATTTGATGTGGTGACCTGACCGGATAAATATAATGGCTGCCTAACGGGATTAGTTTATGAAGAAAGGCGGCATTTTAATAGTTCAACTTATCTAGATGGATTTATAGTAGTTAGTTTATGCGGTAAAGAAGGTTACGTAGATTTAGATGGATTTCATGTCGTTAAAAGAAGGGAGATGGCGATCATGGGCGGGATTCTTGTATTTAGGTGCATAAAATCCATCTAATTCCCTATAATCTTCGTTTAGAGCAAAATTAGATACATGAATTCCATTTAGTGTGCGACTTAGTGAGCGACTTAGTGTCCGCCTTAGTGTGTGACTTAGTGTGCGACTTAGTGTCCGCCTTAATGTGTGACTTAATGTGTGACTTAATGTGTGACTTAGTGCCCGCCTTGTGTTCCCGCTCAGTGTCCGCCAGCTTAGTGTGCGATGTTGTTGCTAATCAAACCAAAACCAGCCCCTAATGAATGTTTGGGCTGGTTTTGGCGGATAACTTAATATAGTTTCGGCAGCCGATCCAAGGTAATAGCATAGTCGCTGTGATAAGCGCTGCGCAATACCTCTTTCCCGGTGAATTTATCCGTTTTGCCAAAATCGTTAGACCAGGTCATAAACCACAGCCACGGAATTCGCGATTCGGACAGACTCCTGACGCATGGAATCGGGCCAATTTCTCCGAGAGCGGCAAGCTTCGGGGTAGGCGTAATGCGAATCAGCTCCTCATATTCCTGCCGCAAATCCGTATGCTGGTGGGCTGGCGGATATAAATCTCTTGAAATGATGTCAACAACATCGTCCCCGACATAGCCTTCAGGGGTTGGTGAGTTCCACACCCAGATCAGATTCGTCAAATCGTGGTGCTTGGTATATCTCTCGTACATGATTCGGTATAATTGCTTCGCGACTCCGGGGCCTTTGCTGCCCCACCAGAACCAAGTTCCTTCCGCTTCATGAAAAGGCCGCCACAAGATCGGAATCCGTTGGTCGCGGAATTCCCGTAAAATTTCGGCCATATCGTCCATATCGGACAGCAAGGCCGTGTGTTCTGCGGTACCTTCCACAGTTGCCTTCGCTGCATCAAAATCGGTATGCTCTGTATAAAAGCTCTTATCCCGGCCGCCAAGCGGGGAGAACCAGTGCCATGTAAAGGTGATCAAGCCGTTCTCTTTCTCCGCCCATTCCCAGGCTTTTTGCAGCGTGCCCTTGTTTTCTTCGACTTCCAGCAAGCATTCTTCGCCGCTGTCACTATAATTGATATTCGGGGAATAGCCTAGCAGTTCGAAACCGCATAGTGCGGGCTGTTTACCCGTTACTTCACGAATGTAATGCAGCTCATCCTGCGCGATCGTCTGCGTGTGCTGTCCTGTAATAATGCCTTTTCCTTTAATTTCGCTGAGATAGTTTAGAACCGACCTTACTTCATCGGAAGCTTTGGGGTTGCATGGTGTTATATTCATCGTTTGCATGGTATCCCTGCCTTTCTACTCCGCCGGATTTCGCCCAGCGGCTATCATTATCCATAAATCGCTGCTCGGGATCTATTCACCGTTCCAGAGCTTAACGCGATCCTTGACGAATTGGCCGTAAGCCTCTTCCATCTCTTTTACGCCCGCTTTCTCCAGCTCTGCCATATAATCATCCCAGATTTTATCGAATTGGTTCGGGTTGGCCATAATCGCCTCAGGGATACGCTTCCACGTAATATCTTTCATTTTTTGCATTAGGATTGTAGCTTTGCTGTCGCTAGGCAGAACGATATTGTAAGCTGCGCCCGCTTTTCTTTCAGGGAACTCCTCTTCCTGCGGGAACAGATCCCTCCAGGTCTCAACGTTGTAAGCCTGCAATGCCTCTTTCTCAGGCTCGCTGAAAGTAGCGATCAGCATTTCCCGGTTGTTCTTGGTATAGTAGTTGCCCGTTGAATCCTGGATGCCATCCCCGTAATGAACCGTAAGATTCCAGTACAATCCCAGGCCCGATTCCTTCAGATAGGCATTGCCTTCCTTATCCATTTTGTCTTGGGTTTCTTTGGGCACCACTCTCTTGCCGTCCTGAACAATATAATCTATGCCTTCAACGCCCCAGTTAATCAAAATCTGACCTTCTTCTGAAGCCAAATAGTCGAGGAACTTAATAGCGGCTACCGGGTCCTTGCAGTCTGCCGAAATGGCTATGCCATAACCTCCGTCAAAGCCTGCCGGCCAGAAGCTCGTATCCTTGTACTCCTTGGACATTGTAACCGGGTAATGACCATAGGTTTGATCGAATTTTCCTTCTGCTTTTAGAGCATTCTGCGCCTCGCCATAGTCCCATGCTGGGTCAATCAGGCCGAGCACCCGTCCGGATGCAACCTTAGCTTTGAATTGATCTGTTTTCTGTACGAAGCTTTCCTTGTCCAGCAGCCCGATGGAGTTCATATGGTTCAGCCAGCGGAAATATTCGCGTTCCTCAGGACGACGGAAATGGTATGTCACATCAAATGTTTCCTGATCGACATAATACTCGCCGTCATCCGGTGCGCCTGTCGTAAAGAAGCCCATATTCGTTACCTGATACATATGCCAGTCATCAGCGTTGAGCGTCAGTCCGATGTTCGGATTGCCGTTCTCATCCGTAGGATGTTTGTCCAGATATTCCTTGATTACCTTCTCAAAATCTTGAACGGTGCGGATCTCAGGATACCCTGCTTCTTTTACGACACGGTGCTGCAGTTGGAAGCCGTAATCAGGCTTGAGCTTGCGTTCGTCAATGGCAGACCAGGTTGGAATCGTATAGATCGCTTGATCCTCCAGGCTGTATTTTGCCCGTTGAATTTTGTCGCCCAGCATTTTCTTAATGTTCGGAGCATGCTCCTCAATCAGGTCTGTCAGGTCGAGAATCGCCCCCACATCAACCAGCTTACCGATGTCCGCTTTGGCCGCGATCAGATCAGGCACTTCGCCAGTTGCCGCCATAATCGCTACCTTCTGTGTAGGATCGCCTACCGCAAATTCGGCATCCAACACAACGCCTGTTTTTTCAGTAATGATTTTCCCTATTCGATCCTGCATATTATTCCAGTTGGCGCTAGGATCTTGTGTGAAATAGGTTAGTGTTATAGGAGATGCGTTGTTGCCCGTCGAATTTGTGGCATTAGACGCATTTTTCCCGCCTGAGCTGCCGCTGCAGCCGATAAGCTGGCCTAGCAGGAGAACGGATGCTAAGACAGAAATCGTAGTTTTCTTGAACTTAGTCTTCATAATATGAAACACCCCTTTAATTAATTCGATGAAAAGGCCGGATATATCAATCAGAAGCATGAGAGAATGCCGCCTTCCCGACTGCCGCTGGCGTATCAGCTTTTTACAGCGCCAAGCGTCATCCCTTTGACAAAGTATTTCTGCAGGAATGGGTAGACGACCAGAATTGGGACTGTCGCTACGATGGTAATCGCCATTTTGACAGAATCCGGGGACACTTGCGCCATCAGCTCTGTCATATTGCCTCCACGCATGTTATTGGCATTGGTCGTTGTGCTCTGCAACACTTTCATTAGCTCATACTGGAGTGTCGTCAAAGCGTCATTGGAACCGTTGTAAAGATAGGTATCAAACCATGAGTTCCATTGTCCGACGGCCAGGAACAGCGCAACTGTAGCTAACGCAGGTTTGCATAACGGCAGAATGATGCGCCAGTAAATGGTGAAGTCATTTGCCCCGTCTATCTTGGCTGATTCTTGAAGGGCAAAAGGGAGGCCATCGATAAAAGAACGAATGACGAAAATATTAAAGGCGCTTACAAGCCCCGGTAAAATATAGACCGCAAAAGTATTGATCATATCGAGGTTCTTGATCAGAATGAAGCCAGGAATCAGGCCGCCCGATACATACATGGTGATAGCCAGGAACGTCGAGACGAATTTTCTTCCCTGAAAATCCGTCCGCGCCAAAGTATAAGCGACCATTGAGCCGCTGACAAGGCCTGCCAATGTACCCGCAAGTGTACGGTACACCGAAATTTTGAAGCCAGTAAGCAAGCTGCTGTAGCTGAAAATTTGCTTGTAATTTTCCAGAGTGAATTTTCTTGGATAGATCGTCACGCCCCCTCGAACTGTGTCGACAGAGTCATTAAACGAAATAGCCAGTACGTTTAAGAATGGATAGAGCGTAATGATAGTAATGATGCTAACGAGCAGATATACGATTATATTAAAAATCCAGTCTTGGGGAGATCGGGAGACCGCTCTCGGCCGCTTTATCTTAAGGTTGGATGCCGAATCGGCTGCGCCCATGTCTGAAGCCCCTCCTTTATAGGATGCTTGTAAGTTTACATGATACTTTCATTTGCGAATTTCTTGAACATTCCGTTCGCCACAAACAGCAGAATCAAACTGATCATCGAGTTGAAAATGTTAATTGCCGTACCAAAGGAATATCTGCCCATAGATAAGCCGTAATTCAGAGCATACAGATCCAATACTTCGGAATAGTCCTTGACCATATGGTTGCCGAGCAGGAACTGCTTCTCAAATCCGATCCCTACGAGATGGCCGATCGAAATAATCAACAGGACGATAATCGTTGACCGAATGCCAGGCAGCGTAATATGCCATATTTGCTTCAGGCGGCTGGCACCGTCAACCCTTGCAGCCTCATAAAGCTCGGGTCCGATCCCTGAAATGGCGGCCAGATAAATAATGGCGTTCCAGCCTGTCTCCTTCCAGACGTCGGCTACCGTCACAATCCCCCAAAACAGATGACCCTTGGACATAAACTGAATCGGTTCATCAATAAGATTCAGACTCATTAACACAGCATTTACAGCTCCGCCATCTGTCGACAGCATCTTGGTGACGATCCCCGCCGCAACTACCCAGGATACAAAGTGCGGCAGATATGAAACCGTCTGTACAAACCGCTTCATGGCCTGAACCCGAACCTCATTTAGCAATAGTGCAAACAATACCGGAAATACAAAACCTGCTACAAGCCCCATAATACTCATAGCCATCGTATTTCTAAGCACCAAATAGAAGTGATCATCGCGGAACAGCATTTGGAAATGCTCTAGTCCAACCCATTTCTGTTCAAAAAAGCTCTTGCCTGGCTTGTAGTTCTGAAAAGCCATCGTCCAGCCCCAGAGCGGTAAATACTGAAACACAAAAACCCAGATTACAAAAGGAATGGACATTAGATAAAGGTACTTCTGATTTTTAAACACCTTCCACCTTTGCGGCTTATGACTCCGTCCGCTGCCGGTTTGGTCTTTCAATGTTATCGCTTTCATCTCACCGTTTCCCCCCCTCTCTTTCCTTAAGCATAAGGCATAGGACGAGCTGGAGACATATCGCAGATTTCGTAGAATTTCATTCTATAATCTACAATAATTTCAGAAACAATCATTCGTTTTCAGGATGTGTGAAAACTCCTCCCGACAGCAATTCGAAACTGCATATAAAGAAAGGATGACTGCAAAGCAGCAGCTTTGAGACATCCTTTCTTTACGATACTCATCACTTTAATTGTTATAAGTTCCGACATATACCCTGGTCTCGACTATGAGCTTAATGCACCGCAGTTAACCTGAACCAAGTGCTGGCGTAATCTCCTGCAAGCTGGGGAATCATCAGACCGGCCTGCATTAAACGATCGCCGCGGTATGTCCCGACAATGCCGTCGCTTCCTTTCACGGTGTAGGTTAAGCACTCGTCTAGCCCCTTAAGCCGCAGCATGCCAGATGCAGGATTCGGCTTGGCAAGCACGCGGAAGAAGAACACGAGCGCCTCGGTCTTATCCTCTGACACGAACATCCAGGATGTCTCATCACCGTCAAACGGGCTCTTGAGGCGATAGAGATCACCCTGCTGCACAAGAGAGCGTATCTCCTTATACATGGCAATATGCTCCTTAACTTGGGCCTTCTCCGCTTCACTGAATTTCGTCAGGTCTAGCTCGTAGCCAAAATTTCCGGACATGGCTACCTCACCACGCATTTTGAGCGGTGTTTCCCGGCCGACCTGATGATTGGGCACCGCAGATACGTGGGCTCCGATGGTACTTACCGGATAAATCAGACTGGTTCCATATTGAATTTTTAATCGCTCTACGGCGTCGGTATTATCGCTTGTCCAGACCTGCGGCATGTAGTAGAGCATCCCTGGATCGAAGCGTCCGCCACCGCTGGCACAGCCTTCAAACAAAATTTCTGGAAACGCCGTGGTTAACCTCTCCAGCAATTCATAAAGCCCAAGCATATAACGATGGGCAATCTCCTGTTGATGCTCTGGCGAGGCTGTGGCAGAACCGATTTCTGTCAGCGCACGGTTCATGTCCCATTTGACATATGCAATAGGAACATCTGCGAAAATACGGGCTAACGCATCATACAGATAATCACGCACCTCCGGCCGCGAAAGATCCAACACCAGCTGCCAGCGCGCTTCTGAGCGGCGCCGGCCGGCTGCATGCAGACACCAGTCAGGATGAGCACGATATAGTTCGCTATCCGGCGATATCATCTCCGGCTCAAACCATAGACCGAACTTCAGCCCGTGCCGATTAATTCTTTCGGCTAAATCACAAAGTCCGTTCGGCAGTTTACGGCGATCCTCGACCCAGTCCCCGAGGGAGCTGTTGTCGCTGTCTCTCTTGCCGAACCAGCCATCATCAAGCACGAAAAGCTCGATCCCAAGCTCGGCTCCTGCCTTAGCGATCGTTTCGATTTTGTCCGCATTAAAATTAAAATACGTCGCTTCCCAATTATTGACGAGTATCGGACGTTCCTGATCCCGATGAACTCCGCGGCAGAGACGTTTCCGATACAGGTGATGATAGATTCTCGACATGCCTCCAAGCCCTTCCGCGGAATAAACTAATACAGCCTCAGGTGTTTGAAAAGACTCCCCTGGCTGGAGCGTCCAGGCAAAGTCGAATGGGTTCAGCCCAATCGCCATGCGTCCGAGACCGAAGCCATCGACCTCCGCCTCAGCATGGAAATTGCCGCTGTACACCAGATTCATGGCATAAACCTCGCCATGATCCTCGCCTGTATCTGGGCTAACCACCGCTGCAAACGGGTTATGCTGGTGGCTGCTCATGCCTCGCCGGCTGCCCAAATTCGTTCCACCGGGGCCGAGCGGCCGGCGCTGAATATGAGCCTCCCGTGCCCAATGACCGGAGAGATATAGCAGCTCATGATCCCCCTTGCCATATAAATCAACATTTGCACTTAAGGCGCGCAGCAGCCTCAGCTTCCCATTGCCCTTGTTGATAAAGCGAGCCGATCGTGAAATCGCCCCTCCTGTAAACATGCTGTAGCTTAACAAGACGACCATCCCGGTGTATGCATCTTCAAGCTCCAATACTAGTGTATCTGCTTCGTCATCTGACTCTGTATATACATAAGGCAAACCTTCGAGAGCCGGTTTTCCAGCTGAAACAGAGTAGCCTTTATAGCGAAGTTCTGTGATCCGGCTGCCATCCTCAAGCTGAACCTGATAAGCAGGCGAACGAAAATCACCTGATCCATATTGCGGATATTCCTGAGGCATTGTATCTAGAAATGCATTGCTCGTAACCGGCACAAGCCCCGCCAAATCGCCATCTGCTTGAAGCCGTTGTCCCCAATAGGTATGCACAGGATAGCCGTCTATGACTTGAATAACATAGCTTGTGTGATCTGATTGCAAATGAAAGATCTTCTTTGACTCGTCGATATAAATGGCCAATATATGTTCACTCCATATTTGTGTATATTTTGGGCATTACAAAGAAGATCGCTAGCTATTAAATTAGGCGCATGACCCACAGCTAGCGGACTTCTTATTAATTAGGCGATTGAATCAAGCATGGATGAGATTCAAATCCATCATTAGACGCTTGATGACGACGACAGCTTGCGCGCGATTCACCCATTCCTGCGGTGCAAACCGTTCTGAAGTTACTCCTGCCAGAGAATACTCTGTCTCAGTAAGTGGCTGACCTGCAAGGGCTGCAGCGCGAACGATCAATACCGCCAACTGCTCCTGTGTAACCTGAGCATGCGGCTGGAAATTACCGTCAGCATAGCCGTCCATGATTCCCGCTTCGTTTACAGCTTCAACAGCGCTTGCGTACCAGCTCGTCTTCGCGACATCAGAGAACTTGCCCGCTGCTGGTTGTGCATCAAGACCCATCGCTCTAGCCATAAGCACAGCGACTTCGGCACGCGTAATTGGACGATCCGGCGCAAATTGTCCGTGGCTAATCCCGAAAACAATCTTCTTGTTTAACATCAGCTCAATGTCGTTCTTCGCCCAATGGCCTTCGAGATCCGTGAAGCTGTTTTTTGGCTCCATGCTGATGACATCGTCGTCCTCCGAATAGTTTTCCTGTCCATTGGCTTCGGTCATCCCTGCTGATTCGCCATTCTCAGCCTTATCATCAAGATTGGAGTACAGGTCTGCCGGGAGTTCGTCGAGAGTAATGACGTAATCGTGTTGATATACCTTCTTCAAATGCTCTATCGTATTTGTCTTGCCATCCCTGATGTAGTCGCCGGTCCAGGTACTAAAGAAGCTCCAGTCGGCGCCGTACTCCTGAAGAGCATCCGGATCCGGAATAGGCCCATTCTCCGCTAGTGCAGCCATCTTCTTGCTGTCCGCCAAAGATACAAGCGCTTCATATTTTGCGATGCTCGGATTATAGTCGCCAGCAGGATTATAGATATCGACGCTTACCATATCTACGACATCATCTCCCGGATACCAATCCTTTTTCTCGGAGTTCCACACCCAAATCAGATTGTTCAGCTTATGATCATTGGTTAACCGATCATACATTAAACGATAGAGCTGTTTCGCCGGCTCGGGCCCTTTTGCTCCCCACCAAAACCAGGTGCCCTCTGCCTCGTGCAGGGGTCGCCATAACACAGGCACGTTCGCCTCCTGCAATCGCTTCAACTGAACTGCGATGGCGTCAATGTCCCGGATCAGGAGCTGGTAGTCCTCAGAATCCGGATGATTAAGAGCATATTCCACATCAAAGGTTGTAAATTCAGTGTAGAAGCCTCGCCACCACTCGTTGCCAGGCTCATTGCCGCCGATTCCCTTCGGGGCATTCCAGTGCCAGCATAAAGACACAATACCACCGCGTTTGTACCATTCGATCATCTTCTCGACCTCAGTGGAGGAGGCTCCATGATCCACGCGGGAAGGGGAGTAATCCATCAAGTCTGTAGAGAAAATCGCTGGATATTTGCCTGTCTGCTGCTTGATCCACTCCACATCTTCAAGCGTCTGCTGTCCAGAGATAATTTTCTGTCCATACTGGCTGAGCAAGTAGTTCATTAGCGCTCTGGCCTCAGCTGTCGCTTCGGGATTGTTTAATGTGCCAGTCTTGATGCTGTCCTCTGCATCCAGCTTGTTACTGGGTGGTGCTTCATTCGCGGGTGCAAGCTTGATATGCTCAATGCCGTAGTAACCCCATCCGCGCATAATTTGGATTGTATTGCTGCCTGCGTTCAGCAGCACCTTACTGACCATTTTCTCAGCACGAACCGTACCTGCTGCCGGCGCATCCAATGTCAGCTCTCCGGTGCCTTCACCGTTAATCTGTATACGGGTCACTTTATCCCCGTAGCCTTCGGGGATGTAGTAGCCTAAACTCAGCTCATACAGCCCAGCTTTCGCAGCGTCCACAGTAAAAGCTGCACTGCCGACGGGTTCTGCAGCGCCTCCAATTTCATCAAAAAAGTAAGAGATATAGCCTTCACCGTCATACAAAGTATCATCGTCTTCTTTGACAGAACCGCGTTTCTCGATACCGTAACCTTCTAACACCGCATTAGCAAAAGTAACCGTTATACTGTTAGTCGGACTGACAGATGGCGCGCCTTCCATATTCATGAGAGCAGCTTGTCCGGTTGAAGAAGCATCGGCTATTGAAGCAGCTGAACCAGACATTCCCATCAGAATTATCATGCATAACAAAACCATGGAGAATGTTCTCCTCGCCTGCGCAGCGCACAACATAGAGCTTGACATCGCTTTCATTTTTCTGCATTCCCCCTCTCGTGCTACCACTATAAAACATGCGGGAGGATAGAGACATATCACTAATTTCGCATCATTTCATGCGATAATCCGCAGATATTTCAGAAACAATCATAGATTTTCATAATGAATATTCATCTCTTACACTTTTTTTCTGGTACGAGGAGGGCGACTGCCCCTCTAATTTTTTAAATTTATTGTGAAAATAATTTACGTTCGAATACCCTACCTTTTCTGCCACCTCATACACCTTCCAGCCTTGAGTTAGCAGCTCCTTCGCTTTGCCAATCCGAACTCTGTCGAGATAGGCGTTGAAATATTCTCCTGTATGGTTTTTGAAAAGCTGACCCAGATAGGAACTGCTATAATTGAACAGTCCTGCCAGCGTTTCCAACCGCAAATTTTCGTAGTGATGCCGTTCAATGAAATCCAGCAAGCGCTTCATTTCATTGTCCCGGCTGGTATAATCTGCACAGCGGGCCAGCCTTTCCATAACAGCGGTTACATAGCTGACAAGATCCCGGATAAAGCGCTGACTGTAAATGCCCGCCAGGAATTGGGCGGGTTCCCCTGGATAAATGGACTCCGACCAGAGGCGAGGGGAGATTTTTCGCAGCGTTTCATTGGCGAGATAGAAGAATTGTTCACGAATCTCTGTTTCTCCTTTCCCGTTAACTGCCATAAGCCCAGCTGCCTCGTCCAGCAAGGAATGGATAGCCCCCGCATGTCCGACATCAACCAAATAATAGAGGCGAAAGGACACCTCTTCTCCGTCCAGCAGGGAATTGTCCTTAGAACAGGAGGACGTCTGGCGATAGCTTTCTGGAGTCTCCAATGTTAGCACCCTGCCTTTGTCATAGAAAAAGCTGCGTTCGAGCAGGGAACGGGCAGTACGGAATGAATTTGGGATCTGATCCAGCGCCAGCACCGTTTCACCTGCGGCCACATCCATTTGGGAACGGATCTCTCCAGACAGCATTTGTAGTTCTCTGTATAGATTGGCCCGGCCTAATTCGCCGTCCAGCGTATTAGCGAGAAGCAGAACCGTATAAGGGGCAAAGTAGAGAACAACGCCTTGGCTATCCGTTGCGTACGCTGTAACCAGACGATCCCGGAAGCTGCGGATGCGCTCGTCCTCTTCTGGATGCAGACCCGGAAAAGCGATCAGCACAATCTGATATTTCGGCCAATCCATTCCTAACGATTCAGCCAGCTCATCCATGGAAACGTTTACCAAATCATGTGAGCCGGACAGCAGGGAATACACCGCCCACTCCTGTGATTTTGCTTCCTGATGTACCCGCTTCGTCAGCCGTTCGGCGGAAATCTGCCCGTGAAGCTTCAGAAGCAGAGTGGATAGTTCTTCTCTGTTGACAGGTTTAAGCAGATAACCTTCAACACCATATTGGAGCGCCTCGCGGGCGTACTCGAAATCGGCGTATCCGCTCAGTACGACTGCATGTGTATCCCAGCCGCGACGGCGGATTTCCTGAAGAAGCTGCAGCCCATCCATGCCAGGCATGCGGATATCGACCAGCATCACATCGGGAATCTGCTCTTCCCCAACACGAAGTGCCTCGTTTCCATTGGCTGCCGTTCCCATGATCTCGTACCCTAACTCTTGCCACGGAATCAAGGATTGCAGCCCAAGGCGAAGTTTCGGCTCATCATCAACAATCATTACTGTAAACATTCGATCTCGTTCCCCCTCGGTATGCAAAATGTAATCCTAGTGCCTTCACCCTCTTTGCTATCAATCGAAAGCCCCGAAGCATGACCATAAGTAAGCTGCAGGCGATCATGCACGTTGCGGAGCCCAATCCGCCCCCCGGCCTCCTCCGATTCCTGTTCCTTCAACTGTTGTTGCAATTCCTCCAGCTTCCATGCCGGGATTCCTGCCCCGTCGTCTTGAATTTCTACGCATACCTCGCCGTCCTCACCAAGCTTGGTCCGAATGGTTATCCGTGTTGATCCTTCCTCTTTGTGATCCAGCCCGTGAATAATCGAATTCTCCACCAGCGGCTGGATCATCAGTGGCGGAAGTTCAATATCTTCAGTGCCTTGCGCAATATCCAGTTTATACAGAAGCCTGTCTTCATACCGGAACTTTTGCAGTTCCAAATAGCAGCGTGCCATATTCAATTCCTCGGAAAGTCGAATCTTGCCGTTGCCAACCTCAAGACTATTGCGGATCAGACTGCTGAGCTGCCAGACCGCCTCCGCCAAATCCTCTTCCCCTCGGAGATGCGCCTCCATGCGAATCGATTCCAGCGTATTGAACAGGAAATGGGGGTTGATCTGACTCGCTAGCATTTTAAATTTGATCTCACTTTGCTTTTGCTCCAGCCGCCGTTTTTGCTGATTACTCTCTTCGACTTCCAGCATCAGCTGACTGATCCGTTGGACAAGAGCATTAAATTGCCTGGAGAGCTGTCCGATCTCATCCTTGCCATCCAGGTCAAGATAAGTATCCCAGTGGCCTGAGCCGGTGCCTACTCTGGACATATGTTTGCTTAATCGCAGCAGTCTGCTCGTAATAAGGGATGCCGAGGCATAGACAAGCAGTACGGCAATGATCAGAGAGCCTGCAATTACGAGCGTGGCCAGCCGGATAACCTCGTTCGCGTCCTGGACGATGTCCGATACTGTAAACACGGAAATGACGCGCAGCCCATTCCAGCTAGTCTCCGGAACTAGACTGGAAATAACGACTTTGGAACGTTTCCCGTCTATATCGGCATCGAAGCTGCCTTCACTTTGCTGCAGGATGCCATCGCCTGAATGTACTTCGGCGAGGTTCTTTCCATACAAATCTGGACGGTTGGCTGCCACGATATTGTTATGATCATCTACGATCATGGTAGAGAACGATTCTTGAGATAGAATGGAATTGAGCTGCGCCGTATTGACGTTGATGACAAGTACACTATCCTGACCAGGCTCGTTCAAGTTGATTTTTCGTACTAGACTCAGGTATTTCGTTCGGTCCCGTTCATCCTCGATGTATCCCCAACCGGCAAGCCCTTTTTTGCTCAGCGCCAGCTTATACCACTCTGCCTGCTCGATCTGATTATCGGGCTGCATGAATTCCCAATTATTCAGCATGGTCGGGTTCGGCGTATAAAGCCGGATGCCTTTAACCTCTTTATATAACCGAATGTAATCCCGGATATCAGAATATTGGCGGTAGGTCTGAATGACCTCGATATAGCTGTCATAGCTGCGGCTTGCCACCGATTTCATCCGGCTATCGTTGGAGAGCTGATAGGAAATGTCCAGCGGCACCTTGATGACTTCCTCCGTTCGTTTCCAAACTCGCTCTACGTTATCCGTAGCCTGTTCAAAAGCATCTGCTATCATAATTTCCCGCAGCTTGCCCGTCAGAAATATCCCGCTGATCAGGAGCGGGACAACAGCAACGGTAATAAAGGTCAAGGATAGCTTTCTCCTCAGCTTGATGTCATTTAGCAATCTGATAAAATTCATATGTTCTGCCCCCCTGGTCTTCAGAAGCCTTATAAAAACGACCCCTTTATGAAAAGGGGTACGGAAATAGAAATGACCATGATAAGACGTGAATTTTTGTTATATTTTTCTTTAATATGTTATGAAGTTTGTTATATGAATATAAAAATAATATCCTTCCAGATTTCATTCGTCAATGAAATAACATCTTCCTATGAAGTTTAAAGTTTGAAATAAAGGGTTTTTAATTATAGATTTTGTTATATATAAATAGATAACAAAATCTAATGAGTAATAAATATATTATTCCTGTTTAACAATATTAAGAATGAAAGACTTGCTAATGATTATATCTCATTCTGACCGGATAAATAGAAGGAGCAGCTCATATAGAGCTGCTCCTTTCTGTTTAAAACACCCGGCGAGCCGTTACAAATCGATCCTTCCACTGGCCGGAGAACTCCCCGATGTGCACGCCCAGCTTCTTCGAATACGTATGCAGGATCTGGTTGTCTCCTGCATAAATTCCGACATGTCCAATATCTAAACCGCGCGAGCTGAAGAACAGCAGGTCTCCGGGACGCAGTTCGTCGATTCCGACTTCCTGGCCGACCTTTGCCTGATTATAGGATACCCGGGGAAGCTCAATGCCCAGCGTATCCTGGAACACGCGCTTCACGAACGAAGAGCAGTCAAACGTATTCGTCTGGTCGGGTGAAGCTCCGAATTCATACGGCGTGCCCCAGTATTGCTTGCCATAAGCAATCAGGGCCTCCCCTTGGCGTTCTATAAGTGAAGGGCTTTTATAATCGGTATATTTTGGCTTGGCCGAGATGTAGCCGTGTTTCTGATCCTCGGTGCGCACCTCCAGCCAATGGGCATCGACCTCGCGGATGACATGAACTTGCTTGCCAGCAGGAAGCAGTTCTCCTGTAGCGGAGCCTTCTCCGGTGTCTGGCCGGCTGCGCAGATTCACGCCCCAGAGAACCGTCGTCTCATAGTTCACCGGGGAGGAAATATGCACCGTTCTTGTCTCCGGGATCCATCTCACCGTGCTGCCGAGCGTTTCGCTGACGAACCGCAGCGGCACTAAGGTATAACCATCTGAAATCCGGCCGGGTACAGACAGGTTCACCGGTTTGCCGTTGAGGTCGGCGGAGGCCTCCCCTACCCGGTAGGTGAGCGTCAGATCATCCTTGGTTGCGATAAGGGTCTTGCTGGCACCGTTCCAGACCAGCTCGGCGCCCTGCGCCTCAAACAGCCCGCGCATCGGGACGAGTACCGCACCGTCCACGATGAGCGGCTGCGTTTCAGGCTCAAGCTGGCGGCCGTCTAGATAAATGGCGATCGGCTTGGAATCCGTCTGAGCCTGGGATTGAACTTGATCCTGCGTCTGGATAGCGGCGTGAGCGGGCGCGCCCGCCTCTGCCTGCGCAGGAGCGGCATACAGCAGCGACGCTGCAAGCACGAGCAGCAGCAGGTTTTGATTTTTTTTCATATGTCCATCACCTTGTTGTTTGGTTTGTTCATATAGTTGGACGAGGACAAGCCGGATTAGTTGTGTACCATTTATTTCCGGGCACAAAACGAAGGCGGGATAGTCAAAAGATAGAAAATCATCCGACTAACTTTGCAAAAGCCCCAATATCATCAGATACCATCATGTCTTGCTCCGAAAACCTTATCTTCGTTTCTCGCGGTTTTTCTGAAATTCGCTAAGATGTAAATAACGTTGCAACGTTCAAGCAGTTCAATTGGATAGGGATGGTGAAAAGACTTTCGCAACTATCTGGACAATTGCTCCGATTGTTACCGTGCAAAAACACCCTGGTAGCGCTCCAACAATAGATTATATAACCGATGTAAAGATAACTGGCTGTCGAAAAGTACAGTGACAACCACTACGGATTTGCATAAATATGAATATTGTATTGAATTTGTTAATACATTTCAAAAAACAGTTCATATAGACTTAATTGAAAAACTTATACAGTAATGAGGAAATAAGAATCAAATTAGATTTGCCTAAAGTAAGCGGAGTATTGTGGAATTCGGGAGATAATTTTTTCATTACGCTACAACCTACCGACCATGAAGGGAAAATATATTAAAAAAACTCAAAACTTTCACCATTTCCTGAAGCTGAATATGAGATCAATGTAAAAGATGCTAAAGCAGTTAAATTAGAATAATTATGTTCACTATTTGATTTAAATGCCACATGCGAGTGTAACAACTCCATGTGGCTTTATTTTTCTTATTCATAATTGTTTAGACTGAAATAATCCGCACCTAAATGGAAAAAGTGGTAAACTAACATAAATTTATTGTCACTTCATCGGTTGGCGTGGGTGCTCAGGCGGGAGGGGAAGCAGTATGTTCGAGACATTTGGTGCGGGGGATCCCGTTCTACAAGGAAAGCTGTTTATTGCGGATGAAGTTCCATATAATTTGCTGCATTCAATTTGTGGGTCAGGTGATGCCTTGAGGTTAAAAGCCGTTGACGATACGATGGTTTTTGCCCAGACAAAGGGATTTAACGCTTGGTTGTGGCTGGCGAAGGAAGTGACCGAGGCGCGAAGGGAAACTCTGTTTAGGCAACTTATAGATGACCATCCGGAGCTCGATTTGCCCGGCATATCCGGAGAGCCGGAAACGGCGGAGTATTTCGCCAAAATGTATTCAAAGGCCAAACATATTCGCTATGAACTCTATATGATGTTGGAGTCGTATTATTGCCATGAGGTTAAGAAGCCGACTGGCGTCACTGGTGAAATGCGTCGGGCTGAACAACACGATGTGGATATCATAGCTGACTTTCTGGCGGGGTTTTCAGAGTGGGCCTACGGCGCAGCGGTAACCAAGGAGAGTCAAATTCCCTTTGCCGAGAGGATGATTGGGGCAGGAAATCTGTATCTGTGGTGCGCAGATGACATTCCCGTTTCCATGGCGAATATTGCCCATCGATCCCCTAGACATGCCAGAATTAATACCGTATATACCCCGGTAGAACATCGTAAGAAAGGTTATGCCAGCGCGATTGTTGCTGAGATGTGCTGCCTTCTTCATTCGGAAAATCTGGTACCGATGTTGAATGCGGACTTAAAAAATCCGGACTCCAATAAAGTTTATCGGAAGGCAGGCTTCATTGAAGCCGGGAAAATTGCTGAATTTAAATTTAAGGAACAATAAATTTTAAACCGCACTCTCCTCAACCGGGAAGATTGCGGTTTTTTTCTGTCTGAATCTGCTAATTTTAGGGCGACAAATAGAGGGAATTAGTATAGAATCATAAATTAGGTAGGAGAGATAAATTTACTAAATTAGTTTATCTACGGAGGGTGAACCGCAGCTTGACCAAAATTTGAACAAAGGAGAGTATGGCGATTTGAGAAAACTACAACGGTATGTGGCTGTAATTGTATCATGTTTGCTGATTTTTTCTTCTTTTCCTTTGACGGTTGGTGCGGCACAGGGCAGCGATCCGTCTGCCGGTTTGATTCAAATTACGAGTGATTGGCGGGGCAGCATTTTTGGGGATGTAGGCGGAGCAGATAAGATTACGCTCGCTAATTTCGAAATTGCTGAAAATGCCGGAGGCACGGTAACGCTTCGCAGCTCGAATGACAGAGGCAAAATTTCGAGCAGCACGGAAGGGATTGCTTATTACTTCAAGGAAGTGGCGCCGGATGCCGACTTTGAGCTGACAGCTACGGCACAGGTGGACGCCTGGACGGCCCATAACCAGGTGTCGTTTGGCTTGATGCTTCGCAGCAATGTGCTGGACAACGAGAATGATGGAGCGTTTACCGGGGATTACGTCGCCGCGGGTGCTTTGGACCAGAAAATGAAAGCGCTTCACAAATCACAGACGGGCGGTCTGCAGAAGATAGAGGCCTTTGCCTCAGCCGCTTCACCTGCGCCTGGCGAGGAATACCGGCTGAGCATTAAGAAATCAGGCAGCCTGTACGTCGTAAAAATTGGCGATGAAACGGCAGCCATCACGGATTTCACCGGGGATATCCGCTATGCCGGATTATATACCGCCCGGAATGTGGCGGTGACCTTCAAGGACGTCAAGCTAAGCGTGGAAGGATCTGTAGAGCTCGGTGATTGGCAGTTCAGCGCCTTCGGCGGCAATACGAGCGATGCCAAGAATCCCCCTCCCCTGGAGCAGAGCGAAACGTCGGTAACGCTAGCGACGTATGGCGGGAAAATAGCGAGCGGCGATGAGGGCATGTCCTTTTACTTTAAGGAGCTGCCGGCTGCGGCGAATTTCGAGCTTAGCGCGAAGGCCAGGGTAGTATCGTTCAACAGCGACAGCGGCATTAGTACGCCGAACCAGAAGTCGTTTGGCCTGATGCTTCGAGACAGCGTGGGAGCCCATGGGGATACCGGCACGATGACTTCCAATTATGTCGCCATCGGTTCATTGGATACGGTAATGAAAGGCTTCTACAAGAGCCAGGGGTCGCAAACGAAGCTGTCCCCGCTGTCTGGTGTTCCTGCGCCTGCCGCGGGAGAAGTATATGATCTACGCATCAAAAAATCGGGAGCGACCTACTTGCTAAGCGTTAATCAAGAGACCGAAACGTTGATGCTGCCGGACATGTTCATGGATACGCTTTTTGCGGGGGCATATGCGGCCCGGGATGCGACGGTCGCCTTCAGCGACATCCATTTTCGGGTGGAGAACAGAACGGTGAGTGCATTGCTCGCCGATGCGGGGGCAATGAAAACATCATATTTGGTGGGCGAGAGCCTCGATTTGACGGGGCTTGCGGTAACCGCGCAATATTCTGACGGCAGCGAGGAGATGCTGCTGCAAAGCGATTATATTGTTACGGGCTTTGACAGCGGCCAGGCGGGGACAAATGTGATTACGATCCATTATAACGGCGCATCGACGACGGTTCCGCTGCAAATCGTCCCGCTAACGGTCACTTCACTGGCGGTGAAATACTACCCGGCTAAAACGGTTTACTACTTGGGTGATGATTTTGACCCGGAAGGCCTTGTGGTTCGGGCGGAATATAATAACGGCTTCAAGACGGCGGAACTGAAGAACGACCAGTACTCGCTGTCCATTGGGGGGCAGCAGGTTACAAAGCAGTCTCCGTATACGTTCATTCAGCCAGGAAGCGTGGAGGTGGCGATCATGTCCGAAGAGACACCGGGAGTGAAGACGTCTTTTGATGTGACGGTGAAGGCAGCGGCGCTGATGGAGCTGGAGGTCAGGCAGCAGCCGGAGCAAACGGTTTATTTTATCGGCGATGCCTTGGATTTGGATGGACTTCTGCTGTACGCCAAGTATAGCGACGGTTCGGAAATACGACTGATGAGGGGCGAATATACGGCATCCTCCCTGGATACCGCTGCCCCAGGTCAGAAGCGCGTTACTTTGCACCACAAGGGGTTAACCGCTTCTTTTCCGGTGACGGTGAAGGTGAAAGAGCTGGTCGGGATCGAAGTGACGAATTATCCGAAGACCACTTTTGATCGTGGCGATGCTTTCGAACATGCGGGCTTACAGGTTTCGAAGGTGTTTGACAATGGCGACAGGGAGGAGCTGACGGATTTTACACTCGATACCTCTCGGTTTGACGGACAGACGGCGGGGATCTATGAGATTGGCGTGATTCCTGCTGACACGTCGATCAGTCCGATCACATATCAGGTGACGGTGCGGGAGAAGCTGGCGCCTGAGTGGAAGTTCACTCACTTTGGCCAATCCACTTCGGCTAAGAACAACTATGTTACGATCCATGACGACGGTTCGATTGAACTTGTGGCTTCGGACGGCGGTAAAGTGACCGGAGACCATGATGGAATTACGTATTACTACACCGAGCTGGATGCCGCTCAGGACAACTTCGTATTGTCAGCGGACATTCAGGTTGTATCCTATGCCAAAAATCCGCACGACGGCCAGGAGTCGTTTGGACTGATGGCAAGGGACGCTATTGGGGTGCAAGGCAACACCAGCGTATTCGCCTCTAATATTGCAGCCATTGGTGGCTATAGCGGCGGTACGCGGGATGATAACGGCACGCAGCTGTTCGTGCGCACAGGTGTTGAGACGCCTGACGGCGCAGGCAGTCAGGGAATTCAGAAGATTATGCTGAAAAATGAGCGCCCGGCGGCGGCCAATACCCATCCGGCAGCGCCGTACCGCCTGACGCTGGCCAAGACGAATAGCGGTTTTACGGGCAAGCTGAACAATGGGCAAGAGGAGATTATTTTCACGCCGGATATTCTAAATGTACAGGATTCCAAAATGTATGTGGGCTTCTATGTGGCACGGGTTGCGACGATCGTCGTCAGCAATGTGGATCTCTCTGTTACCGCTGCGGATACGGATGCGCCAAGAGTGGTGCCGCCCGCAGAACCAGTGGAGCCTCGGCTTGAGGTGCTGTCTCTAGAGAAAACGCCGGACACCGATTATGAGTTGGTGCTGCGGCCAAATGTAGATGGGACGGTTACGGTTAAGCAAGGACAGACGGTCATTCTGCAGGATGCTGCTGCAAACGCGCATCAGCGCTTGACGGCTTCTGCCACACTGGCGGCGCAAAGCGATACGAATTTCAGCATCGTGTTTGTCCCGGATGATACGCAGAAATTGACCTCTTATGACAAAATAGTCCGGAATTTCACGGTCGTGGTGAGGGAGTATGCGGCCGGCAAAGACATTATCGTCTCCCCGGCCGGCAAGAACAGCGGCGACGGCACAGCTGAGCGTCCGCTGGATATCGATACGGCGATCGACTTCGTGAAGGCGGGCCAGCGCATCGTGCTGCAGGATGGCCGATATGTGCGCAGCTCCAAAATCGAAATCAAGAAGTACAACAACGGGGTACCCGGCGCGATGAAGTATTTGGTGGCAGCGGATGGGGCGAGACCTGTCATCGATTTCGACAAAAAAACAGAGGGTGTTGTACTGAGCGGGGACTACTGGCATGTCAAAGGGCTGGACTTCACCCGTTCCGCAGGCAACACCAAGGGCTTCACCGTGGGGGGCAGCCACAATATCGTGGAGAATAGCAGGTTCTACGCCAACGGAGACACGGGGCTGCAAATCAGCCGCACGGATGCGAGCGCTCAGGAGCTGGCGGACTGGCCGTCCTACAACCTGATTCTCAACAGCACGGCGTTTGATAACCGCGATCCGTCCGACAACAATGCCGACGGCTTTGCCGCCAAGCTGACAGCAGGTGTCGGAAACGTGTTTAGGGGCTGCTTGTCCCATAACAATATTGACGATGGCTGGGATTTGTATGCCAAGGCGGGAACAGGCGCGATCGGGGCAGTGGTGATTGAGAACAGCGCTGCGTTTAACAACGGATTTTTGACCGATGGCACGGTAGGCGCAGGCGATAAGAACGGCTTCAAGCTGGGAGGGGAAGGCATTCATGTACCGCATGTGATCCGCAATTCCATCGCCTTCGGCAACGGGGCCTATGGTTTCACCAGCAACAGCAATCCTGGTGTCATTGCGATCAACAACATCGGCTTTAACAATGACGGAGGGAACTTAAGCTTTACGACGTATTCGCATATTACGCCGGACTTCACGATCGACGGCTTCCTGTCCTACCGGACGGTCGATATCGCGAAGGATAGCTATCCGGCAGCGCTTGCTGCGGATAACAACTATATGTTTGATGGCAAGGTCTCCAAGAACAAGTCGGGCCAGGAGTTGACCGATGCTAACTTTGCCAGCCTTGAACCGGTCGTTAACTATGAGCGGGATGCTGAAGGCAATGTCATCTGGGGCGACTTCCTGAAATTCATCGGCTTTCAGGAGCCGGGCAATCCTGGAGAAGGCGGCCCTGGCGGCGGAGACACCGGAGGCGGAGACTCTGGCGGTGGTACTCCAGGTGGAGGCAATTCAGGTGGTACTCCAGGAGGCAGTTCCGGCAGCAGCACAGGAACCGGCAGCACAGGGGATCCTGGAAGCACGCAGCCGGAGGAAGGCTCTAGCAATCCCTCGCCAGAGCAAAATGGCGGAAACGGGGATCCAACCAGCGATCCATCCAAGCCAGCCACCAACATCTTCGCTGATACGGCGGGACACTGGGCGGAATCCCGCATTCAGGAAGCCGTCGCCAGAGGAATTGTGAGCGGTTACCCTGATGGATCGTTCAGGCCGAATGGAGCGGTTACTCGTGCTGAATTCGCGGTTATGCTCACCAAGGGACTGAAACTAAGCGGGAGTGAGGCGGCGGCTTCGGGGCTTAATTTCACCGATCGCGACAGCATCCGTCCATGGGCACAGAATGCTATCGTTCAAGCCCTGCAGGCAGGCATCATCAGCGGTTACGAGGACGGCAGCTTCCGGCCAAGCAGGGAGGTCACCCGCGCCGAGATGATGTCAATGCTCGCCAGAGCGGCTGGACTGAAGCCGGCTGTGGAGGCTGTAACCGGCTTTGCTGACGATAAGGAAATTCCGACATGGGCGAAAGGGGCTGTAGCTGCAATGCAGGAGCAGGGGCTCATCTCCGGCCGCGACGGCAATCGCTTTGCGCCGCTGGAGACGGCGACCCGTGCTGAAGCGGTAACAGTTATACTGCGGCTTCTGGATCGTAAATAGAATCGGGGCATAACCGGGGCGCTGCGTTGTATAATATGAGATATGCCAATGCGGCACGCAGCGCCGCTTAATGAGGAGGAATATCATTGTTAGCAGACATCCGGCAAGCCCCGCTGGGATATACCGCGTGTTTCGAACGTCGGCTTGCGCATTCCGTTCAGGAGGTCTGGTCCTGGTTGACGGAGAACGACAAGCTGGGCCGGTGGTTCCCGGAGCTGAAGATCGACGATCTCCGTGAAGGAGGAGCAGTCAAGTTCGATATGCAGGACGGAACGTTCGAGGAGCTCAAGATTACCGAGTTCGAACCAGATTCTGTACTGGAATATGCATGGGGCGGCGAGGATCAGGTGCGTTTCGAGCTATATCCGGAAGCGGGCGGGTGCCGCCTCGTTCTTATTGAGAAGTTAACCCAAATTACGGACCATACTCCGAAGGATCTGGCCGGATGGCATGTATGCCTGAACGTCATCCAGAAATTGATGGATGGACAGGCTGTAGAAGGACGCCATGAAGAGTGGAAGACATGGTACGAGAAGTATAAACAAATTCTTTTGAAGTAAGGAGGGGCTCGCCTCTCCTTTTTTTTGCGTATTCAACAACTTTTTGAAAGTTAATGAGGAATCGTTGCAAGTGGCTTACATTCACAATAAGTTCCATATTCCCGTCACGGGCATCGAAGTACATCAGAAGACTATGAGGAGGCCCTTCATAACAATGTGGGCTACAGGTTGCAGGCCAGGCATATCAGCGCTCCAATCCGCTTGAAATATGGGCTCGCCGAGCAATATGAAGTGAAAGGGACGGACAATATCTTTTACTTATCTTTTACTTTTTCAACCCTTTTTCCATTGAGATCTTCAAACAAGTAGTTTACAATATTTTACAATCGATTCA
Source organism: Paenibacillus sp. FSL W8-0186 (assembly GCF_037969765.1). Classification (NCBI taxonomy): domain Bacteria; kingdom Bacillati; phylum Bacillota; class Bacilli; order Caryophanales; family Paenibacillaceae; genus Paenibacillus; species Paenibacillus sp. FSL W8-0186. Next base: position 5,381,858 of record NZ_CP150207.1, on the reverse strand, counting down.
AGAGGATCCGCGGATGGTCGACATTATCCTTTACTACCCCATGGCGGAATACAAACAGTTCCTTCAGATGCACACCCCTTTTCAATTGATCACTAAAGTAAACGTGCCTGGTGCGGCCCATAAGAAGGAGAAATTTTTAATTTACCGGTTCAAAAATAATGGCAAACCAGATTCGGCTGAATAAGTTGAAGAAGGAAGGGAGCTGCATGCTGCAAGAGATGCGGCTCCCTTGTACAGGTTACACTTCCTTGGCCGGGGAGGATAGCTTGATTAATTCACTGAATGTGACCAATCGGTAACCCTCCGCAACCAGTTCTGCCACGAGAATCCGCACGGCTTCTACGGTTTGCGAGCGGTCTCCGAAGCCATCGTGAAAGAGCAGCACGCTGCCCGGAGACAGACTTTCCCTCGTCTTCTCGACGATATGGTCTACTCCCGGCTGCTCCCAATCCATGGCTTCCCCGTTTACCGCGCCAGCCAGCGTATACCCCCGGCTTCCAAGCACCCCCGCAGCTTGTTCGTTGTAATCAAAGTAAGGAGGCCGGAAGGCCAGCGGCTTGATGCCGATTGTCTCCTGGATCAATCGCTCTGTCCGGATAATTTCTTCGGCACATTCCTCTGCGCTCAGCTTTGATAAATAAGGATGCGTGTAAGTATGATTGCCGATCTCATGGCCTTGGTTGTGCACGGTGCGCGCAAGGTCAGGATACTGTTCAATCTGGCGGCCGATCATGAAGAAGGTCGCCTTGGCCTCGGCGCCTGCTTCCCGAAAAATATCCAGAATTTGCGGAGTGTACACAGGATTCGGACCGTCGTCAAAAGTAAACGCTACGACCTTTTCCTCGGTATCGAATTTATGAATCAATGCAGTGCTGAACATCTTAGCAGCCCCTCTCTTTTAAATTGGCCTATCCTTTGATTGATGATAATAGTATACCGGTAATCAATTCTGGATGTTTCTTTTTTATTCCTCCTTTGATAGAATCAGCCTTACTTAAGTATCTTAGAACGCAGCCAAGACACTACTATTCATGAATGCGCTTTCAATTGGCATGGGAATTAACTGAGGAGGCGGATTTATATGCTGAACGTATTGCTGGTAGACGATGAGCCCTTGGTTTTGGAAGGGCTAAAAACGATGATTGCCTGGGAACGATATGGCTTTCACATTTGCGGAGAAGCGCTAAGCGGCAGCGAGGCGCTCCGAATGATACAGGATCATCGCCCTGAGCTGGTGATCACAGACATCAATATGCCGAACCTGAGCGGCCTTGAGCTGATTGAGCAGTGTAACCGGCTGCTGCCGAAGCCCCCGAAATTCGTCGTGCTGAGCGGTTACGATGATTTTGACTATGCGCGCATCGCCATGAGGCAGAAGGTCGCGGAATATTTGCTCAAGCCGATCGATGATGAAGATATATATAGTCTGCTGGTCAAGCTGAATGCGAGTCTTCAGGAGGAACGGGCCGCGGAGCAAAGTCAGAGGAAGCAGCAGGCCTTCATCGTAAACAATATCATTAACCGTTTGATCCAGGGCGAGTCCGGCGAACGCCTATGGCAGCAGGCGGCCAGTGCAATGAAAATCCGGGAGGATTCGGAATTGCAGTGTCTTCTGGTTGATGCCGCCCCGATGGCTGTGGATTTGAACGCCTGGGTCGCCTCGTCGTTCCCTGACGATAGGGTTCATGCTTTCCAGGATTCCTCGGGCAGAGCAGGTCTGCTCGTTCCATCGGAATGCCTCCCAGGCCGAGTGGAGGAAGCTGCTATGGAGCTGCATAAGCACGTATCCGCCAGCGCCGGGGAACCCGTCCTGGTAGCGATCAGCGGCAAAGGCTGCGGCATCGGCTCGATCAGGGAACTGTACAGGCAGGCGGCTCAAGTGGTGCAGGTGAAGCGCGGCCAGGGCAGAGACGGCCTGTTTTATTTTTGCGGCGATTATCAGGGAGCAACGAAATTTGAGGCCCATAAAGAGAAGCTCGATCAGCTGTTAGATGCTGTCATGGCTGGGCATGTGGAGAACATCGACAGCTGTGCCAGGGAATTCATCGCTTCTTTTGCCTGCCGTGTGCCAGATATTGAGCTGACTAAGGCCTACGTCGTGAATTTGGAATGGATCATTTTCGAGCGGATCGCTGAACTGGGCGGAGACCCGGATAAGCTGATGGAAGAGCTGCAGAACGGGTATGGCTTCTTGGGAGAACTAGCGGATTATAGCATGATTGAGCGATATGTGCTGCAGTTATGTGTCCGCGGGGCCTCCCGGTTAAACGAGCTTAAACGGGAGAACGAATCCAACACGATATTCCATGTCATTCAGTACGTGGACCAGGAGTTCCGCAGCAAGCTGCAGCTTCAGGAGCTGGCTCGGCAGTTTCATATGAATGCGACTTATTTGGGGCAATTGTTCAAGAAGAACACAGGGCAATCGTTTAATGCCTATTTGAACGAGAAGCGGATTGAGGAAGCCAAGCGCCTGCTAAAGCGAACACAGATGAAAATTTCCGATGTTGCGCTGCAGGTCGGTTACCCCAACACGGACTATTTTATTAATAAATTCAAGCAAAGTACAGGGATGCTGCCCTCAGCCTACAAGCAGGATGCCGGGACAAAGGCTGTTCCGGAACAAGGAGGAGCCGCAGATGCTTGAGAGAAAGTGGAAGCTTAGAAAAATCGTAAACGATATCCCGTTGAACTTTAAGTTTTTGCTCATTTTTTTTATTGGCGTGCTTCTGCCGATTATCCTCTTGAATCTTTTATTCATGGATCGCATGTCTGATCTGATTAAGTCAAGGGAGGAGCAGAACCTGGAGATTTCGCTAGAGCGGGCCCGAAAGGATATTCATGATTATCTTGATGGCGGCGTAGCTGTCAGTCATGCTTTGAGCAGGGATAAGACGCTGTACGAGATGCTGGATCAGACATACGAGGATCCGCTGGATTTCTATACGGCGTTTGACGAACAGCTTCGACATCGGGTAACGAGCTATATGCCTGTAAATAACCAGATTCAGCGCATTACGATTTTTACGGATAATAAGTCCATCGTAAGCGGAGGGAATTACCAGGTCATCAACGAGGAAGTGAAGAACAGCGACTGGTATAAGCTGTGGAAGAAGTCGAACGAGCGCGTGCTGGTTACGGCGTATCAGGCGACGGACAGCAGTGATAAGGCGTTAACGGCTCCCTATTTAAGCGTCATTGAGAGAATGGATTACATCGATCATTTCGATACGTACGACAAGCTGCTTCGCATCGATATCGATTTAAGCAAAATTTACGATGTGATCGTGCGGGAAAGGGACTATCTGAACCTGTACCTGGTCAATGAGCATAATCAGATCATTATGTCAGCTCAAAGCGGCTACCAGCGAAACAGCGCCGATCCCTACACCGTCTTCAAGCTTCCAGAGCAGTACAGCAACGAGGATGTGCATATGGTTTCGATCGGTACGGCCAAATATGTAAAGGGCTGGCGGCTGATCGGGATGGCGGAAGGCACGCGGATTACGAAGGCGATGATCGATATGCGATTATTCATCGGCGCGATAGCTGCTGCTGTCACCTTGATGGCCACCATGTTTATCTATGTCATGCTGCGGTCTTACAACTATCGGGTTAAGCGGCTGTCCCGGCATATGCAGAAGGTATCCAATGAGAAATTCGATCTGATCCAGATTGACGAGGGGCGCGATGAAATCGGCGGGTTGATCCGCAATTTTAACGGGATGACCGCCAAGATCAACGCTCTGATCAACAACGTATACAAGCTGGAGATTCAGAAGAAGAATCTGGAGATGGAGCGTGTTCGCGCGGAGCTTAACTTTATGCAGAGCCAGATGAATCCTCATTTCTTGTTTAATACGCTTAACGCGATTTTGGTCGTCTGCACGAAGAACAACTACTCAGACGTGACGGATATTATTAAGAGTCTGTCTAAGCTGCTGCGGCGCCTGCTTAGCTGGAAGGAGGATCTCGTATCCCTGGAGGAAGAGCTGGTGTTCATTGAAATGTATTTGAAAATAGAGAAGTTCCGCTTCAGAGAGAAGTTTGATTACCAGTTCGAGATCGACGAGGAAGCGCTGAGCTATAAAATTCCGAAAATGAGCATACAGCCGCTCGTTGAAAACGCCTGCAAGCATGGTATCCAGACAATCGATGGGTTGGGCACAGTACGAATTAGCGCCACGGTGAAGGATGCCTGCCTGCGGGTTGTCATCGCGGATAACGGAAAGGGAATGGAGGCCGCCAAGCTGCGGGAGGTCATTCTTGCCGTGCGCAACGAGAACTCCTCGGGAACGAGCATCGGCATTCGCAACGTGTATCGCAGGCTGGAGCTGTATTACGACGATCAGGTTCGCTTCGACATCGTCAGCCGGCCTGATGAAGGAACTGAGGTAAGTTATGAAATTCCGCTCAAGCTTCTAGATCATACATAACCAAGGGGGAAGGGAACGATATGACTTTCAAGGTGCTCTTGATCGACGATGAGCCCGGTGCGCTGGAAGGGATGCAGCTATGGATCGACTGGCCAGGCATCGGGTTTGAGGTGTGCGGAACCGGGAGCAACGGAATTGAAGGCCTGCAGCTGATCAAGGAGCTGCAGCCGGATTTGGTCGTAACGGACGTCAATATGCCTCTTATGGACGGACTGGAAATGATTGCGGCCTGGCAAGCGGAGGGTTCGCACAATGTACGCTTCGTCATTCTCAGTGGATACAGTGATTTCGAATATGCTCAGAAGGCGCTCCGTTATGGTGTCAATCGCTACTTGCTGAAGCCGATCATTCCTGAAGAGGCTTTGGATGAATTGGCGGAAATCCATGAAGAGCTGGCACAGGAGAAGGAAAGGCAGAGTTTGAGCCAAATCGCGTCTTATGAGCAGATTGTATCCTGCATCAAGGATGTGCTGCAGGGCCAGGCGCAGGACCAGGCGGCATGCTCGGTACTAAACCACGTATCGCAAGCACGGGAGACGTGGAATTTCTGCCTCGTGCAGACAGAAGGAGCCGCGTTTGCCGAGCTGCGGAGCAGGGCGGCTGCCCTGTTGTATCAGGAAGAAGCGATGTATTTGATCGATTTGGACATGAACCGCTTCGGCATCGTATACGGCGAACGTTGTCACGCAGAGGCGCGTGCTGCAGACCGGCTGTTTCAGGAGCTGGTGCAGCTTTATGCCGGTCAGCGCGTCTTTATGGCCGCGGGCGAGGGCGGGAATACCTTGCTGCAGATCGGCCATAGCTACCGTACCGCAAAGGAAGCGATGATGTATAAATTTTATGACACAGGGTATGACCGCGTTCTGAGGTATGAGCAGATTGCCAAGCGTCCTTTGAATTACCACTATGACCAGCTGCAGCTGGCAGAAGGGATCATCGGCGCGGTTTCGCTTCTGGATCAGGATGCCTTTAGGGAAGCGGTAGATTCGGCAGCCCGTACCTTCCGGGAAATCTTCGTGGCTCCGGAAATTGTCAGGAAGATCGTAATCCACATCATGTGGAGAATTATGGAGTACTTGAAAGAGACGAGCGATCCGGAGACAGAGCTGCTGCTCGAGAAATACGGGCTTCCCGGTCTATCGGATTCGGTGCTTATTATGGACGATTTGCTCAAGCTGCTGCAAGCCTTCGGAATGGATAGCATCGAGCTGCTCCTGCGCGAGCAATCCAAGCAATCGCAGGGAATCGTACAGGAAATCAACGATTACATTCGCGAGCATTATCGCGAGCGCCTTACGGTGAAGAAATTAGGCGAAATTTTCTACATGCATCCAGCATATCTGGGTCAGCTGCTGCTGAAGAGGAACGGAATCAGCTTTAATGAGCTTGTGCATAATCTGCGGATCGAGGAGGCGGTGCGCTTGCTCGAGCAGAGCGAGCTGAAGAACAGTGAAATTGCCGAACAAGTGGGATACAGCCATTATGGCCAGTTTTTCAAGCAATTCGAAATCCGGATGCGGATGTCGCCGAGCGAATATAAAAGCAGCAGGTTCTAATATTTTTAGGGTTAATCCTTTAATTGTGCTATAGTTCGGCTCTGACAGCGCTTCTAAAATAAAGATAGGTTACATGAAAGGGCTTACAAAAAGTGGCTTGTGTAGCTAAAAAATTTGCGGAGGTGCTTTTTTACATGGGGGGTACGTCTAAAACATTGTTTCGGCTTGGCACAATCCTGCTGTTGTCGCTCAGCGTCATTCTGTCAGGATGCAGCGGCGGCACGAAATCGGGTGGAGGCAAAAATGCTCCGGAGCAGTCAGCGGGCGAGAACAATGGCGGTAAGGTAGAGCCATTTGAAATCAGCGTCTTTATTGGAGAGGCCGGTCAACAGCCAACACCAGACAACAAGATATACAAGATGATTAAAGAAGAGACCGGTGCGTCCTTTAAATTTGAATTTTTGGCGGGTGACATTGATCAGAAGCTGGGCGTTATGATTGCAGGCTCGGACTATCCTGATCTAATGACGGGGAATACAAAGCTGACTACAGCAGGGGCTTATATCCCTCTAGAGGATTTGATTGAGGAACACGCTCCAAACTTGAAAAAGCATTATGAAAGATACTGGAATATGATGAAGGATCCAAATGACGGTCATATTTATATTCTTCCGAACTATGGCGTTTTGAACGGTGACCCTGCCAGCAACTGGTATGCAGGACCGGCCTTCTGGATCCAAAAGGCGGTATTGGAGGATGCAGGTTATCCTCAAGTCAAAACGCTGGATGAATACTTTGATTTGATCGCCAAGTACAAGGAGAAATACCCAACGATCGACGGAACCCCGACCATTGGTTTCGAGATCCTGAACTATGACTGGAGAAACTGGGGATTATTCAACGCTCCGCAGCATTTGATCGGTCATCCGAATAACGGCGGCGTCGTTGTAGAAGACGGCAAAGCGGAGATTTTTGCCGATAAGGATTACGCGAAGCGGTACTATCAGAAGCTGAATGAAATGAATGCGGCCGGATTGGTCGATAAAGAGGCATTTACGCAAAACTACGACCAGTATATGGCCAAAATTTCAAGCGGCGCGGTTCTCGGCATGTTTGACCAGCACTGGAATTTCCAAACGGCTGAGGAATCTTTGATTACACAGGAGAAGCTCGAAAGAACTTATATCGGTCTTCCTCTTGTATACGATGCAAGCATCAGGGATCACTATAAGGATCGTCCGGCACTGAACCTCAATAACGGTTTTGGTATCAGTGTCAACGCGAAGGATCCTGTCAGGATTATTAAGTTAATGGATCGCCTGATAGAAGAGGATTGGCAGAAAATTCTCCTTTGGGGAATTCCAGACGAGGACTACTATGTCAATGAGGAAGGCCGCTTCATGAAAACGCAAGAGCAGCGCGATAATTTTAATGACGGCACCTGGAAATTGGGCAACAAAGCGGATGCATGGGTTAAATTTGCACCGAAAATGGAAGGTTTCTTCTCCGATGGGAACTCCACGGATGCAGCCGCTCAACCTGAAGAATTCAAGGCTGGGTTGAAACCGTATGATAGGCAGTTCCTTGAAGCATACGGCTTTGACAGCCCCGTTGATTTCTTTAGTGAGGCACCGGAAAATGACATTGCTTATCCGGCTTGGTCCATAGACTTGGTGGATGGATCCGAAGCGAAAATTGTAAATACGAAGCAAAATGAATTGTCGACGAAGTATTTGCCGAAAGCCATTCTTGCCAAACCAAGCGAGTTCGATAACGTATGGAACGAGTATGTGGCTGAAATCGGCAAGCTGAACATCAAGGCGTATGAAGACCGCATCAATGAAGTATTGCAGTGGAGAACGGAAACCTGGTCAGTGAAATAAGGCATTGGGGTTGAATCGGAAGGTGGAGGACGGCTTGCTTTTGTCTCCCGCCTTCCGCAATTACAGGTTTTGGGGAGAAAACGCTTATGGATGAGACATTAACGAAAAACCGTACCGTCCGGAAGTCCAAAAAAGAAAAGAAAATGACCTGGTCCCTTATTAAAAGCCAGAGTCAGCTGATCTACATGTCAGTGCCACTTCTGGCTTACATTATTTTATTTGCCTATGTTCCAATATGGGGTTGGACCATGGCCTTCCAGGACTACAAGCCGGCGCGCAGCTTCAGTGATCAGAAATGGGTAGGTTTTAAACACTTCGAATTTTTGTTTAAAGACGACAGTTTTTTGCAGGTGCTACGAAATACGCTTGCGATGAGTATTATTAATCTAATTCTCGGCTTTACAACCGCAATTATATTGGCTTTATTGCTGAATGAAATTAAGAAAATATTTTGGAAAAGAACCGTGCAGACGATATCCTATCTGCCGCACTTTTTATCTTGGATTATCGTAACTGGAATTGTAGCGACTTCGTTAGCTTCAGACGGAATTGTCAACGACGTCCTGCTTAAGCTGAATCTGATTAAAGAGCCCATTCAATGGCTCAGCGAAGGCAAGTATTTCTGGGGTATTGTCGGTGCATCGCATGTGTGGAAAGAAGTCGGCTGGAATACGATCATCTATTTGGCCGCCATGTCCGCGATCGATCCCGCACTATACGAAGCCGCAGATATTGATGGAGCAAGCCGTTATAAGAAAATGCTCCATATTACGCTGCCGGGCATAAAACCAACGATTATTATTCTGTTGATCATGTCGATCGGTCATATTCTCGAAGCAGGCTTTGAAGTTCAATATCTGCTGGGCAACGGCCTTGTGCTCGACTGGTCGCAGACCATAGATATTTTCGTGTTGAAATACGGGCTTGCTCAAGGCAATTACTCACTAGCTACTGCTGCTGGTATATTTAAAACGGTTGTTAGCGTGACCATGCTGCTCTTTGCAAACTGGATGGCTAAACGACTAGGGGAAGAGAGGCTGTTATAGTTATGGCAAATTATTCAACCACCCCAGGACCAGCAACTGCTGCGGCAGTCAATAAACGTATAAGAAGAGGACGGATAGAGCCGATCATCTTCCATACACTTAACACGATATTCATGATCATCTTGGTCATCGTCACCTTGTATCCATTTCTGAACACGATCGTCGTATCCTTTAATGCTGGGAGCGATACGATCCGTGGCGGATTATATCTTTGGCCAAGGGAATTCACCTTGCAGAACTACAAGGCGGTTTTCGTTTCGGGAACGATTTATAACGCATTTGTGATTTCGGTAGCCAGAACGGTGCTTTCGACCTTGCTGAATTTGTTCCTGACCACGATGCTGGCTTACACGCTGAGCCGGCGGGAATATGTGTTCCGCAAGCCGATTACCTTCATTTTCATCCTGACGATGTACTTTAATGCCGGTCTGATTCCAGGCTACTTCCTGATGAAGGACCTGCACTTAATCAATACGTTCTGGGTGTACGTGATCCCTTCAATGATCAGCGCGTTTAACATGATCGTGATCCGTACCTATATTGGATCTATTTCCGAAAGCCTGGTCGAGTCGGCGAGAATCGATGGAGCCGGTGATTTCAAAATTTTCTGGCAGATCATCTTCCCGCTCTGCAAGCCGGTGTTGGCCACTATTGCATTGTTTGTTGCAGTCGGGGCGTGGAACTCCTGGTTTGACGCCTTCATCTACACCTCTTCTAGACAGGAACTGAGTACCTTGCAATACGAACTGATGAAGCTGCTATCCTCGAGTATGAATGCTAATAACAATCCTTCAGTAGCTGCAGGGGCAGGTATGACTCAGGGGGCGGCCGCGCAAATGGTGACGCCTTTATCGATACGGGCTTCGGTGACGGTTGTGGCTTCCGTGCCTATTCTGCTGGTGTATCCATTCATGCAGAAATACTTCGTCGTCGGTTTGAACGTAGGAAGTGTGAAGGAGTAACGGAACTGGGGCATGCAGTGCCTGGACTAATCATCAGTCAGGAGGAAGCTATTTTGACGAATAGAACACGTGCGGAAGCGGCTTTGAAGGATATTTTTGCAGACGATTTTCGAATCGGTGCTGCCGTCAACCCGCTGACTATACGGACGCAGGAGGAACTGCTCGCTTATCATTTCAATAGCATTACGGCGGAGAATGAAATGAAATTCGCCAGCGTGCAGCCGGAAGAGGGGGCCTATACATTCGATGAGGCCGATCGAATAGCGGCGTTTGCCCGGAAGCACGGCATGGCTATGCGGGGACACACCTTGGTGTGGCATAACCAGTCCACTGGCTGGCTGTTTGAAGATAAGCAGGGAAACCCCGTAGATCGGGCAACTTTGCTCGAGAGGATGAAAACTCATATCCACACGGTGGTAGACCGCTATAAGGGCCAGATTTACGCTTGGGATGTGGTGAACGAGGTTATAGCAGACGAAGGGGATGACCTGCTGCGCCGATCGAAATGGCTGGATATTGCCGGACCGGAATTCATTGCACGGGCGTTTGAATATGCGCATGAAGCCGACCCAGGCGCAGCCCTCTTCTATAACGACTACAACGAATCTCATCCAGGGAAGCGCGATAAGATCTATACTTTGGTGAAATCGCTGCTGGATCAAGGTGTGCCTATTCACGGCATCGGCCTTCAGGCACACTGGAATCTCTACGATCCTTCCTTGGATAATATTCGCGCGGCATTGGACAAATATGCCAGCCTCGGTTTGCAGCTGCAGCTGACTGAACTGGATATGTCGATGTTCCGGTTTGATGACAAGCGTACGGATGTGGCGGAGCCTACGGCGGAAATGCTCGAGCTCCAGGCCGAGCGATACGAAGCTGTCTTCAGATTGTTGAAGGAATACAGGGATGCGATTACTTCCGTGACCTTTTGGGGAGCGGCGGACGACTACACCTGGCTGAATGATTTTCCCGTGCGCGGGCGAAAAAATTGGCCATTCCTGTTTGATGAACAGCATGATCCAAAACCGGCTTTTCATCGGATCGCTGCGCTTAAAGGCTAATCTACTTCGCTTTAGGATATTGGGGTCCTATGGAGTGAAGCATAGTGCCAGGGCAGAGTATACGGGGAAGTCGATATCTATTTTCTATAAAAAAGGGAGTCCTCCGGACTCCCTTTTTTGCGCGTTACGGCTAAATGGTATATGGATTCGCTTCGATTTTCTCGGCTTTGGATACCGCGTCTTCAAGCGTCATGCCGACGAAGTCCTGCGCAGGGAAGAACCGCGCGCTTTTCTTATCGTCTACAAATGCGCCTACCGCGATGCCGGGAACAACGCTCTCGACAGCGCATGGAGCCTGCGGCCCGCCTAGATCAGTTCGGCACCAGCCTGGATCGGTAATGTTGATCATCACATTGGTTCCCTCTAAACGGGAAACAAGATCTTTCGTGAATTTGTCCAGGGCCGCTTTGCTTGCCGCATAACCGGCTTGCTCGGGCTCGTTACGAATGCCGCTTGTCGTGTTGATGACCCGTCCGAAGCCGCGTTCAATCATTTTTGGAATCAGTCTGTTGCAGATGGTGGCTATCGAAATGAAATTAATGCGGAAGCTCATTTCGAAGTCCTCGACGGGCGTGCTCCAATAATCGGTTCTATACGCAATTTGCACCGCCGCGTTGTTGAAGACGATATCGACCTCGGTTCCGTTTGCTTCAATCTCATCCAGCATGGCCACGACTTCCTCATGGTTAGCCAGCTCGGCTTGCACACCATAGGCTTCTACGCCCAATGCCTTAACCTCTTCTTCGACTTTCCGGGTATGCTCCAGACTTCTGCTGTGCAAAATCAGGTTGCAGCCCTGCTTGGCCATAAAAATAGCAATTTGATAACCGACGCCCCGGCTTGCGCCCGTAATCAGCGCCCATTTTCCTCTGACGTTTACCATCGTATCGTCTCCTTTAGACCCATGATTATTCAGACGGAAATTCCTGTAACTCTGCAGTTCTAATTATATTACTTTATGAAGGGATATCCTATCACTCGATCATTCTTTCTATCAGCTTGGGATGATGATTTTGATAACTCATCGACAAGTGCTATTATGAAATATGCATGCGGTTTGGATATGTACGCACGATAAAGTGCTATAGATATATATTTTTATGTAGATGCTTTTTTGAACCTGTGGGAAGGCTTAAATGTAAGGAGGAAGTGCATTTTGAAAAAGAAGAAATATAATATTTCCGTAGAAGCCACGCTGGAGGTCATTGGGGGCAAGTGGAAATGCGTGATTCTGTGCCATCTGACGCATGGCAAGAAGCGGACGAGCGAATTGAAGCGGCTCATGCCGGAAATTACCCAAAAGATGCTGACGCAGCAATTGCGCGAACTGGAGGCAGACGGCGTAATTAATAGAATTATATATAATCAAGTGCCACCTAAGGTGGAGTATGAACTAAGCGAATACGGACAAAGCCTGCGAGGGATCTTGGATGCCTTATGCGCATGGGGGGATAAGCATATCACCAAGGTGTACGGCAATAAATTTGCCGTATTGGAGGAGAATGTTTTAAATGGACACTTGGAATGATCAAGTCATTGTCTTGTTGGACCATGCATGATATCTTGAAAGTGGAATCAACCATGGATGGAGGTGTCCGAATGAAAGTATTATTTATCGGCGGAACGGGAACGATCAGCTCTGCGATCACGCAGCAGCTGGCCGAGAAGGAGAATTGCGAGCTGTATTTGTTGAACCGGGGAACAAGAAATAGCGGGCTGCCGGCCGGAGTCAATATCCTGCAAGCCGACATCAATGATGAAGCCGCCGTCGCTCGGCTTATCGAGAATATGAACTTTGATGTCGTGGCCGATTTTATCGCCTTCCACCCCGAGCAGCTGGAGAGGGATTATCGCCTGTTCAACGGGAGAACGAAGCAATTTATTTTCATCAGCTCGGCGTCAGCCTATCAGACCCCATTGTCGGATTATAGAGTTACTGAAGGAACGCCATTATCGAACCCTTATTGGGAGTATTCCAGAAATAAAATCGCCTGCGAAGAGTATCTGGTGAAGCAGTACCGGGAGAATGGCTTCCCGATAACGATTGTAAGGCCAAGCCATACGTATTGCGAGCGCTCGATCCCGTTAGGTGTGCATGGCAGCAAGGGAAGCTGGCAGGTTGCTAAGCGGATGCTTGAGAACAAGCCGGTCATTATTCATGGGGATGGAACCTCACTTTGGACAATGACACATAACAGCGATTTTGCCAAAGGCTTCATCGGCTTGATGGGCAACATCCATGCGATCGGCGAGTCCGTTCATATTACGTCCGATGAGACGGTAACCTGGAACCAAATCTATGAGATGATTGCCGATGCTTTGGGCGTGAAGCTGAATGCAGTTCACGTGTCCTCCGAATTTCTGGCGGCGTGCAGCTCGGATGATTTACGGGGCAGTCTGCTGGGGGATAAAGCCAATTCAGTCGTGTTCGATAATTCTAAACTGAAACGCCTTGTTCCGGAATTCGTGGCAACGACTAGGCTTGATCAAGGCATCAAGCAGACTGTGCAGTACATACTGGCCCATCCGGAACTTCAGCTGGAGGATCCGGAATTCGATGCGTGGTGTGACAAGGTGATCGATGCCATGGACCGTGCTGTAAAGGCTGTAACTGAATAAGAAACTTAAGCAATTCTGAAATGTTCAAGCCCCTAAGGCAGCAGGCGGTAGCCATGCGCTTTAGGGGCTTTCTGAGGTTCAGGTTATTTTCTGAGCAGCAAATAGACAAAGTAGGGGGCGCCGATCAGGGCGACCATGATCCCCGCCGGAATGCCGTCTGGCTGAACGATGTTGCGGCCAATAGTGTCGGCTGCGAGCAGCAGCCATCCGCCAATGAGTACCGCAATAGGGATGAACAGCTGGTTGCGTGGCCCGATAAGCGCCTTGGCTATGTGCGGAGCCATCAGGCCGATGAATGAAATTCCGCCCGTGACGGAGACGGCAGACGCCGCGAGGGCAACGGCAGTAAGCAGCAGCACGATTCGCTCTCTTTCAACGGGCACGCCTACACCGATCGTGACCGGTTCGCTCAGCTCCATCAAATTCAGGCGATGGGCCTTGTACAAGGTAAAGGGAATAAGCGCAATCAGCCAGGGCAGCATTGCCCAGATGAAAGGCCAATCGGAACCCCAGATGTTGCCGGCAATCCACTTGGCGATGAAGTCGACCTTGGCCCGCTCCGCAGAGGAGATGAGGACGATCATGACCCCGGACAGCGCCATGGAGAAGCCGATCCCGGTAAGCACCAGGCGCACAGGCTGCAGGCCAGCCGTCCGATTGTATGAGAATACATAGATGGCACACACCGTCAGAAAGGCCCCAATGAAGGCCACCAAAGGAAGCAAGTACACAAACGGTCCTGCCTTGACCGGAAAAAATAAAAAGAACACTGCAATTGCCACGCCAGCTCCAGAGTTAATGCCTATAATCCCCGGGTCAGCCAAGTCGTTGCGCGTGATCCCTTGCAGGATGGCTCCCGACAAGGCCAGTGCCATGCCGGCCAGCAGCGTAATGACGATTCGCGGCAGCCTGACGGAGAACAATACAAACTCCTCTTTGAATGTACCCTGACCAAGCAGGGTAGGGATTAACCGGTCATAGGATAAAGAAGAGTAGCCGATTCCCATGCCAATAACGACCGTGGCGATGATCAGCGCCAGCAGAATCAGCAGAATAAGGCGCTGTTTGCGTAGTAAAGCCCGTTGTATCATGAGAATGCTTTGCCTCCTTTATGTACGATGAACAGGAAGAAAGGAAGACCCATCATCGCCACAATGGCGGCCACGGGCGTCTCGTAAGGAGCGTTGATAGTTCGGCCCAGCGTGTCGGCAAACAGCATGAACGCGGCTCCCGAAATCGCCGACATCGGGATAATGTACCTATAATCGGTACCTACGATGGCCCGGACGACGTGAGGAATCATGAGGCCGATGAACACCATATTCCCGACAAGCGCCACTGAAGCTCCGGCCAGCAGAATGATCACGATGAAGAGAACCGTTTTGATGACCGCGATATTCTGGCCTAGTCCCTTGGCAACCTCTTCGCTTAAGCTGAGGATGGTTAGCTGGCGGGAGAGGAATAACGATACCAGAATGCCGAGCGCGATAAAGGGCACGATGATCAGGAGCTGCTTCCAGGTCGTGCCGATCATGCCGCCTGCCGTCCACATGGATACGTCCTTGGATATTTTGAAATAAATCCCGATCCCCTCAGCGATCGCATACAAGAATGCCGAGATGGCTGCCCCGGCCAGCACGATTCGAAAATGAGACAGGCCGCCCTTCCTAGCTGCGGCGATGCCGAAGACCAGCGCGGCCCCGACGGCCGCCCCAATAAAGCAGCCGATCATGATGCCGAAGTAGTTGGCCGCAGGAATGAAGGCGATCGTTACGGCCAGAGCCGCATTCGCCCCGGCTGTCAGGCCAAGCAGGCCGGGGTCGGCGAGCGGGTTCTTCGTCATGCCCTGCATGATCGCTCCAGCCACAGCCAGGGCTGCTCCGACGAAGATAGCTGCAACTTCGCGAGGCAGGCGGATTTCGCGAATCATGGAAATTTTATCGCCTGCAGTATTAGAAGTTAGCGCCAGCCATACATCTTGGATCGACGTGTCTGCGGCTCCAAAAACCAGGGAAATGGCAAACATGCCGATAAATGCTATGATTCCGGCCAGGAGTTTGTAAGGAAAGGGGATGGTTTTTCGTTTTTTTATAGTCATCAGTCACTCATCTTTTCTTAAAGTAGAATATAAAGAAGAGGAATTCTTACATCGTCATAAGAATCCCTGCTCTTTGTTTCAACGATAAAGGCAATCTGTAAAACTACTTGTTTAAGAAGTGATCGATAAAAAATTCCAGCTGGTAGTCCAAGGTGACCGGATCGTTGAAATAGAATTCCTTCGCATTGGCTTCGAATACATGTTTATTTCTGACGGCCGGCATTTTATTGTACGTATCAGTCTCCATGAAGGAGTTGTCCGTATCCGGGTTCTTGCTGACAATCAGGTAATCTCCGGCATATTCAGGAAGAACCTCCAGAGATAAGGCGTAGTATCCGTCTTTCAGCGCCATTTCCTTGACCTTCTCCGGCATGGCCAGCTTCATCTCCTGGTACAGGATTTCCGTGCCGCGTCCCCAGTTGTCGCCAAATACATAAATCTGCTTATCGAAGTTCTCAATGACCGAAACGGTGGCGTCCGACCCGATCTTCGCCTTAATGTCTTCTCCGGCTTGCTGCGCTCTTTGTTTGAAATCGTCGATCCACGCTTGCGCTTCTTTCTCCTTGTTCAGCAGTTTGCCGATCTCCAGGTGCTGGGTCAAATAATCAACCTTCCCATAAGTAAACGTTACAGTAGGGGCAATCTCTTGCAGCTTGTTGACATTGTTAATATTGGACAGACCGATGATCAGGTCGGGGTCAAGCTCAATAATTTTCTCCAGACTTTCGTCGGAGACTTCTTCTACATCCTTAAGTTGATCGGCAAAGCGCGGGTTCATCTTCGACCATGAATCGACGCCAACCAGATTTACGTTCAGAGCCATGACATTACCGGCATAAGAGGACAGCACGATAACGCGCTGCGGATTTGCAGGCACTTCGATAGGCCCGTTCTCGGACTGGTAAGTGATCGTTCCAGTTTTGTTATTGCCGTCCGGCGCTCCCTTGTTCTCTGAAGCAGCGTCCGTGTTTTGGCCGGTTCCCCCGCTGTTTCCTTTATGATCTGCCGCCTGGCTGCCGCATGCGCTAACCAGGAGTACAAATAATAGCATGATTGGAATCCATAACTTCTTCACTTCGTTAATCCCCTTTTCTACTTGATAATGATTATCAATTTCAATATAATTACTATAAAATTGCCATGTACTGTTGTCAATCATTTTTTAGGTCAACAAATATTGCTGAGGAGTGAATCGATGTGGAGGAGCAAGGGCAGGACATACTTGATGTAACGATCATTGGCGGGGGGCCTGCAGGGCTGTACTCCGCTTTTTACAGCGGGCTTCGGGAAATGAAGACCAAGCTGATAGAATATCAGCCAAGGCTGGGCGGCAAGGTTCATGTCTATCCCGAGAAAATGATTTGGGACGTTGGGGGATTGACGCCAGTTCCCGGTGCGAAATTGATCGAGCAGCTCGTTGAGCAGGGACTGACCTTTAATCCGGAGGTTGTATTGAATGAGAAGGTGGAGTCCATTTCTCGGGATGGGGCAGGAATCTTTGTTTTACAGGCAGCTTCAGGACGGAAGCACTACTCCCGCACGGTTATCGTCGCCGTGGGCGGCGGCATCCTGAATCCGCAGAAGCTGGAGATTGAAGGCGCGGAGAGGTTCGAGGTGTCTAACCTGAACTATACGGTAAAATCGCTCCAGCGTTTCAAAGGGAAGACTGTCATTATATCCGGCGGCGGCAATTCTGCGATCGATTGGGCGAATGAACTGGAGCCGATTGCCGGCCAGGTCTATTTGACCTACCGCAAAGAGTCGTTGTCCGGGCATGAGGCACAAGTGACCCAACTGCTGAACAGCTCCGCTAAATGTTATTTTAATACGTCGATTACGAAGCTGATTGCTGGTGAGAACCACGAAGCGATAGAACGTGTAGAACTGACGAATCATGAGACGGGCGAGGTGATGTTCCTTGGCGTCGATGAAGTCATTATTAATCACGGCTATGAACGCGATACCGCCCTGCTGGAGAATAGCGAGCTGAACATAGACATGGTGGACAATTATTATATTGCCGGCAGTTCCGGCAGCGAGTCCTCCATCGAGGGATTGTATGCCGCCGGCGATATTTTGAAGCACGACGGGAAGCTGCATCTTATTGCAGGAGCCTTCCAGGATGCCGCCAATGCGGTCAACCGTGCGAAGCAGTATATCCAGCCTGACGCTCACAAGAGCGGGATGGTCTCTTCCCACAACGAAATTTTCAAGGCACGCAATCGCGAACTGATTAAGCAAATGATCAGGTGAGTTCAATCAAGTAAAAGGATATGCGGCCTTAAGGCAGTTCTATATAAGATCAACTGTATCAAAAGGTCAAGTCCGCCTTCGATGCAGTTGATTTTTTATTTTGGAAATAAACCTATTTATGCAACCTTAGAAAGAAAATGGAGTTTATATAAATAGGAAGAGGATGGAGGGAAAAATAATGATGAAGAAACTAACGACCGTTGTGCTGTCCATCACGTCAGCTTTGGCTCTAAGTATAGGTGCATTAGCCTCACCTGCAGCCGCTGCGCCGGATGCGGCCAGTGACCCGGCGGGAGACATTGCGAAAATGTACCGGATTAAGCATGAATTGAAATTTAATTTGCAAGGCACTTCCGCGACATTAGACGGCAAGAGCATACGCGCGGATAAACCGATTCTAAAGGAAGGCCGGGTCTTCGTGCCGCTGCGTACGCTGCAGGATAGCGGGGCCGCCGCCGCGGTGACATGGGATGCCAAGAAAAGGGAGGCACGGGTCGTCATGAAGCCGCAAGTTATCCCTAGCTGGCAGGAGCTATCCTTCCGCATTGGTTCGGATCAAATTTACCTGCCTGACGGGGGTGCGATTTCAGGCGAGAAGATCCCGAAGCCATTCTTGGCCAACGGGCGCACCTATATTCCCGTGAAGCCGCTGGCATGGCTCGGCGTTACTGCATCATTGAACCAGGGAACGGTTACCTGGAATTGGAGCGAGAAAATCATTGAAGTGCTGACCCCAAGCTGGGAGATCGACGGGGATACGGTCAAATTCTCAATGCTGTATCAGGAGGATATGTATGCCCCGCAATTTCTGTTCGCTTTTGGCAGCGGAGGCTGGGGAGGAGGGACGGGCCGGGTGACGGCCAAGGGCATATCGCAGGATGGCCGCCTGTACAACCGCATGGAGTTTGAGGCCGAGCTGCGGCCAGGCATTAATCCTCTTAAGTTATATGCCATTTCTGCAGGCACGGCTGACTTCACGGTATTGCGCAAGGTTAGCGACCCTGCTGCGGTTCCTGTGAAACTGACGGAGGAAGGCCAGCAATACGTTACCCTTCATTCACCGGCGTCCGGATATGTAAAGGTGAAGAGCGGAGCCGAAATCGCAATTGAGGGGACGATTGTGAAGCCTCATCACTTATTCGACCAAGTTACTGTAGAAGTACAGAAATATAATCCGAAGCCTGAAGATTCTTATGTTGTATACGAGACAGTCAGCACCAAGAGGCTCCCGATTCAGGCCGGCAAGTTTTCAGGAACCGTTCGAGTCGAGGCCCCGGGTAACTACTTAGTCAGAATCGACAGCCCGAACTACATCGCTGCCCCTGAACGAGGACCGGTAGCGACGAAGTGGGCTGAGTTCATTGTCGAGGCGGAGTGATCGATTTAGTGCTTTTCTGAACCCTCTGTGATGTCTTGTTTAAGCGAACTAAGGACTTGCAGACGACGGAGATGCTGAAGACGAGCCAAGTTATGGACAGCAGCGTCAATCCGTTCACCGAATCGGGAGCCGTCGTAAGCCGGTAGAGGGACGGAGCTCCGCTTACGAAAGGAACGTATATGTAAATGTAATACTGGACTGCCAAATTTATAGTGATATTCAACACGAAGCAGATGAGTATGGTTGCGGTTGTGGGTTTTAACAGGAAACAGACCCCTTGCTTGGTAAAACAACGAATGAGTGTGGGCAGCCACATTAATAATACGATGAAGATCAGTAGTCCGCTTATATATAGAAGACTCTTATTTATAGGCGAAATGGCGGGATAATCGGCTTTGGCCAAATGAATAGGCGTATCCCCCTCCAGGATCCGATAAATATTAAAGTTTGTCTCATCGGTTATATTTTGCTTGGAGTTGGCAAACAGGGCAAAGCCGTAGGATTTACCTGGAACTATAATGAGGTTCGCAGTGAACCCGGGGAGACCTCCTTTTTTTTCAATCGTATTTCTGGTCATTTCCCAGCCGTATCCATACCCGATGGACGAATCATAAATGGCTGCCGTGCGCATTTCACGCAAGCTGCTCGATTGAAGAACAGAATTGTTTGATGCTGCAGAGTCGCTTAAGAGAAAGGAAATGTAAATGCCCAGATCTGTAGCGTTCGTCGATAAACCGGCAGAGCCCAATGTAGCATAGGCAAGATGCTCATGAAAAGGCCGGAGATTCCCCCAGAGGTATCGGTGCCCGGTGGCCGAATTAGGTTCAAGTTCGTTATCCTGGTTGAAGAATGTTCGCTTCATGCCGAGCGGTTGAAAAATCTGTTGACTCATGTAGTCAGGAAAAGAAAGAGCGCTGACTTCCTCTATAATAAGCTGGAGCAGATCATAGTTTATATTGGAATACTCATAGGTTGTACCTGGCTCGGCTACAAGAGAAACGTTTTGCAGCTTCCGGCTAAGTTGCGGCTCAATCGTCTCCAGACTTGCTCCGGTTAAATCGTGGGCATTAAGCCGTCCTGGCAGCCCGCTGGTATGATTCAGCAGATCACGGATGGTCACGCGGCTGGAGAGATTAGGATCTTTCGTCGCGAACCATGGCAAATACGTAGTGACAGGGTCATTGAGTTGGATTTGTCCTGCATCCCGGAGCTGCATAATCGCAAGTGAGGTAAAGACCTTAGAGATAGAACCAATATGAAAATTGGTCGATGTGTTAACCTTAAGGGCACTGTCTTGCTTCAGCACGCCATAACCTTTGGAATAGACAGTACCGTTCTCATCAGCCAGCACAAAAGCCATGCCAGGAATGTTGAACCGCTGCATGTTCTGCGTAATTTCTTCATCTATAAATTGAAAGCGATCTTGGTGTATCGTCATGGCGAGGACGCTCGAGGTCTTAATTGGGAGTATTCCGAGGCAGCAGATCATAGTAAGAAGCAGCATACGAATGAAGAATCGGATAAAATAACCTCCAATCATAAATTCAATTTAAAAAAAGGACTACCTCGCAGCAGTACCCACTCTGCTTGCCAGGTAGTCCTCTTGTTGTTTGTGATGGGTGCTGCTTCATCGAATGTAATAGCGGTGAGCTTATTTCACTACGGTCTCCAGAGCAACCTCGATCATGTCGTTGAACGTGGTTTGTCTCTCTTGAGCCGTAGTTTGCTCGCCGGTCAGAATGTGATCGCTCACCGTAAGGAGGCTTAAGCCTTTTACGCCGAATTTGCTGGCGAGGAAGTACAGCCCTGCTGTCTCCATCTCTACGGCCAATACGCCGTGCTTGCCAAGCTTGCTGAATTCATCACTGTTGTCCGTATAGAACAGGTCGGAGGAAAGGACGTTGCCGACGCGCAGATTCAGCCCTTTGCTGACACCGATTTCATAAGCGGTTTTAATAGAATCAAAGTTTCCGATTTGCGGGAAATCGTATCCAGGGAACTGGTTGCGAATAATCGCGGAATTGGTGGCCGCGGCTTGCGCGATAATGACATCGCGGATGTTCACGTCCGGTTGAATCGCCCCGCATGTGCCGATTCGCACGAGATGCTTGGCGCCGTAGTCGTTAATCAATTCATGGATGTAGATGGAAGCGGAAGGCATCCCCATACCGGTTCCTTGAATCGATACGCGCTTGCCTTTATAGGTGCCCGTAAAACCCAGCATGCCGCGAACCTGATTGTAGCAGACGGCATCTTCCAGGAAAGTCTCGGCAATATATTTCGCGCGCAGCGGGTCGCCTGGCAGTAAGACGGATTCTGCAACTTCGCCAACTTTGGCTTCGATGTGAAAGCTCATGTAAAATCCCTCCAGCTTAGTTATATTGTGCCTGTTGCCACATTACATGAAAAGCATAGCACAGTGCAAGCTGCGGGAACTGTTAAGGGGTTAACCCCATCTCTGTGAATTGGTTAACAAAATTATCGTTACGCCGTTAACGGAAGTGAAGCGCTGTCATTTGTTATATTGAGAGCACTAGGCCGCCTAATTGTTATACCACTTGCGGAGCGTAGGGAACTCTTCCGTCTCATGACAAATGGATTCTAACAGTTTCATATCGAGGAGGTATAGATGCTTATCGCGAATATCGATGAGTCCTTCGGCTTGGAAATCACCTAAGGTTTTGGATATCGATTCTCTGGTGATGCCGATCATGTTGGCTAATAGGGACTGATTAATTTTCAGGTTTATCTTGTAAACGCTCTCTTCGATCGTCCCAAAATTATAATAAAGATCCATGATGATGTTAGCGACTTTGCCGCGGACATCATAGAAGGTCAAGTAGCGGATCATGCGATTGAGCATCCGGGTTCGCTCTACAAGAATTTTGTAAGCGTTTCGAAAGACGATGGGATATTTATCGACGATGTGCATGAAGTCCTGGCCTGAAATTTGCCAGACCGAGACATTCTCCAATGCTTCGATCGATGAAATCCGATGATAACTATTCGACAAGGATTCAACCTCGCCGATAATATCGCCGGGCATCGTAATGCTAAGGACCACTTCCTTTCCCTCGTACATGCGATAAATTTTAACCATGCCTGAGCGAAGGAGGTAGATTTCATCGCTTTCATCATTCTCAAACATTAGAATATGGTTTTTCTTAAATTGCCTCTCCTTGAGAAACGGAAATATATATTGTAAATCCTCTTCGGGCATGCCGGCAAAAATGTGAATGTCTGAGAGGTTATCAATCATGATTTCTACTTCCTTTCAGTTTCGTTGTATGAACAGCCTGGTTATGAGATTGTAAAGCAGCCCTACCGATTATTGTATCATGATTTGCAGAAAACATTGCATAGCGGCATTTTCCATTTACAGAAACGAGGTTTAAGTATGAAATTCGAACGAATATGCGTCATAGTCATGGATAGCGTAGGAATTGGCGCATTGCCTGATGCTCCAGCCTTCGGGGACGAAGGCAGCCATACGCTCGGCCACATTTGCGAGCGGGTTCCGGGGATTCAATTGCCCAATCTTGCTGCGCTTGGCCTCGGGAATATCGCTCCGCTTTCCGCAGTTCCGCCGGCAGAGAAGCCGCTAGGGAGCTATGGGAAAATGGCGGAAGTCTCCGTCGGCAAAGATACGATGACCGGGCACTGGGAGCTAATGGGGCTGAAGGTGGAGGTGCCGTTTCAGGTTTATCCGAACGGCTTCCCGGCAGAGCTGGTTAGCAAATTCGAGGAGATGACCGGCCGTAAGGTCATCGGCAACAAGCCGGCCTCGGGCACGGAAATTCTCGATGAATATGGAGAAGAGCAGATGCGGACAGGCTCCTGGATCGTTTATACCTCTGCCGACAGCGTCTTTCAAATCGCGGCACATGAGGAAGTGATCCCCCTTGAGGAGCTGTATCGTGCTTGCGAGATCGCCCGTGAATTGACGCTGCATGATCCATATGTGGTTGGCCGCATTATAGCAAGGCCCTATGTCGGACAACCAGGCGCCTTTGTGCGGACACCAAACCGGCACGATTATGCCCTGGCCCCGTTTGGAAGCACCGTATTGGACCATTTGCAGGCAGAAAATTATGATGTTATCTCTGTTGGTAAAATTTATGATATATTTACAGGACAAGGAATAAAGGAGTCTTTCCCAACAAAGAATAATCTGCACGGTATTGAAACAACAATCCGGCTTTTGGAGCGTTCGTTTAAGGGTTTGTTGTTTACGAATTTGGTGGATTTTGATTCCTTATACGGGCATCGCCGCGACCCCGCGGGTTATGCCGCCTGTCTGGAAGAGCTCGACGGGTATATTCCAGAGTTAATGAAGCGGACGGGGGAAAGAGATTTGCTCATCATTACAGCCGATCACGGGAATGACCCAACAAGTCCGGGTACTGACCATACCCGGGAATATGTCCCGATTCTGATTTACAACCCTGCACTTGCGGATCAAGCCTCATCGATCGGAACGAGAAGTACCTTTGCGGATCTGGCGGCTACAATTGCCGACAACTTTGGGGTGGGCAAGCCGGAGCTCGGGGAAAGCTTCTTGAGAGAGCTGACTTGCAGCTAGGACTAGCAATTATTTAGACAGAAATACAAAGGCAAATTACATTAGGGAGGAATCAACAATGAAAAAGACAATGAAGACAGTACTGCCACTGCTGCTCGTATTTATGCTGGTGCTCACGGCATGCGGGCAAAAAGCGGCGAATCCGAACACTGGAGCGGGGAACGCCCCATCCGGCAATCAGCAAAATATAAAGAAGCTTAAAGTAGGTATGGTTACTGACCTTGGCAGCGTCAATGATAAGTCTTTTAACCAAAGCGCCTGGGAAGCTCTTCAGCAACTAAAAAAGGACTACGGCTTCGAAGTTAAATATCTCGAGCCTAAAACCGATGCCGACGTCGTACCGAACTTAAATCAATTCGTGAAAGCTAACTATGACCTGACATGGGCTACTGCCTATACACTAGCGGATGCGGTGACTCAACTGGCCAACGAGAATCCGAATTCCAATTTCGGAATCGTAGACTCCGATCTGGTTCTGCCTAACGTCGCTTCGGTATCCTTCAAGGAGCAGGAAGGTTCTTTCCTAGTCGGGGTTATCGCTGGCCTTACCACGAAGACGAACAAAATCGGCTTTGTCGGCGGTATGGAGATCCCGGTGATCAAACGCTTTGAAGTCGGTTTCCGCGAAGGGATCAAAGCTGTTAATCCGGATGCTAAATTGATCGTGAACTACACAGGGTTATTTAACCGGGTGGATATGGGTAAGTCGGCCGCTTCGACGATTTATAACGATGGTGCCGATATTATTTTCCACGCGGCGGGCTTAACGGGTAACGGCGTATTTAACGAAGCGAAAGAACGCAACAGCAAGGGCGGCAAAGTATGGGTGATCGGAGTCGATAAAGACCAATCCCTCATTTTCGGCGATGATGTAACTCTTACTTCCATGGTGAAAAAAGTGGATGAAGCCGTTTATCAAATTTCCAAGAGCTTGGCGGAAGGCAGCTTCCCTGCAGGCCAGGTTACGCTGATGGGTCTGAAGGAGAACGGCGTGGATATCGCAGCGACCTCCAGCAAGAACGTAGCTCCAGAGGTATTGGCTAAGGTCGAAGAGTATCGTCAGAAGATCATTAACGGTGAAATTGTTGTACCTGAACAATAATTAATTTCGTCCCCTGTCACCTGGGTGTGATAGGGGACGGAAACTTTGATGGAGGGGTCTACTTTGACTAAGGCAGACATTGCGCTTGAGCTGAGAGGAATTACGAAGCGATTCCCCGGAGTAGTGGCCAACGATTCAATCAGTTTTCAGTTGAAGCGCGGCGAAATCCACGCTTTGCTCGGCGAGAATGGTGCGGGGAAGTCGACGCTCATGAGCATCGTATTCGGATTATACCAGCCGGATGAAGGTGAAATCCTCGTCAACGGGCAGAAGGAAGTGATCGATAGCCCGAACAAAGCGATTGATCTGGGCATCGGGATGGTGCATCAGCATTTTAAATTGGTCGAGCCTTTTACGGTAACTGAGAACATCATTCTCGGTATGGAGCCGAAAAAAGGGATGAAGATCGACATAAAAGGGGCCAGCGCACAGGTTAAAAAGCTATCCGAGCAATATAAGCTGGATGTCGATCCTATGGCTACGATCGAATCGATCAGCGTGGGCATGCAGCAGCGGGTAGAGATCATTAAGACACTTTACCGGGGAGCCGACATTCTTATCTTTGACGAGCCGACCGCCGTCCTCACGCCTCAAGAGATCAGCGAGCTGCTGGAAATTATGAGGCGTCTGGTTGCCGAAGGCAAATCGATTGTATTGATTACGCACAAGTTGAAGGAAATCATGGAAATTGCCGACACTTGCACGATTATTCGCCGGGGCAAGGTCATTGAGAGCGTGGAGGTCGCCAAGACGAATCCGCAGGAACTGGCGGAGAAAATGGTAGGGAAGGCGGTTAATTTCAAGACGGAAAAACAGGCTGCCAAGCCTGGGGATGTATTGCTCGAGGTTAAGGATTTAGTCGTAGAAGGCGGACAAGGAAAAAATGCGGTCGACGGACTGTCCTTCTCCGTGCGCGCAGGCGAGATCGTCGGTATCGCCGGGGTTGACGGCAACGGCCAGACCGAACTGATCGAAGCGATTACTGGCATGCGGAGCATTAAATCGGGGGATGTTCTGCTTCAAGGCTCAAGTGTTACGAACCAATCCCCGCGTTTCATCTCGGAAAGCGGACTGTCCCACATTCCGCAGGACCGGCATAAACATGGACTCGTTCTGGACTTTACAGTCAGTGAAAATATAATTTTGCAAACGTATGACCATCCAGAGCTTAACCGGCGCGGCTTCATTAACGAGCAGGCGAGGGATAAGATGGCTGAACGCCTCGTCAAGGAGTTTGACGTAAGAACGCCAAGCATTGATACCAAGGTTCGCTCCATGTCTGGAGGGAACCAGCAGAAGGTAATCATTGCCCGCGAAATCGACAAGAAACCGCAAGTTCTTATTGCAGCTCAGCCTACTCGGGGACTTGACGTCGGGGCGATCGAGTTTGTGCATAAGCAGCTTATTGCCCAGCGTGACCAAGGAAAAGCGGTGCTGCTCATTTCCTTTGAGCTGGAGGAAATTCTGAATGTATCCGACCGCATTCTCGTTCTGTTCGGAGGACAGATCGTAGGCGAGACGACACCGGAATCGACGAATGATCAGCAGCTTGGGTTGATGATGGCAGGCAAGCATGAAGGAGATGGCACACATGGATAAATTAATGAGTATTTTCAGGCGTGAATCTGCTGTTATTCCTGTTGTCTCTATTATTATCGGTCTATTATTGGGAGCGCTGATCATGCTGATCGGCGGATATGATCCCCTGCTCGCTTACGAATCCTTGGTGACTAAAATATTTGGCAGCAGCTATGATTTCGGGGAAGCGCTGCGTTCGATCGTTCCTCTCGTCTTGTGTGGTCTGGCGGTAGGCATCGCCTTTCGCGCCGGCCTGTTTAATATCGGGGTTGACGGACAGATCATCATGGGCTCCGTCGGTGCGCTCCTCGTAGGCACGAAGCTGAGCCTGCCGGCACCGTTTCATGCCATCGTCGCCGTTATTTTTGGCGCTATCCTTGGAGGGTTGTGGGGTGCGCTTGTAGGGTATATTAAGGCGAAGCGAGGCATTAATGAGGTTATTACCAGCATTATGTTCAACTTTATAGCACTGTACTTGAGTCATTATCTTATTCGGTACTTCATGCCGCAGGCAGGAACGCAGCGTTCCGCAATGATTCAGGAATCTGCGAGCATTCAAATCGGCTGGCTGTCCGAGCTTATGGGCGGCGCCCGTATTCACTGGGGATTCCTGCTTACGATTATTGCCGTCATTTTCTACTCCATTTATCTGAACAGGACGAAATGGGGTTACGAGCTTCGTGCGGTCGGGCTTAGTCCTGATGCAGCCGAATATGCGGGGATGAAGGTGTCGAAAGTCATGGTGCGCACAATGTTTATTTCCGGCGTATTCGGAGGCCTGGTCGGTACGTTTGAGGTATTGGGTGTATTTAAATACATCGCCATTAACTCGGTGACCTCGGGACTTGGTTTTGACGGTATCGCGGTAGCTCTGCTTGGCGGAAATTCGGCGCTAGGCGTGCTCCTTTCCGGGATGCTGATTGGGGCGCTGACCTACGGTTCGCAAGGCATGAGCTTTGGCGCGGAAGTGCCGGGCGAGATCATTCGAATGGTCATCGGCTTCATTATCTTTTTCGTTGCCGCCCCCGGCATTGTTAGGCTCTTCTTCCGTCCGCTATTCCATAAAATGAAGAAGAAGGTGTAAGTGATGGACATTATCAGCAATCTCATAAATGGGACGCTCGTATTCTCCACGGCCTTTATCTTTGCCGCCCTCGGCGGGCTCATCTCCGAGCGGTCGGGCGTCATTAATATTGGCCTTGAGGGCTTCATGGTGTCCGGAGCCTTCTTCTCGGCGGTCATTGCATATTACGCAGAGACGGCGGGACTGGGCAAGCTGTCCCCATGGCTTGGCATTATCGGAGCCTTTGTCTTCACAGCGATTTTCTCCAGTATCCATGCCATCGCCACGATCAGGTTCAAGGCGAACCAGGTGGTCAGCGGGGTCGTTATTAATATTCTCGCGGCAAGCTCGACGTTCTTCCTGGTGAAGCTGATTTTTGAAGGCTCGGCGGAAAGTCCGCTGCTGACGACGGTATTTCATAAATATAAAGTGCCGTTGCTAGGCGATATTCCGTTCCTTGGAAATGCATTTTTCAACAACTATCCGACGACGTATATTGCGATTTCGCTTGTCATCGTCATTTACTTTGTTATCTATAGAACCGCTATCGGACTGAGGCTGCGTGCCGTCGGAGAGCATCCGGGCGCCGCGGACACGGTAGGGGTTAAAGTCAACCGGATGCGGTACATGGCTGTTATTCTCAGCGGATCGATTGCAGCGCTGGGCGGAGCTACAATTGTCCTGACCTCGAACGGCAACTTTGCGTTCAACACGATTTCAGGACAAGGTTATATTGCGCTCGCCGCGGTTATTTTCGGCAAATGGAATCCGATCGGGGCTATGCTGGCTTCCTTGTTCTTTGGCTTGGCTCAAGCCATCAAGGACCAGCTGCAGATCTTCGAATTTGCCGCCCGTATTCCGAATGAATTTTTCTATATGCTGCCGTATGTCCTGACTATGCTCGTCTTGATTGGCGCGGTAGGCAAGGCACGGGCACCGAAGGCGCTAGGAGAGCCTTACGAGGTAGGGAAACGATAGCCGCCGCGGCATATAGCCGGGCATCATAGAGTAATGAGGGCTGGAGCCGGTGTGGATGTCCAGCCCTTTTTAAATGGATGGCAGTGCTGAATAAAGAGGTGTTCATATTGAATCGCAGATTGGAAAGATGGTTTCATCTGCAAGAGGAAAAAACGACGATACGTACTGAATTGGTGGCAGGATTAACTACCTTTATGACCGTCGCTTATATTATTGCCGTGAACGGCGCTATTTTGAGCATGGTGGGGATGCCTTATGAAGCTGCCACGATCGTAACGGTGATCTGCTCCTTCCTTGGCTGTATGCTGATGGCGCTATGGGCCAACTCGCCCCTGATACTTGTTCCCGGCATGGGGGATAATGCGTTTTTTGTATTTACTCTTGTCTTTTCTTTAGGGTTAACCTGGCAGCAGGCGCTCGCAGCGGTGTTCATCGCCGGGCTTGTATTCATGATTACGACGGTGACGAAGTGGGCGGATTATTTATCGCGATCGATTCCAAAGTCGATGGTTCATGCGATGACGGCAGGGATCGGATTTTTTATTGCCTTCTTGGGCCTGAAGAACGGCGGATTGATCGTTGCCAGTGAAAGCACCTTTGTCACCCTGGCGAATTTGAGTGAACCTCACGCGCTTACGACGGTATTAACGCTGATCATCGCGCTGCCTTTATTTTTACGGAACGTCAAGGGGAACTTCCTGATCACAATCCTGGCGGGAACCGGCATGGGGGCCGCATTGGGCATTGTAGATTTCTCGGTCCTGCGGGACTTCAGTATTTCTTTTGGCGGATACGGCGAGCTGTTTCTAGCCCTGGATTTCAGCGGAATGGGCAGCTTCCAGTTTTGGACGGCGGTGTTCTCGTTGTCGATGGTTATTATTTTTCAGAATATGGGGGCGCAGCTTGGCATGCTTCCGAATAAATCAAAATTCAGAAAATCGTTTCAAGCCAATTCGTTCTCCGTCATCAGCGCAGGTCTGCTCGGCTGCAGTCCGATGACGACAGCGGCGGAAGGCGCGACCGGCATCGCCTCCGGCGGAAGAACCGGACTTACCTCTCTAACCGCAGGGCTGTTGTTCATCCCCGCGCTATTCCTGGTGCCTTTGTTCAAAGTTATCCCGAATAGTGCGATTGCGCCGGTGCTGATTATCGTGGGCTGCCTGATGATTATGTCGATTAAGGAAGTTCCTTTTGACGATTTCACCGAAGCCTTCCCGGCTTACATGATGCTGGCCATCATGCCCTTGTCCTTCAGCATTGCAAACGGGATTGCGTTTGGCTTCATCGCCTACCCGATCGTGAAATGGGTGACGGGCCGCCGGTCGGAAGTGTCGATGGCAATGTACCTCATCGCCTTCTTCTTCCTGCTCTATTTTATTTTGGGCTCGTTATAGAAGCTAGCCTGCTATTTTTGCAGAGCTGCTAAGAATAGCAGGCGGACTTAAGATAAACATAAGGGGCTGTCCCATAGGTTATCGCGGATCACAGGGGACGGCCCCTCATGTTTAATGTCCTCCCCTCATACATATGCCATGAACCGCTCGTGCAGCTCATCCATGCTTAGCAAGCCAATGTGATCCGGAAAACGGTCATCCTGCGTGCAGACGGACAATTTATAACCGGGGCCGATCGGGTACTGCCTGAAGGAGCAGCCTCTGAATTCATTCAGGGTGATCAGCTCGATGCGGCCGTCATTCCCGGCGCGCACGGTGAAGGAATCGAGCGGCATGGAGAGGCCCGTGCCTGCGGCTTTGATGTAGCTCTCTTTGAGCGTCCACAGGTCAAAGAAATAGTTTAATTTCGCTTCTCCCCGCCGCAAATCAAGGTCAAGACATTCCTGCTCCGAGAAAAAACGCCCGGCGATGCTGAAGTCGATCTCCTCTACCTTTTCTACATCGATGCCGACCGGGGAACCGGCGATGGCAGAAACTACCCATTCCCCGGAGTGGGAGTTATTGAAATACAGCCCGGAATTCTCTTCGAGCAGCGGTTTGCCATAAGCATTTTGAGTTAGCCGGATATCTTTGTTCCGAATGTTCAGCCAGTTGCAGATGAGGAGCCTCGACAGGAGGTCCGCAGCTAACGTTCTTAGCGCATCTTCCTTACGCCTGAATCTATGAATCCGCTCCTGCCTCTCGGGCGGAAGCGCCTGAACCAGCCTCCAAATAGGGAGCGAGTCGATATTTGTTTCCAGCCGGACACCGTAGATTTCTATCATATGCTTGTCCCACCTATGTTCATTTCAATTCTCATACTCTTCCATTATAGCAACACCCAGTATTTTACTCCAAAGTCATTCCTCCCCTTAACGCTCCGTGATAAGATATAAATGATTCTAACAAGAGCTTATAGCTGGGAAGAGTGGGGAAACAGGTTGAAGAAGAGAATTTTGATCCGGGTTAGTGCCTTGGTGGTCATCATTTGTGCAATAAGCATGCTGGGCGCCTGTTCGACAGGTATTTACAAAAAATCTATCCATTGGGAGGAAATGATAGCGAACAACACCAAGGGCTACCTCCTAGTCGATAAGGGAAGGTACGAGGAGGCTATCGAGTATTTGGAGGAGGCGGTAGAGCACGCTTATGAAATAGAGCCGGCTCTCGTTGATCTGGATCGAGAAATAAAGCTGGATGAGCCCATGGGAGCTCCATTCAATAATTTGAGCTGGGCCTACAATGAGCTGGAGGATTACGAGAAGAGCCTGGAATATATCGAGAAGTCGCTCCTTATCGTACCGAATAGAGACATGGAATACGTGAATAAGGGCAATGCTCTGTACGGCTTGTA
This sequence comes from Paenibacillus sp. FSL W8-0186, assembly GCF_037969765.1. Classification (NCBI taxonomy): domain Bacteria; kingdom Bacillati; phylum Bacillota; class Bacilli; order Caryophanales; family Paenibacillaceae; genus Paenibacillus; species Paenibacillus sp. FSL W8-0186. The sequence continues at coordinate 5,350,533 of NZ_CP150207.1, read as the reverse complement.
TCGGTATGAAGAGGCGCTTGAGAGCTACAATCAGGCGCTGGAACTAGGGGATGAGAAATACGCTCACTACGGCAAAGGCAGAGTATTATTCGATCTGGAGCGGTATGAAGAAGCGTTGGAGCAATTCGACATTTATATCGGCTTGGATGATACGGATATGGACGGGTACGAAATGAAGGCATACGCCCTTCTCTGGCTAGACCGGTATGAGGAGGCGAACAAGCTTGCTGATAGTTTGATCCGGGAGGAGCCAGATAATTATGATGCGTACCGTATCAAAGCGGCCGTGCTCGAGGATTTGGATGATTTGGACATTCTTGCTGAGCATTATAACGGCATGATCGACAAGTTTCCCGATCATATGGACGTCTACGTACAAATGATAGAGTCCTATACCATGCTGGGCGATTTGGACCGGGCGAAGAACAGCTATGATGCTGCCGTCCATAAGGATAAGAGCTTTGCAGATATACATATAGCTATGGGGGATGTTTATATGGAGCAATCCATGTATGTCCAGGCTGCCAAATATTATGATCAGGCTGTTCAGCTCAATCCTCAGGATGAAGAGAGCATGATCAATAAATTGAGGGCGCTATACAACGGGCGCAGAAATTACCAGTGTATCGCCTTTGGCGATGAGGTTATGAAGCGCAAGGTCAATTCTTCGCTGATCCCCTGGTTTACGGGAGAATGCCACTTCGATTTGGATCAATACGACGAAGCCATTCAGGCTATGGAACAAGTGATCGAGCTGGATCCTGAGGATGACGAGGCTTACGCCATGATCGCCTACTCCTATTTTATGATGGAGGACTATGATCTTGCGGAAGAGTTCTGCGAGAAAACCCTAGAGATATACTCCGGCAATTCGACGGCCCTGCGTATCCAAGATGCAATACGAGACAGCCGCAAGCCGCTTGGGGAGCGAGTCAAAAGTTTTTTCAAGGATAATTACTTATACATAAGCAGTGTTCCGGACATGGATGAAATTTTATCCGCGCTGGATAAAGAACATATGACGCCGGCGGAAATCGCTAAGATTATTGGCCGAGCCCAGTATAAGAGGGATGCATTTACCTCCGTTATTTATGGGGAGGAATATGATTGGTTAACAGCACCTTACGGTCAGGATGTGATCTATGAAGATCAAGGGTCCATCGCCTATTTCCGTATTCATGAATTCAATCATAATACCGACGACCGTTTTATTGAAGAACTCGACCGCATTGCCGACCCCGAAACGAAGCAGCTGGTTATTGATTTGCGCGGGAATACGGGGGGAAATATGGATAGCGCGAATCATATTTTGGATGCGCTGCTGCCGGAATGCGTGACTAGCATGCTGATCGAGCGGGATGGCTATGCGGATAGCTACTATTCAGATGCCGATTATGTCTCATTCAAGCAAATATATATCCTGGTCGATGGTTATACGGCAAGCGCCTCGGAGCTGTTGACTATGGGGCTCGGCACTTATTTGCCCAATGTGACGATTATAGGCCAGGATACATATGGTAAAGGAGTCGGGCAGCGCGTATTCGAGGACAAGCAGAACAAATTGATGATCCTCGCGGTAAATCATTATTGGAATGTCCGGCAGAACAATATCATGAACTCCTACATTTCGCCTGATATTTATGTTAAAGGCTCTACGCTGGAGGAGTACATGAAGCCGGTCAAAGCAGGCCGTTAGAACGGGGGCCGGGCATTCGGGGAAACCGTGTCGCTGATATTGTGGTAAAGTTAAATGGAAGAACTGACGAGGAGGGCTACTACATGCAAAATCATGCAGATCATGAGGCATTGCCGCCGAAAACCTGTTCGATTGAACGGCTAGTGACTTTGCCGGAGGATGTGGAGAAAGTACTGGCAGGCCGGAAGACGGCAACCCGCCGCAACGGCCGGTACGCCGATGTGGGGGAAGTGATGACGCTGAAGGGGCGGGATTTTGTAGTAGAGCAGGTCTATTCCCAGACCCTTGGCGATCTGACCGAAGAGCAAGCCCAGCAGGAAGGATACAACAACTTGGAGGAATACAAGCAGTCGATTTTGTCCATTCACCCCGGCATGCGCTGGGTACCGGCGATGCGAGTATGGGTTCACGAGTTCAACCCTGTGCAGAAGTAAGTGAATGTAGATAGGCTGTATGCAGTACGCTAGAATGAAATCGCTCTTCATCGATGTGACAAGCAGATGGAGGGCGATTTTTTTCTTGGTGGATAGAGGGGTTACCGGGAAGAGGGGGACATAGCGGGAAATAAGCTGTATTTTCTCGTGGCAGAACACCGGATTGAGCTACCGGGATTTTCTGAGAATATTGGACGAAGGGAAATTTATGTATAAGGTCATTCCTGGTGCAGGTCATGGCATTAACCATGAACAGCCTGAACGGGTAAATGCAGAAGTCGTAAGCTTCTTGTTAGAGGAGAGCAGGAGAATGAAAGAGGCTGATCCCTCGGCTATACAGCCGGGAACTCAGCCCTGAAAAGCTTCCGTTGTTCATTTTATGGAATTTCTACGATTAACACTTCATCACCGATCATATTCCTAGCGTAATCCCCGATCCCGTACAATGTAATCTCGAATTGATCGCCAGGCTGCAGAGGATAATATCTAAAAGCCTCGTCCTTTAAAATAATAACTACATTCCCATTATGAATACTTGGAGTGAAGTGTTCAAAAGGCAGAAGATCATAGCTGCTGCCGCTGCTGTTCACCGGCATATGTGAAATGTTTATTTCGAAGCTGTCATACCAAATCAGCGGCTCGTTCGCGGTAATTGTAATTACTCCATCGCTGTAGACGCTGTCCGTGACCGTCGGCGGTGCTGCATCCAGGATGACAGGCAGGATAGTGCTGCTGACTTCGGTTTCATTTTCAAAGAGGGTGAGCTTTAAGGAAGCTGTAGTGTCCTCATCTGCGCCCGCTTTAAGAAGAATCTGCACTCCGCGCTCAGTCTCTTGAGCTTCAATAAGCTCAGACTCTGAGGAAATCTGAATATAGCCGACCGTCGCCCCTTCTTCCACTATATGGAATCTACCCTCCTGAGGATTGTATTGCAGCGAGAGCGATTCTTCTTCTCGGTGAACTTGGAAGAAGCTGTTGATATTGCGATCCGTATAAGGATCATTATCCTCTATCATAGAATCATCCACAATAGTTACGATGCTTTCATCGTAAACATAAGCGGGGTTAAGTACAAAGGAGGCTCCCGGTGCCAGGGTTAAAGATAGAGGCCGCTTTAGTTCTATGTCCGAGCTAGCTCTGGATAGATTTCCGGCCCGATCCACGGCAAATACGTTGTAGATTCCAGCCTCTAACTGAGCCGTTTCGAGCGGTGTTGGGGTGTTGGCGGTAGTAACTTGCACCTTTTTCGCGAGGCCTTCAGCTACGAGTACTTCCAGTTCTGCTCGATCTGACGATGGATATCCTCTCGGAATAAGGTATAAATAGCCGGTTTCATTGCTGGCCGCGATTAGACTGCTGCCAATAAACACGGGTGAATCCGATAGAATACTCACAACAGGTGCAGTCGTGTCTCTTACACTTCCGCTGCCTCCGCTTCCGGAGCCTGATCCTGAGCTGCCGGTATTTCCTGATGGTTCTGGTTTCTTGGTCTCGGGTGTTGTAGGTGCCGAAGGTTCATTTGCTGAAGGAGGGGTATCCCCATTTGGCGGTGTGGTAGAAGGTTGTTGGGAATGGCGCTGCTCTTCGATATTCCGTATGAACTTATTGGCTACGAGAGCCACGGATTGGCGGTCAGCACTCTGGAGCGGGCTAAAGCTGCCATCGGTGTTGCCCTTGATGAGTCCGAGTTCGACAGCTGCGGCTACCGCATCTTTGGCATAGCTAGAGATATCGTCCTTATCGGTGAAGGTAAGCTTGTTCCCCTTACCGCTAACATCTACCCCGAGAGCCCGGGTGAAGATGACGGCCATATCCTGCCGTGATAAACTGTCGCCATTGCCGAATTGGTGGTTGCCGTATCCGTGAATAAGTCCAACTTGTACTGCGGCCTCGACGGCTGCAAAAGAATAATGGCCTGGAGGGACATCGCTAAATGTTGCTGCTGCTGGCGCACTGTTCATATCCAGCCCTAGAGACTTGGCGAGAATGATCGCGAAATCCTGCCTTTGGATATGTCCAGTCGGATCGAATCTTCCGTCACCATGGCCATTAATAATTCCTTTATCAACCAGCTCTTGAATGGCATCCTTCGCATAAGAGCCGTTGATATCCGTAATGAACGTTGTTGCGGACGCTGGTGACGCTAATGTGCCGAGCAATGCTGCCGCAGTGATGACTTTGGCAAAAAGCTTCTTGTTCAAATTCAAACCTCCTTATGAAATTTATGTATATTTTGTGTCTCTCTCAACCATCTTAGATTAACGATTTATATCTGGCAATCAAAATATGGAAGGTTTGAAGATTCATTCCCCCTTCCGGTTCGTCTCCATCCACTGTACGGCCCAGTCTACGAGCTGTCTTTGTCTTAGAAAACGTACTTCTGCCTCCCCAACCTTGTGAATCGTCACATCGTGAGCTCTATCATATTGCTGACCCAATTCGGTGAAATCCTCATCATCTACAGCTTGAGTGAGGTAGGTCACCCATGTTCTCTTCCCATCGCTCATGATCGCACTGCTTTCTTCCGTAAACCGCTTTGTCGGAAAGCTCGCCCTAGTCTCTGCTAAGTGCAGCGAAGTGTTCTTGTCGTACCCGACTCCAATGAGCAGTATATGGCCATCAAGTTCATATAACTTATCAATCGGCGATCCTTTGCCGAAAATCTGGCTTAAATCATGCTCCTTCGTAAGATAATCCGCATGCTTGCCTACGGCAGCAAATGACCTGGCAGGATGGTCGGATCTAGCGGCTCCGGGCCATTTTCGGAATACCTCTGCCACAACGCCCATGCCGATGGCTGGCGTGATTTCTTTGTCGTAGGCTGGCCAATGCTCGCGTATGATGGGCCAGTGTATAGGGGGTACCTCCCAATGAACACCCGTGGCAGGGTCAAGGTTCTTCCAGGTTTGGGAAGGCATCACCAATGTCCCTTCTTCGCCGACAATTTCGAGCAAAGCGCGGATTAAAGTCTCGGCTCCGCCGACCACGAATCCGATTCTGCTTAAAGAGGTATGTACGATAATCGTTTGTCCATTCGATACGCCGCAGCGCCGGAATTGCTCCTTAAGATCGCCTTTGGTCAATATCGGTCTTTCGGTGTAACGGGAATTTTCCACCATGCTCACTCCTTCATTGTTATCAGACTATACTGAGATCAAAAAAAAGAGACAATCCCTCATTAAACGAGGGGTTGTCTCTGGTGATGCCAGAAGAGCATTGCCCTTAAATTCCTGCATTTCTTTTACATTATATTGAAAAAGGAAAGCAGCTTCAATGGGTTTTTGGAAGAATAATATGACTGAGGTTATTTTTACTATTTGATGCCCCCGAAAATTCAAGACTGTTACGTATAAATTATTAAGGGGGCGATCTCGCATGGATTATGCCAATCAAACTATTGAGAAGACAATATCGATGGGCTACGTGTCCGAGTCATTCTGGGATCGTTGGTTGGGAAGCGGTCTGCCGAAACCGACGGTATATGAGCTGCGCCAACGGGTTAACGGCATCGAGGATTGGATGGAAGTGCTGCACAGCTATGCTGATATGTTTGAGCAGCTAGCACTTAAAATGCAGAGACAGCATTTGATCAGTGAAGCGGAGTATTTTTACCGGAATGCAGCGATGAACTATTATCTGATCCAATGGATGTTTCCCTGTACTGGAACAGACAAGCAAATGTGGTATGAGTATTGCAAGGACATGTACTTGGAAGCGGACAATTTAGCGGCAGACCTGATCTCCGAAGCGGAGATTCAAGTTGAAGGAAATCAATGCCGGGGCCGGGTAAGAATTCCAAAGCATCCGCGTGGCTGTGTTATCCTTTTGAATCCGATCGATTCAGCGAAAGAGGAGTCTATTAAATTTGAGACCGGCTTCGCAAGAGAGGGCTTTGTCACAGTCAGCTTTGATGGTCCAGGACAAGGCGAAACGTATGTGTTTAACCACTGCCTGGCCACACGGAGAGGCTGGGAGCTGTTTGTGGAAGAAGTGATCGAGTTTGCGGCACAGCAATTTCCAGAGCTGCCGCTGCATTTATTTGGTACAAGCTTCGGGGGTTCTTGGGCAATTGAGGGCGGAAGCCATCCGAGGATTGCCAGGGTTGCTGCAGTCAGTCCTGTACTGGAGAGCGGGATAGAGATGCCTGACTATTTCAAGGAGCGGTTGTCCTATGTGATCGTGGAAGGGGAGAACCCTTTCATATTAAAGGAGAATATCAGGCACGACCGGCCAACGCTTCTCATTCATGGCAGGATGGATGAGTGGGTCAGGGATGAAGAGATCCGCTCGCTCTATCGGACAGTAACCGCTGATAGGCTGCTGATTGAATATCCGGATGAACGGCATGGCTGCAGCTTCAGGATGGATGACATCATTCGGGCAGCTTCGGATTGGTACGCATCTTAGCGCGAGATGGATAAGTCCAGGGCACCCCTTCTGTTCGGCTGATCCAGGATAAGTTCTGCATATTGTGCGATTTTTCCTGACTTGATTGCCCATTCCGGGCTTGTTGTTCCAAGTAGGACAGGTATAATGGTGATGAATCATTCATTACCAACAGTTGGAGGTTTATCATGCACACGAAGCAAAGTTTGATGGATCAGCTTGAAAGCGCTGGCATTGACCGGCATGGCACCGTGCTGATGCATTCATCCATGAAAAGTATCGGTGAAGTAGATGGAGGAGCGGACACGGTGCTGGATGCTCTTTCGGAATATATGAAAGACGGGCTGTTAGTTTTGCCTACCCACACCTGGTCTTATATTAATAAGGATAATCCCAAATTTTATGTCGAGACCTCAGAGGTCTGCGTCGGCATACTCCCTGAATTGTTCCGCAAGCGCCCAGGCGTGGTTCGATCCTGGCATCCGACACATTCCGTGGCGGCGCTAGGCAAGGACGCGGCCGAGTTTACCGCCGGCGATGAACGCTGGGATACGCCATGTCACCGGGAGTCCGCCTGGGGCCGCCTGCTGGATCGCAAAGCGACGATTCTGCTCGTCGGGGTCGATCTGCGCAGGAATACATTCATTCACGGCATTGAGGAATGGGTGGATATCCCGGGCAGAATGACGGATGACCATGAACAGCTTTACACGGTACTCCCTGACGGCAGAGAGATTCTGGTGCCTTCCCGCCGCCACTGCGGCCTGCCTTGGTCGGAGCATTTCTGGAAGGTCGAAGGCGTGCTCGAGGAACAGGGAGCGCTCTATCGGGCCCGTCTAGGCGATGCCGAGGTTCTAGTGTGCGATACGGTGAAAACCACGGATATTCTTTCGGATATGCTGCGGGAGAACCCGGATTTATTCTCGGATAACGAGCCTTTGGCAAAGTAAGAAGATGGGGATCTATCAAAAAATAAGCCGGCTGCGTTTTGCAGTCGGCTTATTCCTATTATTTTCTGATAATGGGAACCCAAATTTCGCAAAGATAGTCTTCGGCTGCTTGCACCCTTCGACAAGAAACCACATATTTTGCAAAAGCGATGTAGTAAAATGGTATGCGTTAAGCAAGCGATCATTTTATTGATGGGGAGAGGTGGCTATGGAACGGGTAAATGAGGCAGCGATCATAACAAAGGAAGCCTTCAGCGCGATTGGGCTGCGTTGGGAGGGAACCTTTGCCGAGGCGGGAGAGGGCGGTATACGCGCGATTCATCAGGAACTGCAGCGGCGGCGCGGTGAAATCCGCGGTATCCTAGACCTGGACAATTTCTACGGCTTGTCTTACCATGCCTATCCGGGCGGAAACGGATTTGTGCATTGCGCGGTATTTGAGGTGGCTGATACCGGTGAACAGGCGCCGGAAGGCATGATCAAGCTTCAGGTTCCAGCGATGAAATATGCGAAGTACGAACATCGGGCCGAGCAGAATATCGAGGAATCGTACAGCAGCATATATGCCTGGATTGAGCAGCAGGGACTTAAGACGCTTCCCCAGGAAGGCAAGGAGCTGACGCATTTCGAAATATACCCGAGCGAGCAGGATCCTTACAGCACGAATCCCCAATTTACGATCATGATCCCTGTTCTGGAGGAATAGCTCATTGTTCTCTTTTTTTAAAATGACCTGTCGCATCGAAAACGCCGAAAGGCGTTTTTTTAATATAGAAGAGGTGGTCTAGGTTTTGGAGTTTCCGGGGGCTGCTAACGGACCTTGGTTCCGCTATTTCATCGGAAATCGGGTGAAGCAGGGTGCTTACGGACCCTGGTTCCGCTACTGCGCTCAAACAAGGGTCAACAGCAGCGAATTTTCCTAAATAAAGGATCCTGTGTCCGATAGTTTCTAATTCCTGGACGGAAACCGGAAATAACGGATCCCCTGTCCGTTGCATATGACTGCCAAAACTGCCGCCTGCCATTCTGCAAATAGCCTGTCAACTCACTACTACCCTACTCAACTACCATCTACCCACACATCCAGCGCATCGCATTATTGTAGTAATAACCCGTACTTGTCAGCGCATCGCATTACTGCAGTAACATCCCTCCCTAATCAGCGCATCACATTACTGTATTCGCAACCTGCACATCCACGCAGCACATCACTGCAGTCGTAACCCACAATGTCCAAGGTGCTCTCACTTCACGCTTGAGTCCGGCCAGCAACCGTCACCGATTATCCAGCAAACTGCCGATAACACGCTCGCTTTACACACAGCTAATCATTTGCTGTAGAGCTTTCGAAGGTTGTAATTTATAATAAGAGCTTGGGACGGGACACCAAGACTTAATTAGTGAGGTAGGTAAATATGAACGCGATAGAAGTGCAGGATTTGCGCAAAGCATTTAAAATACAAAAAAATCGCGAAGGCCTCAAAGGGGCTTTTGCGGACTTGTTCAAGCGGCAGTACCAAGAGGTCGTTGCCGTGAAAGACATTACGTTCGCCATTCCTCAAGGCGAAATATGCGGCTATATCGGAGAGAACGGCGCGGGCAAATCGACAACCATCAAGATGCTCACAGGCATTCTGGTGCCGACCTCCGGCAGCCTTACCGTTGGCGGCTATATTCCCTACGAAGAACGGGAGCGGTTCGTGCAAAATATCGGCGTCGTATTCGGGCAGCGCAGCCAGCTGTGGTGGGATATCGGCGTCATCGAATCGTTCCAGCTGCTGCGCAAGGTGTACCGCGTATCCGAGCAGGATTTCAAGAAGCGGCTGGACGAGCTCGTGGAGCGCCTGAAGCTCCAGGATCTGCTGAACCGTCCGGTGCGCAAGCTTAGCCTGGGGCAGCGCATGCGCTGCGAGCTGGTCGCCGCCCTGCTGCATAATCCGTCGATCCTGTTCCTCGACGAGCCGACGATTGGGCTCGATATTGTCGTGAAATCGGAAATTCGCGACTTCCTGAAGGATATGAACCGCGAGCACGGTACGACGATCCTGCTGACAACGCATGATTTGCAGGATATCGAGGCGCTTTGCTCCCGCGTTATCATGCTGGATGACGGGCGAATCATTTACGACGGCGGCCTGGAGGAGCTGAAGCAGCGCTGGGGAACGGGACGCGAGGTGCTGTTCCAATTTGGAAGAGCGACGAAGCTGGAGACGCTGCGGCAGTGGACCGCAGGGCTGGCGGTGGAATGGTCGGCCGAGAACGATCTCAATGCCAAGGTCTGGATTCCGCTGGAGCTTAATGTATCCGATGTGCTCGGACGGGTAGTGGGTCAGGCAGACATTACAGATATCAAAATCATTGAGACGAATACCGATGAAATCGTGCGCAGCATATATCAATCCGGTTCGGCGCAGAAGACCGAAGAAGCGTTTGATTCCCTGGCGGATGGTCCCAAAGAGGTCAGCCATGTCTAAACGTCCTTCGTCCGAGCTGACTTCACCCAGACCGGCCCGCCCGGAGGGACGGAAGCCGCGTCATAGCGGAAAGCGTCTGCTGCTTGACGCGTATTTGGATTTTATCCGCATCCGTTTCCTGACCATGCTTGCATACCGAATTAATTACTACACCGGTATTCTAATCTATACTCTCAATATCGGGGTCAACTATTTCACCTGGAAAGCCATCTACGGCGATGGTGATTCCTTGGGCGGCTTTACCGCCGTACAGATGACGACGTATGTTGCGGTATCCTGGATGGCCAGGGCATTTTATTTCAACAATTTGGACCGGGAAATCTCGTCCGATATCCGCGACGGCAGCATTGCCATCCAATTCATACGTCCCTATAACTATGTATTTGCCAAAATGATGCAGGGGCTCGGGGAAGGCATGTTCCGCTTCCTGCTGTTCATGATTCCCGGCATGGCTATCGCCATGCTCCTGTTCCCGGTACAGCTGCCAACCGCCCCGTCGGCATGGGCTGGCTTTCTTGTCATGCTGATCTTCAGCTTCCTGATCAATTCGCAGATTAATGTCATAACAGGCCTCTCGGCCTTCTTTATCGAGAATAATGAAGGCGTTATGCGGATGAAGCGGGTCCTCGTCGATCTTTTCTCAGGACTTATCGTGCCGATCAGCCTGTTCCCTGGCTGGCTGTCCAAAGTGCTTGAGGTGCTGCCTTTTCAGGCGATTACCTATTTGCCAGGCTCTGTCTTTACAGGCAGAGTGCAGGGCGTAGGCATCTGGAACGTGCTGGGCATTCAGGTGTTCTGGTTCGCGGCTTTAATCATCCCGATGATTCTGTTATACCGGGCAGCGCGGCAGCGCCTGTTCGTGCAAGGAGGTTGATGAGAGGCATGGCGAGAATGTTGTATTACTTGGGATTGATTATGGAATATTTCAAAAATTACATGAAAACCCGACTCACATATCGCGCCGATTTTTGGGTCGAGGTGATCTCGGATTTGCTCTTCCAGGCGACGAACTTTATTTTCATCCTGGTGGTCTTTATGCATACCGACAGCCTGGGCGGCTGGAGCCAGAATGAGGTCATTTTTGTTTACGGCTTCTTTATGGTGCCATATGCTGTGTTCAGCTGTTTCGTCAATATGTGGAATTTCAGCGAACGTTATATCGTCAAGGGGGAGATGGACCGCGTACTGACGCGTCCGGCGCATCATTTATTTCAAATTTTCCTGGAAAATATCGATCCGCCAGCTCTGATCGGCGGTCTCGTCGGCATCATTATTATGGCGATCAGCGGCGGGCAGCTCGGGCTGCCGTTGGAATGGTGGACTATTCCGGCGCTGATTATTCTGACACTTAGCGCGGTCGCGATTTATACAGGGATTTATACCGCGCTCACCTCTTTGTCGTTCTATTCAGACGCGCCGACCGGGATTCTTCCACTCATGTTCAACATCCAGAACTATGGACGCTATCCCGTGACGATCTATAACCGGACAATCCAAATTTTGCTGACATGGGTTATCCCGTTCGCCTTTGTCGGTATTTATCCAGCAGCGTTATTCCTTCAACGCGAAGAGATGACGGGCATGGCACTGCTCACCCCGGTGATGGGGGCAGTATTTCTAGCGATTGGCCTGCTGGCATGGAATATGGGGGTCAAACGCTATAAAGGTGCAGGCTCCTAAGGTGAGAGCGGCATGTGGTCTGGCCGCCCTCGAGGCGCCAGGAACTGGCGCGCTGCGGAAAGAAGCCGTCAGCCTGTACGCCGTTCCCAGCCGCCGGAGTATATCCACTATGCATAAACACCCCGCTAAAGCAATTAGCGGGGTGTTTGCTATGTCATCTTATCCAGCTTCATTTATTGTACAGTAAAGGCGGTGCGATCCGGTCAATCCGGTTCGTCCATATTCCGCCGGTATAACCTTTGGGAAGCAGCGTTAAGTCCTCAATAGTGTCAAAGCCCTCAGACCACTCTCCGCTGCCTGCGACAACGATTACCCGTGTGCCCGCATCATCCATCCGGTTAAGAAATTTATTCGGCCAACCCCACAGCCACGAAGCGAACTTCAAGGGGATATGGAGCTGTGTGTTCCTGCAGGCCGAAGGCATGTAACCGCTCCAGCCGACCCCTTCGTACGCAAGCAGACAGCTTTTGAGCGTAGCCTTTGACATCACTCTCAGCCCGGGCAATTCCTCCTGCAGGGCAGCTATAGGTTCATCACCTCCATAAACTGTCAGCTCATGCAAACGATCCTCTGGCAGATCCGCAAGATATTGCGCGAGCTGGCGGCCCTCCTCCGGGTCATTGCTTTTAATATGAAGCAGGAAAGTTCCTTCCGGAAAATGCTCCAGCACCTCATCCAGCGACGGCATCAACCCAATACCTTTCCCGCGAAAAGGGTATGTCGCCCCGTTATCCGCCGTGTAGCCGTAGCCGATATCGATATCCTTCAGCTCATCCATCGTATAATCACCGACCATGCCCTGCACGTTCGTCCGGCATTCCAGTGTCCAGTCATGGAACACGGCGAATTGGCCATCCTTGGTCGGTTTAATATCCAGTTCCACCATGTCCGCTCCGGCGTCGAAGGCAGCCTGCATGGAAGGGATGGTGTTCTCCAGGTAAGGGTGCTCCGGCTCGAAAATCCGGGTGGCCGTACAAGTATCTCCCTCCATGCCCTCCATGCTGAACGTTTGACCAAGACCGCGATGCGCCAGCAGGAAAGGTGATCCACTGCGTTCCTTGGTCAGCAGGGAGGTATTGTTCAGATAGATGAACGCCGACAAAATAAGCACAACTACTAATATGCGTTGCCATCTTTTTGTGAGCTTCATCTTCCTATCTCCAATCTTCGGCTAAATGAAGAATACTGCGCAACGTCTGATCCAGCCGGGGAAATTTGAACTCATAGCCTTCTTGCTCTAATCGCTCTGGAATCACCCAGCGGCTCTTTAGAATTAATTCGGTTTCCGTCTGAATCATGACGGCCCCAAGCTCCAGCAGCCATTTCGGCGAAGGCAGGCCGAACTTGCGGTTCATCGCGCGCCGTAATTCGCTCATGAGCTCCCGGTTGGTGACAGGGTTCGGAGAGGCGCAATTGAACACGCCGCATAGATCTTCCCTGGCCTGCAGAAACGAAATAATGCCGTAAATGTCCTCGATATGAATCCAGCTGAACCGCTGGGTTCCCGGGCCTTGGATGCCGCCAAGCCCGAAGCGGACGAGGTTTTTGTACGGCGTCATGACGCCCCCGTCTTCTCCAAGAACGATGGAGATCCGCAGCGCCGCTTGTCTCGTTGCCGGCAATTTGAAGGCAAAAAAGGTCTGCTCCCATGCTTGGGCCACCTCGACGGAGAAGCCAGTCCCGATCTCGCCCTCAGCTTCCGTCATGGGCCGATCCTCCGCATGTCTGTAGATCGTGGCCGTGCTGGAATTGATCCAGAGGGCAGGCGGCTGCTTGCAGGCAAGCACGGCAGCGCCGAGAAGCTGGGTCGTCTCCGTACGTGAGTCCATGATGGCTTTTTTGTTCCTGTCGGTATAACGGCAGTCGACGGATTTTCCCGCCAGATTGATCAGCATGTCCGCCTGCTCCAACGCTTGTACAATTCCCTTGTGGTCCCGCCATGATATGTGGCCTGGCTGTCTAGAAATATGTATGATTTCATACCCCTGCTGCTGATACTTCTTACTGAGATAAGTTCCGATGAAGCCGGTTCCTCCAGCCAAGACGATTTTTCCGGTCATAAGCGCAAACAACTCCGTTTCTACCCTGAAGGGTTCCCTAGAAATTGACTAAATCGCCGTCCATTTAATTATGTAGACGTGAACAAGGACACAAAGTTACACTTTCGGATATATTTCTCATGAAATAGAGCCTTGTTTTCATAAAAAAGATTTGGGACAATAATAAACAGAATTTGAAGTTCTGAAAAGAGGAAAATATGATGAATATATCATCCATTTATGGATTTACGTTAGATCAGCTGATCGCCTGGCTGGAGGAGCGGGGACACAAGAAATCACGCGCGCTCCAGGTATGGGATGGGCTTTACCGCAAACGGGTACACAGCTTCGCGGATATGAATGATGTCAAGCCTGCGGTTGTTGCGCTGCTGGAAGAGAATTTCGTGATGGAGACGCTGACAGAGCAGGTGAAGCAGCAGTCTGCGGACGGAACGGTCAAATTTCTCTTTAAACTGGCGGATGGCAATCTGATAGAGACGGTGTTAATGCGGCATAAGTTCGGTCTCTCCGTCTGCGTCACCACTCAGGTCGGCTGCAATATCGGCTGCAGCTTCTGCGCGAGCGGATTGCTGAAGAAGAGCCGTGATTTAACGAGTGCTGAAATCGTGGAACAAATCATGAAAGTTCAGTTCCATTTGGATGAAGCCGGACAGGAGGAACGGGTAAGCCATATCGTCGTTATGGGCATCGGCGAGCCGTTTGATAACTTTACGAACGTATCCAATTTTATTCGCACGGTGAAGGACCACAAGGGTCTGGCCATCGGGCCGCGCCGCATTACCGTATCCACAAGCGGCCTCGCGGACAAAATCATTGAGTTTGCCGATTCCGATCTGAAGGTCAACCTGGCGATTTCACTGCATGCCCCCAACAATGAGCTGCGGACGCGCATCATGAAGATCAACAAGGCCATTCCGATCGAAAGGCTGATGGAGGCTATAGATTACTATTTGGCAAAATCGAACCGGAAGGTGACCTTGGAGTACATTTTGCTAAGAGACATTAACGACGGAACAGAGCATGCGCAGGAGCTTGCCGAGCTGATCGGCGCCCGGCGAAACGGGGTTACAGTCAACCTCATTCCATATAACCCGGTCGACGAACACGGCCAATACCAGAGAAGCCGCAAGGAGTCGATCCTGGCCTTTTACGATGTGATGAAGAAGCAGGGCATCAACTGCAGCGTCCGCCTGGAGCACGGAACGGATATCGATGCCGCCTGCGGCCAGCTGCGAAGCAAGCAAATTAAGAAGGACAGAAGAATATCTTAAGTAGACCTATGCCGTTACCGTCCCTCATTCTCCTCATAGACTAATATGTGACCTAAAAAGGAGGATGAGGGTTGTGGTTGAAGCCTATTATACTTGTTTGCACTGCAAAGATAAGAGGGTTCGCATTCTAACCATAGATGGACGGCAGTATACAGGGACGATTACGAATGTAGACTACCAAAATGTTTATTTGCGTCCCGATGGCAGGGGCGTCGTTAGAACCTCGGCCTTTCGCCCGGGGTTTTATGGCAATCAGATTCTAACGTTAAGCCTGTTTACGTTGCTCGCAATTGCACTAATTTAAATTTAACCCGCAAGACTCTCCTTTTCTAAAGGAGAGTCTTTTTGCCTTTTTTACATATATGGAACCCTTCCGGGGTTATAAATGAAATACTTGCAGCGCGTTAAGAAAATATAGGATAAAATGAAAATGAAAACCCAAAATTTGGGGCCTTGATAATTATGATAATGGAACAAGAGGGGTTTATGCCCAAATAGGAGAAGGTGAGAGTAATGACCGTACGGCACTATAGCTGGACAAAGCTGCTGATGGTATTCATGGTAGTTATTTTAGGATTATCCGCCGCTGTAGGCGTGTATTCCAAGGGGGAGGCCGTGAAGAGTGCAGGCTCATCCACAGAGGAATTTATTACGAAGCATATGACAAATGCAAATGGAACTTTAGCCACTTATTTGCAGCCGGGTGCCTCAACTGATCCGGATATCGTGGCTGGGCGCGAGGCGCTTTCCGAGTCATTGGGATTTTGGATGCAATATGCCGTAAAAAAACGGGACCAAGCGTTGTTTGAACGCAGCTATGAGGTGCTGAACAGCCGATTTTTGACGTCGGAGAAGTATATTGTCTGGAAGATAGAGTCCGATGGCCGGGTGAAGGTAAATACGAATGCGCTTGGTGACGATTTTCGCATTATCGGCAGTCTGATAGAGGCATCACAGCTTTGGAAAAAAGACGAATATTTAGCCGCGGCAAGAGAAATATCGGACACGCTGCAGATGCATGTGCAGAACAACGGCTATTTCGTCGATTTCCATGACTTTGCGAGGGATGAATCCCCGGCAACGCTGAGCCTGGTTTATGTGGATATAGCGGTGCTTAAGCTGATGAAGGATCACCAGCTTATCGATTCGGGCACTTACGAGCAATACGTTCGCTTACTCTCCGAAATGCCGGATGACGGCGTATTCTTTCCGGTTACCTTCGATGTTCAGGAACAGAAATATGCATACGGCGACGATGTTAATCTCATCGATCAATTAATGATAGGCATTCACCGTGCAGAGCTGGGCAAGAAGCCGACTCCCCTTATCTCATTCCTGAAGAAGGAGCTCCGCCAGCAGAAAAGCATTAAAGGACGCTATAACCGGGTAACCCGCACGGCGGAGGTCTCTTACGAATCGCCATCGGTGTACGGACTTGCCATACTGCTAGCCTTGGAATGCGGGGATAAGGAATGGGCCAAGCAGTTAAACAAACAAATGATATCCCTTAAAAATAAGGACGCATCCTACTCTGGCGGATATGTATTTAGCAAGAACACCCATTTTTTTGATAATATTCTTCCCTTACTTGCCGAGACAGCTATGCAAAATCCTTAATTTAGGGTAATTGTTCAGAAAGTGTATAGTTTGGATCTGTAGAATATAGTATTAAAAGATCGAAATATCCGGCACTTCCCGTATGAGGCTTTATATGGGGATGCCTATTTTTTTACACCATGGATTGTAAGCCAGAACTCTCCTTGGGCTGATGACGACATAGAAGGAAGGTTGATTATGAGGCGCAACATACCGGCGTATCGCATGGCATCGGGCTATATCCTGCTTATTTTGCTGGCAATCGTACAGCAGTTCTTCGTCTTTCTCAACGTTTATCTTGAGCAGAGCTATACCGGGGCTGAATTTGCGTTCAGCATCGCGGCCTTGGCGGCGCTGCTGATCGGGCTGTTACTTCCATTAGGGGTGTCCGTCGTCGGAGTATTCGTGTTCCTGGTCGGTTATTTTGTATGGTTGTCGACTTTTGGGCGTCTGGATGTTTTGGCTTTTTTGTGGATTTTGCTTGTACCGGCCAATGTCGGTATTGCCGCTGTAATCAAATCGGCGTTAATTCGCAGCAAGATCATCATCCAGCGGCTGGCAGAACTGGAGCAGCGTACACCGCAGGTTGATCTCGATACGGCCCTCGGCAACAAAGAGGCGCTGGCCGAAATTGTGGTCAAGCAGTCCAATTTGGCCAACAGGTATTCCGAACACTACAGCTTCTGTATGGCGATGTTCAAAATCGATTTTCTACCGCTTGTGCAGGAATCGCTAGGTTCGCAGCGTTATGCCCTGCTTCTGCAGGAGCTATCGGGCATTATTCAGACTCAGATCCGTTATGAAGATTATAAATTTTCCCTGGAACAGGGCAGGTTTATCATTCTGTGCCCGATGACCGACCACGACTTCCTGCAGGCGTTGGCGGATCGGATCAAGCTGGCCCTGATGGATATTCATTTCCTGGATAGGAATGGGCGCCCCCTTAAGCTCGTCATTCGTGCAGGCACGATCGTATACCAGAAGGAGCAGTTCAGCAAGTATAAGGATATCGACGCAATTATCGCTGCACTGGAGAGATATTCCGAAACGGATTTAATAGGGGAGTACATTTGATTGCTAGAGGGATTGCCCCGGATTCGGGAGGGAGGTGCCCGATTTGCTTATGGCGTCGTACGTCGACTGGTTCATTCCATTATGTATTGGAGTCAGCTTCATATTTGCGGTGACTGTTGTCATTCTAACGGTTGCTACCCTTGTATTTCGGAACAGAGTAAATAAAAAATATGATCGGGGGAAATTCAGTGGCTGATGTATTGTTGATACTGTGCATGGTTAGCATCTGGATTGCCGTATTTCAATCGATCATCATCATGACCGGAGCCATTCGCTTTGTATGGCGGCAGAGCATAACGCCGTTGACAATGCCTGCAGATATGGAAGGCTTCCCCACGGTGACCGTGATCGTTCCGGCCCACAACGAAGAGCTTGTCATCACGGCTACGGCGAGGCATGTTCTCCATCTGAACTATCCCGAGCACAAAATCCAGTTTATCGTCGTGGCGGATAACTGCACGGATAATACAGCAGGGCGGCTAAAGGCGCTTAAGGCTCAGCCCAAGTACCAGCATCGGGACTTCTTCATCATGGAGCGTAAAGGAACGGGCGGCAAATCAGGCGCCTTGAACGATGCATTGGAGCATGCCACCGGGGAGTGGATTTGCATTTTTGACGCGGACGCTGCGCCGGAGAAAAATTCGCTGCTCTTTCTCGTGCAGAAGGCGATGGAGGAGCCGGAATTGTACGGGGCGGTGTTTGGACGCAACAAGGCCCGGAACCGGGGGCAGAACTTCTTATCCAGGTGCATCAATTTGGAGCTGGTGACGATGCAGCGGGTGCTCCATACCGGCATGTGGGAGCTGTTCAAGCTGGGGACAATACCGGGCACGAACTTTATTATCAAAACGTCGCTGATCAAAGAAATCGGCGGTTGGGACGAGCAGGCGCTGACCGAGGATACGGCCATTTCGTTTGAAATTCTCTCCAGGGGCCAGCTTATTGCGCTGGCCCCGCAGGCCGAGGCTTACCAGCAGGAGCCGGAGCAGCTATCCGTATATATGAAGCAGCGCGAGCGATGGGCCAAAGGGAACTACCAGGTCGTACTGGACAATTTTCACCACTTGTTCAAGCCTTCGAGCTGGCGCATCAAGCTGCATGTCCTTTATTATATGGCCAGCTATTTCTGGTTTCTGGTCACGATCGTGATTTCCGATCTAATCATTGTCGTCAACATCGCTTACTGGCTCATCGCTTTATTTAAACCGGAGGTCATGTCTCCCTTTCAATTTGAAGGCGATGTGTACATTTATCTGATCTTCGCCTGGGCGCTGATGTATTATTTGTACGTGCTGCAGATCAACCTTGCCCTGGCTTCCGATATCGGGCAGAGCAACGTCCGGAACTTCGTTCTGTCCTGTATTACGTATTTTACTTACGCACAGCTATTCCTTGTCATTTCACTCCGTGCCTCTTATAACATGATTATGGACAAAATCATGCATCGGGAAAGCAAGTGGTACAAGACGCAGCGGTTTGATTAAGCCGGGGAAGGCTAACGGGTTATATGAAGAAAGCGGCTGGGTCAGAACAAATTTAGCGATAATTGGCCCAATTACCGTTTTCGTGATAATAATGCAGAAAAACCTTTGTCTAAACCCGTGAAATCTGATACAATAACCCGGAATCAATCAATTTTATATTCTACTTATACGGTGCTGCCCATAATGTATTATGACGCAGCTTAATAGGGAAGTTCGATGAAAATTCGACGCGGTCCCGCCACTGTAACGCAGAGCTGACTATCATAAAACCACTGTTGAACATATCAACGGGAAGGGGATAGTTGAAGCGATGATGCGAAGCCAGGAGACCTGCCGTGTAAGGGCTCTGTAATTTCTCACGAGGATGAGATGGAGATGTTTATTCGTGCTGCTGTCGTAATTAGCATTGGAGCAGCCGAGTGTGTATAGTGTTACACGGACAAATCTTCGGAAACATCTTTCTCTATGGGAAAGGTGTTTTTTTGTTGTCCACAAAAAAGAATAGTAAAGGAGAGCGGACGTTGAACAGTTGGAAGAATTGGATGAAGAGAAGCTTGCCTCTATGGATGAGCTTCATGCTGCTGTTGTCTCTAGTGAATCCTCAGCTCGCCAAGGCGGCAGGAGGAACCAGCAACACGCAGCTGAACAGTATGATTGCGAGCACTGTGGATTACTATGCCAAGCAGTATAGTGATGCCGGCTCGACGAAACGAATCGAGTCCTGGTGGGAGCTGGTAGCTTTATGGGGCGCAGGAGAAGATCTGCAGGATGGGAGCTGGAGATTGCCTTCCTGGGAGACGACGGCGCCTAATTTAGCGGCCAATAACGGGGGAACCGAGCATATCAGATACATATTCGGGCTGCTGGCTATGGGGAAAGATCCGGCGCATGCTTGGGAGACCGATCGAAATTTATGGGCTGAGCTCGCAGCACAGCAGAATCCTGCTACAGGGGCGATCGGCGGCGTTAACAAGCATATTTGGGCCATGCTTGCTATGGATGCCGGGGTCAAACTCGGCGCGGACGTAGGCACATGGGATGCGGCGGCGGCGAAGAAAGCTTTAGACTATTTGCTGTCTTGCCAATATGCGGATGGCGGATTCGGTTTAACACCGACTGGGTCGTCCGGCGATACGGACATGACGGGTATGGCGCTGCTGGCGCTTGGCAAATACCAGGGGCAGAGCGCGGTGGACAGCGCTATTCAGCGCGCAAAGGAGCTGTTGAAGCAGCGGCAGCTCGATCATGGCGGGTTTAACTCACCCGGGACATGGGGATCCGGAGACAACTCGAATAGTCTGTCGACTACAGTGTCCGGACTGGTGGCTGTAGGCGACGATGCGTTATCCTCCGAGTGGATCAAGAACGGCCATTCGGTATTGGATGCTTATGCGCTGTTCCAGCTGGCTGATGGTTCCTTCAAATGGAAAGCGGCCGACGCGAGAATGAACAGTATGTCTACGGAGCAGGCGCTTATTGCACTGCTCGACATCCAGTATGGGCAGTCGACCTGGTATCGTATTGCTGAAGCGACGCCGGTTCAGACGGGTGTATCGGCACAGCTGCAAGTGACCGGAATGGACGGGGAGCTGTATGCGCCTCAGACTGTTACGGTGGCCTCGAACGGCGGAGAAGTTACAGCGCTTGATGTGATGAAGCAGGGTCTGGATACTGCTGTGCCGCCGATCAGCTACAGCATTACGGGCAGCGGCAGCAATGCTTACGTCACGGCGATTGGCGGACAGGCCGCCGGAACTTTAGGCGGCTGGGACGGCTGGATGTACAATGTCAATGGTGTTGCTCCTTTTGTCGGAGCGGGCGATTATGTCATTCAGCCCGGCGATCAGGTACATTTCTATTACAGCCGCTGGGCGAGCATAGCGCCAGCAGCATCTGAAATCAGTCATGGAGCCTTGAACCCGGCGATTGAAATCAAGCTGGTAGGAGATACGTTTACGTCGGCTGCAGAGCAGGCCAATCACTGGCTAATTGACACTGGTGCGACAGGGCTGCAGGTTGCGGGCGTAACCCTGCTCAATAACCAGCTGGCCAACATTGTCCTTACAGGCCAAGCTGCCGAAGGCACAATATCCGTGCAGGCATTGGCAGGGGCCTTGACCGGGCAAAGCGACAGCGAGGCAGTGAACGTAGTTGTTCCGGCTTCCCCCGGGCCGATTCACGAACGGATTATTTATGTTCCGGACAGCGAGACTCATTTTGAGAACGGGTCATATGGAGATCCGTTGACAGAAGAGAAAGTCATCCTAGAGTTTACCAAAGCGCAATTGCCGCAGGTCACTTCAGTTACGGACAGTACGTATTTCGATATTGCACCAAATACTGAGGTCATTTCATCAGGCTGGAACCGCCAGATTCAACTGCCGAGCAAGCTGAGCTCCACGGATAATTCGTTGATCAATAAGGTAAACGCCGTATTGTCTTTAACGAACGAGGAACTTACTCAGATTGCGATTCGCGTGAAGATCGGCGGCAGTGATCGGATTGATTTCAGCCGTCATGTCACGTTGAAGCTGATTGGGCAGGGCAGCAGGCAGGCCGGCTGGATCGGCAGCGATGGAAGCTTCCATCCAATTCCGAAATACAACGACTCCTCGGCAAGGGCGGATGCGGTATATGCCTACGCAGATGACCGCGGGGATTTAGTCATCAAGACAACGCATTTCACGGAGTTTATCGCCTATGACCTGAAGACTAAGGATACTCCTGGACAAGGAGGCAGCCCGGGCAACGGCGGTACCCCTCCTGGCAACGGCGGAGCTCCCGGCAATGGGGAGGGTACGCCTGGCAATGGCGGTAATCCGGGCACAGGAGGCGGCGTAGTAACTCCGCCGGCAGTGCGTACAATTAAATTGTCTGTGGAGAAACACACGATTGGCGAAGGTGACATTATTGCGCCTGTCACGGTTACGCTCCAGGATGGAGATACCGCATTTACAGTCCTAAAGAGAGCGCTGCAAGGGCGCGGTATTTCTATGAATTACATCGGTTCAGATGCTACCCTTTATGTTCAAGCAATAAACGGTTTAGGCGAGTTTGACAAAGGGCCTGTGAGCGGCTGGATGTATCAGGTAAACGGGGTATTTCCAAATTACAGCGCAGGACTATATACGCTGCAGAACGGCGATGTTCTCCGCTGGCGTTATACTACAAATCTCGGCAAAGATCTTGAAGACGAAGACGCCGGACAAGGAGCACCGGGCGGCGGAGCGCCTGGAGCTGGCGGCCCTGCCGGCATTGGCGCTGCTGAAGGAGCCTTAGGACAAGCCGCTGCGGCAACGCCGGAGCAGCAAACGGCTTCTCTGGAGCGTATCAAGTCAGCAATTGCTAAGGCTTCGGCCTGGATTTTGAACAATCGCAGCTTCGCTAAGCATGATAACTTTAACGATTGGGACGCTTTAGCCTTGGCTCGCTCCGGCAAGCAAGTGCCTGCGGAGTATTACTCGGTGCTCGAGAGCCATGTTCGCGGGAGCAACGGCGATTTTCGATTAGTGACGGACTACGAGCGCATGGTGCTGGCTGTTGCCGCAATCGGCAAGGACCCGCGCAGCGTAGCGGGGACAGATTTGCTGGAGAAAATCTACAACAATGAGCGCATGATGAATCAGGGTACCAACGGACTCGTATTCGCTTTGCTGTCCCTAGATGCAGCCAAGGCGGATATTCCAAACGATGCGCTGTGGACACGGGACAAGCTGGTCGCTTCGCTGCTGCAGCAGCAGAACACCGATGGCGGATTCCCGATCAGTAAATCGTCCAACGGCCAAAGCGATATCGATATGACAGCCATGGCGCTGCAAGCTCTGGCGAACTACCAGAACCGCAAAGAGGTCAAAGCGGCTGCGGATAACGCGCTGGCCTGGCTGTCACAGCAGCAGCTTGCCAGCGGAGGCTTTAAAGCGTGGGGCGTCGAGACGAGCGAGAGCATTTCGCAAGTGATTATTGCCCTGTCCAGCCTTAATATTCCACTGGACGATCAGCGGTTCGTGAAGAGCGGCGGCGACCTGCTCACAGCGCTGCAAGCATTTGTGAACAAGGATGGCGGCTTCGCCCATACGGCAGGAGAAGCCAGCGATTATATGGCAACCCACCAGGGGCTAATGGCGCTTAGTGCGTATGAGCGGATGCTGAAGAAGCAAAGCCCGTTGTTTGATATGTCCGATATACAGCCTGCCGTCTCCAAACCGGCTCCAGTTGTATATGGGGATCAAGCTTCCATATCTGCATGGGCCAAGGAAGCGGTTGAGAAAGCGACCGGGCTGGGATTGATGGCAGGAACGGGAACGGCGGCGCCGCAGTTTGAACCAAAACGCGGTTTGACCCGTGCGGAATTCGCGGTGCTGGTCGTCAAGCTGGCAGGCGAACAGCCATCTGCAAATACAGCGGGCTTCAAGGATGTCAGCCAAGGCTCCTGGTACGCCGGATATGTAGCTGCGGCTAAGGAGAAAGGTTTGATTTCCGGCTTGAACGATCATCATTTTGGGCCGAATCAACAAATAACCAGACAGGAAATGGCTACGATTCTTGTGCGCATGCAAGGGCAAATACTGCCGAATGCAGGGGAGGGCACAACCCCGAACCGTACTCTCAAAGATCGTGAACAAGTATCCGATTGGGCTGCCGCTTATGTGGATTCGGCTGTTCAATCCGGGCTCATGTCGGGAGACGGCGACTATTTCCGGCCGCACGAGCAAGTCACTAGAGAAATGGCTGCTGTCGTGATCGTGAAAATGCACGCCATGATCAATCCATAGCAATAACCGGGAGAAGGAGACTTAAGCCTCCTTCTTTCCCTATTTATACGATTATCATAGCTTGGGGTGGGCATATGCCGAAATGGAGCAGGACAGTATGGCAGAGTAGAAACAAGCTTTTCGGGCTGTTGGCCGTGATCGCTATCGTATTAGCTGCGGTGTGGTTCTACGGAAGTGGCAACCCGGAGCGGACTGGTTCGGCCGGTGATGCATCTGGTAATGCATCTGTCGGGGCGTCTCGTAATGAGGCTCAGTCTGCCGAAGCAGACTCCAGGAACTACTTTTCGGAGAACGGGGAGGCCAACCCGATACAAGAGGCGCTACCGGACAAGGAAAAGCCGTCTTCAGCTTTGCAGCCTGAGGACAGAGGAGAGACGTCACCCGCTGAATCCAGTGACAAGGGCGCTGCACAAGGCACGGCCGGTGGGTTAGCAGCAACGGCGGAAGAGCCAGCCGGGAAGGAAGCGGGGGCAGGCAGTCAAACCGGTGAAGGGAAGCGGGCCGATGAGGATAAAATGGCTGACGCAGCTGAGGGTGCTGCGCCTCAATCCGTTCCTAGCGGTTCGGAAACAGCCGCATCTTCTACGCCGCCAAGTACCGGGGCGAACAGCAAAGACAGTGCCAAGGAGACAGCAGCCGGCTCCAGCGATTCCGTTACGTTAACAATCGTTGGATCACCGGATATTGGAACAATTATGGGGACGATTGAGGTAGATATCGGCGATTCCAAGACCGTACTGGACGTACTGAAGAAGGCTACCCGCAGCCAGAAGCTGCAAATGGAGTATACCGGAAGCGGAGCGACAGCTTACGTGCAGGGCATTGACAATTTGTATGAATTTGATAAAGGCTCGGGCAGCGGATGGATGTACAGTGTCAACGGCAAATTCCCGAACCGGAGCGCGGGAATATGGCCGCTGAGCCCCGGCGATGACATTCGGTGGCTGTACACGGAAGACTTAGGCAAAGATCTGGGCGCAGGCGCAGAAGACGGATTATGGGATGGGAAGAGCTGATATGGTCTATGGGTTTACAGGACTGCATCCGCAATTAAGCATGCTGTACTTCCTCGTATTGCTGGGAGCCTGCATGATGTTCCAGCACCCTGTATATTCGCTGGTATCCTTCGTGTGCGTTGTAGCGCTTCTCTTCTCTCTCGATGGGGGGAGGGCCTTGAAAAAAGTAATTAAAGGCTACTTGCTCATCGCCTTTGTCATATTTATTTCGAATCCGTTTTTCTCCAGCCGGGGAGCCACGATCCTGTTCTATGCCTGGGACCGTCCAGTTACGATGGAAGCCATCGTGTATGGCGCGATATTTGCCTTATCGCTGCTTAACCTGCTGCTCGCCTTCGTTGCTTTTAATTTGGTCGTGACGCCGGACAAGCTGCTGTATCTGCTTACGCCGTACGCACCGCGAACGGCTTTTGTAATTACTGTAACACTTCGCTTCGTCCCCCTGCTGACCCGCAGATTGCAGCAAATCATGACGATTCAGAGGGCAATGGGTTATTTGCACCCCGGAGGAAGCAAGAAGCATCTGATGCGGGAGGGGATGGAGACGATGCATACGCTCGTCGGCTGGTCCTTGGAGGAAGCGCTGCAGACGGCCGGCTCCATGAGGGCAAGAGGTTATGGGATCGGGCCAAGAAGCAGCGGCACAGTCTACCGGATGGATCGCCGGGACAAGCTCGTGCTGTGGATGATGATCATAACGGGGCTGAATATCGTGATCGGCGCTTTGTTTGGCGTAAATCATTATGAAGTATATCCCCGGCTTCAGACATGGCAGTGGTCGTCCCAGCTGGGAATTCATTTGCTTAGTTATGCTGTATTCCTGGCCATCCCCCTTGTGATGAATGGGAAGGAGTGGCTGCATTGGCGCTATATCAGATCGAACATGTAAGCTTCCAATACCCGGAAGCATCAGAAGCGATGCTGACGGATATAAATATCACCGTTGAAGAGGGAGACTTTGTATTATTATGCGGACCATCGGGATCGGGAAAGACGACGCTGCTTCGCCAGCTGAAGCGGGAGATTAGGCCGGAAGGACATCGGCAGGGAGAAATACGGTACCGGGGAAACTTGCAGGACGATTTGGATACAAGGCATTCCATCGAAGAAATCGGAATGGTCTTTCAGGATCCGGACAGTCAGATCGTCATGAATACGGTATGGCAGGAGCTTACCTTCGCGATGGAGAACCTGGGTTACGCTGCCGAGCAGATTCAGCGGAGAATCGGCGAGCTCGTTCAGTTCTTCGGCATGCAGGGCTGGCTGCAGCTGGGGGTGCATGAGCTGTCCGGAGGCCAGAAGCAGCTTTTGAACCTGGCTTCCGTGATGTCTTTACGGCCCAAAGTACTGCTGCTGGATGAGCCGACGGCACAGCTTGACCCGATTGCCGCCAAGGAGTTCATTCAATTACTTGCCCGGATCAACGAAGAGCTGTCTATTACGATCATTATTAGCGAGCATAGAGTTGAAGAGCTATTCCCTCTTGCTACCCAAGTTGTCATGCTGAAGGCGGGGGAGGTGGCTTACGCTGGTGCTCCGCAGGAAGTCATCCGTAAAATTTGGAGCGGTCGGGATGAATTTTTTATCCCCTATCTGCCCGCGGTCTGCCGATTATTTCTAGGAGCCGGCGGAGAGGCTGCCCGGAGGGGGACGGAAGCGCCTATTCCACTTACCGTCAAGGCGGGGCGGCAATGGGTCAGCCAGTATGCTAAGGTGCTTGCAAACCAGGTTCAATCGTCGTCTGAGATATCATCAGCTTCTGCTGATACGTCAAACGAATCGCTAGCCGCAGCATTAACCGTTCCGTTAAACGCAGAGAAGGCAGTGAAGCAGCAAGCGGAACAGCAGGCCGGAAGACAAGGAACGACCTTGTTGGAATGCAGGGAGCTGTTTTTTACCTATGAAAAAAATGCGCCTCTCGTGCTGAAGGGCTGTTCGCTGCATATTCATCAAGGGGAATTCTTTACATTATTCGGCGGGAATGGCTCAGGCAAATCTACGCTTCTTCACCAAATCGCAGGTGCCAGGAAACCGCAGCGCGGGAACATTTTTTTAGAGGGAAAGTCTTTGCTGCGCAGCAGCATCGCCGAGAGGAGCCAATTCATTGGCTACGTGGCCCAGAATCCGCTGCTTTACTTCACACGGGATACGGTAGGGGCGCAGTTCAAGGATCGAATCGAACGGCTGGAGCAAGGCTCCGGCAAGGGATACCAGCAGGGCCAAACTTTTGCTATGAGCAGGCAGGAGCGGTTAGACGAGCTGCTGGAGCTGTTTGAGCTCAAGGGATCGCTGGACAAGCATCCGTTAGACCTCAGCGGAGGACAGCAGCAAAAGGCAGCGCTGATTCTCGTCCTGCTGGCAGAGCCGCGATTGCTGCTGCTCGACGAGCCGACAAAGGGGCTTGATCCCACCTCCAAAATGAAGCTGGCGGCACAGCTTGATGCCATCCGCGGGAAGGGCACAACGATTCTGATGGTCAGTCATGATATCGAATTTGCGGCCAATAACGCGACACGCTGCGGGCTGCTGTTTGACGGCAAGCTGGTTGCGATAGATGAGACGAGGAACTTTTTGCGGGACAATTACTTTTACACGACAATTATTCATCGTACGGCGGGCGATTTCTTCCCCGCAGCGATTACCATGAAGGATATAGGGATGCCATGGGAAAAATAAAACGTTTTGTCTATGCCGGCTGCATCATTGCAGTGATTGTTCTGCTGGCTGCCGTGTTATGGTTCGAGGAGTATTATCTCCCGCTTAGCTTCCTGGTTATCGGGCTGGCGATCATTCCCTTTTTTATCCGCTTCGAGAGAAAAAGGCTGCGGACGGAGGAGATCCTGCTTGTCGCAATGCTGGGGGCGATCGCGGCCGTGAGCCGCGTGCCATTTGCGCCGCTCCCCAGTGTGCAGCCGACGTCCTTTGTCATTATTATGGCGGCGCTCGCCTTTGGAGCCGAGACGGGGTTTCTGGTGGGCAGCATCGCCGCCGTCGTATCGAACATATTCCTGGGTCAAGGGCCGTGGACACCGTGGCAGATGTTCTGCTGGGGAATGATCGGGTTCACGGCAGGACTGCTTAAGGACTCGTTATGGATGAAACGGATGTGGGGCAGAAATCTCTTCGGCTTCCTCTGGGGATTTCTGTTCGGCTGGATCATGAATTTATGGTTCCTGATCGGCTTCTATGATCAATTGTCCTGGCCGGTATTCGTGTCGGCTTATGTCGCCAGCTTCTACTTCGATTTGGCCCACGCGTTGTCGAATGTTTTCTTTCTTACGCTATTCTCCGGAGTATGGATGCGAATCCTTACCCGGGTTAAGTCGAAGTATGGCTTGCTGAACCCGGAGGACACGCCGGTTAAATTACCGCGATCGCCGTAATTACCCAGCCGATCAGGAAGGCCACGCCGCCCAGCGGCGTAATCGCTCCTAGCTTTCGGATGCCTGTCAGGCTCAGCGCGTACAAGCTGCCTGAGAACAGGATGATGCCCGCGAACAGGAACCAGCCAGCCAGCACAATCAGTGACGCCGATTCGGTCTGCGCAGAAATCAGGCCTAACAGCAGCAAGCCGAGCGCATGAGCGATGTGGTACTGGATCCCGGTTTGAAAAATTTTCATCATATCCTCGGACAGCTTCTTCTTTAATGCATGGGCTCCGAACGCCCCTAAAGCAACGGCTAGGAACATCATGACTGCTCCGAACAGCAATAATGTCGTCATGCTTATAACACCTCCCACTCCAAATAGTAGCTATTACAGGCAAAGGCGTCAATTCAGGAAGGGGAAGGTGTCACAAAATCGGGGGCTCCATTGTCTACTCTGTATCACATGATGAGGAGAGATGGATTAATGAGTCTAAGGTTGAATTTTCAGAAGGCTAACCCGGCAGCGTATCAAGCGATGTCCACACTGGAGAAATACACCAGGGAGAGCAGTGTAGATCCCGTTACGAATGAGCTGATCAAGCTTCGCGCGTCTCAAATCAATGGATGCGCCTACTGCCTGGATATGCATGCTAAGGATTTGATGGCGATGGGGAGTCATGCCGACCGGATTTTGCTGCTCAGCGTATGGCGGGAAGTTCCGCATCTGTTCACGGATCAGGAGCGGGCCGCTCTGGAGCTGACGGAATGCGTGACGAATATTTCGGTTGAAGGAGTGCCGCAGCCGGTCTATGAGAAGGTGAGGCAGTATTTTACCGAGAGTGAGTACGTAGATTTATTGATTGCCATAAATACGATTAACAGCTGGAATCGCCTAGCCATCTCATCAGGGCTTTTCCCTGGCTGCTTCAAGTCATAAAATGGTAAAATAACATAGGAAATGCCGAAAGGAAGCCTTCCCGGGCTTCTTTTTGGCGTTAGGAGGAGGTGCAGGCTTGGTGCAGCCATTGCAGAATGAGGATGCTCGTTCCGTGCGAACCGGGATGGACATCGATGCATTGTACCGGAATTATCGGACATATGCTTTTTCCATCGCCTATCGGATGCTGGGCGTTGTATCTGACGCCGAGGATGTGGTTCAGGACTGGTTTGCGGAGATGCAATCCAAGGATATGACTGAAATTCGAGATGTCAAAGCCTATTTGGCAAAAGGAATTACGAATCGCAGCCTGAACGTATTGAGGTCAGCACGGAAGCAAAGGGAAGTATATGTCGGAGAATGGCTTCCGGAGCCGCTCGTCTCTGACTACGATTCTCCCGAGCGGACACTGGAGCGGCAGGACGTCATTTCCTATGCCTATCTGGTCATGCTCGAGCGCCTTACCCCGATGGAGCGGGCGGTCTACCTGCTTCGGGAAGTATTTCAGTACGACTATCCTGCGATTTCAGAGATGCTGGGCAAATCGGAGAGCAATTGCCGCAAAATATGCAGCCGGGCGAAGAAGAGCCTCAATTCAGAGGAAATAAGGATTGACGATCATCCTACCCTGGATCAGGGGAACAAAAGAAAGCTGATCGAGCGGTTTATTGCCGCTTTCGAGCGATACCAGATGGAGGAGCTGCTGGAGCTGCTCTCTGAAGACGCGGCAATGATCACCGACGGGGGCGGCTACACTCGTTCCGCTATTTTTCCGATTACAAGCCGGAGGCGTGTGCTGGCTTTGTTGACTTCGCCGAAAGCATTTAAGGAATTGCGCAGGTGGGAAGCTGTGTTGACAGAGGTGAACGGAGAGATAAACCTTGTCTTTACGTTAGAAGGCCAATTGAAGGGCATATTATGCTTCCAATGGGCAAGCGGATCGAACCGCATCCAAAATTTATTTTTGCTGCTTAATCCCTATAAATTGAATCATGTCCAGCCTGCCTTGCATGAGTAAGATCCCTGGATCTTGCCCATGCTTTTTTTATGAGGCTATAAATTCAATAATATTATGCACTTTACAATAGTGTGCGCCATACAGTATATTGGGAGCAGGAGTTGATAAGATGACTGACATTCAAGAGGTCGTGAATGGATTACTGCAGGAGCTGCGGAGGGGAACGATCATTATTGGCGTGCTCAGCCAGCTGTCAGAGCCCCAGTACGGATATTCGCTGGTGATGATCTTGGAAGAGAAGGGTATGTCTATTGACCCCGGCACGCTGTATCCCTTGCTAAGAAGACTGGAGAAGCAGGGGCTGCTGGACAGCGAGTGGGATACGACGGAGAGTCGGCCGCGGAAATATTACCGGCGGAGCGAATTCGGAACCGAGGTGTACCGGCAGCTATGCACGGAATGGAAGGAATTGAACCGAAGTGTGGAAGGTTTGCTGGACTTGAATTGATTTTTGAGGAGGAGTGACTCTTGGATGTTGTTCAGAGGTATATTTATGCCGTAACGCAGAAGCTGCCCGAAGGACAGAGGGAGGACATCAGGCTGGAGCTGGAGGGCTTGATTGAGGACATGCTGGACGAGCGCACGCAGGGCGGGCCGGTGACGGATGAGGACATTGAGGCAGTGCTCCGGGAGCTGGGAAGTCCGCATAAGCTGGCGGATCAAT
Source organism: Paenibacillus sp. FSL W8-0186 (assembly GCF_037969765.1). NCBI lineage: Bacteria > Bacillati > Bacillota > Bacilli > Caryophanales > Paenibacillaceae > Paenibacillus > Paenibacillus sp. FSL W8-0186. Next base: position 5,319,653 of record NZ_CP150207.1, on the reverse strand, counting down.
ACCGCGCCAGGCCAAGATATTTGATTGGCCCCGGATTTTTCGACGCTTATATCTCGGTACTGCGAATTGTCCTGATCTCTATTGGCATCGGGCTTTCGGTGAGCTTCGCTGTTGAAGCTCTCATTACGCCAGCGGAGACGCTGCAGCAATTTATTTCATATATCGTATCGATCATAACCATTGGTATGCAAGGCTTCGCTTGGGTGACCGTTACCTTTGCCATTATTGAATATGCTGGCGTGAAGCCGGAGGATCTGAACAAAAGCAAGCGGGAATGGTCTCTTGCCGACTTGCCGGAGATCCCTGACCGCAGGCTGCTCATTAAGCGCAGCGAGCCTATCGTGGGGATTATTTTCTCCGTATTGTTCGCCGTATTGTTCACGTTCTCCGTAGAGCTGATCGGAGTGATTGTGTTTCGGGAGAATTTCAGGGAGGTCGTGCCCATTTTCAATGTAGAGAACTTTGCCCGGTATTTACCGCTCATCTGGGGGCTTACAGCGCTTAGCATCCTGAAGGAATCGGTCAAGATGATTTTCGGCAAATGGACGCGCGGTGTGATGCTGTCTCATGTGGCATTAAATGCGCTCACATTTATTTTGCTGGTAATTATGTTCAAAGATTCTGAGGTTTGGAACCCTTATTTTGTAGATCAACTGGTGCAGTTAAGTATTTTGACTCCGGGCAGCGAGGCGTTTCAATGGGTTCAGACGGCCTGGGGCGGGGGTCAACACTGGCTGATATCTATCGTGGCCATTGTGACTGCGATTGATATAGTGTCGGTATGTTTGAAGGTGTATCCCATTCATAAGGGTGCCGTGGGGAACGTTAAGAATCACTAACGGATCAGCGCTTGTATCTGGAACAGCCCGGCATGCAAGGATATTTGTTTGCCGGGACTCCCATTGGGGTAAAGGTTAGCGTACGTACTCTGTACGCTGACTAACGATCTCGATCGGGGAGGAATCAGTGTTATGGATGAGCAGCACAAATCAGGCGGCAATCGCAAGCAGGAGCAGTTGGAGCAGTTTCGCGTGAATGATGAAGGCCAGAAGATGACGACGAACCAGGGCCTGCGCGTCTCGGAGGACGAATTCTCCCTTAAGGCAGGGGAGAGGGGCCCGACACTGATGGAGGATTTTCATTTCCGGGAGAAAATGACGCATTTCGACCATGAACGCATCCCGGAGCGCGTCGTTCACGCACGGGGATTCGCGGCTCATGGGGAGTTTGAGCTATATACATCCATGAAGCCGTACACAAAAGCCAAATTTCTGCAGGAGCCCGGGACTGTAACTCCCGTGTTCGTCCGCTTCTCTACGGTTGCAGGTTCCCGCGGCTCGGCGGAGACGGTGCGTGACGCACGGGGGTTTGCGACGAAGTTCTATACCGAGGAAGGCAACTATGATCTGGTCGGCAACAATATTCCCGTATTCTTCATCCAGGATGCTATCAAATTTCCGGATTTGATACACGCGCTGAAGCCCGAGCCGCATCATGAGATGCCTCAGGCGGCCACGGCTCATGATACATTCTGGGATTTCGTGGCGAACAACCAGGAATCCGCGCATATGATCATGTGGGCGATGTCGGACCGCGCCATCCCGCGCAGCTTCCGGATGATGGAGGGCTTCGGGGTGAATACCTTCCGGTTCGTTAACGAACAGGGGAAGGCCCACTTTGTGAAGTTCCATTGGAAGCCTGTGCTGGGGACGCATTCGCTCGTCTGGGACGAGGCGCAGAAGATTGCGGGGAAAGACCCGGACTTTCATCGCCGGGACCTATGGGAGTCGATTGAACAGGGTAATTATCCGGAGTATGAGCTGGGCGTTCAGCTTCTCCCGGAGGAAGACGAGTTCAAATTCGATTTCGATATTCTCGATGCAACCAAGCTGTGGCCAGAAGAGGACATCCCTGTACAACTGATCGGAAAAATGACGCTGAATCGAAACGTGGACAACGTATTTGCGGAGACGGAGCAGGTGGCTTTCCACCCGGGGCATGTCGTGCCAGGGATCGATTTCACCAATGACCCGCTGCTGCAGGGCCGCTTGTTCTCCTATACGGATACGCAACTGATCCGGCTTGGGGGACCGAACTTTCATGAGCTGCCGATTAACCGGCCGGTGTGCCCGTTCCACAACAATCAGCGGGACGGCTATGGGCGCCAGACGATTAATGTAGGCCAGGTCAGTTATCATAATAACTCGTTGGCCGGGAATACGCCGTCGCCTGCGGCGGAGGCGGAAGGCGGCTACGTTCATTATCAGGAAAAGGTCGAGGGCCGCAAAATCCGTGCTCGGAGCGAGAGTTTCAAGGATCACTTCTCCCAGGCGACGCTCTTCTGGAACAGTATGAGCCTGGCGGAGAAGCAGCACATCATCGACGCCTTTTCGTTCGAGCTCGGCAAGGTCAAGAGCAAGTCGGTACGCCAGCAGGTGGTCGACATGTTCGGCAATGTCAGCCTGAAGCTGGCTGTTCCGGTCGCCGAGGCGATTGGGGTTATACCTCCCTCGGGAGCGGGTTCGCAGTCCAGCAAATCATCCCCGGCGCTGAGCCAGGAGAACACGGTGAAGTCGCCGAGGACCCGCAAGGCTGGTGTGATCGTAGGTACGGGTTTTGACGGAGCCGAGGCGAAATCGGTGCTGAATGCGCTGATCGCCGAAGGGGTTCAGGCTGAATTCATTAGCGACAAGCTTGGCGTGCTCCACGGATCGGAGAATACGGAATGCGAGGTCGTTCATACGTTCCTGACCGCTGACTCCGTCTTGTTTGATGCGGTTTACGCACTTGGCGGAGAGCTCGCTTCTGCTGACTCGGACCGGAAGGCGGCTTTCTTTATTCAGGAGGCTTACTCGCATTATAAGCCGATTGGGGCAGCCGCGGGCGGCATGAAGTGGCTGGAGCCGCAAATGGTGAACAGCCCGGGTGTCGTTACGGGGGTGAGCGGCAGCAATTTTGCAGCGAGCTTCATTGAGGCCATCGCGGCTCATCGCCACTGGGATCGCGCCTGAGCAGAGGGAGCCTGCGGGCCAACCGCGTCCAAGGCCGCAGATGCATGCGGAGAATGGATAGAAATACGGCAAGACGCCCCGCAGTGGATAGTGATTCCAACTGCGGGGCGTCTCTTATTCATTATGGCTGCTGCGGCAGCTCGGTTTCTACTACAATTTTAACTGCTTGGCTGATCGCGGGCAGGCTTTTCGTCATGACGGGCTGATAAAACCCGATGACCTTAGTTCCTTGCTCGATGGAACCCGGCTCTACAGGCTTGCCCTCTTTATCCACGATAGCCGTATCGTCGCTGAGCCGAAGAACGATGTCATTCTGGGACAGGTCGGTCAACCCTTGGCCCTTGACCAGATAACTGGCATGCCCTCGCTCATCCGTGCGGATTTCCTCGATCGTCCCTGCGGTTCCGAGCAGGTCGCCGGGCAATTCGGCATCTAGTACGGTGAGGGTGTAGGCTCCCGTCTGAGGCGGTAGGCTGAGGGTCATGGCTAGCGAATGCTCCGCCTTCACGGTCATCCCGAGCCGCAGATCCGGCCACTCCAGCTTCGTTCCGTCAGCGCGTTGATATACGGTGTCCTCGCTGACTTTCAGAACAAGCCCGTCAGGCCAGACTCCCTGGATATGAACCGAGGCGTATTTCCCGTCATCCTGAATGGCGGTAATAACGCCGGTGGTTTGGGCGGTTTGCTGCTGTACCGGCTGCTCTGGCTGCTGCGCCTGCGTTGTAATAGAGACGGAACCGGCGCTGATCGCTACGGTGGCATGCAGTGCATTCTCGACAAAGGCGGACGGCACATGCAGTTGACCCTCCGTTAACTCAGGAGCGGCTGGAAGAGAGGCGCTGCTCCCGTTAACCCCATATTCCTTGGCTCCAGCCGTAACAGCTGCGCTCATATCGTCCTTGCTTATGATGGCGGAATGATCCGCTTGACTCCATTTCACGGCATAACCCAGCTGCTCCGCAACAGCGCGGAGCGGCAGCATTGTGGCTTCCCCGCCATGCGCTTGGTAGGCCGCCCCAGGCAGAAGCGTTCCGTCGATTTCAATAGCGATAGCTGATGCCTGCGGCGAGGAAACGATCGGCGCGATATTTGCTGAGGCCGATGGCTGGCTGGCTGCCGGCTCTGCCGCTGCAGCGCCAGAAGCTAAGATCGCCGTGGACAAAGCCAGCATGGCCAGCGAAGTTCTCAAAGTAGTATTCATCATTGTCATTCCTCTCGACTTGTATTGTAAGTAATTCTACAAACCAAGACGGGAGTGTTTATGGAAATGTTGCACAAGGTGACGAATTATACCAGCTTTTTGCGGATCGAACCAGAAATCATGTCGATGATTGTAATCATGACGACGATGCCAAGCAGAATAATGCCGACCCTCTCCCAGTTTCGCGAGCTTAGGGCAAAAATGAGCGGGGTTCCGATTCCGCCCGCTCCAATGATCCCGAGAATGGTGGCGGAACGGACGTTAATTTCAAATCGGTATAAGGTATAAGACAGAAAACCTGGCAGCACCTGAGGGATCACGGCGAACCACATGATTTGCAGGCGGCTCGCTCCCGAAGCGATCAAGGCTTCAACGGGGCCTTTGTCCAAACTTTCGACCTCGTCGGCAAACAGCTTGCCCAGCATGCCTACGGAATGCAGTCCAAGCGCCAGTACCCCGGCGAAAGAGCCCGGGCCGACCGCCTTGATGAACAGGATGGCCATAATAATCTCTGGAAAAGTACGGATGAAGCTCAGTATCATTTTTCCGGAGCCGGATACCCATCGGGATGAGCTCATATTGGTGGCTGCCCAGAAGGCAAAAGGAATGCAAATGACCGTCGACATAAAGGTGCCGAGCATGGAAATGGCCAGCGTATCCAGCAGCCCTCGCAGCAAATCTTCACCGTCGGGCAAATACACGTAATCCCAATCCGGCGAGAAGATCCCGGCTATGATCGCCTTCGTAATCTGCCCGGCCGTTTCTTTGATGCCGGTATAAGGGATGCCGGCGAATGCCCATATATAAATAATGGCGAGCGCGGCGTAAATGAGCCACCGATAGGCTCGTTTCTTCGGCTTGCGCCTGATTTCGTTTCCTGGTTTTGTCATAGCAGTTTCTCCCGAAGCTTCATACTCACATAGTCGATCACAAGCACGATAGCTAATGTAAAAATAATGATGACACTGGTCTTGTCATATTCCAGAAAACCTAAAGTCACTTCGTAATAGTGCCCGATGCCCCCGGCGCCGACAAGGCCGAGAATAGCCGCCGCCCGCACATTAATCTCGAAGGTATAAAGCACGTAAGAAGCGAAATGCGCCTGAATTTGCGGAATGACGCCATAAGCGATTCGCTGCAGGGTGTTCGCGCCGACAGAGGTCATCGCCTCCAGCGGGCCGTTATCGATCGTCTCCAGCGCTTCATAGGTCAGCTTGGCGATGAGCCCCATCGAGAACACCGCCAGGGCAAATATGCCCGGCAGCGGACCGAGCCCGAATATGGCGACGAACAGGGCGGCCAGCAGCAAATCCGGGATCGTACGCACGAGATTAAGGAGGAACCGCACCGGATAATAAACCCAGCGGGATTTGACCAAATTGCTGGCGCACAGCAGGGCGACGGGAATAGCGCCGATCGCTCCGAGCGTCGTCCCTACGAGGGCCATGCGAATTGTCTCGAGCATGGCCTCGGTAATATGGCTGAAATAGCTCCATTTCGGCGGAAACATTTCCCGCAGCAGATCAAGCATATTGGGCAGGCCAGCTACAAGCTCGCTGAGCGTCGATTCTGTTTGCACTGCGCTTCCCCAGAGAAGAAGCAGGATAATAACCGTCGTCAGCACATGCTTTAACCGGCTAGGGGCTTTCGGGCGGGTGTGGATAGGAACGCTTGGCTTGGCGTTCATACGACCCGCTCCTCCAGCAATTCATCCTGTTGAATCGGCCGTCCATAAATGGAGGCGAAGACCTCGTCCGTTGCCTCGGACACAGGGCCGTCAAAAACGACCTCTCCCGCTCTGAGCCCGATGATCCGAGTGGCGTAGGTTCTGGCCAAATCGATGAAATGCAGATTGACGATCGTCGTAATGCCGAGCTCCTGGTTGATTCTTTTTAAATCGTCCATAACCTGCTTCGTCGTCAATGGATCAAGAGAGGCGACCGGCTCATCAGCGAGGATAATCTTGGCTTCCTGGGCGAGCACGCGGGCAATAGCAACCCTCTGCTGCTGTCCGCCGGACAGCTGGTCGGCCCGAACGTAGGCTTTCTCGGCGATGTTGACCCGGCTAAGCGCCTCAAAGGCGATATCGGTGTCCTCCTTCGGGAATAAACCCAGGATGGTCCGCAGCGTAGAGTGGTAGCCGACCCGTCCGGCCATCACGTTGCGCAGGACGGTAGAGCGTTTAACCAGATTGAAGCTTTGAAAAATCATCCCGATATCGCGGCGAATGCTGCGAAGCTGCTGCCCCGATGCGTTCGTAATCGACTTGCCGCCGATGCGGATGTCCCCCTCGGTAATGTCATGCAGCCGGTTCATCGCGCGCAGCAGCGTTGATTTGCCTGCCCCCGACAGTCCGACGATGACGACAAACTCGCCTTGGGAAATGGACAGGCTAATCTGGTTTAGACCCTTTGTTCCGTTGGGATAAGTCTTGGATACATTTGTAAGCTCTATCACGTAAATGATCATTCCTTATAATAGTTTTATCGAACAATTCCGCTTAACAGCTCTAAGTCTCTCTAAGAACAAGCACAGCCAGTCACAGTGCGGCAGCACTCCAACTGGCTTGCTCATTTTTCGTACGGTGTTCCAGAGGTTCCCCATTCCAAATGGTCAGCTTACTCTGTCTTCACTTTCTCCCCGTATTCACGCACGATATCGAAGGTGCTGTCTTCCGATTTCACATAACCCTCATGCGAGTATATTTCCTGAATGATCGCGCGTCCTGCTTCATCCTTGCCGATATCGATGAAGGCGTTGGCGATTTTCTCGCTCCACTCTGCGTTCATGTCCGTGCGGATGGAAACCGTATCGTTCGGAATCGGCTCGGTGAACGCCAGCACCCGTGTATCCTCAAATACCGTTGGATAGTCGCCCTTTACGACATTTCTGGCATCCTGGAAAATCGCTGCGGCATCAACATCTCCGTTCAATACGGCGAGCACGCCCTGGTCATGTCCTTTAACCGTAATGGCTTGCACGTCTTTAAGCGGATCGAGCCCCGATTCCATCAGCTTGCCGGCAGGCCATACGAAGCCCGCGGAGGATGTGACGTTCTGATAGGCGATGCGCTTGCCTTTCAAATCGCTTACGGACTGGAGCGGGGAATCTTTCTTGACGATAATCATGGCTTTATAGAAGTCGACGAGCTCCTCAGTCGGAGCGCCCGTATCATCCTGTACCCCATAACGCTGGGCTTGCAGAATGACATCGGCTGCGCCTTTCTCTTTAGCGAGAACATAAGCGGTTGGCGGAAGGAAGCCGACATCGACTTTCTTGGAAGCCATCGCTTCAATAATGGTATTGTAATCGGTCGATACGCTGACTTTGACAGGAATGCCAAGGCGGTCGCTCAGCAGCTTTTCCAGCGGCTTCGCTTTAGCTTCAAGGGTATCGGCATTCTGGGATGGAACGAATTGCACGGTTAGCGTCTCCGGTACATAACCTTCGACCTTCGGCGCGTTCTCAGCCTGGTTCTGCTGATCGGCGGATGCGTTCGCCGCAGCATCTGTTCCGGGATTGCTGACAGCAGCATTGCTGCCGCAGCCGCTAAGGAAGGCGACGGACATAAATAAAGGCAGAATAAATCGGGTGATCTTCTTCAAACGGTATGACCTCCACATAAATCTATTTTTTGGATTGCACCATTAACTATAAGAGAGGTTTATTAACGGCTTGTCAGCAGAATTATAGTATTATGTAAAAAAATGTGATTTTCAGGACTGCCCATTTAATATAAATCATGATTTCGCCTGATAGACTAAATAGGAAAAGCGTTGGAAATTAGCTATAGAAGGGACTAGAAGATGGCGATGAATAAAACGGCAGCCTGCGAAATTGAAATTCTCGTGACAAGCGATATTCACGGGCATATTTACCCTACAGATTATAGAACGGCAGAGGATAAGAACTTGGGCCTGGCAAAAATAGCTTCGCTCATTCAGGAGGAACGGCGGCAAGCCCCCGACCTGCTCTTGCTGGATAACGGCGATTTGATACAAGGGTCGCCGATGGCCGCGTATGATGTAAAGAAGGGAACGGGGGCAACCCATCCAGCGGCGGCTGTGCTGAACCGTCTGTCCTATGACGCGGCTGTCCCAGGGAACCATGAGTTCAATTATGGGCAGGATGTGCTGCGCCGTGTTATGGAAATGTCGGACTTTCCCTGGTTGTCGGCAAACATTGTCGACGCCAGGACGGGGGAGCCTGCCTTTGGCGTACCTTATATCATCAAACAGAGAGGACCGCTAGATAACCCGGTCAAAGTGGCGATTCTTGGCCTGACGACGCATTATATTCCCAATTGGGAGAATCCGCTGTATCTTGAGGGCCTGGAGTTCCGTGATGCGCTTGAGACGGCGAAGGCATGGGTGCCTTTGATCAGGAAGCGGGAGCGTCCTGATCTGCTCGTCGTCTGTTACCACGGCGGCTTCGAACGGGATCTGGCCAGCGGGGAGGCGAGCGAGAAGCTGACCGGGGAAAATCAGGGCTATGCGCTTTGCCGGGAAGTAGAAGGCATAGATGTGCTGATTACCGGACATCAGCATCGTTTCCTGGCGGCGCAGCTTGGCAATGTTGCCGTAGTCCAGCCCGGCAGCCTGGGACAAACTTTGGGCAAGGTCGTGGTCTGTCTGGAGAAGCAGGAGGAAGGATGGATCATTTGCCGCAAAACGGCAGAGCTGCTCCTGGTCGATGATTCGGTAAATGCAGACAGGACGATTCTGGAGATGTTCTCCAGTCTGGAGGCCGCAACACAGAGCTGGCTGGATCAGCCGATCGGGCAGGTGGCGGGAGATATGCGCATCCACAGTCCGTTAATCTGCCGGACGGCGGATCATCCTTTCATTGAGTTCGTAAATAAAGTGCAGATGGAGGCTGCTGGGGCCTCTGTATCGTGCGCCGCCTTGCTGAGTGAGGAGTCCCTCGGCTTTGGCGCAACCATAACCATGCGCGATGTGCTGGGTAATTTCATATATCCCAATACGTTGACGGTGCTCCGGCTGAAGGGGAAGGATATTCGGGATGCATTGGAGCAGACGGCCGCTTATTTCGTGGCCGGCCCGGATGGCAGGCCTGCGGTCAGTTCAGCCTACTTGGAGCCGAAAGCCCAGCATTACAATTACGATATGTGGGAGGGCATCCGGTATGAGCTGGATCCTGCCAAGCCGCTCGGGCAGCGGGTTATGAAACTGACGGATCTCGCCGGCAGGCAAATTGAGGACGAGACGGAAATGGATGTGGTTATGAACAGCTACCGGGCCGGCGGCGGTGGAGATTATGAAATGTTCAAAGGAAAGCCCGTCGTGCGGGAAATCGCGGCCGACATGGCTGAGCTGGTTGCGGAATACATTCGGAAGCATCGGATCATCCAGGCCAGCTGCGACCATAATTGGCGGGTTATTGCTCACAATCCTATGGTACAATGACAGACATCAGGGCAAGCTAGAAGCTGTATGAGAACTTCAGCTGATGCGCATAACTTATCGTGAAAGAGGAGCTGACCATTCATGAGCGAACAAATTAATGAGCAAGAGCTCGTTCAGTACATTGCCGAGCGCGCCGAAGCGAAGCCGGAGGCGATCCGGGCTGTACTGAAGCATGAGGAGGCGTTCATCAACAATGCCCATAAGGGCGCCAAAGGCGATGTCGATATCGATGGCGATGAGCTGGTGGATTACGTGCTGAGCCGACCGGACGTGAAGCTGGACGAGCTGACCGTGGAGACGATTCTGGAGCTGGAGATGGATTACTTGATGGACAAGGGTCTTGCCGGCTACGTGGATTAGAGCCTTTTGAGACCATTCAAATCCCCTTCTCTGCCTGAGCAGCTGAAGGGGATTTTTGCGCTTCGCCGGGTGATAATAAGCCTCGGCATAAAGCCGGTAAAGTATGTTTCTTGTCGAAATACCTATTCCCCAGCTTGGCCCAATGTTATGATATGGCTATTGAAGTTCGTACATAACGAAATAAATCCAGGATTTACATAGGAGGAACAACCGTGAATGGCCCAATGATCATCACTCTTATCGTTCTGATAACGGCATCGGTGCTGTTTGTTTCGGGAAAAATCCGGTCTGATCTCGTAGCGATCGGATCGCTGATCATTTTGATGCTGCTGGGCATCCTTACTCCGGCTGAGGCGCTATCCGGCTTCTCCAATTCGGTCGTAATCATGATGATCGGATTGTTCGTCGTGGGCGGAGGCATACTTCAGACTGGGCTGGCCAAGATGGCGAGCCGGATACTGCTTCGCCTGGCGGGGACGAGCGAGACCCGGCTGCTGATTATGGTTATGCTCGTAACCTCGTTTATCGGCGCTTTTGTCAGCAATACCGGCACGGTTGCCGTGATGATGCCAATCGTCGTGAGCCTGGCAATAAGTGCGGGTACCCATCCAGGCAAGCTGCTCATGCCGCTCGCCTTTGCCAGCAGTCTTGGCGGGATGCTTACGCTGATCGGTACGCCGCCGAACCTGGTGATCCAGGAGACGCTCCAGCAGGCCGGGTATAAGGGGCTGTCCTTTTTCAGCTTTACACCGGTCGGCATCGTCTGCTTGGCTGCGGGCATCATCGGTCTGCTCTTTCTGCGCCGCTTTCTGCCTGACCACCAGAGGGCGGAGGGCAAGCGGAAGAAGAATGGCCGCTCGCTACAGGAGCTCGCCAGGCAGTATCAGTTAACGCAAAATCTATTTCGCGTTCAGGTAGGAAAGGATTCGCCGATCCAATCAAAAACGCTGCAGGAGCTTGATATTTCGGCCAGGTTCGAGGTCAACATCATTGAGATCCGCCGTAAAATCTCGGCGAAGAACCAATTTTTCAAGACGATTAACCAGGAGATTGCCGGGCCGGATACCGTCATTCACGAGGATGATATTCTGTATGTCAACGGTACGTTTGAGCGGGCGGAGCAATTTGCCATGCATTACGGGTTGAGCTTGCTCGATCGTCACGTCCCGGAGAGAAGCGGGCCGCAGCCCGAGCAGGATGCACAGTATGCGACGAGCGAGGTGGGCATTGCCGAAGTGATGCTGACGCCGAACTCCAGCCTGATCGGCAGGCTGGTCAAGCATTCAGGATTCCGCGAGAAATACCGGGTGAATATTCTCGGCATTCAGCGGAAGGAGCACTATCTGCTGCATAATTTGAAGGAGGAGCGGATGAAATTCGGCGATGCTCTGCTCGTCCAAGGCACGTGGAAGGATATCGCGCTGCTGGCTGCGGATCAGGCTAACGTCGTTGTTGTCGGCCAGCCAATCGAAGAATCGCGCAAGGTAACAATGGACATCAAGGCCCCGATCGCTGCAGGCATTATGCTGCTCATGGTGATCCTGCTCATTACCGAGCTGGTGCCTGCTGTGGCGGCCGTCATGATCGCCGCCGTGCTGATGGTTGTCTTCGGCTGCGTCCGCAATATGGAGGAGGCGTATAAAAGCATCAACTGGGAGAGCATCGTCTTAATCGGCGGAATGATCCCGATGTCGATCGCCATTGAGAAGACCGGAGCAGCTGCGCTGCTGTCCGAGGGGCTGGTGAGCACGCTTGGCGGCTATGGTCCGATTGTACTGCTGGCCGGGGTATATTTCACGACATCCCTGCTCACGATGTTCATCAGCAATACGGCTTGCGCAGTACTGTTTGCGCCCATCGCCCTTACCGCAGCGATTCAGCTTGGCGTGAGCCCCTATCCGTTTCTGTTTGCGGTTTCGATCGGGGCAAGTATGTGCTTTGCGTCTCCGTTCTCCACGCCGCCAAACGCACTTGTCATGTCGGCTGGACGATATAAATTCAGCCATTATATTAAGGTTGGCCTCCCGCTGCAAATCTTTATCGGTATAGTGATGGTGGCGATGCTGCCGATATTTTTCCCGTTTTAATCAGGTACGTCCTCGTTTGCGGCTGCGGCTGCGATCGGGGGCGTTTTCTCTATGGGGTGAGAAATCTGGATGACAATTATAATTGTTTAAATGCAATATATATTTGACATTATGACACTTATGTTGTAGATTGAAGATACGAAACGAGTATCTATTATATCTACACAGAGAGGGTGTACGGACATGAAATGGTTTCAATGGCTTTCAAGTCGGGGCAAGCAAGCGGACGAAAGAATCGTGAATATCCAAAATAAAATTTACAAGGAAATATATATGCTAGTCATGTTGATCTGCTTGGCGTCGGTGATCGGCAAATTCATCATGCTGGGCACGGATACATCGGTAATCACAGAACTCGCTATTTTACTGGCATCCAGCCTCTATTATCTGATTCGTTCGGCTTCCCTGGGTATTTATTCAGATGCCGTCGAGGTTCACGATCGAACGAGCAAATTCAAGATGAGCACCAAGAATATCATTACAGGCAGCGTTATGGGTTTGGGACTGGCCTTGTTCTTTGGCCTCCGCAGCGCAGTTCTTTATGCTGACGGGGGATTGCAGTCTCTTTGGTATTTCGTGCTTGTGGCTTTCGTCTCATTGATGATTTATGTTCCGCTGTTCCTGGCGTTAACCTTCGGCCTTCACACAGTGGCGAATAAAGCCAGTGCGCACGTGAACAAGGATGATTTGGAATGAAGAACCTCAGAATGAAGCTGGCGAGAGTCGAAAAGGACTTGTCCCAGGAGCAGCTGGCTCAAATCGTTGGCGTATCGAGACAGACCATCGGGTTAATCGAGCTTGGAAAATACAATCCCAGCCTCAGCTTGTGCGTGGCGATCTGCAAAGCTTTGTCGAAGACGCTGAATGATCTTTTTTGGGAGGAATAGCCGCAGGCAGCAGCATCCCGGTCAACAGAACCTAGAATTACTTGGATATGGGCATATTGTCTGCGCAAGAATGGTTGTTCTAGTAAAAAATCCCCACAGTTTAGCCGATAAATAATTCAGACGGGTAAATAGAATGGGGGCCTTCCAAACATGAGGAGTCGGATATATTTCATATTCTGCAGCGTATTGTTTTGCTTCCTGCTGACCTCCTGCAGTTTGATCGATGAGCTGAAGGGAAGCTCAAGCGTCAATGGAGCAAGCATAGAAGAAGAGCATGCAGCCGCCAAGTACGGCGCTTACATTAATTTGAACAATATGATGACCGGCGGAACGTTCGATAGAGCCATCGAGGGTTATATTAGCGAATTTGGCATGGATGAAAATATGTATATCAGCGACGACTTCAGCGGCAGTGAACTCGCCTCCTTTCCCGGGTTGGACGGACTGGCGAAGACAGTAAACACTGCAGTGGACCGCGCGGCCGGCGAGCCGTCGTATGGCGCTGCGGACGAAGCGCTCATCCAACTAGGCCCGGTAATACTTGATCTGCTGGATACGATAGAGGAAATAACCGATTACTATAACGACGGGACATACGCCGACGACCAGTTTGCCAAAGGCAAGGAGCTGCATAGCCAATTTATTGCCCAATACCATACATACGAGCCATTGGCCAACCAGTTTTATAACGATTTCGACCAGATTGCGGCGCAGCAGAAGCTCAGTGATCTGGATAAGCTTAAAGAGCAGGACTATTTAATCCGGTATCATGCCCTTAGCGTAGTGATGCGTGCGCAGGATATTGAAAAGGCCTTTTTTGAAGCCGAAATTTTTGATGAGAATATTTTGGACTGCAGCCTGGAGGAATATAGAATTTTGTTTGACTTGCTGGTCCAGGATTCGAAGCAGTTTACGGAATATGCGAAGGATGGCAAACGGAGGAAGCAGGAGTCCTGGGCGACGGTCCCGGAATTGGACGCCGCTTTGCAGGAGGTCATCGGAACGGCAGCCGACATTTTAACTATTCTAGAAACAAAGGATACGAGCAGCAACAGGGACAACAATCTTGTGAGCAGCTACTTCTCTAAGGTGTCGAACCTGATCGACGCTTATAATTACAATATTCGGATGGATAAGGCATAATAATTTTTTGCAACAGAGGCAGGCGGATATCAGCCTGTCTTTTTTTGTGTTCAAGGAAGAACTGGCGCTAACCTCTGTTGATCATGTTATACTGTAGAGAACAAACGTTCTTAATGGATCGGCAGGTGGATATCGTGAATTATCAGGTAGAAATCGCCGTCCGTCATCTGGTCGAGTATGTGTTCCGAAGCGGAAGCCTGGAGGGCGGATTTCGGAGCGTCGCCACCTTGACGGAAGGTACGAAAGCACATCAGAGGATACAGCAGCAATACGGAGAATTGGATCAAAAGGAAGTATATTTGTCGCTGGAAATGCCTTGCGGAGAGTTCGTCTTCGTCATTGACGGGCGTTGCGACGGCCTGCTGGTTGATGAGGACGGGCAGGTGACGATCGATGAAATCAAATCTACGGCGATGGAGCTGGACGAGATTGGAGCAGATACCTTCCCCGTCCATTGGGCGCAGGCGAAGTGCTACGCTTATATGTATGCCGTGGCAAACGATGTCCCGAATATGAACATTCAGCTGACATATGTCCAGGTTGATACGGATGTACACAAGCGATTCGTACAGAGGATGACGCGCGAGCAATTGGAGGTGTTCGTGACTGATGTCATTGAGAGATACGCCCCTTATGCGGAAATGCTGTATCGTCACCGGGCGAAGCGGGATGCAAGCATCGACGGATTAGCTTTTCCATTTCCAGCGTATCGCCAAGGACAGCGCAAGCTTGCGGGCGCGGTATACACAAGCATTGCCGAGAAGGTCAAGCTGTTTGCCCAGGCGCCGACGGGAATCGGCAAGACGATGTCGACGATATTCCCGGCGGTTAAGGCGATTGGCACCGGGCTGCTGCAGCGCATTTTCTATCTTACAGCTAAGACGATTACGCGAACTGCGGCAGAGGAGGCCTTTGCGCGCCTTCAGGCCGCAGGACTGCATCTTCATGCGGTAACCATTACTGCGAAGGAGAAGATTTGCTTTCAGGAGCAGATCAGCTGCCGGAAAGAAGACTGTATGTATGCGGACGGTTATTATGATCGGGTGAACGGGGCCATCCTCGATATGCTTGGCCATGAGACCCTGATCGATCGCGGAGTCATCGAGGCGTACGCTCGCAAGCATCGTGTCTGTCCGTTCGAATTTTCGCTGGATGCCGCTTATGCCGCCGATGCGGTGATTTGCGACTACAATTATATTTTCGATCCGCGGGTTTCCTTAAAAAGGCAGCTTGCGGAGCATAAGCGGCATACCGCTTTGCTGGTGGACGAGGCCCATAACCTGGTGGACCGCTCCAGAGAGATGTTTTCCAGCACGCTCGGCAAGTCGTCGTTTCTCGCATTGCAGCGGGATTTCAAGGCGGCGAACAAGAGATTGTCCGCGGCGGCTAAAGCGGTAAACGCCTATTTCATCCGGCGGAGAAAGCAGGCGGAGGAGAAGCGTTTGATCGAGCGCGAGGCTCCAGACGAGCTGCTGCTGCTGCTGGAGGATTTCGTCCAGCAGGCGGAACGCGAATTGGCTGGGGGGACAGGCGGCTATGTTCCGGAAACAGGGCCGCTGCTGCTTGAGACGTATTTTGAAGCCGTCCATTTTGTAAAAATCGGCAAGCTGTACGATGAACGTTATGTAACGTACGTGGATATTTCCAGCCAGGAGGTGCGGGTAAGAATGTTCTGCCTGGACCCCTCTTATCTGCTGCGGGAAATGGGAAAAGGCTACCGCTCGCATATTTATTTCTCGGCGACGCTGGCGCCGATCGGCTTTTACAGGGATATGCTAGGGGCTGAAGCCGATGATTATACGCTATCTGTCCAGTCCCCCTTTTCTAGGGAGCAATTGGAGGTTGTCCTGCTGCCTTTATCGACGCGCTATCGTGACCGGGAAACAACGGTAGATCCGCTCGCCGCTTATTTGCGGCAATTGACGGAGCAGCGGACCGGGAACTATTTGTTCTTTTTTCCCTCCTATGCTTACATGAAGATGGTCTATGAACGTTTTATGGCAGGAGATTCTAAGGCGGATACGATGGTTCAGCATGGGGAAATGTCGGAGGCAGAGCGGGAGGATTTCTTAACCGCATTTGAAGCCGGCCGATCCGGCGGGTCATTAATTGGGTTTGCGGTCATGGGCGGCATTTTCTCCGAAGGCATCGATTTAGTGGGCAACCGCTTGACGGGCGTGGTCGTTGTTGGCGTGGGCTTGCCGCAAATCGGCCTGGAGCGGAATATTATTCGCGATTATTTCGATCAGACGGGCAGGAACGGTTATGATTATGCCTATGTGTTTCCGGGAATGAACAAGGTTCTTCAGGCGGGAGGGCGGCTTATCCGTTCCGAGCAGGACACGGGATTGCTGGTTCTGGTCGATGACCGGTACCTTCAGCCGCATTACGCCAGGCTGCTTCCGGCGGAGTGGAGCGACTACGCTGTAATCACATTGTAGCCTGTGCCGTCCCCATAGGATGTTATGTATCCAAGAGCACTTTTGAGGCTTGCCTAGGCCTCGAAGGTGCTTTTTTCCTGCCGGGACAATTTGACTCCTTATCGTCTAAGATTTAAGATAAAAATATAATAGTTAAAACCTTTAAACTATTATATTGGATGAATTAAATTTTGGATAAAAGGAACAGAGGTGATGGGCGCTGAATAAGCAGGAACGCTTGTCAGCTATGATATCTGGCTATATGAACCGGTTTGTCGTCGGCTATGCCAAATTGCTCGACCACGATTTGACAGCACCTCAGTATTTGATCATTCAAATTCTGGCTGAGGACGAGCCGAAGAGCTGCTCAGAGCTGGCAGAGGTATTGGATGTCACGCTGCCGGCCATAACAAATTTGTCCAACAAGCTGGCAGCCAAAGGCTATATTGAACGCATAACCCCGGATACCGACCGTCGCAGCGTCTATCTGCGGCTTACGGAGCAAGGACATGAAGTGATGGCAAGCATGCTTGAAAGATACCAGGAGCTGACCAAACCGATGTGGGACAGTCTTACGGAGCAAGAAATCGATACATTGATAAGTGCTTACGAAAAAATGGGGAGCTTGCTGCCAGTCGGCAAGATCCAGAAATGACAATGGGAGGATACCATCATGGGTAGATTAGACCATAAAGTTGCTATCATTACAGGTGCAGCCGGAGGAATGGGGAAGGCGGACGCTCTCCTTTTTGCCAAAGAAGGAGCGAAGGTGGCCATTTCCGATATCCAGGAGGATAAAGTTCAGGAGGTTGTCCGGGAAATTGAGCAGAACGGCGGGGAGGCGATTGGCTTCACGCATGACGTAGCCTCTGAAGAGGATTGGGTTCGCGTGGTTGAAGGTACGATCGCAAAATTCGGCAAAATCGATATTCTGGTCAACAATGCCGGGGTATCGAACGCGACACCATTTCTGGAGCTGACAATCGATCAGTGGGAGAAGACGATGTCCATCAACGTAACTAGCGTATTTCTCGGACAGAAGCATGTCATCCCGCACATGATCAATAATGGCGGCGGTTCGATTATTAACATTTCTTCTATTGCCGGACTTACTGGCGGAAGCGGTACAGGCCCTTACACGGCTAGCAAGGGGGCGGTTCGCATGCTCACCAAGGCGACAGCCGTCGATTATGCGAAGCACAACATCCGCGCCAATTCGGTGCATCCGGGCTTTATCGAAACGCCGATGACGGTCGATATGATGGCCGATGAGAAAATGAGAAACTGGTTCCTCTCGATGACCCCGCTACCGCGGCTGGGCAAGGCAGAGGATATTGCTGCGGGCGTACTGTTCCTCGCATCCGACGAGTCCTCCTACATTACAGGGATTGAGCTGCCGATCGACGGCGGATATGCCGCTAAGTAAAAATTCATGACACATCGTTCACGCTGATATGAAGTTGACAAGACAAGCTCATACTAACCAAGACTAAAATCATCAAGGAGAGTGTCACTCATGTCAAATTTGGAGCAGGTAGCGGTTATTACAGGTGCCGGCAGCGGCATCGGCCGCGTCACCAGCTTGAAGCTGGCGGCAAACTACAGGGTCGTTCTTGTCGACTTCAATGCGGAGACGGGGGAGGAGACGCTGCAGCTTGTTAAGTCGCAGGGCGGGGAAGGGATCTTTGTTCAGGCGAACGTGGCTAAGAGCGAGGATGTGCAGAACTTCGTCAATAAGGCGGTGGAAGCCTACGGCCGGATCGACTTTTTCTTCAACAATGCCGGAGTCGTACAGAAATTCGCGAAGACCGCGGACGTGGAGGAAGCGGAATTCGACCGTCTGGTGGCCGTCAACCTGAAAGGCGTCTTCCTCGGCATGAAATATGTGCTGAAGGTAATGGAGAAGCAGGGCAGCGGCCATATCCTCAATACCGCATCAACGGCGGGCATCCGCAGTGAGCATAGCGCCGGCGTCTATTCAGCCACTAAGCATGGGGTTGTCGGACTAACGAAGTCGGCGGCGATGGAATATGTGAAGCAGGGCATCCGTGTCAACGCAATTTGTCCTGGAGGCGTAAAGACCCCATTGACCCAAAACGTGGCGAAGTCCTTCCAAGAGGGTGGCTATGTGCCTGAAGAAATTTCGAACATGCGCATGGGGCGTCCGGCTGAACCTGAGGAGATCGCCGGGGTGGTCGCCTTCATGGCTTCTCCTGATTCCAGCTACATGACGGGATCGCTGGTTACGGTGGATGGCGGATTAACGCTGTAAGCCTAATTTGCGGCTCAAATTGAGCTTGGCTTCAAAGTAATGCACAAAGCGAAGAGACCCGTTCCCGTATCGCAGGATACGATCATGAACGGGTCTCTGATGTTGTTCAGCATCAGTTGAAAATAGCTTCTATAGTGGCAGCAATGCTACTTCGGATTGAGCTTCCAAACGCTTCACCATGTCATACCAGGACTGCGGCCGGTTAGGCAGCACAGCGTAATAACGCTTAAGGAAGCTGACGATCAGCTCGGCCGACAGCCTATCCTGCTCGTCGTCGGTAGGCAGGAAGCACAGATCGAGCCCCGTCACGGCTTCCCCGTCATTGTTCCAGGACGGATGCACGTATTCGAAGTCGAGGCGCTTGTAGCCCAGATGCGAAAGTACTTCGCGTCTCACGAAAGGGTCCATCGGCTTCACGCCGCCAAACTCATGCTCTCCTACCCGGTAAGGGTCATAGATCTCCGCGAACATGCCATGCAGCTTGACGCCTTTCTCCGCAGCCAGAGCCTCCAAATCCTTGCCACGCTGCTTCGCCAGGAAGGGTCCAATCCCAAGCCCGGAGCGTCCGATAATCGTGAAATCCGTCATGGCCACGTTAAAATCCTCATAATAGCGGTATTCCGTAGCTCCCACCACTTTGCCTTCATGCACAGCGACAAAGACGCGAATGCCCGGATCCTCCAGCGGCTCCTTCCACAGGCCGAATTCCAGCACTTCCTCTGGCGGGAACACTTCCTGCATCAGCTCGTGCATGCTGCGGAACAAAGGATCTTCTATGCTCGTAATGCGATGATATTCCATAGGTGAAACCTCCTATTCGTTTTTTATTATTTTAGGTCATCTATCTTTTAAAAGGATTGCGCCATTCCATTAATGCCCCATAATGGCAGGATTCCTCGTCCTCCAGATAATTAGGAACGACGCCGACCGGCGTACGGCCGCAGCGAAGCATGAAGGTGATGATCGGATCCTTCAGCCTGCCGCTGATTACCGCTGCAAGGTATTCCTCGGCCGTCATATTCCCGGCATGTAAATGATATCCGGGCATTCGCCCGCCGCCGAGCAGCGTGTCGATCCCGAGCTGGACAACGACGTCGTACATGGACAGCATCAGCCACTTGCCCAGTCCCAGCTTCCGGTACGTGGGGCGAACGCTAATATCCGCCACGTACAGCGTGCCTCCATGAGGGTCATGATTCCGGATATACCCCCCGTCGGTCACCTCTTCCCAAGTATGGGCATGGCCCGGCTGAACGCTCTCGTTCTTCACGAGCAGCCCCGTCATCGATCCGGCGATTTCACCGTTGACTTCGATGCACAGCGCTCCTTCCGGGAACAATCGGACGTGATTGCCAAGCTGCTCCGTATTCCACCAAAGCTCGGGCGGGAAGGGAGGCGGAAAGCTCTCCTGCTGCACCGCAATCAGGCCGGGGAAGTCTTCAGGGCCATAATTCCGAATGACGGCCGGAACAGGGCGATTCCCGTCAAATACATACAGCTCTTTATGATACATGACAAGCCTCCTTTACGAAAAGCAGCTGGCTATTTCCAGTCCGTGTATAAATCGGTGCGCCGATCCCGCCAGGTTGTGACCGAGCCGCTGTCCCGCACTTGATAGAGCAGCTCCAGATCCAGGTCAGCGGTCACGATCATGTCATGGTTGATCTCGCCTTCGGCCAGCAGGCCGCGCGGCGGGAACGGAATATCGTTTGGTGTAATGATCGCCGCCTGTCCGAAGTTGGCGCGCATGAAATCGACCGTTGGCAGCGCGCCGACCGTTCCGGTAAGGACAACGTAGATTTGGTTCTCAATCGTTCGGGCATGGCTCGTATAGCGAACGCGGTGGAAGCCGTGGCGATCGTCGGTGCACGAAGGACAGAATATGACGTCCGCGCCCTTGGCTTTGGCCATTCGCACAATTTCCGGGAACTCAATGTCGTAGCAGGTGAGCATGGCGATTGTTCCTTTGTCTGTCTCGAACACCTGCAGCCCCTCGCCTGCGCTCATATTCCATTCCTTTACTTCCGTTGGGGTGATATGCAGCTTGGGCTGCTCCCCGATCCTGCCGTCAGGATAGAACAAATGCGCTGTATTGTACAGCTTGCCGCCTTTGCGGACGACATGGGTTCCTCCGATAATATGGGTGCCGCTCTCTTTGGCCAGCGCCGTAAAGAGCTCCAGATATGGCTCCGTAAATTCGGGAAGTTCGTTTATGGTCAACGCCTGACCGCGCTCGTTCCCGATGGACATTAACTGCGTGGTGAAGAACTCGGGAAACAGAATGAACTCGGCATCGTATTCCGCTGCCGTTCTTACGTAATGCCTGCATTGGTCGGCAAACTCCTCGAAGGAGCGGATCGTATGAAGGTGATATTGTACTGCAGATACCCTGATTTTCATTAGTACCTCCCCATATGAGTGATTAATGGCAGCCTAGCTGTTGAACATTCAGAATAGCGCTTTTTACACAAAATTTAAAGTGTTTGTACAGTAGTCTGCCCATAAGCGGGCAGCGCGGACGATGTACAGGCAGCAGGAAAACCCGATATACGCAAAAGCGCAGTCTTCTAGGACTGCGCTCTTTCCTCGAACCGCCGGATAATTCCGATGATGACCTCGGTGGCTTTAACCATATTGTCGACCGAGATGTATTCGAATCTGCCGTGGTAGTTTTCGCCCCCGGTAAACAGGTTGGGCGTGGGCAATCCCATGTAGGACAGCTGGGAGCCGTCGGTGCCGCCCCGGATCGGGGTCATGACTGGTTCAATCCCGAGATTTCTCATGACCTCGGCGGCGACATTCACGATATCCATGTTTGGCTCGATTTTCTCGCGCATATTGTAATATTGATCGCGGATATCAAGGACAAGCTTGTCATGGCCATACTTGGCCCTCAGTTCAGCAGCGATACTCTCCATTCTGGCTTTCCGGCCCTCGAACTGCTGACGGTCGAAATCGCGAATGAGATATTGCATCCGTGTCTCCTCTACGTCCCCCTTGATCGAAGAGAGATGGTAGAAGCCTTCGTAGCCTTCGGTATGCTCGGGCGCTTCCCCGGCCGGAAGTTGGCCGTGAAATTCCATGGCGATTTTGGCCGAGTTAATCATTTTTCCCTTGGCCGTGCCCGGATGTACATTAACTCCTTTGCACGTTATTTTCGCCATAGCGGCGTTGAAGCTCTCGAATTCCAGCTCGCCCAAGGGCCCGCCGTCCACCGTATAAGCGAACTCCGCGCCGAACGCCGCTACGTCGAAGCGCTCCGGCCCTCTTCCGATTTCCTCATCAGGCGTAAAGGCGACGCGGATTTTGCCATGCTTGATTTCAGGATGCTGGATCAGATAAGCCATCGCGGTCATAATTTCGGCAATTCCCGCTTTATCGTCCGCGCCCAGCAGAGTGTTGCCGTCCGTCGTAATCAACGTATGGCCTTTGTATTTGTGCAGCTCTGGAAAATCCCGGGGGGATAATACGATATTTCCGGCTTCATTTAAAGGAATGTCTCCACCGCTGTAATTCTCTACGATTTGCGGCTGTACGTTGGCGCCAGAGAAGTCGGTTGCCGTATCCAGGTGGGCTAGAAAGCCGATGGTAGGCACGTCTTTAACCGTGTTACCCGGCAGGGTGGCCATAACATAGCCGTTGTCGTCCATGCTGACATCCTCCATGCCGATCTCCTGCAGTTCCTGTACCAGCTGTCTGGCTAAAGTAAGTTGACCGGGAGTAGACGGGCAAATCTCGTTGTCTTCATTGGATTGCGTGTCGATTCGGACATAGGAAGTAAAGCGGTTGATGATTTCGTCTCTCACGGGATCAGCCTCTCTTCATTAGTGGTTTCTATCCTGCTTTTCCATCTGTTTAGATTGTATCAAACCGGGTGCAGCCATGAAAGCGGCTAAGGAGGGGACCATCTGTAAGGCAATAGCCGCGCTTATTGCTAAAATATCCGAAAATCCCGCCAATATACCGCAAAAACGCCGGACTGCGGATGAACCGCAAGCCCGGCGCTAGATTGCATGGAACAAGAACTTTGTTGAGTGCCGATCCTTAACCTTTTACCGCACCGGCTACAACGCCTTTCACAATGTGCTTCTGCAGGAACATGAACACGATAATGGATGGCAGTACGGCCATCACCATCGCCGTCATGGCATATTGCCAGTCCGAGGTGTATTGCCCTACGAAGGTATAGGCGGCCAGTGTCAATGTCTTTGTGGTTGGAGAGCCGTTGACCATCAGGAGCGGGAGCAGGAAGTCATTCCAGATCCACATGACGTCGATAATGATGATCGTGGTCGTTACCGATTTCAGCAGCGGGAAGATGACCCGGAAGAACAGGCGGAAACCGGAAGCGCCATCGATCGTTGCGCTCTCGTCAATCTCATTGGGAATCCCCTTCACGAAGCCGTGGTAAATGAACATGGCCAGCGGTGCGCCGAAGCCCCAATACAGGATGCCGAGGCCCCAGGTGCTGTCCGAAAGATGGAAGTTCTTCGCCATTTGCAGCACGGAGAGCATGATCGATTGGAACGGAATCAGCATCGGCATGATCACGATGAAATAAATCAGGTTGCTCATCTTGGATTTTGTTCTGGCCAGCTTATACGCCGCGATGGAAGAGATCAGGACGATCCCGGCCAGGCCAAGCACCGTGATGACGGTATTGTTCAGGAACAATCTTGGATAGTTAATGTATTTCCACACATAGCTGTAGTTCTCGAAGGCCAAACTTTTTGGAAGAGCGATCACGTCCGTCATGACTTCGGAGAAGCTCTTCAAAGAGTTGATGATGGTCAAGAACAAAGGATACAAGAACAGCAGCGAGAGAATGACCATGAATATTTCAAAGACGATGCGGCCTGCCTTCTTGCTCTTCATTATGCCTCAACCTCCCTGCGTTTGAAGATCGTCAATTGAATCATAGTGATAATAAGTACGGCAACGAACAGAATAAGCGCTTTGGCCGTACCGTATCCATACAGGTTATTCTGGAACGTATCCCGGTATATATCGTAAGCGACGCTGTAGGTCGTACCGCCAGGACCGCCGCCCGTGAGGGACAGGATAACGTCGAATACTTTGATGGAGTTCGTCAGCGCCATAAACACGGAGATCGTGATGGAAGGCGCCAGCAAAGGCAGCGTAATGCTGAAGAAGCGGCGGACTGGACCAGCGCCGTCTACTGTAGCTGCTTCCTTCATATCATCCGGCACCGATTGCAGACCGGCGATGTAAATCACGAGATAGAAACCGACCGACTGCCAGATTGAGACCAGCAGGACGGAGATGAAGGCCAGATTTGGTTCCCCGAGCCAGCTCAGCTTGAATATGCCCCAGCCTGTGCTTGCCCCGAGTGATTCGAAGCCTTGCATGAAGATAAACTTCCAAATGAAACCAACGATAACCAAGCTGAGAATGTAAGGAATGAAGAATGCGGCTCTGAGCCAGGTTGTTGATTTCATCTTCATATCCAGAACAAGCGCCAGCAGAATGGCCAGCACGTTCACGAGCACGATGTACAAAATCGCATATTTAATCGTGAACCAGCTTGCATTCATAAAGTTGGCATCGCCGCTAAAGATTTGCTTGAAATTGTCCAAGCCTATGAATTTAGGGTTTTTGGATATTCCATTCCACTTCGTTAAGGAATAGCGAATCGTCATCATAAACGGGTAATAGAACACGGCTATTACGCTAATTAGAACAGGCAGTGTGAAAACGCCAAATTCCAACCGTTCAGCCCATTTTCTCCCCAATTTGAACATAGTCGCACCTCTTTTTCGTAACGTATTTTATACAGACAAGAGAGCAGCCATTTCTATACACTCTGTCGTTTTCGGCTATAATAATTATAATTCAGGGGCGGACGCGTCTAAATGGACATAAGAAAACAGTTAAGGGTAAAAAGGTAAACTGTAGCACGTGTAGGGGGACGGGACAGCGATGATCAAAAGTTTAACCGCAGCTATGAAATCGCTTATTGAGCGGATGTCTCGCAAATTAGTCAATAAGCTAAACTTGCTTTTTACATCCATTATTATACTTATCGTGGGATCGCTTACGGTCATTTCCTATCAAATGCTCCAGAAGGAATCGGTCAGCAACAGCATTGCCAGTACGACGAACAACCTGATGCTGGTAAATCAGAAGCTGGAGGATTACCTGGATGGGATCGAGCAGTTCTCGCTGCCCCACAACAAATATGACGAGATTATTCGGGCTGTCATGCAAGAGGGCAATGATTATGCCGCCAGAATGTATCTCGAAGATTATTTAAGGGATTTGTTCTACAGCCGCAAGGACCTGGAGAGCATTTATTTGTATTTGATCGATCAGCAAAAATATTATTCGATTAGCCGCGAGGCCTACAATATAACGGTCAGATCCGGTTATCAGGGCGGCATCGATGAGCAGCCGTGGTACCAGGAGGCGATGAACAGTCCGCAGAACCGTTCGTTCCAATCCTTCGTCCTGCCGGATGCGACTAGCGGATATACGATGATTACCGAGCCGGAATTCATGGGTTACCACCGCGTGCTGCGCTCGATTGCCTCGCGGGAGCCGCGGGCGGTGCTATCGTTCTACCTGAAGCCGACGGTGAAGGACAGCATTATGAGCGACATTCCGTTCGAAGAGGGAGAACATCTCATGTACCTCGACCCAGACAACGTGCCTTTTCACATGGATGATTTGGAGGTTTATGAGGCGATCAGCTCGGCCGACTGGTTCCAGAACATTGGCGATGACTCAGGCAGCCCTGTCACCTGGTCGGATGGGGACAAGCGGTACCTCGTCGTGTATGACGTAGGGCAGCAGGACGGCTGGAAGCTGATCAAGCCGATCCCATACAGCAGCATCTATGAAGCAGCTACGAAAGCGCGGAATTTGAGTTATTTGACCGGCTTTATTTTTCTGGTCATATCGGTCATTCTCGTTACTTTGACTTCAAATGCCATTACCAGGCCGCTAAATCGGCTCTCGCGCCATATGCGGCGGTTCAGTGAAGGGACGTTTGATGCGGAGGCCCCCGTGCAGGGCAATGATGAGATAGCTTACTTAACGATGCATTTCAATCAGATGGTGCGGCGGACAAATGATCTGATCAATGAACGCTATCGCATGAAGCTCGTCGAGAAAAATGCGATCCTGAAGGCGCTGGAGGCGGAAATTAACCCTCATTTTCTCTACAATGCGCTTCAGGCGATATCTACGAAGGCCTTGAAGAGCGGAAACGACGATGTGGCCGATATGGTGGACGCTTTGGCGCTGACGCTGCGGTACTGCATAAGCGGCAAAGATATCGTATACGCTAGGGAAGAGCTGAAGCATATCGAGAGATATCTGGCGCTGCAAAGCGCTAGATTCGGCAGCCGCCTTCGGGTAAATATCGAGTGGGACGAATCGCTGATGGAGCTGCAAATTCCCAAGCTGTCCATCCAGTCCCTGGTAGAGAATTCGATCAAGCATGCGGTGGAGAAGGTATCCACGCCGGTTACAATTGTCGTTCGGGCCACGGTGAGCGAGAGCCATGCCATTATTTCGGTTTATGACGATGGTCCGGGCATATCTCCGGACAGGCTGGAGCAAATATTGGATACATTTGAAGTAGAGTGGGAGGAGCAGGAAGGGGAGAATATCGGTCTGAAAAATTTGAATACCCGATTGAAGCTGTTATATGGCGATCAATCGGGACTTGCAATCCACAGCGATGGATCAGGGACGGAAATGACGATGAGGATACCGCGGGGAGGCGTAGGACATGTATAAAGTACTCATCATTGACGACGAGGAGCCGCTGCGCGAGGCCATTAAAATATTGGGCGATTGGAAAGGACTGCAGGTCGGGGAGATTTGGGAGGCTACGAACGGTGTTGCCGGGCTGGACATGCTAAAGAAGCATCAGCCCGATCTCGTGATGGTAGATATGAAAATGCCGGAGATGAACGGGGTGGAGTTCCTGCGCATTGTGGAGCAGGATTATCCCGAACTGCTGACGATCGTCATCAGCGGCTACAATGATTTCGAATTTACAAGGCAGGCGATCCATTCCAAGGTCGTTGACTACTTGCTGAAGCCGATTAACCGCCAGGATCTGAACCAAGCGCTGCGCAAGGCGATTGATGTGCT
Organism: Paenibacillus sp. FSL W8-0186; assembly: GCF_037969765.1. NCBI lineage: Bacteria > Bacillati > Bacillota > Bacilli > Caryophanales > Paenibacillaceae > Paenibacillus > Paenibacillus sp. FSL W8-0186. Next base: position 5,292,722 of record NZ_CP150207.1, on the reverse strand, counting down.
GGAGGCGAAGCGGCAGACGCATAGCGAGCTGATTACACGGAATATCGCCTTTAATATGTCCCTGCCTAAACTGAAGGAGAAAATTTATTTGTCCATCCTCGGGCGGGGCTTCAAGAAGCAGAGCAACCAAGCGTTTCTTCCGCTCATCGGTGCCGATCAGGAGGATAACCGTTTTGGCGCGCTCGTATTGCAGCTTCTGAATATGCAGCATGTCCGCGACAAGCGCTTTAACCGGGACACGGAGCTGCTCTATTTCGCCGTGGCGAATGTCATTAACGAGGTGGCGACAGAGGACGACCTGTGCTTCAGCTTCCCTAATCCGAAGCAGGACAGGGAAATCATCGCGATTTTTACGATGCAGGGAGGATATCCGGAGGATCTTGCTTTCCGTGCCGACTATTTGATGAAAAAGGTTGGGCATACGCTAAGCGACCTGTTCGGGATCGTATCAGCGGCAGGGATTGGGCATGTGTACGAAGAGGTTACGCAGTTAGCCGATTCTTACGATGAAGCGCGCTCCTCGATTATGGCTATCGACCTCCATAGGCTCAAGGGGACAACCGTGTTTGGCGCCAAGGAGAGAGCAGGAACGCCTGAGCCGATGTCTTTGACTAGCCGGATGCCTATTCTAAGAACTGCCCTTGAATCCGGAAATATGAATCATGCCAGGATCGTTTTCGCAGACTTTACGAAGAAAATCAAAGAGGCCGACAGCTTTACACTGGGAGAAGCCGAGCGCATGATTCGCGATATTATCGTCCTGTTCAACGATATGGCGCTGGATTTGGGCGTTTCCTCCGCCAAGCTCCCCGCGACCGGATCCCGCAGCTCGCTTGATGCAGCGGGATTAAGCGGAGATTTCAGCACAACAGACGAATACGAGCAGCTGCTTCATCGCATTCTGGACTATTACAGCGAGCAGATCCGGGAGTCGATGACCGTTAACCGGCCTTTTCATATCGAGGATATTAAGGAATACATCGACCAGCATTATTTCGAGGATATTAAAATTTCCATGTTTACCGAGAAATATTTCCTGAGCCGGGAATACTTAATGAAGCTTTTCAAGCAGCAGTTCGGGTTCGGGATTCATGAGTACATGCAGAAGGTAAGAATGGATAAGGCTTGTGTGCTCCTGGACGATCCGTCTTTGAAAATCCAGGAAATTTCAGAGATGCTGGGGTATAAGGACAAGAACTATTTCAGCAAGGCATTCCGCAACTACTACGGAGTGTCGCCTTCAGAGTACCGGATGAGGCAGGAAGGGGAGAAAAAGTGAACAGGGGGAGGACTACACTTTTTTACCCTCAAGTTGCCACTTATCTACATTTTTATCAAGAGCCCATTTCTTTAGAATAGTCTCATAGACATACTAACCAATGAAAGTGGGGGTAAAAAAACTTATGAAGAAGAAATTTTTGGCCATGTCATTCAGTTTGGTGCTGTTGATGGGACTTCTGTCAGCCTGCGGCGGCGACAAGGCAGCCAATAATGGGACAAACGGCGCAGCAGGAGAGGGCGGAAACGCTGATTCTTCCAAGCCCGTAACGATTAACATGTTTACAGCTTCTCCAGAATATACAGACGCGTTTAATGCTTATATCGAAGAGTACAAAAAAGTTAAGCCTAACGTAACGATCAACCTGGAAATCATGCAGGCCGACTACAATACGGTCCTGAAATCCAGAATTGCGGCAGGCAGCACGCCGGACGTATTCCAAACGACAGCCGGCGGAGATATTGATACTTTTGCGGAATACAGCGCGGATTTGACAGGTGAGCCGCTAGCTGCCGCTATGACGGATGCTGTTCGCTCGAACATGTCTTCCTCCGACGGCAGAGTACTGGGTCTTCCGATTAAAGGCAACCTCTTCACGCTGATCTACAACAAAGATCTGCTTGAGCAAGCCGGCATTACGCAAGTGCCTGCGACTACGGCGGAATTGCAAGATGCGATCACCAAGCTGGAAGCGAAAGGCATCACTCCTTTTGCCAACGCTTATAAAGAGTGGTGGGTATGGAAGCACATTTTCCAACACTTCGTGGATGCGGCAGCTCAGGATGCCAGTATGAGCGCGAAGGATTTGGTTGACGGCTTCATCGCCGGCAACACGACATTTGCTGAACATCCGGTTCTGGCCAATAACTTCTTTGAGTTCATCGACACAACGATCAAGCATGGAACAGACAAGCCGCTTGAGCGCGACAGCAACGCCCAAGTCAGCGACTTTGCTTCCGGCAAAGCAGCGTTCATGACAGGTAAAGGCGCGTGGGACGAAGAAGCCATCAAGAAAATCAATCCGGACATCAACCTAGGAATTGCAGGTTATCCTGTAAGTGATAAAGCGGAGCAAGCGACGATTATTACCGGTGCTGACCAGGCTCTGCGCATTAACAAAGACTCTAAAGTTGTTAAAGAAACGGTTGAATTCTTCAACTGGCTGTATACTTCCGATTACGGAAAAAACTGGTTCTCCGGCGTAGCGAAGGTTATCCCTCCAATCAAGGATGCTCCGCTGCCAGACCTGGATATGCCTAAACAAATGGATGAAATTCTGCAAGTACAGCCGTCTGGCGACTTGGCAATCAACTACTCGCTGGATACGTTCCACCAAAAATTCGGTGAGCTGATGCAGGCGTACATTGGCGGAAATCAGTCTAAAGAGAAAACCATCGACGAGATTCAAAAAGCTTGGATTCAACTTGGTTCTGCAGAATAACTTTGCGTACCCTAATATTCTCTTTCTTAACTCAGCACTCCCCGGTGCTGAGTTAAGTTTTATCTAGGAGATGAACGGTGAACAAACGAAAGGAAGTGTAACGACGGTGAATCAAATCATAACGCTGGAAGAAAACGGACTGCAGCTGGTATTTGAGGTAACGGACGAGCGCGATGTTTTATTGCTTCATTTCGGTGCTGCGCCTTGGCCGGCTGTAGAGGGCATCATTAGCCGTTTAAGCGAGACGCATAAGAAAGGCTTGCGATTGCTCGAGCTGCAGCTGACGGGCGAAGACCGGGATGAATATCACGGGAGAACACACCGGGCCAGTTATCCTGGCCTGCGTCTGCAATACGTGACGCATAGGGACGAGCGGACGGTTCATGGACGCAAGCTGGAAATCGTCTTAAATGATCCGGTGACCTCACTGCAGGCGGTCCAGCATTTCCAGTTCTATGATGGGACGGCTGTTGTCCGCTGCTGGGTCGAGCTGATCAATCAGGGCTCGCAGCCTGTAGGCGTAGAATACGTCTCCAGCTTCGCGCTAACCGGAATTGATAAGGAAGGCTCAGGGGCTCGGGACGACAAAATGCGGCTATCGATTCCGCACCATGGCTGGCAGAGCGAATTGCAGTGGCGGACGTACAGCTTGCCAGAGCTGGGTCTGTCGCATTTGATCGACAGGGGCTCCAAGCGGGTGTCCTGCAGCAATACCGGCTCCTGGTCCGCAGCAGAGCATGTTCCGATGGCGATTCTGGAAAATGGCGAGGCGGGAACGGCCTTGTTCTGGCAAATCGAGCATAACGGCTCGTGGCACTGGGAAATTATCGAGCAGTCCGATTTGCTGACGCTATTGATCAGCGGACCGACTGAACACGACAACCATTGGTGGATTTCGCTGAAACCGGGCGAAACCTTTAGTTCGGTTCCGGTCGCGGTTGGGGCCGTGGAAGGCTCCGTCGACGAGGCGGTTGGGCAATTGACGCATTACCGCCGATTGATTCGGCGGCCAAATGAAGACAACCGCCAACTGCAGGTTATTTTCAATGATTACATGAATTGCCTATGGGGCGATCCGACGACCGAGAAGCTGCTGCCATTGATCGATGCGGCGGCAGACGTAGGCTGCGAATATTTCTGTATTGATGCCGGCTGGTACGCCTCCGGCGAATGGTGGGACGGCGTAGGCGAGTGGCTCCCATCTGCAGAACGGTTCCCGGAAGGGATTAAATACGTGCTCGATTATATCCGCGGCAAGGGAATGGTTCCCGGCTTATGGCTCGAGCTTGAAGTTATGGGAATCAACAGTCCGAAGCTCAAGGAGACGAACGACGGCTGGTTCTTCCAGCGTCATGGGAAGCGGGTGAAGGATCGGAGCCGCTACCAGCTGGATTACCGGAATCCTGAGGTCATCGCCCATGCGGACGAAGTGATCCGCCGGCTCGTAGAGGATTACGGCGTAGGGTATATCAAGATGGACTATAACATCAATGCGGGGATCGGCACCGAGAAGGATGCCGACAGCTATGGCGACGGATTGCTTCAGCACAACCGGGCATATTTGGCCTGGCTGGACCGGATCTTTGCAAGGTATCCCGATCTGGTCATCGAAAATTGCTCCAGTGGCGGCATGCGGATGGATTACGCCATGCTAAGCCGCCACAGTATCCAGTCGACGAGCGATCAGGAGAATTACGTAAATTACGCGGCTATCGCGGCAGCGTCGCCTTCGGCGCTTACGCCGGAGCAATCGGCGATCTGGTCTTACCCGCTGCGCGAGGGCGATGATGAGGAAGTCGTGTTCAATATGGTGAACGCCCTGCTGCTGCGGGTACACCAAAGCGGACATCTCGCCGAACTAAGCCCGCGCCGCCGCGAGCTGGTCAAAGAGGCGCTCGATTACTATAAGTCGATCCGCCATCATATCCCGCGGGCGCTGCCTTTCTGGCCGCTAGGGCTGCCGAAGCAGCAGGATGAGTGGATCTGCCTGGGGATGCGCCATGAGGACAGCGTTTATCTGGCCGTCTGGCGCGTTCGCGGCGAGTCTGCCCAAATTGGCTTGCCTCTGGCGCAGCTGCAGGGCAAAGCGCTTGATATTCGCTGCGCCTATCCGCAGGGATTTGATTGCAGCTGGCAGTGGAACGAAGCGGAAGGCGTCCTCCAGGTCGCTCTGCCGCAGCCGGAGACGGCAAGGCTGCTGGAGATCAAGGTGAAGTAATTGTTTATATCTGTAATGTGCCTGAGTGCCGCATCTGCTTTCATAGTAGGTGCGGCCTTTTATTTTCGGCTTCGAACCGGAGAATGACCAAGAGTACAGAAGGGGTGACTTTTTGCGGGACGGGCATGATAAGGTGTAAAATCTGGCGCTTGACATGAAACCTTTGGGTGTCATATCATTGGATTGGAAACCAAAAGGTTTCGTATTCTGCGCAGAGATAAAATCAACAATTGATAAGGAGCAGTGTGGATATGAACAAAGACCAACAAACAAACGGCGGATCGCTTCCGGATATACGGCGCACGATTGTAGTGAACGCACCCATCGGCAAAGTGTGGGAGGCTGTGGCCACATCGGAGGGAATCGCTGCTTGGTTTATGCCCAACAATTTTGAACCGAAGGAGGGGTTCGAATTCGTGCTGAATGCCGGGCCATTTGGCAACTCGCCCTGCAAGGTGACGGAGATTCAGCCGCCGCATCGGCTTTCTTTTACATGGGGGAAAGATTGGACGTTGTCCTTTGAACTGGTAGAAGCAGGCGGGCAAACGGAGTTCACGCTGATTCACAGCGGCTGGAGCGCGGATCAGGTTACGGAGTTCGGAGAGGCTCATTCCATTGTGCGTCCTCGTATGGATCAAGGCTGGGGCGGATTGGTGCAGAAGCTGGCCTCTTACGTGGAAGGCTGAGCATGTCGGAAGCCCCGAAGTACGATGTGTTCCAGGCCATAGCCGACCCGACCCGCCGGCAATTGCTGAGTTTGCTCAGCAGGCAGGAAATGCCCGTTAAGGAGATCAGCGGACACTTTCCGATGAGCCGTACCGCCGTATCCAAGCATCTGCATGTCCTGTCCTCAGCCGGGCTGGTCCGGGAGCGGAAGGTAGGCCGGGAGACCAGGTACCGTCTTGACCCGGAGCCGCTGCAGGAGCTGCAGTATTGGTTGAATTACTTTGAGCAATTTTGGGACAACAAGCTGTCCATGCTCAAATATTACGTGGAGAACGAGGGGAACAGGACAGCGGAGTAGGGGCCAGTCCTCAAGGCGGCTTCCTGCGCCCGCTGGCAACCTGGCGTACGCCTTGAGCTTAGAGTTGGTCGGCCAGTTCGGGTAAATCACAGGTCCATTCCGCCGCCTGCTGCCGCTCCTGTACCTCCCGCTGGAACATCTCGGCCGCCAAGGTGAGGGAGCCTTGTCTGTTGCGAATGACGGACAGCTCCCGCTTCATGGCTGGTCCGCTTACTGCCAGCTCGCAGAGCTCCCCGTTCCCCAGCTCCTTGCGGACGGCCAGGCGCGAGAGTACGGCAATCCCCAGGCCTGCCGAAACCGCCTCTTTCACGCCCTGGCTGCTATTGAATACATAGGACCGCTTGGGGGTCAATCCGTTCGCCTGCAGGAAATGATCGCTAAAGGCGCGGGTGCCCGAACCGATTTCGCGGATGATCCAATTTTGATTGGCCAGGTCAGCCGGCTCCAATGCCGCTGCCGCAGCTAACGGGTGATTCCTCGCCGCCACAACGATCATTTCATCCTGCATGTAAGGAGTGATGATCAAATCAGGATGTTCTTCCACAGTGCCCTCTACGAGCGCAAGATCGAGATCGTTGGAGCGGATTCCCGCCACGATTTCCTCCGTATTGCCGATCGTCAGTTGAAGATCGACCTCCGGATACTGTCCGGCAAATTTAGCGAGAAGCCGAGGCAGAATATATTCCCCGATCGTAAAGCTGGCGCCGATTTGAATCGAGCCGGTTACCACTTCATGCAGCAAATGGATTTGCTGCTTCGCTTCCTCGTACAGGCTTAAAATCTGTTTGGCTTTCCGGTATAGGATGGTTCCTTCCTCTGTCAATTTCACCTGTTTGGGTGAGCGCAGCATCAGTTTCGTGCCGAGCTCGTTCTCCATATTGCGAATATGCTGGCTAACGCCAGGCTGGGACATGTTTAGAAGTTCTGCGGCCTTTGAGAAATGACGTTGTTCTGCAACCGTAACAAAGACACGCAGGGTGTCGACGATCATATTCACTTCCCCTTTCGATAATCCCATTGTAGCCTTCTTCGAGATGAGTCTCAATCTATCCGGTGCCATGATCCTTTCGTTTTGAACCCGGAATAAGGATATCGTCCCGAATCATCAGTCCTGCTTATGGTTCAGATAGCAGATTCGTATTTCACATCCGGCGTGCATGGATTTATAGTAAACATGAATCAGCGCTGGTTCGACAATACGAGTCTTGGAGTGATTTTCATGGCACAAACTGTACAGTCACAGGCGAAGGTTGTACCGTTCAAACGGAGACAGGGCATCGGTTTTGTGCAGGGCATCGGATTAACTGTGCTGCTGGCTGTGGCGGCGAAGTATTTATCCAGCTTGCCGCTGCTAGGCGTAATGGGACATCTCGTGATCGCTATTATGCTTGGACTGGTTTGGCGGTCGGCCGTCGGCGTTCCCGAGCGGATTGCGGGCGGCGTCTCCTTTTCCAGCAAAAAATTGCTTCGCCTCGGGATTATTATGCTCGGGATGAGGCTTAACTTACAAAGTATTATTCAAGCAGGTCCGAAGGTGCTTGTTATGGCGGTGCTCCATATTGCATTTACGATCGCCGTTGTGGCCAGCCTGGCGAAATGGATGAAGATTTCCGGTAAGCTTGGGCTTCTGACCGCCTGCGGAACCGCGATATGCGGAGCTGCCGCGGTCGTCGCCATAGCACCGCAGGTACAGGCCAAAGACGAAGAGACAGCGATCGGAGCGGCTGTCGTTGCTATTCTGGGTACCTTGTTCACTTTGATTTACAGCCTTCTATATCCGCTGTTGGGTCTGTCCGCTCACGGCTACGGGGTATTCGCAGGAGCTACGCTGCACGAAATAGCTCATGTCATCGCCGCAGCGGCGCCTGGAGGAAGAGAAGCCGAGGATATCGCTGTTGTCGTTAAGCTGGCGCGGGTAGCCATGCTTGTGCCGGTATCGCTTGGGCTGGGCATGTGGATGCGCCGCAAGGAACGGCAAGCCCGGCAATCGGCAAGCTGTGATGCCCAGCCAGCGGCGGAGGAGACCAGACAGAAGATTCAAATTCCCTGGTTTATCCTTGGATTTCTTCTCATGAGCGGAGTGAATACGCTGGGGGTTATTCCCGGTAATGCAGCCAGTTTGATCGTGGCAGCCGCTTATTTGCTGATTGCCGTAGCCATGGCCGGGCTGGGGCTTGGGGTCGATCTGGCTGTATTCCGCCGGCTGGGGATTAAGCCATTCTGGGCAGGGCTGCTCGGGTCGGTCGGTTTGACGGTGCTAGGTTATGGAACATTGTTTCTATTTGGGCTGAACTAACGGTTATTTTATTTTGAAAAATGAGATCGGCCTGTATAATGTCCACTCCAGTCGAACAAACCCGTTTCATGTCTTCTCCTCTCCCTCTTTTTCTGCAAAAATAAACGGTCTCGACAAAAAATCGGGTAACATCTCTAGATCGTGATGTATCCGATTTTGGATTATCTATAAATCCTGACCTGCAATAAGCTCGGCATCCATGTCGTATTACCCGTTCATCACGCTGCCGCCGTTAGCGCCCAGCACCTGCCCGGTGTATATGTTGGCATCGTCCGAAGCGAGAAACATCACCGATCTCGCAATCTCCTGAGGGAACGCCAACCGGCCCAGCAGATGACGGGAATCCCCGCTGTGTGTTCCTTCCTCGAGCGATGAACGGACATCGGAGAAGGTACCGCCCGGCGCCACGGCATTCACGAGCACAAAAGGAGCAAGCTCTTTTGCCAGCGATTTCGTCAGTGAAGTGACGCCGCCCTTCGCGGCCGAGTAATGCGCTAGCTCCGCACTTCCTTGGCTGGCCAGGTCGGAAGTGACGTTAATGATTTTTCCGGCCTTCTGGGCCAGCATGCGGGACGCTGCTTCGCGGGAAGTATAGAAGGCGCCGTATAGATGGATTTTGAGCATGCGATCCCACTGTTCATCGGTCATCTCGGTTACTTTTACCGCCTGGGCAATGCCTGCGTTGTTCACCAGAATATCGAGCCTTCCGAAATGTTCGTCAACCGCCGCGAACATCTCCTTGACCTGGGCCGAGTCGCTAACATCCGCATGGAACACCTCTGCCCGCACGCCATAGGATTCAGCCTGCCGCTTTACATCGGCCGCTTCCTTATCATCGCCATAATAATTGATCATGACATGAATGCCGGATTTGGCGAACTCCAGCGTAATCGCTTTGCCGATGCCTCGGCTGCCCCCCGTGATTAGGGCGAATTTCTGCTGCTTACCGTTACTAGTCATCATAGTTGGCTCCTTTTAACTTAACTTCGTATGTCTGTTCAGTGATAATCGGGTTCGTTCGTGTCTATAGTTCGAACGGCCTATTAAATCTAGTTAATGAGATTATACTATATTATTTGTGAATTTGAGAACAAACCTTTGGATAACGTGAGAATCAGGCTTGACTAACAAGCGCGATCACTGGAAAATAAGGGAGGTTCAAAATGGTTAATACTAATACATAACGCCTTTTGACAGAAGGGAGAACTATGATTGATATGAACAAGGCTCTAAATAAATATTTTAAGCTGGAGCAGCACGGAACGAACGTCAAGACCGAGGTGCTGGCCGGCATTACGACATTTCTGGCTATGGCGTATATCCTGGTCGTCAACCCGGCGATTCTCTCTGCGGCAGGGATTCCGTTCAAGCAAGTCTTCATGGCTACCGTCATTTCCGCGGTCGTCGGTACTCTCTTTATGGCGCTGTTCGCCAAACACCCGATTGCGATTGCACCGGGTATGGGTCTTAATGCTTATTTTACAAGCGTAGTGGCTTCTACTGGGCTAACGTATCAGACGGTGCTTGGTACGGTATTTATCGCCGGGATTCTGTTTCTGCTGCTCAGTCTGACGCCGCTGCGGGAAGCGCTGATCCGCGCCATTCCCGATTCGCTCAAATTCGGGATTACGGCAGGGATTGGCTTGTTTATAGCTTTTCTTGGATTACGGATGTCCGGTATCGTTGTAGCGAATCCGGATAATTTGGTGACCTTTGGGGATTTGCACCGCTCCGTCACGCTGCTGACGATCTTCGGCCTGTTTGTTACCTTGATCCTGCTGGCACGGCGAATTACGGGAGCGCTGTTCATCGGAATGGCTCTTACGGCGCTGGTTGGTTATTTTACGCATCAGCTGACCTTTGACGGCTTTGTCTCTTCCCCGCCGGCTCCCGTGTTCTTTGACATGGATGTGCCCGGCGTATTCAGCCAGGGGTTGTATGCGACGGTGTTCGCCTTCCTGCTTGTCACGCTCTTTGATACGACCGGTACGTTGATCGGGGTAGCCGAGCAGACGGGGGCGATGAAGAACGGCGAGTTTCCGCGAGCCAAGTCCGCTCTGCTTGCCGACGCGACGGCAACGACCGTAGGCTCGTTGTTTGGAACGAGTCCGACGACGGCCTACATCGAATCGACCACGGGCGTGGCCGCAGGCGGGCGAACCGGGTTGACCTCGCTCGTTGTGGCAGTTTTGCTGGCGTTGTCCATGTTTATTTCCCCGCTTGTGGGGGCGATATCCTCGCTTCCGGCAATAACGGCGCCGGCGCTTATTATCGTGGGCTGCTTCATGATGGAAGGGCTGGCGAGAATTGAATGGAAGAAATTCGACGAGGCTTTTCCGGCCTTCGCCATTCTGTTAATGATGCCGCTCACGGCCAGCATTGCCACGGGAATTGCGGTCGGCTTCATTACCTACCCGGTTCTGAAGCTCGTTAGCGGGAAAGGCAGAGAGGTTCACCCGCTGCTCTACATTTTCGGGTTAATCTTCATCGTTCAGCTGGCGTTTTTTCCGGCCCATTGATGAATGAAATAAATAAAATATTGTCATCCCTTTTAACATAATTGAGACCCTTTTGCTCCCGCCAAAACATATAATTAGGATGAAATCATTTCATTTTAGTTTGAACGACCTGAAAATGGTTATAAAAGGGTATAGACTTTTAACTATATATGTCTCGAAGACTTGAAAGGCGGGAGAACGCAATGTTGAAAAAATGGCTGGCTGTAATGATCCCTTTAGTCCTTATCGTCGTGATGTCTTCGTTTAGTACGTCCAGTTCGGGGGCAGCGGAGCCGCGATATGCGCCGGTCGAGCAGACGCCTGACACCAAGGTCGTGTATATTGAGCAGTTGAACACTGTGGCGAACGGCAAACATGAGCTGGTTGCGGATGAAATCCAGTGGTACGAAGGGGAGGCCGCTGAACAGGCCTTTCTGGAGCATGAACCGGACGCAGGAATTGATGGGCCGCCGGACGGATACTATATCGTCAATGAGGATCATGAGCTGACTAGCTACAAGGTGGCGCAGGATGTCAAAATCCTCATGCAGATTTATGACCGTACGGGGGATGTGGAGGATATGGATATTCGTTGGGGCGAGCTGATTACTTTGGAGCAATTCCAGAACATTCTCCAGAATACCGAATGGATCGATGTCCGCGACTTTCCTTTCCATATTACGGTGAAGGACGGCCTTATCGTCGAAATGGTGCAGCAATATATACCGTAAGATGCATACTCTCAGCAGCAAGCTAAGCCCAAATAGATAGAAGGTAGACACAGCGCCCCATCCAGCCGAAGAAGCGGGATGGGGCGCTGTCCGTTGTCAATGATGTCCATTTCTAAGATGCGTCTAGCAAAAAAATGCTGATCAGGTATACTATAATTTAACACGTAGTTCATTATGCCTATTCAAGGAAAGAGTGAAATGAATGCATAAAGAAGCTGAACTCATCCATCAAAAAAACATGCTGATGCTGAAAATATTATGGGGATTTTTTGCCATTGCCAATATTGTTAACCTGATTGTTGAAGGGAAGCTGGCTCCCGTATATCCTCTGGTCGGACTGATTCTGCTTGCGCTCCTGACAGGGGTAGTGCTGCAGAAACGCTGGGCCTCTTTCACCATGCTGCTGACTGTGTGTTTCCTCTTTGTGTTCTTCTACTTTTTGATCACAGGCGATCCTTATCTGCCGAATTTTATATTCATGGCCCTTGCACCTCTACTGAGCTTATTTTATCATGACTTTCGGGCGGTGCTCCTCTCCGGGATTTTATTTATCCTCTCTTCGGTGTATTTTTTCTTTGCCTACCAGGAGGTGCTTTTTCCTGGTCTGCAGGGCAGGGAAGTGTCTTACTTAATCTCTTACGGCGTGTTTATTACAGCCTTTTCGGTGATCCATACGAAGCTGACGCGTAATCTTTGGCGCCGGGCGGGACAAAGCGAAGAACGGCTGAGAACGATTCTGGACAGCGTCTCTATCGGCATTTGGACGCTTGATTTAAGCACGATGAAGGCCGATGTGTCGGATGGCTTCGAGCAATTGACTGGCTTCTCCGCCAAGTCGTTCAGAAGCAATTCCAATCAGTTCGATGAATTGGTATACCCCGAGGATGAGGAGCAGTTTCATAAGTTTCAGCAGGAGATGATTATCGGCCGGCGCAGCGCGGTAAGCGAATACCGCATTATCTGCCGCAACGGCACGGTGAAATGGGTGCAAAACCGCGGCACGCCGTATTTTAACCATTTGAACCATATGGTACGTCTTGAAGGCGTCATGATCGATATTACCGACCGGAAGCAGATGGAGGAGAAGATTGAGCATCTGGCTTACCATGACGAGCTGACGGGGCTGCCAAACCGTACGCTGTTCAGCAAGCGTTTCGAAGAATATGCAAGTCAGGGAAAGCTTTCGCTGGCGGTTCTATTTATCGATCTGAATGACTTCAAGGAAGTGAACGACACTTTTGGCCATGATGCAGGGGATTTGCTGTTAAAGGATATTGCGAATAGACTGACTGGCATTGTGCGTGAGCAGGATATGGTATGCCGCCTCGGCGGGGACGAGTTTCTCGTGCTGCTGGTAGACATAGACGAAACCCGGGTGGTTAAGGTGGCTGACCGCATTAAAGCGAGCCTGTCCGAAGGGTATTTGTATCAGGGTTACCGGCTGACCGCTGGTGCGAGCATCGGTTTCAGTGTGGCGCCAAGCGGCACCGGGGACCTGGAGGAAATGATCCGGCAGGCGGATGAAGCGATGTACGGCGCAAAGAAGAGCCGGGTGCGGCAGTATTTATCGCAGCAGGAAGGCGTGGCTTCGCATGAAGCATAAACGCGGAATTATAAATTAAAACCTCGCCACTCGGCGAGGTTTTTGTTTGTTTTGCTTGTGCGGGTCACCCGAGCCATTTGCTTCCGTTCCATTGCTTCACGAACCGGGCAAACTCCTTCTCCCGCAGTGGGCCGCTGAACAGATAGCCTTGGAATTGATCGCATTTCAGGTTCCGCAGGTAGTGAAGCTCCTCCTGCGATTCGATTCCTTCGGCCACAATATTCAGCTCCATATGATGGCCGAGCTCAATGACGGCGCGCACAATGGCCGATTTCTTCGGATCATGGGCGAGCCCCTGGATGAACGAGCGGTCGAGCTTCATCTCGTGGATCGGCAGACGCTGGAGCTGGCTCAGGGAGGAGTAGCCGGTGCCAAAGTCATCCAGGGAAATGGTGATGCCCATTGCGCGCAAATCCGCCATGACCTTGATGACATATTCCGCGCTTTTGATCAGCGAGCCTTCGGTGATTTCGAGGATGAGATCCCGTGGATCCAGCCGGGTCTTCTTCAGTACGCGGGAAATCATTCCGATCAAATTGCCTTGATAGAAATGCCGTGCAGAAAGGTTAACCGCGATCGGGAACCGCGGGAGACCTTGCTCCTGCCAGACTTTATTCTGGCGGCATGCCTCAGTGACGACCCATTCATCGATATCCATAATAATGCCCGACGTTTCGGCCAGGGGTATGAATTTGTCCGGAGGGACGAATCCGTATGCCGGGTGAAGCCAGCGAATCAATGCCTCGGCACCGCTGATGCGGCCTGTATGCGCGTCGATTTTCGGCTGATAATTCAGGGAGAACTGACCCGTTAAAAGGGCGCTGCGCAAGCTGTTCTCCAGCTTCATGTTCTCGGAGCGCTGGTTCTCGATCATTTGATCATAGAAATGATAGATGCTATCCCCTTGCTCTTTGGCTACGTACATAGCGATATCCGCATTGCGCATAATTAAGTCCAGATTATCGCCATCGTAAGGATAGATACTAATCCCAATACTTACGGAAACGTACAGGACGACGTCGTTGATCGTAACGGGCTCATTCAGCGCATCGCAGATTGCTTGAGCGGCCTGCTGAACGGAAGCGGTATCATTAAAATGATAGACAAAGACGAACTCATCCCCGCTAAGCCTGAACACGCGGAGCTGGTCGCTAACCAGCAGCGAGAAACGGGAGGCTACCTTTTGCAGGAGAATATCTCCCGTCTCATGGCCTAAAGTATCGTTGATCTGCTTAAAGCGGTTTAAATCGGCAAACATGACGGCAAATGAATGCTCCGGACCGTAATGAATGCCAAGGGAACCGATATACTCCGTAAAATGCAGACGGTTGGGCAGTCCGGTCAAGCCATCGTAATACGCCAGCTCCTGCAGCTTCTTCTCGGATTGCTGCAGCTGGAAGGTCTGTTCCTGAAGAAGCTGGTTGCTCGTGAGCGATTCCTGGAACATGCTCAGCAATTTATTGGTCATCTGCCGGAAGTTCACGGTCAGTGAACGGATTTCATAAATCCGGCTTTCTGGCCATTCGAGGCTGCGCAGATGATACACCTTGCTAGGCAGTCCAGTCGTAATGTCGGCAAGCTCCGACAGTCCCCGAACCAGGCGGCGGGTAACCCATCTGCTGGCCACCGCAGCCGCGATCATGAACAGCAGCAAATAAATGAACTGCGTCAAGTACTGGCTGTAGATTTGCTCCTGATACGGCTGCAGAGGAACCATCACGTACAGAATGAAGGGTACGCGCTTCAGGGTCGTTCCGTAAATGTAGCTGGCTTCCTGCCATTCCTGATTCGGCAGCAATCGCAGCCGCTTCTCAGGCATATGCAGGTATAAATCTCCCTGGATCACCGAGTTGGTCGGCAAAGGCAGCAGCTTGGTTACCGAGTGCTGAGGGGAATCATTTCCACTATCAGCAACGATTTGTTCATGCCGGGGATCGAGCACCATAATATGATAGCTCCGATCGGCCGAGAAGAATTCAATCACACGCTGCAGTTCCTCGAGACCGCCTTTGCCAGGATGTTCGAGCCTGCGGATGTCATCCGGGCTCCAGCGGTCGAGCTCGCTGGAAATGCTGCTTGACGTATGCAGAGCCACCTGCAGTGAGTTATAGCGAACGGAATCATATGTATTTCTGCTGTTCATGAGCAGGTAGAACACAAATGGTAAGGCAATAGCAAGAAATAAGATATGGTACAGCAGCTTGTTCAGATATATGGGCTTGTCCCTGTCCGCCCGGTGGATGTAAAAATACTTACTCGGGAGGTATTCCCAAATCGCATCTGCGACCAGTACGTTGAACAATCCATTCGAGATGTAGATGGCCGCTATTAGCCATGTCTCGATCGAAAGGCTGCGGTAGGATAAATAATATAGTAGGAGGAAAAGCGGGATACCTGCCGCGGACCAGAAAATGAAGTCCGCTCCGATGGTCGTTCGGATGCGTTTCCCCCAATGTGTTGAAAGGCACAAAAAGACAATCTCTAACCATAGAACTCCTTGAAACAGCGGATTGCCCCACACGAAAATGGAAGCGGCATAGACGAGCGTAGCAGTGAACAGCCCCCAGCCTGCGCCATATAGACGGGTGAGCAGAAGCAGCACCAAATTCGTAAATACGAGCGAAATACCGAAGATCAAGTGAAGAGGATGATACTCACTGAGCAGTGCCAGCCCGAGTCCCGCTAGAAAGATGATGCCTGTTGTATAAGAGAAATGTCTTCTTATGGTCATCATGTGGTCCTCCCCCGGAGGAAATAATAATCCGTAATACCTACATTTCGGCATAGTTCGGGGAAAACCCTTTTTTTACGCGGAAAACAGCGGTCATAACGGTCGGGATAATGGGACTATGGAATGAAAAATGGATGCGTGTCAATGACTTATGAAACAGAAAATATTTAAAATATGAGATATCCTCTTTTTAAAGATCAGACTAATTTGGAAACAAAACTATAGATGGTCTAAAAGGGGGGTACCTATGGCGATTCAAAAGTTTTTGAAGCTGGTGGAAATTCAAACGAAAGCCGCCAGTATGATTCCATTCTTGCTTGGCACGGTGTATGCTTTGTTCCGGTTTCAGCAGTTCAATGCCTCCCATTTCGGATTGATGCTGGTTTCCCTGCTGAGCTTCGATATGGCAACGACGGCGATCAACAATTATTACGATTACCGCAAGGCGGTCAAGAAGCACGGCTACGGCTATGAAGTTCATAATGCGATTGTACAGTACAACATCAAACCGTCGGCCGTGGTGGCGGTCATCGCGATTCTGCTGATGCTGGCCGTAGGCGCAGGCATCTTGTTGTTTCTGAAGGTCGGACTACTGCTGCTTTTGCTCGGAGGTTTGTCATTTACCGTAGGTATTCTGTATTCCTTTGGCCCGATTCCCATTTCGCGCATGCCGCTAGGGGAAATTTTCTCGGGACTGTTCATGGGGTTTGTCATCATCTTTATCTCGGCTTACATTCATGCCGGAGAACGCTTTGCTTCCTTAACGCTGACTGGAGGGACTGCTGTGCTGCAGGTTCAGCTTGTGGAGGTTATATTGGTCTTCTTCGTGTCCATCCCGGCGATTCTTGGCATTGCCAACATTATGCTGGCGAACAATATTTGTGATATGGAGGATGATATCGAGAACAAACGGTACACGCTTCCCGTCTACATCGGCCGTCCGAATGCGATGATCCTGTTCAAAATGCTCTACTACGCTGCCTATCTGGATCTGATCGTGCTGTGCGCGCTTCGAGTCCATCCGGTTATTGTGGCATTTGTGCTCTTCACATTCCTGCCGGTCCGCAAAAATATAAAACGGTTCACCGATCAGCCGACCAAGCAGTTTACTTTCGGTCTGTCGGTGCAGAACTTTATGCTGACCAATGCCGCCCGCATCGTCGCCCTCGGCCTTGCCGCGATCATGATGATGTAGTGGAGAGGCGTAAGTACCGCGGGCGGCGAAGAGACTAGCATGCTGTTTATTTGCCCTGCAAAGCTAGGATGGGTCGCCTGACATTGTTGCTGCCGAGTTCCGGCGTGCTGGCGCTTCGTTATCCCAGCGGAAGGTCAGAACGGCAGCTCCGAGGCAGATGACAGTGAAGAGGGCCAGGATCAGCATAGAGATGCCGAATTGCGGCAGTGAACCTATTGGATCAAGGGCTAGATTCATCGCTTGGACGAAATAGTGAAAAGGCTGAAGCGAACCGAAGATCTGAATCCATGCCGGAGCCTGCTGCAGGCTGTAAAAGGCTTCGCTGGTGAACAGCATCGGGAAGCTGATCAGATTCGAGATCATGTTGACGTTGCTCTCATCCCTGGACAGATTGGCTGCGATGAAGCCGATCGCCGTGAAACAGACGGTTCCGATAAGCAGAACGACAAGCATAAGCAGCAGGCTCAAGGGGCTGAGGCTAACACCGAGAATCAGCCTTGCAGCAGCGATAGTCACAGCGCTGACGATCAGGGATAGCGCGGTTCTCGCAGCGGTCATGGCGGCAACAAAGGCAGAGGTTGAGAAAGGGGTGGCGCGCAGCAGCTTATATACGCCGCGATTGCGATGCGACATTACATTGAAGGCAGTTACCATCGTCGCGCCGAACAGCACATTCATCGCCAGTATGCCGCCGAGCAATTTGACCGAATAGGCCGGCTGCTGAAAGTACAGGCCCAGGCCGAGCAGCAGTAAAACCGGAAAGGCGATCGTCCAGAACAAAGTGTGCATGTCGCGCAGCATTCCCCGCAGCATTGTTGTAAATACGGTTATCATGCCCAATCCTCCTTGCGGATGGGTTCTGTTAGTTGGACGTATAGCTCCTCCAAACCAGAAGCTCCATATTCTTTCAATAAATCCTCCGGGCGTCCATCTGCCCGCAAAATACCACCGTCGATCATCACAATTCGCGTAGCCAGCTTGTATACTTCCTCCATGTCATGCGAGGTGAATACGACGGATGTTCCGCTTTCTGCAAGCAGCGCAATAAGCTCCCTGATTTCTCGGCGTGCCCGCGGATCGAGGGCAGCGGTCGGCTCATCGAGAAACACGAGGCTGGGATCATGGACAAGGGTCATGGCAATGGCAAGCCTTTTCTGCTGTCCGCCGGACAGGCGGAAGGCATCGGTTCTGGCAGCTTCCTCAAGGCCGCATTGAGCGAGAAGGTCCATGATGGCGTCTGTTTTCAGCCTGACACCGTAAAAGGCGGCGAATAGGCGCATATTTTCAAGGGCGCTGTAGCCGGGGAAGAACGGAGTCGACTGCAGCTGCACACCGATCTGGCGATCCAGCTCAGGATGCCCGTATGTCACCGTGCCTTGGTCTGGGCGTCGCAGCCCGAGCAGCAAATCGAGCGTCGTCGACTTGCCCGCTCCGTTTGGCCCGATGATCCCGATGATTTCGCCGGGATAAATGGTCAGGCTGATGTTTTGGATAACAAGTCTTTTCTTATACACTTTGGTCAGTCCATCTGCTTGAATCAAGTAGTTCATCGACATATCCACTTCCTTTACTCAAAGTTATATATCCAACATTGGATATTATGGTGAAAAAATCGCCTGCAAAACATGGACACTTATTGTGCCGTGAGCAGGCTTCTTGCCGATGCAGCTGCAGGCAGCTAGGCATCTGCTGCCTTTCTTTGTTCTACAAGCCGGATAATGCGCTCCACGTATTGGATATCCAGTTCCAGCAGCGCCATGGCGTTGTCAAAGGAGGCCTCGGCAATAGGCGAAAGGCCGTATTGCCCTTTAATCTCTCTGCCGACGCGCCACAGGTCGAGTGTCTCTTCCAGCTGTCGCAAGTTTTGCTGCAGCAGGCCGAGGGCCTCCTCCGGCGGCAGATGCTCGATCCATAACAAGCCAAGGGAGAAATCGGATTTGACGGAGTGGGGGGTTATGGTCAGCGATTGGCGCAGCATCTGTTGGAACATTTCTTCTCCGGCTTCGGTAATCGCATATATTTTGCGCAAGCGCGCGCCCGTCCGTTCCTCCGCTTCCGTACGCAGGAGACCGTCCTGTTCCATTTTGTTGAGGGCGTAGTAAATTGAGCCTGACAGCAAATTCGTCCAGGTATCCATACGGCTCGTTTGGATGAGCTGCTGGAGCTCGTAGCCGTGCATAGGCCGTTCCCGCAGCAGGGCCAGCAAGATCAGGTTAGTCACCTTATTATCATCCTTTGCGATCTAGAGATGGAATCGAATATCCAACGTTGGATATATTTGAATTGATTATATAGAGGAGACTAACCTGTTGTCAAACCATTTTAAAATTTGTTTCTTTTTGGGGCAAACATGATTCCTGCGCCGATGGCGATCAAGGCAACCGCAAGCACGGGCTGTCCGAATACTACACGGTTGTAAAGTGTGCCGAACGCAATGACCGCAAAGAAGAGCAAAGACATCACCCCAAGGATGTTGATGGGGATCAATAGCCATTTGTTCCGGTTTCCGAACCAGTAGAATTCAAATAGACCAACCGCCGGAGCGAGAATGAACCCGGGCCACAGGTATCCCCAGCTGTCGAACAGAGTAGAGAGCTGGCAGACGATACCGACCGTAAACAGAATGCCCCCGGGAATGAGCAGGCCTGCGCCGCGGCGCTCGGTAAGGGAGAAGTACATCCAGTGAAAGAAAAGGCCTAGCGGAATGACGAACAGGGTAGGCCAGAAATTGCCGAACAGGCTGCCCATTGATATCGCTTCTTTTTGGAAGAAAAACAAGTAAACGCCCGCTAAAATCATTAACGGTCCAAGCCAAGACATTCGATTCATATTGAATCTCCTTTGCATATGTATTGAATTTACGATAAGCATACTACATTAATTGAACACCATCTTCGGTCTCTGGGGAAGAAAAAAACTGGACTTTGGTCTAGCAAAATAGTTCATGTATAATCAATATGTACAGTTTGATTTATCATTTTATCTGGAGGAGCGTGAGGCGGAGGATGAATAAATGGACATTGTTCAGAAAGGCATCCCGGTTTCAGGTCATTCCCGTCATGCTTATTCCTGTTTTTCTAGGAGCGCTGGGCGCTTATGTATGGAAAGGGGAATTTCATCCGGTACTCTTCATCATCACACTGGTCGGCGCGGGAGCGGCGCATCTGTTCTCGAACATGATTAATGATCTGTGGGATTTCCGGAGCGGCGCGGATACGGCGGCAAAAAATACACCGGAGGTGATTTCCACCAATTCCGGATTTCTGGCTGGAGGCACGATGTCCGAGAAGACCTTTGCACGGCTGACCTGGTCCTTGCTGGGACTCGGGGTGCTGTGCGGCATCGTGCTCAGTCTCTACAGCGGCTGGCCGGTGCTTGTATTCGGCGGCCTTGGCGGGCTGATCGCTTATTATTATGTGGCGCCTCCGATTCAGTTCGGATACCGCGGCAAAGGATTAAGTGAAGTGGCCATCCTGCTGTCCTTCGGCGTCCTGCCCATTATGGGCTCTTATTATGTACAGACTGGAGATTTGAGTCTGCGTTCTGCGCTATTGTCGCTGCCGATCGGGCTGTTGACTACGCTGCTATTGTTCAATCATCATTTCCTGCACTGGCAGGCGGACAAGCAGGCAGGCAAAAATACGCTGGTCGTCGTGTGGGGCGAGAAGCGGGCGCTGCGTTTTTCCAAGCTGCTGCTCATCCTGGCTTATGTTTGTTTATTGCTTTGCATCGCAATGGGCATACTGCCGGTATATGCGCTGGTTGGGATATTAACAGCAATTCCGCTCTACCGGGTCTATGGAAGGTTGAAGGAGCACAACGCTCCGGCAGCCTATTTGCCGCTGATGGGGGCTTCACTGCAGGCTTCCGTGCGCTGCGGCATCGTGATGATGGCGGCGCTTTTGCTGCAAGGGATTTTGCAATAATCAGAACATCAAGAAGGCGAGACGATACAAATGGACAAGCAACGGGTGATTGGCGACTTTCATACGATACTGAATGAAGGACAGGTGTGGAAAATCGGCGGGTTCCCCCTGCCGGACGGCACGTTCTGGGAATACCGCGAGCCGGACGCGGTTGTCATTGTGCGCAATGGCATACTATATGTCCGTGCCCCGCTTAGCCGGAGTCATGACCATGTGCAAATATTGGACAATGCCAAGCACATGTATTATTCGGTCGAGGAGTTTGCAGTGCCGGAGAACGGGGAGATCAGCTTCGAGCTGGATATCCGGGCGCGTACACAGAATACGGTACCGGGCGACCTATACGACGGCTACGTGTCCTTGAACCTTCTGGATTTCACGACAGGGGCCGCACTGGATTTCTTTGCCGGCAACGATAAATACGCCAGCGTGTACGCGGTGCTTCCTTTCCCCGGCGTAGAGGTGCCGCCGAGTGATAAGACGCGGTTCTTCTGTGTGTTCAAGGAGGATACCGACTTCAAGGCACGGGAGTTTAATAACTATAAAATCACGTATAACCGGGCCGAGGACGAGGTCATTTTTTTCGTGAACGGCAATGAGATCCGGAGGGAAAAGAATGTTCCGGTCAAATTCAACAAATTTACGATTGCGCTCGGCATCATGACGGAGAAGGACTTAACGCCGGAAGGCAGCGTGTCTGTGCATGGGCAGACCGTGATCGGCGAATACTCGCCGGTGAAAGTGACGATCAAGGAGTAATCCCCGGCCCCGACGCATAAAACGTTCCTCAATGACGAACCCTACCGGGAGACAGCTGATTTTAGTTTCCAATCTCAGTCTTCAGTCGATTAGACATTTCGCATAGGAGGCGTTTGATGATGACGGATCCCAATTTGGAAATTCAAAAGCCCAAAGGGAATGGCAGCAGCAATGGGCAGAACCGGACCATGGGCAACGGCGGAGAGGGCGGGAACGGTCGCCTGAGCCAGTTCAAGAACCACAACACGCACGGCGGCGATGTTCCGAATGAATATATTGCCAGCGAGAAGCGGCAGTAGCCCGTCAGGCTGAAATAGGCTAGACCATGACAGTCCTTAAGGGGCCCTTCCTGCAATTGCCGAGGAGAGGCCCCTTAAGCCTGTTGCGGTTTATTTTTGCGTGCCGTGCTGCTTGGTAGGCAGTTGGCCCGCAGGATTGCCTTTGCCACGGTTCTCTTTGTTGCGGCGATCCTTCTCCTGCTTGTCATGCAGTTTTTCCACGAATTCATGCGTATTGTCCATCCTGGCTTTAGCCTCCTTTGCTGCAAGGTCATGCTGCCCTCATTACTATGTCCAATTAGGGGGATTCCCATGATGGGGGAGAGCATTTGCCTGGCTGCTCGTTGTACTTGTGTATAGGGGATTGTACAATGGAGAGAGTTAGGCGCTTACAAGAAAGGGGAAGAGGATTATGGATAAGAAGCTTCGATTTGGAATACTCGGATGTGCAGGGATAGCTATAAAGGATGTTATGCCGGCGATTCAGAAGTCAGAGTACGGTGTTTTGGCTGCGATCGCGAGCCGGAATTTGGAGAAAAGCAAGTCGGTAGCCGAGCAATTCGGCATAACGACGGCTTATGGCAGTTACGAGGAACTGATTGAGGATAAAAGTATTGAGGCCGTGTACATCCCGCTTCCTAATCATTTACATAAAGAATGGGCGATCCGCGCCATGGAGGCAGGCAAGCATGTGCTGTGCGAGAAGCCGATAGCGATGGACAGCGCGGAGGCGGCCGAGATGGCGGCCGTCGCCAAACAGAAGGGCGTTGTTCTGGCCGAAGCCTTCATGTATCGTCACCATCCGCGCTGGCATCGGATCAAGGAAATTATTGCGAGCGGCGAGCTAGGGCAGCTTCGGTTAATCCGCGGCTCGTTTACCTACAACAACGCTGAGGATCTGGACAATATCCGGCTGCGGCCGGAATGGGGCGGGGGCTCAATCTACGATGTGGGCTGCTATCCCATCAGCGCGGCGCGCTTTATTCTTGGCCAGGAGCCCGAAGCGGTAACCGTGCATGGGCAATTTTCCGATAAGCATTATGGTGTGGATATGATGGCTGCGGGCATCTTGGAATTTGCCGATGGCCTGGCGCTGACCTTTGATTGCGGGATGTGGACGGAGCATCGCCAGCTGCTGGAAATTGTGGGCAGCGAAGGGCGCATTGACATCCCGCATGCTTTTACGGTCGGAGATGAGGAGGATGCTTCGTATACGGTGACGATCCGGGGCGAAAGCCGGGTGGAAGGCCGCGAGGACAAGGCCGACCCTTACACCTGGGAAGTCGATGACCTGGCCAAGGCTGTATTTGGGATACAGCCGCAGCGCTTTACACCCGAGGATGCTGTTCAAGGCATGCGGGTCCTGGAAGCGGCGCTGGCATCGGCGCGTGAGCATCGCCGGATCAGTTTGAAATAGGAAGGGCAAGTCCTATCATCTTAGAGCTAGAGCCCGCTTTTAATCGTAAGGCAGCTTGCAGGTTCGTCCTTTGAAGCAGAGGACGTAGCCTGCAAGCTTTTTTTCTGCCATTGTATCTGAGAATGCAATTGAGAATGGTATGTATTTTTATGCAATATGGTGAGTTCAGGCAGGAGAAGAAAAACTGGAAAGCGGCGGCAGAGCAGCCTGCAGGAACGTTAAGAATCCGCTTCAGACCTTGTCCTGCATGAAGTTTCAAAATTTAAATGGTTGACAGGGCTGGAAGCGCCTATGTATAATTTAAACTAATTGATAATGAATATCATTATTAACAATGGTCTTGCCGGCAATGACATTAAGTTCCTCTGGCCAGAGGGACGAGACTAAGGACTTGAAATGAAGAAGACATATCTGATAACAGCGCTAATCGTATTATCCGTCGTTTCGCTCTTGATCGGAGCCAAGACAACTTCATTGATGGACTTGCTTCGCCTAGATCCGGAACAGTGGGAAATCATGCGGATTAGCCGGTTTCCTAGACTGATCAGCATTATTATCGCCGGGGTAAGCATGAGCATCGTCGGGTTAATTATGCAGCAGCTGACGCGCAACAAATTCGTCTCGCCTACGACGGCGGGAACAATGGATTCCGCAGGGTTCGGCATCATGGTATCGATGCTTCTGTTCTCTTCTGCGGGACCGCTTGGCAAAATCGCTGTTGCCTTCGTGTTTGCGATGCTTGGCACCCTCATTTTCATGAAAATACTCGACAAGGTGAAATACAAGGATTCGATCTTCATTCCGCTGGTCGGGTTGATGTTCGGCGGAATTGTCAGCTCGGCGACGACATTTTTCGCATACAAGTATGATCTGATTCAGAGTATGAATGCATGGCTGTTTGGCGATTTCTCCATGGTCATGCAGGGACGGTACGAGCTTCTTTACATAAGCGTCCCTCTTGTAGCCGCGGCTTATTTTTATGCGAATAAATTTACGGTTGCGGGCATGGGCGAAGAGTTCTCCGTCAATCTTGGACTGAATTATAAGCAGGTCGTCAATATAGGGCTCTTTATCGTGGCGCTGGTCACCTCGGTTGTTGTGCTGACGGTCGGTTCGATTCCTTTCATCGGTCTCATCGTGCCGAACCTGGTGACGATCTTCCAAGGGGACAACCTGAAGAAGAACCTGTCGGGTACTGCGCTGCTAGGAGCTGTATTCGTTCTGGCGTGCGATATTCTGGGAAGGGTCATTATTTACCCGTATGAGGTTCCCATCGGTCTGACCGTGGGCGTTATCGGCAGCGGCGTTTTCCTGTACTTGCTAATGAGGAGAAAGACATATGAGCATTAGAACAAAAATAGCAGCCTTGGCCATTCTCGCAATCGTGCTTGCCGTGTTATTCATGACGGTTGATGCAGGCGGCCATTGGGACTATATCCTCCCCAAACGAGGCAAGAAGCTGATCGCCATCCTCCTCACAGGAACGGCCATAGCGTTTTCCACAGTTGTGTTCCAGACGATTACGAACAACCGCATCCTTACGCCGAGCATTATCGGCCTGGATTCATTGTATATGCTTCTGCAGACCATTATCGTGTTTGTATTCGGCTCTACGGCGCTGACGCTGATGAGCAAGAACCTGCAATTCGTTATGGCTGTAGGATTCATGGTGCTGTTCGCGCTGCTCTTGTACCAGATGCTCTTCCGAAGGGAAGGCCGGAACATTTATTATCTGCTGCTGATCGGTTTGATCTTTGGCACGTTTTTCTCCAGCTTGTCGTCTTTTATGCAGAAGCTGATTGATCCTAACGAATTTTTGATCGTTAAGGATAAAATGTTCGCCAGCTTCAACAACATCAATTCGGACATTTTACTGATCGCTTTGGCTGGGGTGTTCCTGACCGGGATTTATTTTGCCAGATTCAATAAATATCTGGACGTTCTGGCCTTGGGCCGGGACCACGCCGTCAACTTGGGAATCAGCTACGATTATGTTGTGAAGCGGATGCTGATTGTTGTGGCGATTCTCATTTCCATTTCGACGGCGCTGGTTGGACCGATTACCTTCCTTGGGCTGCTCGTGGCCAACGTGGCGTATCAATTTCTGAACACTTACCGTCACAGGCAGTTGATTGCCGGGGCATCCTTAATTAGCATTATCGCCCTTGTCGGCGGGCAGCTGGTTGTGGAAAGAGTGTTTACTTTCTCCACCTCACTAAGCGTCATCATTAACTTTATTGGTGGGGTGTACTTTATCTATCTACTGCTGAAGGAGAACAAATCGTGGTAAAGGTCAGGGGAGTATCAAAGAAATACGGCGGCAAAAAGGTGGTCGACAACGTATCCGTCGACATCGCCCCAGGGAAAATCACCTCGTTTATCGGCCCGAACGGAGCCGGCAAGAGCACGCTGATGTCGATGATCAGCCGGTTAATTACGAAGGATGAGGGTGAGGTCGTCATCGACGGCCAGGAAATCGGCAGCTGGAAAAGCAATGAGCTGGCGAAGAAAATTTCGATTTTGAAGCAATCGAACCATATCAATATTCGGCTTACGGTCAAGGATTTGGTCAGCTTCGGACGGTTCCCTTATTCGCAAGGGAAGCTGACGAAGGAGGACGTGAAATACGTCGATGAGGCTATCGCCTACATGGATCTTGAACCGATGAGAGACAAATACCTGGATGAGCTCAGCGGGGGCCAGAAGCAGCGGGCGTTCATCGCCATGGTTATCGCCCAGAATACCGAATACGTCCTGTTGGATGAACCGCTCAACAATTTGGACATGAAGCATTCCGTGCAGATCATGAAGGTGCTGCGCCGGCTCGTGGATGAACTGGGCAAGACGGTTGTGCTTGTCATCCATGATATCAACTTTGCGTCCTGTTATTCGGATTATATCGTGGCTCTAAAGGACGGAAGAATCGTCAAAGAGGGGACGACCGACGAAATCATGGATCAAGATGTGCTTAGGGAAGTATATGACATGGACATTCCGATCGAAACGATCGGAGGCAATAAGATTTGCGTCTATTTCACATAACAGATGGGCAGCCATCGCGAATATAATAATGAGGTGAATTTGAAGTGAACAAGAAATTATCCTTACTGGTTATGTCTTTGTTTTTAGTATTCGTACTGGCAGCTTGCGGCGCGAATAAAGGAAATACTGCGGGAAATGCCGGCAATTCGCCTGAAACATCGGCTCCAGCGGCGGAAGCTCCTGCCGAGAATGAAGAGCTGTCGATTACACATCAGCTTGGAACGACAACGCTGAAGAAGAATCCGGGCAATATCGCTGTGTTCGACTACGGTACGCTGGAATCACTCGACAAGCTGGGTGTAGAAGTGACTGGAGTGCCGCAATCCAATCTGCCGCCTCACCTGAAGAAATATGAAGACTCCAAATATACCAATGTCGGCACATTGAAAGAGCCGGATTTCGAGAAGCTGAACGCAATGAAGCCGGGAGTAATCTTTATTTCCGGACGTACGGCGGAAGCTTATGATGAATTGAGTCAAATTGCTCCAACGGTTTACCTGGGCATCGACAATGCGAAGTATTTGGAATCCATGAAGGAGAACCTGGATATCCTGGGCCAAATATTCGGCAAAGAAGCTGAAGTGGGTCAGGAATGGGGAGCCATCGAGGATTCCGTTAAAGCCATCAACGATCAAGCGGCTGCAAGTGAAGGCAAGGGACTTGTTATTTTGACGACGGGCGGCAAAGTGAGCGCGTATGGACCAGGCTCCCGCTTCGGCATTATTCACGATGAGTTCGGTATCGCGCCTGCAGACGATACGATTGAGGTATCTACGCATGGACAAAGCATCTCTTTCGAATTTATAACGGAGAAGAATCCGGATTATCTGTTCGTCATTGACCGCGACGCTGTAGTTAGCGAAGGAGGCCAGGAGGCAGAGCCGGCATCCAAGCTGATCGAGAACGACCTGGTGAAGAAGACGAACGCCTACAAGAACGGCAAAATCATCTATCTTGATGCCAGCTACTGGTACCTGTCCGGCGGCGGATTGATCTCCGTACCGGAAATGGCCAAAGAAGTGCAAGAAGGCATCAAATAGAGACGGAGTAGATCGAGGGTAGGTCTAGAGTAGATATCGAGTAGGTTTAGAGTAGAGTTGAACGGAAAGAAATTGAATGAAAGTTGCATGCTAGTGGAAGTAGAATTTAATGCAGAACCCTCCAACGGTTTGGAGGGTTTATGCTTTTTGCCGAGGCTAGTGATGTTTGCTGGGTTGGGCGACTTGCTGCTATATAAAATTCAGCGATCAAATACGTCAATTATGCTCAAAAGGAAAAAGGAAGATCTGTCTAAATTTTTGTGTAAACTCATTTCAAGTAATCCCCCGGGGGGATTAGCCTGCTTAACGTAAATGGTTGACCGATGCGTTCCGGGAAAAAGACGGAGAACTTCAGCAGCATCTGTTCCCAGTTTTGGACTCGACCTAGTATTGTCGTACGATGAGAAACTAGTATTCAAGCAGTCAGTAATACGACCGATGATCTGCCCTTCGGTCCCGGGGAGTATCCTATCATCGCACGGCACTCCGAATATAGATGGTATGGAACACTTAGTGACCAACGTGTTAGCCTCGTACGAGCGACCTGTTTGGAAGAGGCTGAAGAGGCTACGCTAACGGTTGTCATCGCGCTTAATCGTCCCTAAAAGAGGGGGATTCTTTTCTAACGGTTGTATGAGCGCTTATTTGGACGAAATAGCCCCTCTGCCTACGAAAAACCGTAAATAGGCTCGATGGCAACCGTTACATTTTGTTAAACCCCACTTTTGCCCAAATAACGTCACTCACAACCGTTAGAATTTGCAGCTCACGACCATCAGGATTTCCGATCACTTTCACCCATAACCTCCCGGGCAGTAACCAGCTGATTTTCCTTAATGAAAGCCCGCAGTTGTTCTTTTGACCAAAGTCCCACGTGTTCTCCCTATCTTTCTGTTACTTCCACTTTAATGGGCTTAGGAGTTTACACAAACTATTTTACAGACTCATAAGGAACCAGCTACACCCGGCATAGCCGCACTCCTGCACTAACCAGACCCCGGCGCATAGCCACTCTCCCACATAGCTACACTCCTGCACATAGCTACACTCCTGCACATAGCTACACTCCTGCACGTAGCTATCCCCTCGGTTTTACTAGGTAAATGTATTTTATACAGCTAGTTAGGAACTTCTGTGAAAAAGCACCTGCGCTAAATGTAAAACATGCAGCTAGTTTGCCTGGATTGAGCTCATTCGTCGAAAAAACTTAAAACTAAATGTAGGTTTTGCAGTTAGTACCCTCTAACGCAGCCAGGGCCATTGATCTAACTGCATGAAGTACATCTAGTTGCCTGACCCTGATCATCTAGGAATAGTCATAAATCAATAAACAAGCCTTCGCCGCAGTGCTCTGCAGCGAAGGCTCTTTTGTCTGCCTATATTTTGAACAAATCATCGATCTTCACCGGTTGACCGGTGCGGATCGAGCGGTTGGCGGCAATACCCGTCATGATGGACATGGCGCCGTCGATATGGGAGGCAGCGCGGTTGAAGCGGTCCTCCTGCTTTTTGTCGAAGATGTCGCGCAGCATGACCGGATCGCCGCCGCCGTGGCCGCCGGAGGCCTGTTCGACCTGGACTTTGTAAGGCTCGGCAAAGTGAGGATAGATCGTGATGTCCATGCCCTCCAGCGCGCCTTCATTTTCTTTCTTGCCGCCGGAATTGACGTAGGATTGCTCGGTAACCCGTACCTCCATGCGCCCTTTCGTGCCGTTGAACACGATAATGAAGCCTTCCCACGGCAAGTAGGCGTTCAGGGAATAGTTCATAACGGTTTTATTTTTGTATTTCACCATGACACTCATTGTATCTTCGATGCTGATGTTATCTCCGAACACGCTTTGGTCGCGCTGATACCCGTCCTCATGCTCGGCATCAAGGTACAAGCTCTTTAAGTGCTCATTACGGTCGAGGTGCAGGGCAAAAGGATCGTTCTCAGCCGCTTTGCTGCCATAGGCGCGCTGATAGAACTCGGTCACTCCGCGTTTCTCGGCATTTTCCTTGCCGTAGAAGCGCAGGTCGCCCATGGCGAATACGGTATCCGGCTTGGAATCCAGCCAGAAGTTCATCAGGTCGAAATGGTGCGTAGATTTATGCACGAGCAGTCCGCCGCTGTTGCGTTTGTCGCGATGCCATCTGCGGAAATAGTCGGCCCCGTGCTGGGTGTTCAGCAGCCATTCGAAATTGACGGAAAGAATTTCACCCAGCGTCCCGTCCATAATGACTTCGCGGATTTTCGTATTATGAGGAGCATAGCGGTAGTTAAACGTCACGCGCAGATCACGGCCCGTCCGTTCGATGGCGTCGAAGATTTCCTGGCATTTCTCCTCGTCCACGGTCATCGGCTTCTCGGAAATGACGTCGCAGCCCAGTTCCATGGCCCGAACGATGTATTTATGATGCGTTCGGTCGATCGTGCATACCAGTACGTAATCCGGCTTCGTTTCCTCGATCATCCGGTCAAAGTCTTCCGCTTTGTATGTGGGTACTTCATGATAGTTGTATTTGTCCTTCAGCAGCTTGTTCGTGTAGTTCATTCTCGTCTGGTTGACGTCGCAAATGGCTACCAGCTCCGAGGTTTCCTTATACGTAGTAATCAGCTCACTATAGAAAAATTCAGCCCGGCCTCCGACACCTACGATGACATATTTCTTCTTGGACAAGGTGATCACTCCATTTACATTGGTTTGAATCTATCTTATAGTATATGAAATGCAAAAATCTAAGCTTTTCTTAGTCATTTCACTAAAAAGTATGCATATATTATCCTAAATTTGCAGCGAGGGATGTTCTATGAATATCGTACCTTTTTTTGATGTCGAGCAGATCAAGCGGACGGGAACATTCAATATGGATTCCGACCATTTTCATGACAGCTACGAAATCTATTATTTGCTGGCCGGGGAACGATATTACTATGTCAACGACCGGATATATGCCCTGCAGGTCGGCGATCTGCTGTTCATTAACAAGAACCAGCTGCACCGGACAACGAGCAAAGGCCGCTCCACGCATGAGCGGATATTGATCAACTTTGAGGATTCATTTCTGGAGCCGCTGCTGGGGTTAGGCGTCGGCGATCTGCCGCTGTTTCAAGGAGAGAGCTTCCTGCTGCGGCCGGACGTGCACGAGCAAGGACGAATCGTCGATATTCTCCAGGATATGCTGCGAGAGCAAAGGGAAGCTGCTACAGGTTATACGCCGTATTTGCAGGCGCTGCTGCTTCAGCTGCTTATTCTGATCGGCCGCATGCGGGAGGAGGCTACAGAGCCCGTTCTTCCGGAGTCTAGCGAGAAGCAGCGCAGGGTCTACCGCATTCTCGAGTATTTGAATGCTCATTACACCGAGAGGCTGACTCTGGAAGGCATCGCCGAGCATTTCTACATTAGCGAGACGTATTTATGCCGTATTTTCAAGCAAACGACAGGGTTCACGGTGATCGAATATTTGAACTACGTGCGAATCCGCGAGGCCCAGACGCTGCTGAAGGAGACGGAGGACAAAATAACAGCTATCGCCGAGCAGACCGGCTTTGACAGCATTGCCCATTTCGGCAGGGTGTTCAAGCAGATTGCCAAGCGTTCCCCGCTGCAGTACCGCAAGCAGAACAAAGTGTAAGGCCTTGGGAACGAACTTACGCCCCAATATGCGTAAACAGTGTGCAAATAAAATCAAAAAACAAAGCGACGCCCCAGTTCAATTCAAAGTGCGGCATGATCAGTCATGCCGCACTTCCTGTACAGGGAGAATCATTTCAACCATGGTGCCAAGGCCCGGCTTGCTGCGAATCCGGAAGCTGTACATATGGTTGTACATCAGCTTCAGCCTCTTGTTCGTATTAAACATGCCGACATGCTTCGTTCGCTCCTCGTCCGAATCGAGCCGGCTCCGGATTTCTGCTAACGCTTCAGGTTCGATGCCAATGCCGTTGTCGATAACAGTGATGCGCAGCCGCTCTTGCTGACGGATAAGCTTCACCTTGATCAATCCGGGACCATCCTTCTCTTTAATGCCGTGGTAGATGCTGTTCTCAAGAAGCGGCTGCAGGAGCAGCTTCATCGTAAACAGCTGTGTAATCTCCTCCTCATACTCAAAGATGACGTCGAACTTATCTTTATATCGCTTCTTCTGAATATTGACATAGCTGACGGCATTGGCGATTTCCTCCTTCCAGGTGACTGATTTTGTCGGTTCGCTGAAGGAGTAGGAGAGGATATCGGATAGATCCTCGATCATTTCGCTTGCTTTGTTAGGTTTGCCCGTCAAGGCGACCGATTCCCAATACACCGAGTGCAGGGTGTTATAAAGGAAATGCGGGTTGATTTGCGACTGCAGGGCGAGCAGCTCCATGAACTGCAGCCGGTATTTTTTCTCCAGAAGCTGGGTTCGGATATACCGGTGCTCAATAAAATGCGTAATCATATTGTGCAGAATATAGGAGTACTCGTCCCTGACTTTCCCCGGCGGCTTCAAGGGCACATGGCGATCCTCAGCCGATTTGATCAGCATCCGGATCATTCTCAGCTGCTTGTAATTGCGGCTAACGACGTAATATGTAAGAATCAGTCCGCACACCACCGCTATCGCCACAAAGAGCACCGTGTATTTGAAAATGCGCGTCGGGGTCTTGTACAGCTCGGAATGGGGAATTGCCGATACATATTTCCATTTGTAGCGCTCCGACTCGACTTTGGTGATATTGACCAGCCCCTGCGAGGTCTTCATATCGAAGAACGCCGAGGATTGCCCTGCGATCCACTCGATGTCCTTATCCTGAAACAAGTCCCCGTGGTGGTTGGAGAAGATTACGTTGTTCTCTTCATCGAGCACAAGCAGCTGCTGCCCCTCATAAGTTGTAATGTCATCGAGAATGCTCTCGATGTATTTCGGGCGGATGTTGAGAATAATCCCGATCTTCTGCGGCACCAGTACGTTATAGAACGTCACGATTGCCGTAGGATTCGTCTCGAAATCATAGAAGCGGATATTCCTCCGCACAGTCCACTTTGTAGGCGGTCCACTGTAGGCCATGAACTGCTCATACCAGGCCGTATCGTAATAATGATCCAGCGTCACCAGGCCGTCGACGGAGGAGAGGAAGCGCTGGTTCGGATTATCGACATATAGATAGAAGGATTGAATATAAGGCTTGGAGCTGGTAAAAGCATTCAAGAAGCTGGAGATGATCCGGTTGGACGTTGAGCTCTCGTAGGTATAGTACGGATTGACCAGCACAGCGGACAACTCGTTAAAAATTTCTTTATTGTCATAGAGCGCCAAATACAGCGTATCCAGCTCATTAAGAATCATCTCCAGCTGGGTCTGCGACTGCTGCAGCAGAAAGCTGCTGTTCTGATTAATATCTGCCTTGATGTCATGCTGCGAAGTCACCGTTGACAAGGCGCCGAAAATGACGATCGGAACAAGCAGCGGTATAAGGAAGGTTGCCAGATGCTTGATGAAATACTTTTCCCTCATGGTGCAACCGGGCCATTTCTATACTCGCTTGGCGTTTTGCCATAATAGCTTTTGAAGGTGCGTGTAAAATTTTTGGCATTGCTGTAACCGACCATTTCGCTAATTTCATACGTCTTGTAACTGACGTCCTGCAGCAAATGAACAGCGACCTCCATTTTGGTTCTTATCAAATAATCAGAGAAGTTCTGTCCCGTCTTTTGCTTGAAAAAGAAGCTGAGATAGTTGGCGTTCATATGGACAAGCCGCGCTACCTCTTCTAGGGAAGCGTCCTTATAGTTTTTTTTGACATAGGATTTTATTTTATGAATGATTAGGCTTTCGTCGTTTCTGGGCTGCTCCTCGGCCGGATGGGTCTCCAGCCTTGCTTGTTCAGCTTCGAGCTCCGCCTTGATTTCGAGGAATACCTCCATAAGCACATTGTATTTGGCGGGCTTGAGCACATAGTTTTTCACACGGTAGTGCAGCGCCTTTTGAGCGTACTCAAAGTCCCGGTAACCGCTGATAAAGACAATCTTGATGTGCCGATGGTTGATGTACAGCTGTTCCGCCAATTCGACGCCAGACATGACTGGCATTTTGATATCGGTAAGGACCACCTCGACGTGATCATTTTCCGAGATGAACTGCAGCGCTTCTTGTCCGTTATTGACCTGGCCGACGACCTCGAATCCTACCTCACTCCATGGAAAATAGCTCGACAAGGCTTCACGCGTCTCGGCCTCATCATCAACAATCAACAGATTATACATGTTCCACCCCACACGCATGTTGTTATCGCTTCCATTTGCATTATAGCAGATTGGAAGGTTTACGATGTAAGCGATTTAACAAGCGGGGTCTATGATCTGTAAAAATGATACATTTCACAACAAGAGGATACCTTTGCCGGCAAAGAACGCATTTAATGATACCTTTTTCTAAGATCAGCTACCTTAAAAAAGCCTGGTGGGAGGTCTATAATTAAAAGCGCTTACATCAATTGCTCAAAGGAGAATGCATGATGAAGAGAAATAAAGTAGGGGCGTTATTTATTGCTGTTGCACTCATCTTGTCTATGCTGAGCGGATGCTCCTCGGGAAATGGTGATTCCGCAAATCAAGGAAACACTTCCGAGGGGAAACAAGCCTCCGCTGATGGGAAAGTCACCTTGCGCTTTAGCTGGTGGGGCGGGGAGGATCGCCATGCGGCTACGCTGGCGGCGATCGAGGCGTATAAGCAGGTTGCGCCAAACGTAACGATCGAAGCGGAATACCAGGGCTTCGACGGTTATGAACAGAAGATCAAAACCCAGCTGTCGGGCGGAACGTCTGCGGACATTATACAGCTTGACCTTCCGTGGCTGCAGGAGCTGACAAGTAAAGGTGACTTCTTTATCGATTTGAAGGAGCATTCCGATTTTGATGCTTCCGGCTTCGACCAGAATTTCCTCAGCAATTTCGGGGTATACGGCGACAAGCTGGTGGCGGTTCCGACTGGCGTCAATGCTTACTGCATGATCATCAACAAGACGCTTGCGGACAAGCTTGGTATTCCGACCGATGCGCAGTGGGATTGGGAAACTATTTATGAAGCAGGGAAGAAGCTGCATGCCGAAGACAGCTCCAAATATCTTCTGCTTGCTGACCATGCGGCTCTGCGTCAGGATATTGTCACGATGCTGAAGCAGCGTACAGGCAGCCAATGGGTCAATGAAGATTATACGGTTGGCTTCAGCAAAGAAGACGCGGTAGCCAGCTTTGACTGGCTCCATAGAGCGATGGAGGCCGGCGTGTACCAGCCGATCGGGGAAAGCGATCTCTTCTTTGGCAAAATCGATCAGAATCCGAAATGGATCAACCAGGAAATTCCGCTGGCTCCTTCGATGAGCAGTACGCTGTTGTCGCTGAAGAACGTGCTGCCTGAGAATGTTGAAATCGTAACGGGCCTGCCGGTCATCGCCAAGGATGCCAAGGATACGGGCGTACTGGTAAGACCTTCGCAGCTGTTCGCTATTAGCAACAAGAGCAAGCATCAGAACGAGGCCGTCAAATTCCTGAACTGGTTCATGAATGATCCGGAGGCTGCCGCGATTCTCGGTGACGTGCGTTCCGTTCCGCCGGTGAAGTCTTCACAAGAGGCAGCCGTTGCAGCAGGCAAAATTGATGCGGCCATCACGAATGCAGTTGAGCTCGGACTGAGCCATGCCGGCATCGTAGATAACAGCGTGGCGAACAACTCTGAGGTGCAAAAGGTGCTTGAGGACGTCATTCAAAAGGTCAGCTATGGTAAAGCAACGCCGGAGCAAGCCGCAGATGAGCTCATCGCCAGTCTGACTTCCAAGCTGAACGAGATCAAAGCCAGACAATAAAACAAAATAGAGCTTTCAAGGATAGGAAGGGAGAGAGTCCGCTATGTCTGCATCACATTCGGTATTGGCCAAGGCTCAGAAGAAAACGCGACAGAAGGTAAAAGCCAAGAAAAACTATCAGTACATCGGACTGTTATACATCGCACCATGGATCATCGGTTTGCTCATCTTTCAGTTTTATCCGTTTTTGTCATCCCTGTACTATTCATTTACGGATTATAACATGGTCAGCACGCCTAAATTTATCGGCTTAGATAACTATAAAAAGATCTTTACGGCCGACCCTGACTTTTACCAGTCTCTGAAGGTTACGGGGATTTACGTACTGCTCGCGGTGCCGGTTAAATTGGCCTTCGCGCTATTCATTGCGATGCTGCTCAGCGCTAAGCTGAAAGGGATTAATTTCTTCAGAACCGTCTACTATTTACCCTCGATTCTGGGCGGGAGCGTAGCGATTTCCGTACTGTGGCGCTTCCTCTTTATGAAAGAAGGGGTCATCAACAATATGCTGAGCTATCTCCATATCGGTCCGGTAGACTGGCTCGGAAGCCCGGATATAGCTCTTTATACGCTAGGGCTGCTGACCGTTTGGCAATTCGGTTCGTCAATGGTGCTGTTCCTGGCAGGAATTCAGCAAATTCCGGGCGATTTGTACGAGGCGGGAGCGATCGACGGAGCGTCGAAGCCGCGTATGTTCTTCAAAATCACGGTGCCGCTGCTTACGCCAATCGTATTGTTCAACCTGGTTATGCAGATGGTCAATGCCTTTCAAGAGTTTACCGGAGCCTTCGTCATTACAAACGGCGGGCCAATGAAATCGACCTTCCTGTACGCTTTGAAGCTCTATGAAGAAGCCTTTAGCTTCTTCAAGATGGGGTACGCCTCGGCTTTATCCTGGATTTTGTTCATCATTATCATGGCGGTTACCGCTGTGATCTTCAAAACATCCAACAGCTGGGTATATTACGAGGACGGGAGAGGATAAATCATGAGAGAGACCAGCAGCAAGACAAACACCATGCTTAATTATAGTTTTCTGATCGTCCTCGGCTTCATTATGGTATACCCGCTCATTTGGCTGTTTGCCTCTTCGTTCAAGACAAACGCCGATATATTCGGCTCCAGCAAGCTGCTGCCGACGACCTATGTGTGGGATTCCTACGCTCTCGGCTGGCAGGGAACGGGGCAGTATGGCTTTCAGGATTTCTTCATCAACACTTTGATTCTGGTGGTACCAACGGTCATATTTACGATTATATCCAGTGTGATCGTTGCCTACGGGTTTGCCAGATTCGAGTTTCCGCTGAAAACAATGCTGTTCTCGATCATGATCGCGACCTTGATGCTCCCAAATGCCTCGATCATGATCCCGCGGTATATTTTGTTTAACAAAATGAACTGGCTCGATACGTACTTGCCGTTTATCATTCCAGCGGCATTCGCTACAGGCGCTTTCTTCGTCTACATGATGATTCAGTTTCTGCGCGGCCTGCCCCGGGATCTGGACGAGGCGGCCACCATCGACGGCTGCAACTCGTTTACCGTGCTGAGCCGGGTGCTGCTGCCACTGTGCAAGCCAGCGATTTTCTCGGTAGGCATATTCCAGTTCATGTGGACGTGGAACGACTTCTTCAACTCGATCATCTACATCAGCAGCGTCAAGAAGTTTACCGTATCGCTGGGGCTCCGGCTGTCGCTGGACGCTTCATCGGCCGTATCCTGGAACCAGGTGCTGGCCATGTCCGTTGTAAGTATCGTGCCCTGCATCCTGCTATTCTTCTTCGCTCAGAAATATTTCGTGGAAGGTATTTCGACCACGGGCTTAAAGGGCTAACATCTGCCAAATGGATTTCAAGAACCCCAATTCTATAAATCCAACAGAAGAACCTCGCCATTAGGCGAGGTTCTTCTTGTTTATGATGGGCTGCAGTTATCGAGGAATTGCTGAATCAGCCTGTTTAATGTTCCTGCTTCTTTAGTTGGGATTTGATGACTCACTTGTGGAATAAAAACGAGCTCATTGTTGGGCAATTGCTGCTGAAGCAGCCGGGCGTACCGGTAGAAATGCTTGTCCTTCTCTCCGTAAACCAACAAAATAGGGTGGGGGATTTGCCCTAACCGGGCTGTACAATTATACCCCAGGCTATATTGATAATATTGTTTGGCGTTTTTGGAATTCCCCTTCTTGGCATCGATATATAATCGCCGCATCAGGGACAGCTTCATTCTCGCTTGCCTCCAAGCGATAGTCAGGGCCAAGGCGCTTACCGCACCGGCACGGGACAACACAGAAGCGAGAAATATTCTGCTCCTTAGCTTCCTGTCGCTTACCTCCGACATACCACCGATGATAATGCCGCCCAATGCGCGATCAGGATAGGTTAACAGGAATTCGAGCACAATGGAGCCGCCTGTGGAGTAACCGCACAGACAGGCCTTCTCTATTGTCAGCTCATCCATCAGCTTCTTGATATCCTCTGCTATTAAACGATAAGTGAGGCTCGCCTCAGACGGCCCGCTGCGGCCGTGGCCTCGAATATCGAAAGCGACGGTCCGAAACTGGCCCGACAATTGCTGGATTTGGTATTGAAAATTTGTGCTTGTCAGCACAGGGGGATGAATGAATACGATAGCTGTTCCTTTGCCGCGATCAATGTAATGCATCCTGTACCCATTTATTACGGATTCGGGCATGAGTAATCACCGCCGTTTTTATAATCGTTCGAGCTTAATGTTGCTTCATTTTCACTTAGCTATTCATAGATCATCATTTCCATAACAGAACCGATCCCGTCTTACTTCGTCTCAGGTCATGATGAGGATGCTTTTTGCATCGTATCTTCATAAATCCCTCATTCAAACTTCATGCAAACCGGAGTGAGAACATGGTAATATCTATTACAGAACTTAGATTAAGTCTAAATACAATAACAAATTGAAGGGTGATATAGATGACGAATTGGATGACAACGAATCACGGTGCTCCTGTAGGAGATAACCAGAACTCCAGAACGGCCGGGCAGAACGGGCCTACACTGCTGGAAGATTATCATTTGCTTGAGAAGCTGGCGCATTTCGACCGCGAGCGCATCCCTGAGCGTGTCGTTCACGCCCGGGGTGCTGGGGCGCACGGGGTGTTCGTGACGGAGAGCAGTATGGCCCCGTATACGCGAGCTCATTTCCTGCAGGAGGCCGGCAGACAGACTCCGGTGTTCGTCCGGTTCTCGACGGTTATTCATGGTCAGGGATCGCCGGAGACGGCCCGTGACCCAAGGGGCTTTGCCGTAAAGTTCTATACTGAGGAAGGAAACTATGATCTCGTGGGCAACCATTTGCCGGTATTCTTCATTCGCGATGCGATCAAGTTCCCGGATATGGTTCATTCCCTGAAGCCTGCGCCGGATACGAACATCCAGGATCCCGCCCGTTACTGGGATTTTATGACGCTGTCTACGGAATCTACGCATATGATGACCTGGCTGTTCTCTGATCACGGGACCCCGGCCAACTATCGCCAAATGGACGGCTTCGGCGTACACGCCTTCAAATGGGTAAATGCCGCAGGCAAAGTGACTTACGTAAAATATACATGGAAGTCGAAACAGGGCGTCGCTACCTTCTCCGCAGCCGAAGTCGGCGAAGTGCAAGGCCGGGATTTTAACCATGCGACCCGCGACCTGTACGACCATATTCAGCGGGGCCAATTCCCGCAGTGGGAACTGCATGTGCAGTTAATGCCTGTAGAGGATCTGGACCGCTGGAGCTTCGACCCGCTCGACCCTACGAAAGTATGGCCGGAGGACAGCTATCCGCTGGTAAAGGTCGGTACAATGACGTTGAACCGGAATCCGGATAACTTCTTCGCCGAGGTAGAGCAGTCCGCCTTCTCGCCGAGCGTACTTGTTCCCGGCATTGAGCCGTCCGAGGATAAGCTGCTGCAGGGCAGACTGTTCTCCTACCCGGATACCCAGCGTTACCGCTTGGGGGCCAATTATCTGCAAATTCCGGTCAATTGCCCTTATGCTCCGGTGCGCAATCACCAAAGAGACGGGCTTATGAACGTGAAGCAGGATCCTTCCCCGATCAACTACGAGCCGAACAGCTTCGATGATAGTCCGAAGGAAGCGCCGGCTTACCGCGAGAGCGTAATGCCGGTATCCGGTCAAGCAGGCCGTGAGCGTATCGCCAAGACGGATGATTTCACGCAAGCCGGAGAACTGTACCGCAGCTTCACGGCGGAGGAGAAGAACAATCTGATTCTGAATCTGGTTAATGATCTGAGCCAGACCCCAGAGCAGACTCAGCTTCGCGCCGTATGCAACTTCTTCCGCGCTGATGCGGAGTACGGCATGCGCGTGGCTCAGGGGCTTGGTGTAGATATTAGCGGTTTTCTGCCGAAAGAGTCCTAATTTCATCTTCATGCCTTTATCAATATACGGAGACTGATTCCCATGCCACCGGCTTGGGGCCAGTCTCTTTTTGTTAGTCGTATCATTGAGAAAACTATACATATCCTGGATAATATGAATTAGGAATATTGCTGAAGAAGGGACTGAGGGAATGAACGAACCAAGGCAACCTCTAATTTCGATCCGGGATTTACGCATGAAGTTCGAGGACAAGTATGTGCTTAACGGGATTGATCTGGAGGTTTATCCGGGACAAATTATCGGATACATCGGACCTAACGGGGCAGGTAAGAGCACGACGGTGAAAATCATGCTTGGCCTGGTGGACGGCTATGACGGGGAAGTGCGCGTGCTTGGCCAAAGTCCGAAGGATGGGGATGTAGAATATAAGCGCAAAATCGGCTATGTGCCCGAAATTGCTGAAATGTACGATACGCTGACCGCCCGGGAATATTTAACGTTTATTGGGGAGTTGTACGGGCTGACGGCGGAAGACGCGGAGAGGAAAGGGCGGAGACTGCTGGAACAGCTAGGCCTCGGCCATGTGCTGGATACGCGAATCGCGACATACTCCAAAGGGATGAAGCAGAAGGTGCTCATCACCTCCAGTCTGCTGCACAACCCGGATATTCTGTTTCTGGACGAGCCGCTGAGCGGCCTGGATGCAAACAGCGTAATGGTGATTAAGGAGCTGCTGGCGATTCTAGCTGCCAACGGCAAGACGATTTTCTACTCCTCGCATATTATGGAAGTCGTTGAGAAGATCAGCAGCCGGATCATCCTGCTCGATGGCGGGCGCATCGTGGCCGACGGCACGTTTGAAGAGCTGAAGGATCGCAGCCAGGAGGGCTCGCTGGAGCAAATATTCAACCAGCTGACCGGATTCAACGAGCATCGGGCGATCGCAGAGCAGTTTGTAAGCATTGTCCAAGAGGTGTAGCGGATGAAAAATTACAAATCATTGCTCGTCTTGGACCGTTTTCGCGGCCTGTTTGAGAAGGCCGGTGTGGATTATGCCGTCATGAGGCATATTTTACAGGTGAAGCTGATGATGGACGCCCGCAGAGTGCCTACCTTTATGAACAATAGGAAAGGGAAGAAATCCCCCGACCGGGAGGACGCGAAGGACAGCAACAATTTCCTCGGCTCCTTGTGGATTTACGGCATATTCGGCGCCTTCAGCACGCCGTTCATTCTGCTTGGCCATAATTATATTTTTCAAATGAGCCTGCTGTTCGGCATTTTTATGTTTATGACGCTTACGGCGCTAATTTCTGATTTCTCCTCCGT
The DNA here is from genome assembly GCF_037969765.1 of Paenibacillus sp. FSL W8-0186. Lineage (NCBI taxonomy): Bacteria > Bacillati > Bacillota > Bacilli > Caryophanales > Paenibacillaceae > Paenibacillus > Paenibacillus sp. FSL W8-0186. Next base: position 5,251,720 of record NZ_CP150207.1, on the reverse strand, counting down.
GCTGCTCGATGTCCGGGACCGGAATATTCTTGGCACGAAACCGATCAACAGGAAGACGATTTCGATGGCGAAGACCGTCCATGTGTTCATCTACATGGTGTTTCTGACGGGAGCTCTTGGCATTATTCCGCTTATTGTTGGTCTCTTGAAGCATGGCGTGATGTTCTTTATCGTGTTTCTGCTAGCTTTAATCCTGATGGATCTGTTTGTCGTCGTACTCACCGCGATGCTATATGTTGTGGTTCTGCGGTTCTTCGACGGCGAGAAGCTGAAGGACATGATCAATTATGTGCAAATCGGCCTGACGATTGCGATTACGATCGGCTATCAGCTGCTCATCCGGCTGTTTAATATCGTAAATCTCGATGTGGTGTTCCAGCCGAAATGGTGGCAGATTTTTATCGTGCCGGTCTGGTTTGGCGCTCCGTTTGAGGTGCTTCTGCAAGGGAACCGCGATCCGCTGTTTATTTTCTTTACGCTGCTTGGCCTGCTGGTGCCGATCCTGGCCATAGCCATGTATATTAAGCTGATGCCGCTGCTGGAGCGAAATCTTCAGAAGCTGGCCGATCCAGGCGAGCGCAGCGATAAGGCCGGAGCCGGGTGGAGCAGATTCATCGCAAGGCTTCTTCCCGTAGGCCCGCAGGAAAAAGCCTTCTTTCGTTTTGCGTGGACGATGATCGGCAATGAGCGTGAATTTAAACTGAAGGTGTATCCTTCTTTAGGCTTCTCGCTTATCTTCCCTTTTATATTCATATTTACACAGTTGAAGGATATTGGCTTGCGCGGGCTCCCTGGCACGAAGCTGCATCTGTTCATTTATTCCTGCGCGCTGCTTGTCCCGACGGTGATTATGATGCTGCGTTATTCGGGCAAGTATAAGGCAGCCTGGATTTACCATACCGTTCCGGTTGCTGAACGATCCGCCATCCATAGAGGAACGGTTCTGGCGGCGCTGATTCGTCTGGTTTTTCCCGTCTATGTGCTGGAAAGCGTCATTTTTGTCTTCTTGTTTGGCCCAGCCATCATTCTGGATTTGATCGTGTTCGGCTTTGTCATTATGCTCTTCTCGGTCGTTTCGTTCGCCTTTCTATCCAAGGTGCTGCCTTTCTCCCAGCCCTTCGAGGCTGCCCAGCAAAGCGAAGGCCTGCGTGTATTCATGCTGATGCTGCTGATCGCCGTGCTCGGCGGCATTCACCTGGCAACTGCTTCCGTAAGTTATGGCGTTTATATTTATTTGGTTATTTTGCTTATACTAAATGCTGTGACCTGGAGCCGGGTATTCTCATCATCGAACGCTAAATAGGAGGCTTGTATTTAACTATGGTATCTGAAGCGAAAGCAGCAAGGCAGGAAGGGCCGAGAATCCGCCGAGAGAAGGAGACTGTCGCCCATATGATGCTTATATATTGCCAAGGCGTGCATCTGGAAGCGGAGAAGCGCCACTCGGTCATAGACAGGGGAAAGAAACGGACGAAGGATGCGGAAAAAAACAACCCTGCCAAACGCACCCTCTTATGCGAGGATTGCTATGCCTTGTATAATTACAGTCAAAAGCGTCTGACATACTGCCGCTTTGGCGAGGAGAAGACGACCTGTGCCAACTGTCCGGTTCGCTGCTACGCACCGCAAGAGCAGGAGGAGATCAGGCGGGTGATGCGCTATGCCGGGGCTCGAATGCTGTTGAGGCATCCCTGGCTCGCTTTCCGCCATGTCCTCGACGGCAGAACCAGCCGCAGCATCTAGACCGCCGTCATGTATCGCTGCACCGCGTGACCCGAACTGTACACGGCTTCCTGGCATGACGCGATGCACTGGCTCGCAAAAGGAACAGCCACCCCAATATGCAGCAATGCTGCGAGGGGTGGCTGTTGATATTTATAGAAATAAGTTTATTAGTGCTTAATTTCAGGAAGAGGCATGAACAGAATGGAAAATGGCAAGTTGCTTCCTGCGGACGGCGTCGTCCAAATTTCTACGATTTCTTCAGAATCTCCGGTACGGTGCAGCACGCTGGTCTGGCTGGAAACATTGTCTTTGCCTGTATGGGAGAAGCTGACCAGGTTGCCGTTGATCAGGGCAGCTCCCATGTACAATCCTCCGCGCGGGTTAAACGTGATTAGCGTGCGAGGAGCTACGCGAAGCTTGATTTTATAGATAACGCCGTAGTTGCCCGCATTGACGCTGGATACGCCCAGTACCGTGTCCGTCCCGATCTGGAAAGGATCGGCGGAATTATCCGTCAGGGACAGGCGGTAGTTCTTGCCGCCGCCGATCGTTTCGTAATGCTCGAATATCCGCGTGGAATCCGTAAATGTGCCGCGCATGACCGATTGAATCGGGTCGAGCACTGGCAGCGTGTCTACAACTGCGAGTGGGTCTTGACCGTCTTTGACGAAGACACTGGTGTATTCAATTGGCGAGTCACTATAAAGATCGCCCAGGAAAGAGATCGTCTCCTGCGGCTTCAGCGCTAGCTTAATCATGTCATCGAAGATGATTTTGCTCTCGCCGGGAGCCAGCGTGATCGTTTGCTTCTTGCTGTCATTCTTGTAGTTCTCAAAATAACGGGCGACGGATTTCGTCCCGGTAATTTCGGCATAAATATCCGGGCCGGCCATGCCTGAGGTGATGATTTCCAGATTGACCGGTACCTCGTTGATATTTTTGGCGATAATGTAGACTTTGCCCTTCTCTTCGGTTTTGTTGACATGGTGCGTCATGAACCGTGTCAGGCCGCTAATCGTATCCCGGTACAGCACGCCTTCGGAGTACACAGGCTCAGGGCCATTATCCTTGAACAGGGTGTAGGGCTCCGTCGAATAAGTGTAGGTGAGCCGTTCGTAGCCAAGGGCTTCTCCGCCGTTGATTGTAAAGTTGCTGCCGATCGGGGTGAAGAGCTTGGAGAACTCATCCTTCGTATACAGCGTCTCCGTCGTAATATTGATCGTATGCTCAATTTTTGAGGATGCCCCGTCATTGTCCGTAACGATCAATTGAATAGTGACCGGCCCCGGTGTAAAGAAAGCCGGATAGTTGTTCATCCATTGCCGGTCGACGATCTCGCCGTCTTCGTCATAGCTCAGGTCAATAATCGTAATCGGCTCGCCCATCTTGTATTGTTCCTTATCCGTCTTGAACTGGGCTACCGGAGGAACGTTCGGATTGGCGACGACGATCGTCCGGACATAAGGATCGCTCCACTCTCCATTGGCATCCTGGACGGAATAGGAAACCGTGTAAGTGCCTGCCGATGCAAAGATGTCCTGCCGTCCTTCCCATCTCTCCTCGACGATGGGCACGCCTTTAGGGGAGGAGGACTTCGTTTGATAGAGCACCGTCGTTTCACCGGCTATAATTTTGTCGTTCAGCACGGTAAAGGAAGCAACGGGTTTGGTGGACAACTGCATGATGACTTTTTTGCCCTCTACTTTATAAGAAATGTTGAGGGCCTGGGTGATGGAGGTGAGCGGCACCATGAACACGTTATTGTCCTGGTAGCTGGCGCCCTTCATCGTCATCGTTTTGCCGTTTACGCGGTAAGTCTTGCTGTCGGTCTTGAAGCGGAGCTCGTCGTCTCCGTATTTGATAATCGTCTCCTTCGTCTTCGAGTCATAGGCGATTTGATAGCCGACCCGGTCGACCAGGGAGCGAATGCTGACATAGGATACGCCGTCCTTCACGGTCATGGGCTGGGAAGAGGTATACTCCTGGCCGTCCTGCTCCATGCGCGTGCTGTTCATATAAAGAATCAGCTGGCCTCCTCCGCTTGACGGGGCAGCTGGGTTGTCGGCCGCAGTGTCGGATGGAATACCCGGTACGGAAGAATCTGGCGTAGCATGGTCTGATGCTGAATCACCTGCCGGCTGCTCCGCTGCGGGAGCTTCAGGAGCTTGCGGCCCGGTTGAACCTTCGCTAGTATTGTCGGCTTCGGTATTGCCCGGCACAGTCGCGTCTGCCGGACTTTGTGCCGGAACGCCGTTCGAATCTGTAGAGCCAGCGGCTACCGCATTCGTTAAAGTATGTACCTGATGGCTTGGCAGGTTCTCCTCCTGGACGACTGAACCATAAACGGGTGCCTGCGCCATAGCGGCAGGTACAGCCAGTGCGGCCTGCAAGACGAGGAGCGCAGCTGCTAGAGAAATGCTTTTCAATTTCATCTTGATATAATGACTCCTTCTATTAAATATTTGACGATTAGAATAAATGAGTACGTAGCCACTTCCAGCTTTCGGTACCTCATGTTTAGACGCTGCATAGGGATGAAAAGTTACGGTCAAAGGCAAAAGATGCAGGTTGCCGTTTTGCTCAAGAGGCCCATTCACAATATCTCCACAAATGCAAATGTCTCGAAAAAACCTTGTCGTGATGCGGGTTTTCGGCGTTGTCAACACAGTGGGCGCCGTATTATGTGATTCTTGTCACAAAACGATTACTTTTTACCCGTTTGTTTTCATAAATCCGTGATAGAATTCACAATAGTGAAACCAAAGATGAAAGAAGGGTGTATTTTATGGATCCGGTAATGCTCGCGCGTATCCAATTTGCAGCAACAACAATCTTTCACTTCTTCTTTGTGCCGTTGTCCATAGGTCTGGTGCTGCTCATCGCGATCATGGAAACCATGTATGTGGCCAAAGGAAAAGAAATCTACAAGCGCATGGCCAAGTTCTGGGGCAAATTATTCCTCATCAACTTCGCCGTGGGGGTCGTAACCGGGATTCTGCAGGAATTTCAGTTCGGCATGAACTGGTCGGACTACTCGCGCTTTGTGGGCGACGTCTTCGGTGCCCCGCTGGCCGTTGAAGCACTATTCGCCTTTTTTATGGAATCAACGTTTATCGGGCTGTGGATTTTCGGATGGGACCGACTGTCCAAGCGAGTGCACTTGCTTAGCATTTGGCTCGTATCCATCGGTACGATTGCATCAGCCTTTTGGATTTTGGCGGCCAATTCGTTTATGCAGCGTCCTGTCGGTTTTACGATTAATAATGGCCGGGCGGAAATGAATGATTTCTTCGCGCTGATCAGCAACGGTCAGCTGTGGGTGGAATTCCCGCATACGGTGCTTGGCGCATTCGCGACGGGAGCATTCCTCATTACGGGCGTCAGCGCCTATAAATTGATGAGACGCGAGGATATGGAGTTCTTTAAGAAATCGTTCACTATCGCGATTATCGTCGGTTTGATTACTTCGTTTGCCACGGCATTGTACGGTCACCAGCAGGCGCAATATTTGGTGAAGACTCAGCCGATGAAAATGGCTGCAGCCGAAGGATTATGGGGCCAAAGCGGCGATCCGGCGCCATGGACGGTGTATGCGCATATCGATCCGAAGACCGGAGAGAACTCTTTTGAGATTAAAATTCCTTATCTGCTCAGCTTCCTGTCCTACAGCGAATTCTCCGGAGAGGTAAAAGGGATGAACGAGCTGCAGGCCGAATACGAGCAAACTTACGGTCCCGGCGACTACATTCCGCCCGTACGGACTACCTTCTGGAGCTTCCGGATTATGGTGGCTGCAGGCTCGCTGATGATTGTGCTCGGAATGTACGGCACATATCTGGCTTGGCGCAAAAAGCTGGACCGTCCGAACAAATGGTACTACCGCATGATGCTGTGGGCGATTTCGCTGCCGCTCATCGCGAATACTTCGGGCTGGATCATGACGGAAATCGGGCGTCAGCCATGGACGGTCTTCGGCTACATGCGGACAGAGGACAGCATATCGCCGAGCGTGACCTCCGGCCAGATCCTATTCTCGCTTATCGCGTTTACGGCAATTTATGCGGTATTGGCCGCAGTGATGGTGTATTTATTCGTTAAAGTGATTAAAAAGGGCCCTTATGCCGAGAATGCGAATGATGATGAGCAATCGGCAGATCCATATGGTAAGGAGGGATACCATGCTATCTCTTAATGAGCTCTGGTTCATCCTCGTTGCAGTTCTGTTTATCGGTTTCTTCTTCCTCGAGGGCTTTGACTTCGGGGTAGGGATGAGTACGCGGTTTCTAGCTAAGAATGATATGGAAAGAAGGGTGCTGATCAACTCGATCGGTCCCTTCTGGGATGCGAACGAAGTCTGGCTGCTGACGGCGGGCGGCGCGATGTTCGCGGCCTTCCCGAACTGGTATGCCACGCTGTTCAGCGGCTACTACACACCGCTTGTCGTATTGCTGCTGGCCTTGATCGGCCGCGGGGTCGCCTTTGAATTCCGGGGCAAGGGGGAGAGCGAGCGCTGGAAGAACACCTGGGATCTAGCCATTTTCCTTGGAAGTCTGCTGCCCCCATTTCTGCTCGGCGTCGTGTTCTCCGGGCTGCTCAAAGGGCTGCCAATCGACAGTGATATGGAGATGAGGGCCGGATTATTCGATATGGTCAATCTGTACACTCTTATCGGCGGAATCACCGTCGTGGTCTTGTGTCTCGTTCACGGTTTGCTGTTCACGACCTTGCGGACAACGGGCAGCTTGCAGGAGCGTGCCCGCAAGCTGGCGCATAAGCTGCTTATTCCGCTAGCGGCATTGTTCGTTATCTTTGGAGTGATGACGTACTTCCAAACGGACGTGTTCGAAGTCCGCGCCTTGCCGTTGACGCTGATCGCGGTGGTTGGCTTAGGAGCCTTTCTGTTAGCGGGAAGGTTCATCAGCAAGCAGAGAGACGGCTGGGCTTTTGGGATGACGGGAACGTTGATCGCGCTGTCCATCTCCTCTGTATTTATCGGATTGTTCCCACGCGTCATGATTAGCTCGATCAGCGAAGCTTATTCGCTGACGATTCACAATGCGGCGTCTGGTCCATATTCATTGAAGATCATGACAATTGTTGCCCTGACCTTGCTGCCATTTGTACTTGGCTACCAAATTTGGAGTTACTTCGTCTTTCATAAACGCATTAATGAGAAGGAGCATTTAGAGTACTAATGGGACGCGATTTAATGAAGTTTAAAGGGATCAAGCCGGTTCTTGCCGGGATCGGCGTTCTGACCCTCATTCAGAGCATCGCTATCATATTGCAGGCCAAATGGCTGGCGGAGGTTGTCTCCGCCCTGTTTGCCGGCGCTAAGCTGCAGGAGCAATTCGGCGGGGCCGTCTTGTTCCTGCTTGCTTTTATCGTCCGGCAAATTTCCTCGCTTCTGCAGCAGCGGATAGCTCACCGCTTCGCCGAGCGGACAGGCAAGGAGCTGCGCAAGCAGGTAATGGAGAAGCTGTTCGAGCTGGGCCCCCGGTTTGCCAAAAGAGAGGGCACCGGTAATCTGGTGACTCTTGTCCTGGATGGCGTAACGAAGTTCCGCAACTATCTGGAGCTGTTCCTACCCCGAATGCTGGCAACTGGGATGACACCGGCGTTGATTCTGCTGTACGTATTTATCCTGGATGTTACGGCGGCTGTCATTTTGGTCATCACTTTGCCGATCCTCATCGCTTTCTTGATTCTAGTAGGATTGGCTGCACGCAAGCAGATGGATCGCCAGTGGAAATCGTACCGCACCTTGTCGAATCATTTCGTGGATTCGCTGCGCGGGCTGGAGACTTTGAAATTTCTCGGGCACAGCAAGCGGCATAGCAAGTCGATCGAGAAAGTGAGCGATTCTTACCGCTCCGCGACGATGCGGACGCTGCGTGTAGCGTTCCTGTCCTCGTTTGCCCTTGACTTCTTCACGATGCTGTCGGTAGCATCCGTAGCGGTCAGCCTTGGCCTGCGCCTGATCGACGGCAACATGACGCTGTTGACGGGACTGACGATCCTCATTCTGGCCCCGGAGTACTTCCTGCCTGTCCGGATGGTGGGGGCGGATTATCATGCGACTCTTGATGGCAAGGAGGCCGGCGAAGCGATGAATGCGATCATCGCGGAAGGAGAGGCGGAGAAAGCCGCCTTGGCGCAGCTGCCCGAAGGGGCATCGCTGGCGTGGCACGCGAACAGTGTCATGAAGCTGTCATCGCTAAAGGTACGGCATGAGGAGGAGGGGCAAACTTCGCTGCCTTCGTTGGATCTGTCCAAGCTTGAGTTGGGCGGTATGGGCAAAATCGGCATTATCGGCGAGAGCGGAGCCGGCAAATCGACGCTGATCGATGTGCTGGGCGGCTTCCTGCGCCCGACGGAGGGTGAAATCGAACTGAACGGCGTGAAGCTGGGGGATCTGGCGAGCGCCGAGTGGCGAAAGCAGATTACGTACATCCCGCAAAATCCTTATATATTCAGCGGTACGCTGGCAGAGAATATTGCTTTCTATTCGCCGGGCGCTTCCCGTGCTGCGATCGAGCAAGCCGCTGCCGCCGCGGGGCTCGGCGCTTTGGCGGCTTCGCTGCCCGCCGGGTATGATGAGCCTATCGGCGGGGGCGGGCGCGCCTTGAGCGGCGGCCAGGAGCAGCGTGTAGCGCTGGCTCGCGCTTTACTCAGCGAGCGGCCGGTCCTGCTGCTGGATGAGCCGACAGCTCATTTGGACATCGAGACGGAATATGAATTGAAGGCGACGATGCTGCCTTTGTTCGAAGGCAAGCTTGTGCTGCTGGCGACCCACCGCCTGCACTGGATGCGGGACATGGACTGCATTATCGTTATGGAGCAGGGCCGGATTGCCGAGATGGGAACCCATGACGAGCTGGTCGCAAGAAAGGGCGCATATTATCGCTTGTTAACATTACACCGGGAGGGGATATTGTGAGCATGAGGGAGGATGCCATGGACTGGAACCGCGAAAAGAGCCCAGCTAGGCACTCGGCCGGGCAGGAGCAGCAGGGGCAGTGGATTACTCCATATTTCCGTGCTTACAGCGGACGCTTCGCCTTGTATTTAATTCTCGGTACGCTGACAATTCTAGCGGCCAGCATGCTGATGTTCACTTCCGGGTTCCTGATTTCCAAATCGTCGCTGCAGCCCTACAATATTCTGCTCGTGTACGTACCGATTGTCGGCATTCGGGCGTTCGGCATCGGCCGGGCGGTCATTCATTACGTGGAGCGGCTGGTTGGACATGATGCGGTGCTGCGGATTTTATCGAAAATGCGGGTTCGTTTGTACAACATATTGGAGCCTCAGGCGCTGTTTATCCGCTCCCGCTACCGGGCGGGGGATATTCTCGGCGTGCTGGCGGACGACATCGAGCAGCTGCAGAACGTGTATATCCGTACGGTTTTCCCTAGTCTCATTGCCGTGATTATCTATGGGATCGCTGTCATCGCTTTAGGGCAGTTTGACTGGCTGTTTGCCTTGCTGGTAGCGGGATATATTTTCATCCTCGTTGCCGTGCTGCCTTATATTTCACTGATACTGACCAGACGCACGAATGCCGAGGTGAAGCGGGAGCGTAACGGGTTATATCAGAAGCTGACGGATGCGGTCATGGGCATCGGAGATTGGGTAGTTAGCGGCCGGCCTGCGGAGTTTCTGGAATCTTACGAGCATGACGAGGATGTCGTAGCCCGCAAGGAACGCAAGGTGCGTGCCTGGGCGAGATGGAGAAGCCTGATCGGGCAGCTTGTCGTTGGAATTGCCGTCGTATCGATGATTTATTGGTCGGGCGGCCAGGCGGCGGCTGGACAGATTGACCCTGTGCTGATCGCGGCCTTCGTGCTTGTCGTATTCCCGCTGGCCGATGCATTCCTGCCTCTGTCTGAAGCGATTGAGCGCACGCCGCAGTACCAGGAATCGCTGCGCCGCTTGGATCGGATAACGCAGCCCGCATTGGTACGGCCCATGGACACTGTGGTGGACGGGACTCATGCGGAATCGGCTTTGCACCAGCAGCGCGTGGCCGTTGTGCTTGAGGCTGCCCAGGCCATGGACGTGCAATTGGAGCTGCAGGGCGTCTCCTTCGCCTATGAGGCTGAGCGGAATACGCAAAAGGATCGTGAGCAGAAGGATCATGAGCAGATGGCTGAGTGTGCTAAGGAGAATGGCCGTAAGCAGAAGGATCGGGAGCAGAAGGCTGAGCGGATTAAGGAGAATGGCCGTGACCAGAAGAACCATGACCAGAAGGTGGCGCAAACGGCTGCTGAGGGTATCCTGTATTCCGTCCGCGATGTATCGCTTAATCTTCCGCAAGGCAAGCGGGTCATGGTGATCGGCCGCAGCGGTGCTGGCAAATCAACGCTGCTGAAGCTCATCCAGGGCGCCATCTCGCCGGTGGAAGGCAGCGTGCTAATTAACGGCGTTCCCGCGGCGTATCTTGGGGATGACATCTCCAAGGTCATCTCCGTATTGAACCAAAGCCCGCATCTGTTCGATACGACGGTAGCGAACAACATCCGGCTTGGGCGTCAAAGCGCCACGGAGGAGGAGCTTGGCCTGGCTGTACAGCAAGCGCAGCTTGACGGGCTGATCGCCACGCTGCCGGCGGGCCTGGACACGCCAATGCGCGAGACCGGGCAGCGCTTCTCCGGCGGAGAGCGGCAGCGCGTGGCGCTTGCGCGCATCCTGCTGCAGGATGCGCCGGTGCTCGTCCTAGACGAGCCGACAGTGGGGCTGGATCCGCGCACCGAGCGCGAACTCCTGTCGACCATCTTCCGGTCGACGGAGGGCAAGACGCTCGTATGGGTCACCCACCATTTGGTCGGAGCGGAAATGATGGACGAGATCGTTTTTATGGAGCACGGCGAGATTCTAATGCGCGGTACGCACGAGGAGCTGCTGGCACGGGAGCTGCGGTACCGCAGCCTTTATGCGCTGGATCGGCCGGAGGATATAGGTTAGTTTATGTACTGTTGCCACCATTGGGATGAATCCTGCTAAGATGCAGGATTTTTCTCCTTTCAGGTAACAGATAGGGCAAATGGATGCGAAAGTGCAGAATGCTCAGGAGGAAAAAGACGGTCACACCCCGGCACAATGCAACCTTCATTGATAATTTCGAAACTAAATGTATTTTATACAGCTAGTTAAGCTGTTTTTATAAAAGAACTATGCGCTAAATGTAAAACATACAGTTAGTTTGCTTGAATGGAGCGAATTCGTCGAAATATCTTAAAACTAAATGCAGGTTTTGCAGTTAGTTCCCTCTAACATGCCAAAACCGATGAACTAACTGCATGAAATACATCTAGTTACCGGATCCTGACCATCTAGCCATAAATCAACAGTTTTTAATTGATTTGAGAGAAACACTTCAACCAGGCAGAACCTCACTGGAATGACAGTGCCCTATGCTAGGTCTAACCTAACATAGGGCACTTCACAGGTAAGGTTCTTTTTTCGCTGCCGCGCAGAAAGCGCCACTGCATGCCGCACCGCCCGCCGCCCATGGCACGCCCGCCGTCCACGGCATGCACGCGGTCCACGGCACTTCACGCCGCCCACTATACCGCACACCGCTTACGGTGGTTCAGCAAAAGGCCGTGCACAGCACGGCCTTCACCAGTTTGATCATGGCGCCTACAGCTTAACCCCGAACCGTGTTACGGCTCTACTCCCCATTGCAGACTGCCCGCTACGTAGCCAGTGACACGCAGGGCATCCTGATAGGAAGTCGAAGCAGGGTCGAAGGAGTAATCATCGCTTTGCGAATAGTTGCTCCAGTCGTTCTTGGAGATGCGAATTTGCAGGTCGATGCTTTGGCCTGCCGCCAAGCTGCCCGCACCGCTTGTAAAGCCGATCTCCGCATAGTGATCCGCTCCGCTTGCCGCAGTCGGCAGCTTGACAAAGGTGCCTGTCACATTGGAGCTGCCGACCTGCGTCCAGTCGCAGAACAGGGTCTGGGGCTTCTCTCCGTCAATGGTATAGTAGTAACGCAGCTTGACGTCGGAGAGGCTGATGGCCTGGCTGCCGGTATTCGTCAGCTTAATCCGCGGATTAAGGGTGTTCGTTACGTTTGTTACGGATCCGTTGTACATTTGCACCTTAATGTCTCCGGCAGGTGTCGTCACCGTCGAGTCCTTCACCGTAATGTTCAGCACCGAAGCAGCCCCAGCGCTGAACTGAAACGTCAAGCTGAGCTGGCCGAGCGGCTGTGAAGCCAAATAGCTGCCGAGAATCGTGACGGTGGAGCCAGATACCGTATAATGGCTGCCCTGCGTCAATGCGGTGGACCCGTTGCGAATAGCGGATAATGTATTCCCGTTAAGCGTCATGGTTACCGTCACGTTGGCCTGATTGCTGGCGTTCTTGTCGAAGGCGGCTGTCGTAGGCGAGATCGTAGAGTCAGGTGTCGTCGGCTGCCCCGGCTCCGGCTCCGGCGGATTCGTCAGCGTATCCCCGTATACGATTCCAAGTCCGTTCGTACCGATATATACGCGGCCATAAATTCTCGGATCCCCGGTTATGGCCGAGTTGGTAGAGGCATATTGATGCTTGTCATCATTGATTCTTATCCAGGTAGCCCCCGCATCATTGGAGCGGAAAATGCCCCGCACACCGTCAATCTTGGCGCTAGTATAGAGCGCCGTATAGCTCTGGCCAGGCGCAGCTTTGCCGAATCCGACCACGTTAGCCTCCTGAACGTTGGAGAGCTTCGTAAAGGATGCCCCGGAATCGGTAGAATGCCATAGGTCGTATTTGCCGCCCGTTGCGTTCCCCCCCGCGAGCCAGATATCCCCCTCAATGCCAGGCACCGCTTTAAAGTCCAGGTCTCCTTCGGTAGGAAGCCCTGTCGCCGCGGTCTTGGTAAACGCGGCTCCGCCGTTGGTGCTTACATAGAAGTTCCCTGCCGACCAAGCGTAGAATTTATTGGAGTTAACGCGGTCAGAGGCGATTTTTGCTCCCTTTGGCACGCCGGTGCTCGCAGTCCAGGAATTCCCTCCATTACTGGAATAGAAGACGCCCACGTCCGGAGTGCTCCACAGAATAGCATTCCCATTGGCGGAAAGAGCGACCTGGCCCCCGCCTACGGTTCCGGCAGGCTCGCCGTTTCCGGCGTACCAGTTCGAGCCGCCGTCCCGGGAGAAGCCAATGGATTTGGCATTCGGGTTAGCGGATTTGTCCGCTTGTCCTACGCGTACGATAAAGCTTGGATCAAGTTCGGCGTAGTCGATGCCTGTCGTGCTGTTCGGGTTGATCATCATTTTGGCCGGAGGCTGGGTTAGGTCATCATGCCTGAAGCCCGTGACATCGAACAGGCCGCTAATTAAATGTGCACCTGACGGCGGGCTGATCAGAGCGCTGACCGCAGTCTCTTCAATGCCTTTGGCCATTACGCTAATGTTAACTTTGCCGCCTGTATCCCAAGCGGTAAGGTTGTTCGTGCCGTAAATCGTAGCTCCGGTTCCGTACATCATCCGGTCGGAGTTGAAGGGATCGATCTCCAGATCGCCGATCATCCAGCCGAGCTTTGGCGTAACCTCCGGCGGGGACGGGTTGTTGCCGAAATCGAGCCATGGGGCGCCGGAGATATCCTGGGTGTAGCGGAACGTCCGGTTCGGATACCCGTCCCAATCCCAAATGCGGCTCCAGGTAGCTCCGCCGTCCGTACTGCGGAACAGGATGGCGTCCGGCCACCAGGAATTGAGCGTAGCAACGACAATGGTGTTCGGATGCTGGGCATCCACGGCCAATCCTCCGTAGCCAAAGTAGTTGTCACTGCTGCTGGACGGAATCGGACTGATGTTAGACCAGGCTCCTGTGGCCGTGTCATATTTCCAGACATCGCCCTTCGTTCCGTCGTAAGGGCCCACGCCATCGCTATATGGAATGTACAGCTGCCCATTGGAGGCTAGGACGCCGTGGTGCGGAAGATACCCTGTCGGCTGACCCGGAACGGCAGACCATGTCGCCCCGCCATCCGTACTTCGGTATACGCTTTCATTTTTATCCGCGACGCCTACGTAAATCGTTTGTGTAGCTTGTCCGGGCGAGCCGGTCGAAGGATCGAACGTGATCCAGGCCAGCCCCACGATATCGCTTTGATACTCGTAATCGGGATTTTCGACATAGGTGCCGGGATTCGGGAAGCTCGTTACCTTGCTCCAGGTGGCCCCGTAATCGGTACTCTTCCATAGTCCGTTGCCACTGCGCGCTCCGAAATAAAGAATGTTATTTTTGTTCGGGTCAATAACGAGCCGTTCGCCCATCGAACGCCCAGGCATGTTCCCGCCTACCTTGAAGGGCAGATTGGATACTTGCCAGGTGTCTCCTTTATCTGTAGACCGCAGAATGCTGCCGTTATTGGGATCCCAGCTGTTCGTATAAGTGCCGACGGCAAGGTACAGACGGTTCGGGTCGACTGGATCCGTAGCCAGGGCATCAACCCCGGTCTTACCCCATTCGTCCATGCCCACCCAGTCCAGCAGCTGAATCCAGCTGTTATCGGCCGGGTTCCAGCGGTAAGCTCCGCCGATATCGGTCCGGGCGTAAATGAGATTGCGTTCGGTCGGATTGAAAATAATCCCCGGCACAAAGCCGCCGCCCCCGCCGGTCATCACCTTGCGCCACTGGTAGCTTTCGCTTGCCGCAGCATGCGAGCGGTCTGCACCCAGCAAGCCTGTAAACGCAGATCCTGCAATAAAGATAGATAATAGTACAAGATGGAATCTTTTATAAGGAATTCTTTTGAAAATAGATGTTTTTGGCACTTAATAAACCTCCTCACAATGGATTGATTTTGAATGATAGAATAGGGCTCCTTTCTTTGCACACGTTAACAATTTAAAGGTCGGGAATTTCAAATGTCCATGAGTTGGTTCGCGTTGGCAGAGTGGTATCTGGGTGACCGCAGGTAATGATCTGCAGATAGTATACAAAGGCGCACGGCATCACGTCAGATATGTGCAGGATCAATGGGGGCAGGTAAGACAAAGAAGAATATACGGATGAGTGCAGGAACACCTCCTTTTTATGAACCATACGAGATTGTGGCATTAGACAGCGTATTTTACTATGAAAAGTAGTGAAAATAATAGGATAGGTAGGTTAATATTACCTTATAATTGTAAATTATTCAATAAATAGAATAATGACTGTGACATAAGGAGAACGTTTTCATCCCCTGCTTTTGTTCTGTCAGCTTAACTTATATAATAAGGGCTATACTATGGGAACCCGGAGGTGAAGCGGCGGAATGGAATTGAGGCAAATTTTATATTTCATCGAGGTGGCGAAGCTGGAGCATGTGACGGAAGCTTCTTATGCGCTTCATGTCTCGCAGTCCGCTGTCAGCAGGCAGATTTTCAAACTGGAGTCCGAGTTAGGCGTCGATTTATTCATCCATGAAGGCCGGAAGGTAAAGCTGACCCCCATCGGCAAATTATTTCTCGCTCATATGGAGCAGTTGACCAAAGTACTGGATAACGCGCGTCAGGAGATCAGCGAGTTTCTGGACCCCGAGCGGGGGACGGTGCGGATCGGATTTCCAAGCAGCCTGGCGTCCCAGATGATCCCCGGCGTCGTGTCCGCCTTTCGGGAGCGCTACCCTGCCGTACATTTTCAGCTGCAGCATGGTTCGTACCGCGAGCTCGTCGATTCCGTAATCAAAGGGGATATGAACCTGGCTATTATGGGCCCTGTGCCAAAAAACGAGTCGCAAATCAAAGTCGAGGTGCTGTTCCGGGAAAAATTCAAGGCGCTGCTTCCTGCCAAGCATACATTGGCGGGCCGGCCCTCGGTCAAGCTCAGCGATTTGAAGGATGATTTGTTCGTGTTGTTCCCTGAAGGCTTCGTGCTGCGGGAAATCGTCGTGAACGCCTGCGGCGATCTCGGCTTCAAGCCGAAGGTGACGTTCGAGGGGGACGATCTGGATGCGATCAAGGGCCTTGTCTCTGCAGGCCTTGGCCTGACGGTGCTGCCGGAAATCGCGCTAGGCGAATATCTTCCCGATTCTATAACGGCCTTGCCAATCACGGAGCCGCTTGTTACGCGCGATGTCGGAGTGATCATTCCGGCGAACCGGGAGCTGCCGCCTACGGAAAAGCTGTTCTATGACTTCCTGAAAGAAATGGCGCCTAATTTCGGATCTTAGCTGCTGTTTTTTTTAGAAAAGGAAGACAAAAAGGAGCCGCCCTGGCAGAGAAATCTGCTTTAGGGACAGCTCCCTTTTAGTTTGCTTTATTTGTTTGTGCTGGTTTAAATACCTTCCGTCATCCTTATACGACGCCGTGAACAATCATCGTGTCAGCAACTTTCAGGAAGCCGGCAATGTTCGAGCCTACCAGAAGGTTGCCGGAATATCCATATTCCTCGGCGGCATTTACGCTGTTTCTGTAGATATTCTTCATGATATCTTTCAGCTTTTTGTCCACTTTCTCGAACGACCAGGCCAGTCTCGCGCTGTTTTGGGCCATTTCCAGTGCGGAAACGGCAACCCCGCCGGCATTGGCGGCCTTGGCTGGGCCAAAGTATACTCCGTTGTTCAAATATACTTCGATCGCTTCCAGCGTGGAAGGCATGTTGGCGCCTTCAGCAACGTACTTCACGCCGTTAGCCACAAGCAGTTTTGCCGACTCTTCGTTAATTTCGTTTTGCGTCGCGCATGGCAGGGCAATATCGCAAGGAATGCTCCAGATGTTCTCGCAGCCTTCCACATAGATGGCTGAAGGATGATCGTTGACATACTCTTTGATCCGTTTTCTTTCCACTTCTTTGATGCGTTTCACCGTAGCCAGATCAATGCCGTTCTCATCATAAATATAGCCGTTGGAATCGCTGCATGCGACAACTTTAGCGCCGAACTCTTGCGCCTTCTCAATGGCGTAGATCGAGACATTACCGGAACCGGAGACGACAACGGTTTTGCCTTCAAGGCGCTCGCCCTTCGTTTTCAGCATTTCTCTCGTAAAGTAGACCAGGCCATATCCCGTCGCTTCGGTTCTTCCCAGGCTGCCGCCATACAGCAAGCCTTTACCGGTCAATACGCCGGCTTCGTTGCCGCCGACTAGGCGTTTGTACTGCCCGAACATATATCCGATCTCTCTGGCGCCAACGCCGATATCGCCAGCAGGTACGTCCGTATCCGGTCCGACGTATCTGGACAATTCGGTCATGAAGCTTTGTGTAAAGCGCATGATTTCATTATCAGATTTGCCTTTAGGATCGAAGTCCGAGCCGCCTTTACCGCCGCCAATCGGTTGTCCTGTCAGGGAATTTTTGAAGATTTGCTCGAAGCCCAGGAATTTGATGATGCTGGCATTGACGGAAGGATGGAAGCGGATGCCGCCTTTGTACGGTCCGATTGCGCTGTTGAACTGAACGCGGAAGCCGCGGTTTACTTGCACTTTTCCGTTGTCATCTACCCAAGGCACGCGGAAAGTAATCAGCCGTTCTGGTTCGACGATTCTTTCGAGAATCGCATTGTCCCGGTATTTGGAATGTTTGGCGAATACGGGTACCAGGGAATCCAAAATTTCTTTAACTGCTTGATGGAATTCCGTTTCTCCAGGGTTTCGCTTCTTGACCGTCTCGTACACCTCGTTGACGTATTGCTTAGCCTCGTCAAGGTTGCTGGATTGTTGTTGCATGATAGCCATCGCTATCCCACCTTTCACACAAAATTAAACGTGTTCTCTTTTTCACGATTTGTCTGAATCAATTGTAATATGTAATCCATTCCTAAACAAAACTTTATTTAGATGAACTTCATGCCATATTGAGATGAACTTTGGGGTACTAGCAGGATACTTCATTACTTTATTATATGAAAAATGACATAGTTTTAATGAAAAAGATGATCGAAATTGTGACAGGGATGTGCCAAATGGCCGGCATTCTAAACGGAATGGTTTTATTCTTGTGATTTATTGGTAGAGCGGTTACGCTTAAATTTAATGCGGCAATGGGCCGGATATCGTCTATACCAGAGCAGATAAAGGAGAGAATAGCGATGACTTTGAATATCGGAATTGTGGGTACAGGCTGGTTCAGCAAGGTGCACGGGGACATTCTAGCGGAAACCGAGGGCGTGCGTGTAGCAGCAGCCTGCGGGACAAGCATGGACAAAGCGAATGCGCTTGCTTCCCGCTATCCCGGCGCAAAGGGCTATGACAGTTTGACGGCCATGCTGGACAGCGAGCGGCTGGATGCCGTGTATTTATGCATCCCGCCAATGTCGCATGAGGGCGTGGAGACGGAACTGATCGCCCGGGGAATTCCATTTCTTGTAGAGAAACCGCTAGGCGTCAACTTGGATGGTCCCCGCCGCATTCTGGAGCAGCTCCGCCAGAGTCCCGTCATGACGTCGGTCGGATACCATTTCCGTTACAAGCAGTCGGTTGCGCAGCTTAAGGAGCTCCTGCAAGGACAAACGATCGGCATGGCTCTTGGCGCCTGGATGGGCAGCATGCCTGGCGTAGGCTGGTGGAGAAAACAGGAAGGCTCGGGCGGACAGTTCATCGAGCAGACGACGCATTTAGTCGACTTGCTGCGCTATACCGCCGGTGAGGTGGAGGAAGTCTATGCAGTCTACGGCGATCGGATCGTGAAGGGGCAGCATGAAGGCGTGACGGTTCCGGATGTCGGTACGGTCACGTTAAAGCTCTCTAGCGGAGCCATAGCCAATATCTCGAATACCTGCGTGCTGCCGGGGGCGGTAGGAGAAATCGGCCTGAGCTTCTACACCGAGCAGGGCATCCTGGCATGGGATCCCGATAAGCTGGAGGTCAAAAACAACGGAGTGTCCACGAGCTATTCCAGCACGGACAATCCATACGCCGCCGAAACTGCCGCATTTATCCATGCGGTGCGAACAGGAGATGCATCGCGGATTCGTTCTGACTATGCGGATGCTGTCCGCACCCAGGCGGTGACCTGCGCAGCCCTCGAGTCGTCATTAAGCGGCAAGCCGGTCCCCGTTCCGGCGATGTGACGTTTCTAATCTAGCTTTCTCGTAAAAATGAGCAAAATCCTTAGAATAGCCGCCCGATCGCATTCTATCGCTCCTTCATAATATGTAGTATTCCATGAAAGGAGTTGATAGAAATATGGCAGTGCTTCTTCAACATGTCACAAATGTGCCAACCCCTATTACCAACGGAGCAGCAATTAATGTGCCGCAAACTCCGGCTGGCCAGGGCATTGCACTGGTGCGCGTTTCCATTCCTGCCAACGCGCCTGTAAATACGGTCGAATTGACGGCGACAGTGGGACTACAGGGCTTGACGGGAATTCCCCGCGTATTGTTCCGGATTCTCCGTGACGGCCGCGAAATCTATTACGCTGAACAGGCTGTTGAAACGAATTTCGAGAACGTCAATCTCACCACATTGATCGCTGTAGATTCGAACGTAGCTCCCGGGGTGCATGACTACATTTTATCCGTAGAACAAATTGCGGCTGCTACAAATACAGCTAGAGTCATTGGCCCGATTGTATTCAGCGCGCTGGCTACAGCTCCGTAACTCCGGCAGAGTAGAAACCTCCCTTTCAGTCAGCACGATTTTGCACGATGCACAGATTAGACCGAGATCTCGTCTCTCGGTCTTTTTTGGCGTGCGTGCGCCAACAAGATGAGGTTCACTATGTGAAAAAAAAGAGGCCTTGCCATCCGGCAAGGCCTGAATCGAATCTATATAAATTTTGGAGGAACCCTAAAATTAACACACTTGGCACTTATCCATAGAATAATAGAGTGATGAGGGCAGGAGCCGCTCCCAGCGTGAACAAAGCGGCGAGAATCATGGAAATGCTGGATATCGTTCCGGTCAAGGAGCTAAGCTCGAACGCTTTGGAGGTTCCCGTGCCGTGGGCGCCGGTACCGAGCAGCACGCCGCGGGCGACTTCATTGTCGATACGGAACCACTTCAATACATAGGGACCGATAATACTGCCGAGCAGACCGGTAATGACGGCAAAGATCGCTGTCATGCCAGGAATCCCGCCGATGGTCTGGGATACGCTCATTGCGATGGGTGCCGTGATGGAGCGGGGGATCAGGCTGCTGACCAGCTGATGATCCAGGCGCAGCCATTCAGCTAGCACGGCTGAGGAGATAATAGCGATGATCGAGCCCGATATGACGCTGACGATGATGACCGCCGCATGCTTTTTAAGGACGTTATAGTATTTGTACAGCGGTACGGCAAAGGCAATCGTCGCAGGCTGCAGCATATCGCTAAGCCATTTGCCGCCTGAATTGTAAGACTCATAAGGAATATGCGCCCACATCAGGCCGATCACGAGTACGATCGGAGTCACCAGCAGCGGGGACAGGTAGACACTGGGTTTGGCCTGATACAATCGTTTGGACAGCGCGTAAATGAGAAGCGTAAGGGCCAGCCAGAATAGACCGGTGATCATGACGCGTTGCTCTCCCTTCGTTTGGTAATTCTTGAGGCAATGAGTCCTGAGCTTAGCATGACGATAAACGTGCTGGAAATGACGACAATTAGAATGCGAACCCCGTCGCTCTCCAGCAGCGGAATATATTTCATGATGCCGACCGCGGAAGGGATGAAGAACAGGAGCAGCTCGGCTAGTAGCAGATTGGCTCCTTGTTCGATCCAGGTCAGCTTGATGACATTCAGTTTGAGCAGTGCAAAGATGACGATAATGCCCAGTATGGACCCAGGGATAGGTAAATGAAGCATACCGGCCAGCTGGTTCATCACCATCGAAATGAAGAATAAAAGAGTGATTTGCAGCACGCTCAAGGCGATGCGACGTAATTTATTCATGGGAAGCCGGTTCCTTTCATTGTTTTCAGTTGGTAATGAAAATGTTACATTAATTACTTTCATGAGTAAAATGAATATAAATAATGTATACTATTCCAAAAAGTTATCGATAATGAAGGGGATTATAAGAGTCATGGATATTCGGCAGCTTCAATATTTAATCGAGGTCGCCCGACATGGCAGCTTCACCAAAGCCGCGAGCGCATTGTATATCACGCAGCCAGCAATCAGCAAAGCGATCAGGGCGATGGAGGACGAGCTTGGCGTCGTGCTGTTCGACCGTCTAGGCAAGAGAGTGGAGTTGACGGACGCCGGACAGATGATTGCCGGACAGGCTCAGCAGATCGTCGCTTCGTTCCACAACCTGACCTCGGAGCTGGATGATCTTCGTAATTTGAAGAAGGGGCATATCCGAATTGGGCTTCCCCCTATGGTAGGCGCCAGCTTCTTTCCCAAGGTGATCGGGCAGTTTCATAAGAGGTATCCAGATATTACGATTCAGCTCTATGAAGACGGGGCGAAAAAGGTAGAGCTTGAAGTAGCTGCCGGCACGCTGGAAGTCGGCGTTGTCGTCCTGCCGACGACGCATGAGGGATTATGCAGCTTCCCGTTCGTGGAGGAGAAGCTGAATTTGGTCGTGCATCCTTCCCATCCGCTTGCGGAGCGAACGGAAGTTGAGCTGGCGGAGCTGGCCCAGGACGACTTCGTTTTGTTTCGGGAAGATTTTACGCTGCATGACCGGATTATCGGCGAGTGTGCCAGATTTGGATTTCAGCCGCATGTTATCTATGAGAGCTCGCAATGGGACTTAATCAGTGAAATGGTGGCCGTAGGCCTGGGCATTACACTTCTTCCAGAGACGATCTGCCGGGAGATCGATAATAAGCGGGTTAAGATCATTCCTCTAGTGAAGCCTGTCATTCCGTGGAAGCTCGGTATCATATGGCGCGATGACCGTTATATGTCGTTTGCTACCCGGGAGTGGATCGCATTTGCCAAATCGGAGCTGTCAAAGGTGCTTTAATAATAGTGCTGCTAGGAAAGGCGCTGCATTTCAAACATATTTTGCATTCCATGGGCTGCTAGAGTTGTCCGATGGTATAATAGGGGCATTATTCGATTTGCACAAACCATCATTGTGACTTGAAACAGAGGGGGAACAGGAATGGCAATTCAGGTAGGACTTATCGGTTTCGGCTTATCCGGCTCCGTATTTCACGCTCCGCTCATTGACCGGACGGAAGGTATGACGCTCGCTGCCGTCGTATCTTCTCAGCCAGCTAAAGTGAAGGGAATTTATCCCCAAGCGAAGGTATATGAGGATGTAGAAACGCTGCTGAGCGATCCGGAGATACAGCTTGTGGTCGTATCCAGTCCGAATTTAACCCATTATGAATATGCGGCCCAGGCGCTGGAGGCGGGCAAGCATGTCGTCGTGGAGAAGCCTTTTACGAATAGCTCGGCGGAAGCGGATCGTTTGATCGCGCTTGCTAAGGAGAAGAAGCTGCTGCTTACGGTTTATCATAATCGTCGCTGGGATAATGATTTCTTGACCATTAGCCGCCTGCTGGATTCAGGCGTACTGGGCAGTGTTTCGTACTATGAAGCTCACTTCGACCGCTTTCGGCCGGAAGTGACCGGACGCTGGCGCGAACAGGATTTACCGGGCTCGGGTATTCTTTATGATCTCGGTTCGCATCTGATTGATCAGGCTCTAACACTGTTTGGAAAACCGAACACTGTATGGGCGGACTTGCGCAAGGAACGCAGAGGCAGCAAGGCTAATGATTATTTTCACCTTGTGCTCGGCTATTCGAACCTGCGGGTCGTCCTTCATTCCGGATCATTGGTACGGGAGCAAGGTCCGCGCTTCATTCTGCACGGGGATCGAGGCAGCTTCATCAAGCACGGATTCGACCCGCAGGAAGCTCAGCTCCGGAAAGGGTCAGGCCCTGGCGACGAGAATTGGGGCCGGGATAACGAAGCGAATTATGGCAAGCTGACCACGGATATCGGCGGACTCGCTGTCAGCGGAACGGTGGAGACGCTGACGGGGAGCTATGAAACATTCTACCGGAAGCTGGCAGATGCCATTAGCTCAGGACAGCCTTCTCCTGTCGCGGCCGAAGATGCCCGTGATGTGATTCGGATTATCGAGCTGGCTATGGAGAGCCACTCCCAGGGACGGGTGCTTCCCCTGGATCACCGCGGCTAAGGATTTAATATAAGGACATATGGAATGGGCTATTCAGCCAGTCTATACAAGAGACTGCGCCGGATAGCCTTATTTGTTGCGAGCGGATGCATATTTTTTGCCTCTACAGCTGAAAATACAATGACCTATCATGATAAAAAGGAGAGAACCAAGGATGAGAATGGCGTTGTTGACGGCGATGGCGGTATGCTGTCTCCTGGGCATTCTGCCGGTCGGGACGGCAGCTTCGGCCTCGGCGGCAGCAGACGGGCCTTATCATTTCGGCTTTAAGCGGAGCGTGGGAGGGCAGCTTCCCTCTATTGACGAGGAGGGATTTAAACCGATCGTCGATAAGCATGGCGCAATCTTTCTGGGCGATACCTCACGCAAGGATTTGTTCCTGACGTTCGACAATGGTTATGAGAACGGTTATACGGCACCGATTCTTGACACGCTTAAAGCGAAAAAGGTGCCGGCGATATTTTTTGTCACCGGGCATTTTGTAAAAGATCAGCCTGCGCTCGTCAAACGGATGACCGCTGAAGGGCATATTGTCGCGAATCACTCGTGGAGCCATCCAGACATGACGACCATCTCCGACGCACAGATCAAGGAAGAGCTGGAACGGGTAAATAAAGAGATCGTTGCGTTGACTGGACAGAGCGATATGGGATATCTTCGCCCCCCGCGAGGCATCTTTAACGAACGGACGCTGCGCGTGACAAAAGAGCTTGGCTACACCAATGTCTTCTGGTCAGCAGCCTACAAGGACTGGGATACGAAGGATCAGAAGGGAAGCGGCTATGCGTTCAAAAAGGTAGTTGGGCAGCTGCATCCGGGAGCCGTTATTTTGCTGCACTCGGTATCGAAGGATAACATGGAGGCGCTGGGTTCCATCATCGACGAGGCTAGGCGGCAAGGCTATGAATTCAGAGCACTCCCTGAGCTGGAGGGAATTAAGCTGCCATTTTGAACAAAGTATACATGTTTAAGACCCCGCTGCGGCGGGGTCTTTTTGGGTTATGGAATAGTAAGTTTTCAATGGAACCATCTTGGAGATTATGTCGACAGAAGTTTTTTCTTATATGATCGCGAGGGAGGCGAGCATTGGGAGCCTAGTCGCTGCAACTTTTTTAAGCAAATTCTGTAGTAAAAGGCCAGGTTCTCGTCCGTGCGGATGAACCCACCAAACAAGACAACTCGAAGGAGGCGGCATTTGGCTGCTGCTGACTGTTAGCCCGATCTAACGGATCTCATCCACCTTATTTATACATATTTGCAGTGATTTTAATCCTAACGGTTGCTAGCCACTCTATTTGCCCATTTATCCTCTGCTTGGTGCAGAAAAAAGTGAAATAACGCTCCCTAGATTCGTTACATTTTGACAGGGGCTGCTTTCAAACGAATAGCGCTTGTGAGATCCGTTATAAAGTACCGGTCGCGGTCACGTTTCCGTTCTATATCTCGTCATCGTTCGGTGGCCGTGTTCCCGCTCTATATCTCGTCATTGGCCGCTGTTCACGTTCCCGCACTAGATCTCGTCATCGGCCGCCGTCACGTTCCTGATCTAGATCTCGGCTTCGGTTCCCGTATAGGTCCCGGTTTCGGTCCGCGGTTCTTGGGTCGTGGTATTAGGTCGCGTGGGGTGGGTATAGGTCATGTCTGGATCACCGGTTTCAATTGTGGTATAGGGTCTCACATTCGCGGCCTAGGTTCCGATCGTGGAGAGGCTATAGGTTCGGTATCGTTGTCTGCAACTTACGATTAGCAGTATTGGTTTGTCGGCAGAATGCTAAGGAACATTTTTCACTGTAAATTTACTGTCTGCATATTGGATAACATTGCTGCTCCACAGATATTTGACTTTGAAAAATGACGGAAATATAATTAGGTGTACTAATAAATAGGCATACTAATTATTAAATAGTATAAATAAATGCGCAGGGAGTGATTACATGATTATGGGCGACGATCCGGTAGCCCAGAGGCTTATTGAGGCGCTTCACCGTTTTCGCCGTGCCGACTGGCACAAGATGGCGGTTGGCGGATGGAACAATAGCGAAATCAAAATGCTGCTCTGCATCCAGTACGGTTGTACTCAGGATGAAAGAGGCTCCTCCGTTTCCTCGCTTAGCTCCATGATGGAGGTTACCTCGCCGACCATTACCCAGCTCATCAAGAATCTGGAGCGCGGGGGGCTGGTCACCCGGTATAACGACCAGGAGGACCGGCGCGTTGTCAGAGTGAAGCTGACGGAGCAGGGAAAGGCTGTGACGAAGCAGGCCAAGGAGGATGTAGCGCGCAGATTCAAGGAGCTGTACGAGCGCCTGGGAAAAGAGAAGACGGAGCAGTTGGCCTCGCTGCTTGAACAGGTCTATGAGCATTTGGAGGCTGGTATGAAAGAGAAGAGCGACATTCATAGGGAAAGTGGAGATGATGGACGATGACTAAGCTTTTTCGGTTTTTGAAGCCGTTCCGGCTGCCGGTTCTGGCCGTGCTCGTGCTGGTGTTTTTTCAATCGCTATCCGAGCTTTACCTGCCGACGCTGATGGCGGATATCGTGGATATTGGCGTAGTCAACGGCGATACACCATATATATGGAAGGTTGGCTCCTTTATGCTGCTGGTAGCGCTTGGGGGAATGCTCTGCTCCATCGCAGCCAGCTATTTTGCCTCCCGGGCGGCGACAGGATTCGGAAAGCTGCTGCGGGGGAAGGTGTTTAACCATGTCGAGAATTTCTCCCTGGAGGAGTTCGACAAGCTCGGCACGGCGTCACTGATTACGCGTACAACGAACGACATTACGCAAGTGCAGCAGGTGCTGATCATGATTTTGCGGATGATGGTCATGGCGCCGATGCTCTGTATAGGCGGAATCATTATGGCCGTCTCGAAGGACCCCACGCTGTCGTTCATTTTCGTGGTAGTTCTGCCCGTGCTGGCGCTGGCTATTTTTCTAATTGCCCGAAAGGGCATTCCGCTGTTCAAGGCGATCCAGAAGAAGATCGACAAATTGAATCTGGTCATGCGGGAGAATTTGACGGGAATCCGCGTCATCCGTTCCTTTAACCGGGTTCAGCATGAGAAAATGCGCTTTGACCAAGCGAACTATGACTTGACGGATATCTCGATCAAAGTCAATAAAATTATGGCTTTCATGATGCCGGTCATGATGCTGGTGATGAATCTGTCATCGGTCGCGATCATTTGGTTCGGCGGGCTTCGGATCGAAGCGGAAATGATGCAGGTTGGGGATCTGATGGCGTTCCTGCAGTATGCGATGCAAATTATGTTCTCGCTTGTAATGGTGTCGATGATGTTCGTAATGATTCCGCGCGCGTCGGCTTCGGCTGTCCGGATCAATGAAGTGCTGGATATGGCTCCGGTCATCAAGGATACGGATGCGCCGGCGCCCGTGAATGGGCAAAAAGGCCACGTCGAGTTCCAGAACGTGTCGTTTAGCTACCCTGGCGCCGAGAAGCCGGCAATCCAGGATATCAGCTTTGCGGCCCGTCCCGGCGAGGTGACGGCGATCATCGGCGGTACAGGCTCCGGCAAATCTACGCTGATTAATCTCATTCCGAGGTTTTATGACGTGGAGGAAGGCTGCGTACTGGTGAACGGCACCGATGTCAGGGACATGTCCCAGCATGAGCTGCGCTCGAAGATCGGTTTCGTTCCGCAGAAAGCCGTACTGTTCACAGGCACGATCAGCGACAATATCCGATACGGGAAAGAGGATGCCAGCGATGAGGAGGTGCGGCATGCGGCGGAAATTGCCCAAGCGGCCGACTTCATCTCTAAGATGGAGCAAGGGTATGACTCCCCAATCGCGCAGGGCGGCTCCAACGTCTCCGGCGGTCAGAAGCAGCGTCTCTCCATTGCCCGGGCATTGGTACGCCAGGCGGAAATATATATTTTCGACGACAGCTTCTCGGCGCTTGATTTCAAGACGGATTCCAAGCTGCGCGCAGCGCTCAAGCAGGAGACCGGGGAATCCACCGTCATTATCGTCGCTCAGCGGGTAAGTACCGTCCTGGATGCCGATCAGATCATCGTGATGGACGAGAGCCGAATCGCGGGGATCGGCAAGCATCAGGAATTGATGGACACCTGCGAGGTGTACCGGGAAATCGTCTTGTCCCAGCTGTCAGAGGAGGAGATCGCATGAGCCAGAGCCAAAAACAAAGCGCAAAAAGACCAGGCGGCTTCGGCGGAGGCCGGGGGCATGGCGGCCCGCCCGGAATGGGAGTGCCGGCCGAAAAGGCAAAGGATTTCAAAGGCACGCTCAGACGCCTTATAACTTATATGCGTCCGTTCCGGCTGCAGATTGGTTCCGTGGTCCTCATGGCTGTCCTTAGTACGGTATTCGCCATTCTTAGCCCGAGGGTTATGGGGGATGCGACGACTATACTATTCGAAGGAATCATGGGGAAAATGAATGGGATTCCGGGGGCGGCTATCGACTTCGATGCCATCGGAAGAATTATTCTTACTTTGCTTGGACTGTACTTATTGAGTGCTCTATTCAGCTACTTCCAGCAGTATTTAATGGCGGATGTCTCGCAGAAGACGGTCTACAATTTGCGGAAGCAAGTGAACGACAAGCTGTCGCGTCTGCCGCTCAAATATTATGACGCCAGAACGCATGGGGAAATTCTCAGCCGGGTGACGAACGATATGGACAATATCAGCTCCACCCTGCAGCAGAGCATGACCCAGCTGATTTCATCGGTTCTGACCATCATCGGGGTTATCGTGATGATGCTCTCGATCAGTCCGTTAATGACGTTGATCGCGGTATTGACGATCCCGCTGAGCATCGTGGCGATCACCTCGATCGCCAAGCGTTCCCAGCGCCAGTTTGTCCGCCAGCAGAAGGAGCTTGGCATGCTGAACGGTCATGTGGAGGAAATGTACACTGGCCACAAGGTGGTCAAAGTGTTCGGCCGCGAGCAAAAATCGCTGCAGCAATTCGATGAGATCAACGAGCGCCTGTATGACGCGGGCTGGAAGGCGCAATTCATTTCTGGCGTGATCATGCCGATCATGAGCTTCATTGGCAATATCGGTTACGTGCTGGTTGCCGTGGTAGGCGGCATTCTTGTCCTGAAGGGAAAAATTAAGATCGGCGACATTCAGGCGTTCATTCAGTATACGAGACAGCTGTCCCAGCCGATCTCGCAAACGGCTAACATTGCCAATATCATTCAATCCACTGTGGCTTCCTCGGAACGTGTATTCGAGGTGCTGGACGAAGCCGAGGAAATTCCAGATCCGGCTCACCCCGTTAAAATTGAAGAGCCGCAAGGAGAGGTTTCCTTCAATCATGTTCGGTTTGGCTACCAGGATCAAGCGATACTGATCGAAGATATGAATATACATGCCTCGAAAGGTCAGACGATCGCCATCGTGGGCCCTACGGGGGCCGGGAAGACGACCCTAATCAATCTGCTGATGCGTTTCTATGAATTGAACGGCGGCTCGATTACGATCGACGGGGTCGATATTACGGAAATGAGCCGGGGGAACCTGCGCAGTCTATTCGGCATGGTGCTTCAGGATACCTGGCTGTTCAACGGCACAATTCGCGACAATATCGCCTACGGGCGTGAAGGAGCGACGGAGGAGGAGATCATCCAGGCCGCGATGACGGCGCATGCCGATCATTTCATCCGCACGCTGCCGGACGGGTATGATACGATTCTGAACGAAGAAGCCTCCAATATCTCACAAGGCCAGAAGCAGCTTCTGACCATAGCGCGGGCTGTTCTTGCCGATCCGGCGATTCTTATCCTGGATGAAGCGACGAGCAGCGTGGATACGCGGACGGAAATTTATATCCAGAAGGCGATGAATGAACTGATGAAGGGGCGCACGAGCTTTGTCATTGCGCACCGCTTGTCGACGATCAAGGATGCGGATTTGATTCTGGTCATGAATCATGGTTCGGTCATCGAGCAGGGCACCCATGAAGAACTGCTGGCACAAGGCGGATTCTACGCCGATCTGTACAACAGCCAATTCTCCAAAGGCGGCTTTGATCTCGAAGTCGGGTAAACCCGCTAAATTCGTTTATTCCGGTAATCCGGAAAGGCGGCTTGCTCTCGATTGGAATTCATGGTAATAATAAAAGAGTAAGAAGCAACCCATTATTTTAACTATTCAGGAGGACCCTTAGACGATGGAGTAAGAACACGTTCCCACAAGACAACTTGTCAGCAGGCAAGCGGCGCTCTCGTGACATCGGGAGCCGGTCAGGGATACGTGTGTCGACTTAGGGTCTTCTTTTTTTGTACTCAAAAAGACTGCTACGATCATAAGGATAGCTGAACCAGCGCTTATTTTGGCGTCTGAGTCTGTTTCTCCTTATGGTTGTACCCCTATTTCGCTGTATGTGTATCTGACCGTGTGCCGCTGGCCACGGTTATTTGCGTTCTATATTCGCGAAACGGGGGATGATGTGAAATGACGATGGTTTTAACAGTTAAGGGTTTAAGGAAGGAATGGAATGGAGAGGCATTGTTTACAGACCTCTCGTTTGAAGTAGGCAGCGGAGAGCGGGTGGCGCTATTCGGCCGAAACGGCTCCGGGAAGACAACTTTGCTGCAGGGCCTGCTGGGTAAGATCAGCTTCGAGGAGGGGCGTGTCCACAGGGTGCTGCCGCTCGAAGAATGGGGCTGGATGGAGCAGCAGGTCGACCTCGATTCGCCATTAACGCTGCTGGAATACGTGCAGTCCCGATCCGGAGAAATCTATGAGCTGAAAAAAGAACTGGAGCAATTGCAGAGCGAAATGGGATCCGGTCAAGCCTCGGAGGCAAGCGTGGAGCGATACGGTTTGATTTATGAGCGGTATATGCAGCTTGGCGGCTATGATTGGGAGGTCAAAGCAGAGAAGCGCCTGGGGCAAATGAACCTGCCGCCGGAGCTGTGGAATTTGCCGTTTGACCGGCTGAGCGGCGGGCAGAAGACGAGAGCGCAGCTCGCTGCCCTGATGGTTCGCGAGCCGAAGTTCGTCCTGCTGGATGAGCCGACGAACCATCTCGATACCCAGTCCCTGAACGACCTGGAAGAGTGGGTTCGCACCTATGAAGGAACGATCCTGTACGTGTCGCATGACCGGACATTCATGGACCGGACGGCTACGTCCATTCTGGAGCTGCAGGCCAATGGATGCCGGTGTTATGCAGGCGGCTACAGCGATTACCGGCAGCAGAAGGAGGTCGAGTGGCGCACCCAAATGACGACGTACAAAAAGCAGGAGCAGGCGAAGCAGGCTCTGGAGCAATCCATCCGGCGCTACCAGGAATGGTTCCATCAGGCCCACCGGGCTGCCCGCGCGGATAATTTGGATGTGGCGATCACGGCGAGCTTCTACAAGGCGAAGGCGAAGAAGAATATTTCGCGTTATCATGCGAAACAGAAGGAGCTGGAGCGACTGGAGCGGGATCGGGTGGAGAAGCCCCGCGAGGCAAAAAAGCTTCGAATGAACCTGCAGGACGGAGCGTTTGCGGCGTCGACCTTGCTGCGCATGAACGATGTTAGCTTCGGCTACGGCCAGGATCTGCTGTTCCGCCACTTCAATCTTCAAGTGGAACGGGGGGACCGGGTCGGCGTATTGGGGCCTAACGGAACGGGCAAGTCTACGCTGCTCAAGCTGGTAACGGGTCAGCTTGCCCCGTTTTCAGGCGCGGTTGCCCTGCATCCGCAGGCTCAGATCGGTTATTTTGCCCAGGAGCTGCATAACCTGGAAGAGGGCATGAGTATTCTGGACAGCCTGCTGGTGCTGCCGGATATGACCGAATCGCATGCAAGGACGATTCTGGGCTGTTTTTTATTTTCCAGGGATGAGGTGTATAAGAAAATCGGCGATTTGAGCATGGGCGAGAAATGCCGGGTAGCGTTTCTGAGGTTGTTTTTCGGCCAGTCCAATCTGCTCATCCTCGATGAGCCGACCAATTATCTGGACATCGAGACACGGGAAGTTGTTGAGGAAGCGTTATGCTCATATCCAGGGGCGCTTATGATCGTAACACACGACAGATATTTGGCCCGCAAGGTCTGCAATCGGCTGCTGCTGCTGGACGGGAGGAAGGAGCCGGAGTGGTTCCCGGGTACGGTGGAGGAATATGAATCCAAGGATCGGGTGAACCGGCGGGATTCCGCCGGGCAAGTGGCTGACAACGAACGGGAGCGCCTGGGGCTGGAGCTGGCTGTTCTGATGGCGCGTGAGGAGCCGGAATCTCCCGGAGAACGGGAGGAATTGATGCGGGCAATTGCCGAAGTCCGCAGGAAGATACAGGCTCTGTCCGAGGTATGATATAACGTATGCCAAAGCGTTCTCCCACTAAGGAAAGCTGCTGTCGATCACATTCAAACTGATCTATTCAAAAAGACGCCAAAGGGCGTCTTTTTTGTTTGCAGATATGCGGTTATTTCGCCAGCAGGTATACGCCGAACAGAATGACGGCAACGCCGGCCAGCTTAGCAGCCGAGATGGATTCGCCAAACAGGTAGTAAGCAGGTATAATTGCGAGAACGTAGGCGAAGGCTTGCATCGGATAGGCTACACTTAGCGGCAAGCGGGTGAGGACGGCAAACCACAGAATCGTGGCCAGCCCATAAAGTGCAACGCCGCCGAGAATCATCGGGGACAGAAGCAGCTTGTTCCATACGAGTCCTCCTGACCGCGTCAGCCCGATCTTAAAGAGAACCTGCCCCGTGACCAGCAGCAGAATGTTGCCGAAGAGCATTACATAACTAATTGTTTTTTCCATAAAGCGCCTCCCGAGCCTTTAAGATCGCCAATTCCTGACTCAGGCGGAGTACCTGGCTCGTCAGCTTGGTAATGACGATCGTAAGATGAAGTATGAGCGAAAAGCAGAACAGCAGGCCGAACAGGAAAAGGACGGCCGGAGCGTATTTTACGCCAAGCTGGTCCGCGATCCATTCCATCAAGGATACGTTCAATGAAACGATGAGCAGTACGATGCTGAATAATATCCATAGCAGGGAATACTGCTCTTTCAGCCTCTGTCTTCGCACGAGTTCCAATACGATGACGAGAAAAGCAATCGCGACCGACACTGATAGAATGTTGATAAACATCTATTTGATCACCGCCGTTCTATTATATCGCATTGCGCTCATAATGACAGAGAGAGTTACTTTAACCATATAGTAGACGGACTTTGCGGGCGTGATCGAGGATCGCCCTGCCTGTCTCCGCTGCATTTCCGTGGATACCTCCGTTATTTTGCAGCCATGGCGCTTAAGGTAGACGAGGGATTCCACCTCAGGGTAATCGATCGGATAATAGCTGGCATACAAATTGATGACTTTGCGTCCGGCTGCCCGGAAACCGCTGGTCGTATCCGTGAACCGCTGTCTCGTAAGGAGCGAGACCAGCTGGGAGAAAAAGATCATGCCGAGGCGGCGCATATGCGGCGAGCGGTATGACGTGGATTTCACGTACCTGGAGCCGATCACGAGATCGTATCTGGACGCCTGTTCGATCAATTTAGGCAGCTCCTTCGCCGGATGCTGGCCGTCGGCATCCATTTGCACGGCCACATCATATCCTTGCATTTTTGCATATATATAACCGGTCTGCATGCCGCCGCCAATTCCGACATTGTAAGGCATCGTCAAGACGCTGGCGCCGCTGGCCTTGGCGATCTCTTCCGTCCGGTCGGTAGAACCGTCGTTGATGACGACAATATCTGTTTCCGGCACATGTCTGCGGATATCCGCGATTACGGAGGCAATGCTGCCTTCCTCATTATATGCCGGGATGATAATGAGAGTTTTCATGGGGTCACCGTCCTCCTTCTTAAGCCATTGTCATAAAGCTTGCTGAAGTACCCGAGAAGCTGTTCTACGAAATATGACCCGAATAGTATTAACAGAATCATGTTCGGATAGCCATACCGGTTAAAAGCAACGAAGGGGATATAAATAACGGTGAAATAACCAAGTGCCAAAATGAGCGGGAGAAGCTTGTCCCAGCGATGCTTAAGCAGAGCCCAGCAAATGCCGAGCATATTGATGATCATCAGGATGATTTGAATGACATTCATCACCGGTCTTGTTACGGGCCAGATCGGGCGGGAGTAGAAAGGATGAAAATACAGCTCAACCCATCGGCCCGCCGTAAACCAGTAGAGATATTTCAAGGGTTCATGCTGGAAGCCGTATTTGATAATATGGATTCCCTTTTGAATCGCCATGCGGTCAGCGCCCTGAAACAAGGTGTCCGGGTCGTATTGCGGATAGGCCTCGAAGAAGCCTGCCGGCGGCAGCTGCCCATGGATTCGGGTTCCAAGCAGGAAGGGGCTTCCCCCGGAATTCGTGAACAGGATAAACTCATGGAACGTCAGCCAGTTCCGGATCCACCAGGGAGAGAGCAGAAGGATATAAACCCCGCTCATGAGCAGGGCATACTTCAGCATGGAACGCCATGGGAGCCGGTGCCTCCACCAGAGAACGAGAAATACAGCAGGGTAGAGGGAGGCATGGGGCTTGAAATAAGCCGCTGCAGCGGTCAATGCTCCTATCAGGATATAATAACGCGCCGTATTTTTTTCCAGGGCGATGATGGTCACGCATAGCAGAAGCAGGAGGATCGTTCTAAAGGTCGTTTCCGATAGAATGACGCCAGAAGAGAAATAATCCGGCAAATAAAGCGCGCTGATCGTACAGGCAACGAGAG
Organism: Paenibacillus sp. FSL W8-0186; assembly: GCF_037969765.1. Lineage (NCBI taxonomy): Bacteria > Bacillati > Bacillota > Bacilli > Caryophanales > Paenibacillaceae > Paenibacillus > Paenibacillus sp. FSL W8-0186. The sequence goes on along the minus strand of NZ_CP150207.1, from coordinate 5,218,285 downwards.
CCGTCCGCGTGTTAAAAATGCGCTTGCCCAGCCAGAAGATCAGATAGATCGACAGCACTTGCAGGATGCATTGATATAGCCGGTAAGCGATGACTCCGCCTTCCTCTTGACCGAACAGGGCCATGAATCCCGCCAGAATAAGCGGAAGGCCAGGCATGATGAAGGCCGTCGGCTTGTCTCCGGTATTATAGGCAAGCACGCCTTCATTCAGCAGAAGGCGGGAAGTCTGAATATATTTGACGTCATCATTGTTAGGCTTAAGCGGATCGCCAAGAAAAAAGTAATCATTATAGGCCAAAACAACGACACAGGAAACAATACCAACGAAGGCCATTAAACCGGCTAAATACAGCTTGGCCCCGCGGCTCACCCCTCCAATTCCGAACAAAAGCTTCAACTCCACTCTAGAAAATATTCAAATATATATATAAACAAGTTGCGGCGTTTTAAATAGGCCATGTTCATATATCATATATTATGGGAAAATATCCCACAATTATAAAACGTTCCAGAGTGTAATATTCAATTTTATTTGTAGAGAAGCTCGCTGAGTGTTTGGCCGGAGTCTACATGTCCGATATTGATTGCTTCCCATAAATAAAGGGAGGCGATGGAACCGTAAGGGCTCCATAGATCCATGACCTGCTGCAGATACTTGCGGTCCACCCGCTCTTCCAGGTCATAGAGCCATTTGGCGGCGCGCTGAAGCCCGGCATCCCCCACAGATACAACATTCTCGCGGCCGAGCCCGAAGATCAGGAACATCTCGGCCGTCCATCTGCCGATGCCTTTAATTGAAGTTAGCGCCTGAATGACCGCATCGTCGCTCTTTTCGTGCAGGCGCTCCAGTATGATTTCGCCCGATTGCACTTTGCCGGACAGGTCGCGAAGATATGCCACCTTGGAAGCGGACAGTCCCGCGCCCCGCAAGGCTTCGTCATTTACCGCCGATAAGGCGTCCGGGGAGAGATCGCCAGCCAATTCCAGCACCCTGCCCCGGATCGTTGCCGCAGCCTTGACGGAAATTTGCTGGCTGATGATCGAGCGGGCAAGGGCAGCGAAATGCGGGCCTTGCGTCGCCGTCTTGATCTCGCCGATCAACGAGATCAAGGCCCCCATGCGGTCATCGGCCTCAGACAAGGCGGCCAGGCGAGGGTCATCCATTTGAAGATGGAAGGATATCGGGTTCATCGGACATTCACTCCTTATTTTGCTGAAATAACAGCCCCATCACTTTTCTAAAAGGGAAATATATTTATCAATGAGCGGATCGAGAGTCCGCTGAATTTCAACACGCTCCTCCAGCAGAACGTTCAGCTTATCTGCGTCGCTCCCGATGCCCGGATCAAGCATAGCCTCATCGATCTGTGCAATCCTCTGCTCCATGGAGGATATCTCCTGTTCCATTTTGCGGAGCGTGGCAGGGTTAGCGGCGGAAGAGGCAGAAGGATCGTGCTCTTGCCCCGAGATCTGCTCTGCTTTGTTTCGCATTTTTCCGTTAGGGGAAGCTTCCGAAGCGGGCAATTTGGGGAGAGCGGAATCTCTCGCCGCGCTGAATTCGTATGCCTGCGCGGACTGTCCGTTTGCCGCAGGCTTCCGCTTATTCAGCTCAGCCTGATAGTCGGCATAGCCGCCTTCGGTAATGAACATTTTGCCTCCAGCAAGCTCCCAAATCTGGTCTGCGATTTTGTTGATAAAATATCGGTCATGGGAGATGACGAGCACAGAGCCGGGATATTCCTCGAGCGCGTCCTCCAGGGCTTCCCGGGAGTCGATGTCCAGATGGTTGGTCGGTTCATCCAGGAGCAGCAAATTCGGTTTGCGGTACATCAGCATAGCCAATCTCAGCCTCGTCCATTCACCGCCTGACAGACTATGAACCTTCTTGAAAACGTCACTTCCGTAAAAAAGGAAGCGCGCAAGCTGATTACGGGCTTCCCCGGCTTCCATGCCGAGTCCATTCCGAAAATACTCCAGTACCGTGCAGGGGTCGTCCTTGGGTGCCGATTCTTGTGCAAGATAGCCGGTTTCCACCCGCGAGCCGAGCCGAATCTCCCCCTCCTGAACGGGTTCCATGCCTAGAATGCACTTCATGAGCGTCGTTTTTCCAGCACCGTTGCCGCCGATTAAGGCAGCGTTCTCTCCGTAGCGAAGCGTATGATTTATACCGCGGTACAGCGTGCGTTCCCCGAGGCTTTTACCTGCTTCCCGCAGGACGATGACATCTTTGCCGGAACGGTCAGACTGCGACAGCTGCAGGTCGATGCGCTTTCGTTCGAGCACGGGCCTTTTCAGCTTGACCATGCGGTCCAGCGCCTTTTGCATGGAGGCTGCTCTGCGGTGGAATCCCGCGTTCGGCGGGTTGGAACGGTTTCCCCACTCAATCAGTTGCTTGATGGCCTCCTGCATTTTCTTAATTTTCTTCTGCTGTTCTTGATAGTTGGCAAATTGCTGGAGCAGCCTGCGTTCTTTCTCATTTTTGTATTCGCTATAGCTGCAGGGGTAGGTAAATGCTTCACCGTCCTCGATTTCGATGATTTTATCGGCTACCCTGTCCAGAAAGTAGCGGTCATGGGAGATCACGGTAACGGTACCTTTAAAAGCATGCAGAAATTCCTCTAGCCAATGGACGGCAGCCAGGTCCAAATGATTGGTCGGCTCGTCAAGCAGAAGAACATCCGGCTGCTGCAGCAAAATGACGGCTAGACCGATCTTCGTCTTCTCTCCGCCGGATAAGGAGCTGAAGGCCTGCTTGTAGGAACTGGCAGAGATACCGAGCCCATGAGTCACCCGCTCGATGGACGCCTCCATTTCAAAGCCGCCGTTACGCTCAAAGGCTTCCTGCAAGGTTCCATACTGCTGGAGCAGGCGGTCCATGTTAGAGGTGTTCATGCCTGACGAGGATAACGCGGACATTTCTGCTTCCAGCTGCCTCATTTGCGCATGGATCACGAGCAAAGGCTCAAAGGCGGATTGCAGCACATCGTATACCGTCATATGGCTGGCATAGTCAGGAATCTGGGCGAGAACGCCCAACGTAGTGTCCTTGCGGATGGCGATAGAGCCATGATCGGGCGTTTCACTGCCGGATAAAAGACGCATCAGCGTCGTCTTGCCGCTTCCGTTGCGGCCGATCAAGCCTACCTTCTCGCCGGATTTGATTTCAAAGGTAACATCGCTGAGCACCAGCTCGGCACCGTAATATTTTTGGACATTTATACATTGGATAATCATTCTTTATAATCTCCTTTGGCTCATGCCGCTTCCAGCGAAGCAAAGCTACCTTGGAGACGAAAAAAGGCTGCAGAAATTCTGCAGCCTTCTTCACGTAACGTTCCGTTAGGTTAAGGTAGGAGCGGCATTTCGCAAGTGTAATTTGGATATCGAATAGCTAAAAATGGACAGACTAATCCCGTTGACAGCCACACCATAAAAAATGCCAAATAACGCCATAGGCAATTGGCTAATTCGATTCCATACGAGCTTGCGATCCACTCTACCCACCTCCTTCTAAATATAATTATTTAAATTGTATCCGTTTTGGCATTTATTTTCAACAGCCCTTTTGCTGATATAAAAAAAGGGATTGACGAAATCGGGGTTGAAGCGTAATATATTCAATTAATCCGAGTTGAATTATATGAATTAAATTTAAATTATAGATAGGGGTCTGGTAGATATGAAGAAACTCAGCTTAACAGTTCTAACCCTAGTATTGACGGTCCTGCTTGCAGCCGCTTGCGGCGGTGGAACGAATAACGGCTCTGGCAATACGGCAAATGACTCTGCGGGTAAAGGCAATGTTGGCGCAGGAGCGCAGACGGAGACAGCCTCTGGGGAGAAGAACCTGCTTGAAACGATCAAGGCAAACGGCAAAATCCGGATCGGAACGGAGGGAACGTACGCGCCGTTCACGTTCCATGATAAAGACGGCAAGCTGACAGGTTTTGACGTAGAGCTGGCTCAGGAGGTTGCCAAGCGTCTTGGCGTAGAGGCCGAGTTCATCGAGACGCCGTGGGACGGCATTTTCGCCGGACTGGATGCGAAGCGGTTCGATACCGTGTTCAATCAGGTCACCATTCGCGAGGATCGCAAGGAGAAATACGACTTCTCGGATGCCTACATCGTATCCCGTGCCGCTTTGATCGTCCGCGAGGATAATAACGACATTGCGAAATTTGCTGATCTTAACGGGAAAAAAGCCGGGCAGTCGCTGACGAGCAATTTAACGGATATCGCCAGGGAGAACGGGGCGGAAATCGTCGGAACCGAAGGCTTTAACCAGGCGATCGACCTGCTGCTTTCGAAGCGGATCGATGCAACGGTGAACGACGGGTTGTCCTTCTTGGATTTGAAAAATCAAAAGCCGGACGTGCCGCTAAAAGTCGTTGATGAGCTGCCGGAGGCTGCAGAAAGCGCAGCGCTGTTCAACAAAGGAAATGACGAGCTTGTAGCCGCCGTCAATGAAGCGCTGGCAGCGATAAAGGAAGATGGCACGTACCTGGAGATTTCCAACAAATATTTTGGCGCAGACGTATCTAAATAAACTGAATCCGGAACAGGGTGATTCCGCCGGTCTGCCCGCAAAGGATGTCTTGATATGAACGATAGGCTTGTACAAATATTTATCGATTCGCTGCTGCCCCTGCTTAAAGCGGGGGTTGCTTTTACTATTCCCCTTACGTTGATTACCTTTGGCCTTGGCATGCTAGTGGCCATATTGACCGCCCTGGCGAGGCTGTCCAAGTGGACGCTGATTCGTCAAGCCGCGAAGTTCTACGTATGGGTTATACGGGGAACTCCGCTCCTCGTGCAGCTGTTTATTATTTTCTACGGCTTGCCTAGTGTCGGCATTACGTTGAAGCCTTTTTCCGCGGCGGTCATCGGTTTCACGTTAAGCGTCGGAGCCTACGGATCGGAAATCGTCCGCGCAGCGATATTGTCGATAGAGAAGGGGCAATGGGAGGCCGCCTATTCACTGGGGATGAGCCGGATCCAGGCGCTATATTACGTGATACTGCCTCAGGCGGCCCGCGTATCGGTTCCGCCGCTGGGCAACTCCTTCATCAGTCTAGTGAAGGATACCTCGCTGGCCTTTACGGTCACCTATGCGGAAATGTTCCGCAAGGCGCAGGAAATCACATCTGTGACCTATGAGCCGCTCCTCGTGTATAGCGAGGTCGCTTTGATCTATTTGCTGTTCAGCACGGTTCTTTCGGCATTGCAGTCGCATATGGAGAAACGGCTCGATCGTTTTGCCGTCAAATAAGCCATGTAAAAAATGTGGTTGCTCTGTTATTTATTTCTGAAATCCGTTGCATTATAATGAGGAAGGCAAAAACGTGCTGGTTGAGGAAAATCAGATTACGAGGTGTCAATCTTACATGAAATAAGGGGAGTCTACTTGAAAAGAACAGCACAACTTATTATGGATCAGCTGCTGAAGCAGTCCGGCAGCACGGTTACCCTCGACGTTCGTTCGCGCTTCCCCGGTGGTCGGAACGTTGGCGGCAAATACAGTATCGCCAACCATAACGTCACGATGTATTTGGAGGAAATCAAGAAGCAATGCCTAAGTCTCTTTGGTTCGCTGGATGTTTTCCCGCAGGTGCTGAGTATCGTGTTCGCCCATGAACTCGGGCATGCGGAGGATGCCAGTCTGAAGGAGCTGTCGGATCTTCTGGATGCGACCGACAACGAGCTGGAGCGCAGGAGAATTGCTCTTCGTATCGAAGAGAACGCCTGGGACTATGCCAAGACGCTGATTCCGGAGGAAGATAAGAGCATTATGCAGACGGTCATTTATTACTCGCTGAAGTCATACCGCGATGCCATCGCGGGCGAAATCGCCTAGCGAATCGCATTTCAGTATGTCATATGTCATAATAGCCCCTGGCTTTTAGAGCCGGGGGCTATTTTTTGAATAGGATAGATTAGAACAGTTATTTGATCGTAATATTTCCTGAGGTGGAGCGCACCTTAATGAGGTCTTCGGTTACGCTAGGTGAATCGGGCGCTTCGATTCGGCCCGAAGTGGCCCTAAGGTCGTAAATGCCTTGAAACTCAGGGTCAGCGGAAAGGGCTACGTTTCCAGAATGGATGGATATATCCAGTGAGTCTGAGCGCTGCTCCTTGATCGTGATGTTGCCGGAGGTGGATTTAATGGTTCCGTTCCCCGTCCATTCACTGATTTTAATATTGCCCGAGGTGGCTGTAACCTGAATATCGCCTTTCATATCTTGGGCTGAGAAATCCCCAGAGGTCATTTCGGAAGTTAAAGATCCTCTTATATTGTTGAGTCTCACATTGCCAGAGGTTAGCTTAATATCGGTATCAGCCGCAATCTCATCCAGCGAGATTATGCCGGAGAAGTTCTGGATCTTCAAGCGGTCGGCGGTTAAATTCTGGGCCGTCAGGTTGCCTGATTTCGTCTCCAATGATATTTCTTTGGCGCGTAAAGCCTTGAAATTGCCGTTGTTGGCCAGCAGATCGACAGAGATTTGATTTAACGACCGCTCCGGATCGGCCAAGGCCACCGTCACATGCTGGGTGGAGGATCGAAAGTTGAAGCTGAGGAAACGAATGACATACTCCTCTTGAAAATGAAGGGCGAGGGACTGAGCGGCGATTTTCGTCCCTGTCAGCTTATCAATTGATTTCTGGGGCAAATTCCCGCTAGCTTCCACGTAATTCGTGCCATCTGGGCTGTGGATAAATTCGAAATTGACATTATAGTCGCTGTCGATGGACAGCGACTGCAGTTCGTCATCCCCAAACGTCCATTTCTGCGTATAGGCAGGCTGTTCTTTCTCGAAGTCGAAGCCCTGATAGATCATCCCGCCGATGCCCAGGATGATGCAAAGGGTCGCAATTAAGCTCCATCCTTTTTTATTCATTAATCTTAACTCCTTTGGCGACTCGGACGTTCCATGCCCAATAAGACGCGCTTAGTTTTAGGATGCCGGAATAGGCATGCCGCGTACTGATGGCGAGAAAGATACCAATTCCGACTAAGGTTAGGGCGGCAAAAGCCTTTGCCGGCAAGAGAGCCCCGTTAAATGCATATTCGAGCAGCAGGGCAGCAGGGCTCACAATACCGCCAACGGCCCCCAGTGCAAGGGCTAGGGCTGCTGCCCATAGAGATGCCAGCAAAGGCATCATGACCAGGTTAAGAAAGAACAACCCGGCATAAACTGCTGGAGCAGCTTTCCGGTAGCGGGTGCCGCGATCTCCGGTAGGAATTGCGTCGGTCTGTCCCTGTGGCGGTTCTCCAAACCAGTATAAGGGGTGCTGTGGAGCCGAACGGTTGCCCAGGGCTTCCTGGGCCAGTTCAACCGGATCGCCCAGTTCGCGGACGATTTCTTCCTCGGTCTTTCCATTCTGAAGGCCGAAAGCAAAATGAGCTTCATAGTCCTCCATTAATTCATGGCGCTCCTCCGGCGGGAGCGCCGATAAATGAGTACTGAGCAGCGAGATGAATTCGCTCTTTGTCATAAATCGTTCCCTCTCTCGATTAAATTGGATACGTTGCTGACGAATCGTTTCCATTCAATCACCAGCTTCTTCATGTGTATTTCCCCTTGAGGGGTCAGTTTGTAATATTTACGGGGAGGCCCTTCGCTCGATTCCTGTAAATACGTCGTGCAATGGCCTTCGTTCACGAGCCTGCGCAGCAGAGGATATAGGGCGCCTTCCGCCACTTCGATGTGCTCCGAGACAGATTGGGCCAGCTCATATCCATAGCGATCCTTTTCGTGGATGAGTACGAGGACGCAAATTTCCAAGGCGCCTTTTTTGAATTGGATACTGATATCCAAGTGGCATCGCCTCTTTTTTCATATATTTAGCAGTATTTATCAGCAGTTTTCTACATGATATCATCCAGTACTGAATAATGCAATATAGTAAATGCAAGAAAGGCACCAGCCGGTGCCTTCGTGCAATCCAGGTTTTATTCTTCGGTATGCCATCACCGCCGTCAAGGCTCCTGACTGAGCAGCGGCAAGCTTTCCGTGGCCGGCCCTTCCAGTACTTTTCCTTCGTAGTTGAACCTTGATCCGTGGCATGGGCAGTCCCAGGAGCGCTCGGCCTCGTTCCATTCCACCTCGCAGCCGAGATGTGTGCATGTCGTATCAACGATGTAAAGTCGGCCTTCCTTGTCCTTATAGCCGCCGGCCCGCTTGCCGAGATGCCGCACAACCCCGCCTTCGTCATTTTTCAAATCTTCCGCTTTACGGCGGATCAATTCTACCTTGCCAGATACCCATTCCTTGGCGACATCAGCGTTCTGTACCGTAAAGTTCTTCATGCCCGGATTTACCTTAAAGCGGGAAGGCGTATACAGATCCGTATACTTGTTGCCGTGGCCCATAATGAGATCGCGGAACATCAGAGCGGCTGCGGTTCCGTTCGTCATTCCCCATTTGGCAAATCCGGTGGCTACCAGAACTTTGTCCTCGTTTGCAGTAATAGCCCCGATGTAAGGGATTTCGTCTATTGTGACGAGATCTTGAGTCGACCATCGGTAAGGGATGCGTTTGGCTCCGAACAGCTTGCCGCCGAATTTCTCCAGTTCTTCATAGTGCTTGAAAGTGCACTCGCCCTTACCCGTTTTGTGTGATTCTCCGCCGACCAGAATAACCTGCTCATCGTTCAGCAGGGCTGATCTCAGGGAACGCTTAGGGTCGCCGCAATTAATGTACATGCCCTGTTCCAGCGGAATTTCCGGCTCTATAGCAACTACATAAGAACGTTCCGCATGTAGTCTAGTGAAGTAGAACCCGCCTCCGTCATAGAACGGGAAGTGCGAGGCAGAGATCGCATATTGGCAAGTGATTTTATGACCTCCCTCGGTAGTGAGCTGCCGCCGCCCGTCCCGGGTATGGTCAGCCGCATCCTCCAAGGTCGTATTTTCGTAGAGGGTTCCGCCATGTGAAACTACGTATTCAACGAGGTTACGCAGGTAATGCAGCGGGTGGAATTGGGCCTGGTTCTTCATCCGTATGGCTCCATAGACTTGGATGGGGATCGGCAAGGTGTCGCACCATTCGCCCGGCAGCCCTAGCTGCTCATAAGCCTCCCATTCTTTGCGAAGCTGCTCTGCCTGCTCCTCGGAGTCGGCGTATAAATAGGCATCCTGCTGCTGCAATTGGCAGTCGATTTGATGCTCCTCCACTGTGGATCGAATGAAAGAGAGGGCTTCCTCATTTGCTTCATAGTAGAGTCTGGCCTCTTTATCTCCAAAATGCTTCCGCAGCTTGTCGTAAATCAGTCCGTGCTGGGCCGTGATTTTGGCCGTTGTGAACCCGGTCGTTCCGTCAAGAATTTCGGCCGCATCCACAACGGCTACCTTAAAGCCTGCCTTACATAGCAGATAGGCGGTGGTAATGCCCGTAATGCCAGCGCCGATAATGGCGACGTCGGTCTCGATATCCTCTTGGAGCCGGGGAAAAGAGGGCAGGTTGGTCGTATCCCGCCACATGGATTGGGGGTATCGGGGGAGCTCTCCAGAACCGTAAGTTTGGTTATTCATCGGCAACCTCCTTATAATCGCAGTCGTTTTTCATTATTACCACGTTGTTGGCAAATTAAAGCATAGCTAGTCTCGTTCTTTTGCCGATTGCATCTGCGATACTTGTAATGAATCCGCATGAAAATGGGTTTGTTAGCAAATAATGGGGATAAGTTAAGCGACAGGAGCTGCCATCATGAAACGCAATCAATTTATCGGTAGAAGCAGACGCCAAATTCAAGGAAATCAAGAGCAGAGGAAGAACGGCAACCATCATCGCAGACCGGACGGGGATACAAGCCAAGACAAAAACGAGACCGATTCCCGAAAGGATGCTAATTCTCAGCAGCATCAAGCGGAGCCTCAAAGCCGCGATAGAACACACCAGGATGATGCAGGTATCCAAAGCAGCGGCAGCACGCATAATGATGCTGGGTCTGAAAGCAGCGGCAGTGTGCGGCATGGTGATGCTGAATCTCGGAGCAATGGCAGTAGGAAGCAGAATCAAGCCGAGTTACAGAGCAGCGATAACTTGCAAAATGGCAATAGCTCACAGACCGGTGCAAATTCACAGGGGGATTACGGTTCATCGAATGGAACTACCTCTCGGGTAGATTCCGCACAGGGAGGTGCAGGCTCGCAAGGAACTTCTGGCTCCCAGAGCAGTACCGGCTCCCAGGAAGGCGCTGATTCGCAAGGCAGTCCTATTCTTCAGAGCAGTATTCCACAGGGCGGAACCCATAATAGGGAAATTCCTGGGGAGTTGCAGCAAACCGTACAGCGCATCCAGAAAGAAACCGGGGATAGCCCCGATATCGTTGTCCGTAAAATGAGTTTGGGGGGAGAAAAGCCGACCTCTATCGCTGTTATTTACTTAAATGGATTAAGCGATCAAATGATTATCAATTCCTTTGTTATGGAAACCATATCCGGTCTGGGGGAATTGGAAGCGAAGGATTCGGAAGCCATGCTGGACCAATTGCAGACCAAGTTCCTGTCCCTGGGTGAATCAAAAATAGTTTCTGAGTGGAGCCATGTGGTGTTTGATATTTTGTCCGGGGATACAGCTATATTTTTGGAGGGAAGCACTAGAGCCATTATAGCCGGAACCCGTGGCGGAGAATGGAGATCCATTACGGAATCTACTACGGAGCTAGTCGTCCGGGGTCCGAAAGACAGCTTTGTTGAATCGATCGCAACCAATATCTCCCTCCTTCGGCGCAGAATCAAAAACGCGGATTTGTGGCTGGAGACCATGAAAATAGGCGCTGTCTCTCATACGAATGTGGCTATGATGTATATTCAGAGCCTGGCTGATCCGAAGCTTGTTCAGGAAGTCAGGCAGCGTCTGGAGAACGTTCAGCTTAACGGAGTACTGGAATCCGGTTATATCGAAGAATTTATTCAGGATAAGACTTTTACTCCGTTCCCTACCATATTTAACACAGAGAGGCCTGACACCGCGGCTGGACATTTATTGGAGGGCCGGGTAATCATCCTTGTTGATGGCACCCCGTTCGTCTTAATTTTGCCAACCGTATTCGGCCATTTCTTTCAATCGCCGGAGGATTATTCCCAGCGTTTCGATATCAGCATTATAATGCGTTCGATTCGCTATCTCAGCTTCATCATACTGCTTCTTGGACCAGCTATATACATCGCGCTGACGACATTTCATTATGAGATGCTTCCTTCACTGCTGCTGGTCAGTCTGCTTGCCCAGCGGGAAGGAGTACCCTTCCCGGCATTTGTCGAAGCGATGCTGATGGAGGTTACCTTTGAACTGCTCCGTGAAGCGGGGCTGCGCATGCCAAGAGCTGTCGGGCAGACGATATCGATTGTGGGTGCGCTTATTTTGGGAACAGCCGTGGTTGAAGCGGGACTGATTACTCCGGGAATGGTCATCGTCGTTGCCTTGACGGGAATTTCCAGTTTTGCGCCGACTGCATACAATATCGCTGTTGCTGGACGGCTGATCCGGTTTGTATTCATGGTCTTGGCTGGCATGTTCGGATTGTACGGCATTACTCTGGGAATTGTGATGCTGATCATCCACATGAACAGTCTCCGATCTTTTGGAGTTCCGTATCTAGCTCCTATTACACCATTTGTTCCGAAGGATCAGAAGGATACGTTCATCCGTATGCCGGCTTGGATCTTAAGGACTCCGCCAGACAGGATCAGGGAGCAGCATCTCATTCGGGAGGGCCGGAATAAAAACTCGATAGGACTCAACCACCAACAGGGCCAACAAGGCCAGCAGTGGCAGCAGGGCCAGCAGGGCCAACAGGGCCAGCAGGGCCAGCAGTGGCAGCAGGGCCAACAGGGCCAGCAGTGGCAGCAAGGCCAGCAGGGCCAGCAGTGGCAGCAAGGCCAGCAGGGCCAGCAGGGCCAGCAGTGGCAGCAAGGCCAGCAGTGGCAGCAAGGCCAGCAGTGGCAGCAAGGCCATCAAGGTCAACAGGGCCAACAGGGCCAGCAGTGGCAGCAGGGCCAACAGGGCCAACAAGGCCAGCAGTGGCAGCAGGGCCAGCAGGGCCAACAGGGCCAGCAGGGCCAGCAGGGCCAGCAGTGGCAGCAAGGCCAGCAGTGGCAGCAAGGCCATCAAGGTCAACAGGGCCAACAGGACCAACAAGGGGCTTCGGATCACGGGATATAAGGGGTTGCCGGGCTATGTGATGAACTGAACTTGCAGGCCGCTCATTAGACTAATTTGTTTCTGGCAGGAGGAGCGATCCATGATAAAGAGGACTATAGCCGTCGCTTTGGCTTTCTGCTGTATTGTGCTGACGAGCGGCTGTTGGGACGCTATTGAGTTGAACCGGAGGGCGGTCGTTTCCGGCATCGGCATCGATCATGCGCCGGGAGAGGAGGGGCTGCTTATGGTAACCTTCCAGGTGATCATCGCCGACGAAATCTCGGGTAAAACCGGCAGAGGAGCTACTCCGACTTCTGTTTACTATGGCAAGGGGCACACGATTAGCGAAGCGATCCGCAACGCTTCCCGCCAAGTGCCGCGCTTGACTTCCACAGCGCATACCAGGCTCATTGTCATCTCTGAGAGTATTGCCCGGAAAGGCATCGCGGAAATTATGGACTTCCTGGACAGGGACTCCGATATTCGGTTGTCCTCTGATGTCGTTATTGCCAAAGAAAATCTCACCGCCGAAGAAGTGACTGCTTCGCTTACGCCCATTGGCAAAATTATGGCCTATTCTCTTTCGGAAAAAGTTGAGTTTGCGTCGAGCCAGCTAGGGGAAAATTACCCTATGGCAATAGATGATATCATGCGTGACTTGCTGATTCCTGGAGGGGGACCTGTCATCAATGGATTGGAGGTGTTTGGCGACGTAAGTGGACTGGGCAAGAAGAGCAATTTGGAAAGCGTTAGAAGCTCGCTAATCGTGATCGGCGCCCCTGCTATTTTCAAAGGCGATAAGCTGGTGGATTGGTTATCCCCGAACGAAAGCCGCGGCATGGTCTGGATGAAGAATAAAATGAAAAAAACTTCGCTGGTCCTGCAGCCCGATCAGGAAATAGGCAGCATGGGCATGGACGTCATTCGCTCCAAAACCGACTTGAAAGCCAAACTGGACGATCCGCTTCACCCGGTGATCCAGGTCGGAGTCAAATTGCAGTTGTCTGTAAGGGACGTAAACACCCCCATTGATTTGAAACAGCCTGAGGTGCTCCACATGATTGAAGCAAAAGCGAATGAGGAGATTGTTCGTGACTTGCAGGCCGTTGTCCAAAAAGCACAATTGGCAAAGAGCGATATTTTTGGTTTTGGAGGAGTTATCGAGCGTCAAAGTCCTGCGGTTTGGAAAAAGATTGAGGGTCAATGGGAAGATCTGTTTCCGCAGATTAAAGTTGAATATAATGTGGATTCCGTCATACGCAATACGCAGCTGCGTGACCGCTCCTATAAATTTCATCAACGCTAGGGAGGCATAGCGAAGTGGAGAAAATCAAAATCACTCCTTTGCAAATATTTTCGTTAATAGTCTTGTTTGAGCTGGGTACGGGACTTGTCGTCAATTTGGGAATGGAAGCCGGCAAGGACGAGTGGCTGGCCGTTCTGCTCGGGATGGTCATCGGAATTTTGCTGTATGCCGGCTATTCGATGCTGTACCTGTGGTTCCCCAATATGCTGCCTACGGAATATGATAAACTGCTGCTTGGTAAATACCTGGGAACCTTGGCTGGAATCAGCTATATGGTATTTTTCTTGTATAAGGCTTCGAGGGATTTAATGGACGGCGGGTTGCTGGTCATTGCCACGACGCTGCGGGAAACTCCCGTTTTTATTGTTAATATGCTCATGATGATTACTGTTGCTTATACGATACATAAAGGGCTGGAGGTGCTCGCCCGAACGGCTCTGATCCTATTGACAGTCATGATGATGATCGGTGCGCTGAACCTGCTTCTCATTGCTTTCGCGCACATTGTCGATATTAATCGGCTGTTGCCTGTGCTGGGCGGCGGCATAGGGTCGCTGCTCCGAGCGGTGTCCAGAACAAATTATCAGTTCCCATTTGCAGAGGTCATTGCGTTCAACATGCTGCTGCCGTTCCTGAATCATCCCAAAAAGGGGGTTAAAGCCGGTTATTTAGCCCTTTTATTTACCGGCCTTATACTTAGTTTAGCCGTGGCGACGACAGTAGCCGTGCTGGGGGCTGATCTTGCCGAGCGATCTTATTTTCCCATGTTGATTATGGTCGGGAAGGCTTCGATCTCCGACTTCATTCAGCGGCCAGATATCTTTGTCGTTATGGCGTTTATTATTGGCATCTACTTCAAAATTTGCATTTACTTCTTTGCAGCGGTCATAGGGATATCGAATATTTTCAATATCCCGTACCAGAAATTAATTTACCCGCTTACTCTCATCATTTTGGCGCTGACGGCTTTTGAAACCCGTTCATATAGCGAGCATTTAACGAAAGGGGGAAAAATGCTGTATCTGGTCGATCCGGTATTTTTCATTGTGCTCCCGTTAATCCTTCTGATTGCAGCTGTAATTCGCAAGTTTATTTTCCGTTCAAGACCCGGAGCCGGAACCGGAACCGGCGGGGGATTCGGGACAGGAGCCGGGGACGGGATAATGGGCGGAGCCGGCACTAGTGCCGCTGGGACTGCCCATACCGGAACTGAAGGCGGTTCCGGAGCCGGATACGAAGTTCCCCGAAGCGGCCCCGGAAGCGGCGGAGGGGTTGGCGGTGGTGGAAGTTGACTTGCCGGCCGGATTTTTCTTTTTCGCATACATAGCACGGAACATGTCGGGTACAACGAGAAGCAGGAGCATAGCACTAGCAGCCCATTTTTCTGCACCCGTGAAGAAGGAATGGCTCGTGTTTATAAAAATGGTGTTCCATGGAAAGCCGGTTCGGATATCAACCCACATGCTAAATGCAGCGCATAACAAGGTAAACAAAATGGTAATCGCATATTTTTTCACGAACATCGGTATCCATCCTTTTGGTCAGAATTATAGTCTTATTATGTGAATGGACCGGCTGTTCCCATGCAGAAATTGAATTTTTCCGGGGGGTGAGCCGGAGCAGGGACAGACCAGCTTGACGAATTGTATAATAAGACTTATACTAATTCTAAAAACAAATCATAAGGAATGATTCTATATATGAAATCACTAAATTTAACGACGCAGCGCAAAGCAGTTTACGATGTCGTCCGCAATGCGAATGACCACCCGACTGCGGCGGAAGTAATGAACCGTCTTGTCGAACAGGGTTATAATTTTGCATACGGCACGGTATATAATTCGCTCAGATACTTAACCGACAAAGAGCTGATCCGTGAATTGAAGCTGGGCGAGGCCGCAAGCCGTTATGACGCCAAGCTGGATGATCACCAGCATATTCTGTGCGAGGTGTGCGGCAGAGTGGATGAAGTCATGTCGAAGGTTCCGGAGGACTGGAGCGCTGATGTAGCCAAGGAGACCGGATATGACGTGCATCATGCCCATGTTGTATTTGGGGGGGTGTGCCCAGAATGCAGGCAGAAGAAGTAAAGAAAAGAGTACAGAGCGGATCGGTTACTCCGTTTAGGCGCCCAGAGCAAGGGCTTGGATACAATGAGCAGCTGTTCGGTAATGATTATCCTCAAGCATGTCCGGTGACGCAGCGCGTCATCCTCGTCAGCCCATTTCCCAGCGAAATTTATGAGCTTGTAAGGGATCTGTCGGTAGGCTGCTTCGATGTCCTTGTATTTCATCATTTGGAGCAGGGCCTCCGCAATGCTCTGGCTGCCGATCTTGTTATCTTTGACTTGACGGCTTATCGGGGCAGTGAAGAGGTTTCGATGCTTACCAAGCGAATGCTGCAGGATCTCGAAGATGTCCCTTCCCTGCTGCTGGTGAACGAGGCGATGCTATCGCAAATGGACCCGAGCTTAATGCACCTCGAGCTCCTCGTCTGGCCTTCCTCGCCGCATGAGATACTGTACCATGTTCAGCGGATTATCCGCACAAGCAATCATCGTCCAGCTTCCGGTGCTTTACCAGCCGGGGGAACGTCAACTTATAAAGATCTTTGGATCGACCGCAAGAAGATGCAGGTGTACCGGTCCGGCATAGCTATCGAGCTGACCAAGACGGAATACGAGCTGCTGATTAAATTGCTGGATCATGAAGGGAGCGTCCTGTCCCGGGAAGAGCTGCTTGCTGACGTATGGGAGACCTCCTTTATGGGCGGGAGCAACGTAGTGGACGTGCACATCAAGAGCCTGCGCAAGAAGCTCGGCGACAGGGCCGCGAATCCGACTTATATCGCGACTGTCCGAGGGGTCGGATACCGTTTGGCGGATTAAAGGAGCCGACTACAAACGAATAGTGCTCATACTATTAAAATTATGCAAACCGCTCGCTTATCGGCCGAGCGGTTTTATGCGTCGTTGTCGAAAAAGGAAAATATGCGATTTATGTCGAATATAACAATATAAATATTACATATACAAGCAAAACAGGTTAGGGTCAAAAGTTAGGTTCAAATCTATGAAGGAAAGGAACTGAATTGAATGAAAAGGCGCGTAACGTTTTCATTATTTATGGCTAGTCTATTGATTGCCGCCGTTCCTGTGGTGTTACTGCTGCTGCTGGATGAGTCCATGAAATGGATCGTGGCTGTAGTGTCTGTTGTGTTTGCTTTGTTGGTGTCTGCGTTATTGATTCGAAGCATAACAGGCCCGCTTCAACGCTTAAGTGCATCTATTCAGAAAATTAGCGGAGGCGATTTGTCGGAGCGGGTCAGCGGAGCCGAGCGTAATGATGAGATCGGCATAGTGGCCAAGCGGCTGCAGGAAGCGGTCGATCAATGGAATGTTATGCTGACGGAGATGCAGCAAGCGTCCAATCAGGTCAGCTTATCGGCGAACCAGCTGTCGGCAAGCGCAGACCAGACGACCCGAGCGATCGAGCATGTAACTCAGGCTATACAGGAAGTGGCTTCTGGCAGTGAACGCCAAACGCATAATATGATTCGCGGGGTAGAAGGTGTCGAGGATATTTCACGGCAAGCCGCGGCGATATCGGGCCATATTCAAGAGGTCAGCGAGACGATGGAGCAGACTACAGCCGTGGCTGAAGAAGGAAATACGTCTGTTCTCAGCGTCGTTGAAAAAATCGAGTATATTCATCAAACGGTCGATGAGCTCGGCGGGGTCATTCAAACCTTGAACGAGCATACCGAGAATATCGGCGGGATTGTCGGTGTCATTACAGGAATCGCCCAGCAGACCAATCTGCTTGCCTTGAACGCATCGATTGAAGCAGCAAGAGCCGGGGAGGAAGGGCGCGGGTTTGCCGTTGTCGCATCGGAAGTCCGGAAGCTTGCCGAAGGCTCTGAGAGCTACGCCCATCAGATTGAGGAGCTTATTGACGGTGTTCAAACGGAAGTACAGCGGGCGCTGGAATCGATGGAGAATGCGAAGAAGGGCGTAGAGGAAGGCATTGTTGCCGTCGATATATCCGGCCGCAGCTTCTCGCGCATCCGCAGAGCCGTACGCGGAGCAGCAGCCAAAATCGAAGAGGTGTCCGGCTCGGCCCGGGAATTAACGCAGGGGGCCGGGAAAGTGTCGCAGATTATCTCCGAAATCCGCAACATTACGGAAGAAGGTGCGGACAATGTCGGGGCGATTTCCGCAGCCGCCGAGGAGCAGCTCGCTTCGATTCAGGAAATCGCGTCTTCTACGACCCAGTTGTCCTCGATTGCGGGGCAGCTGGAAGAGATGTCGGGTAAGTTCAGATTGCGAAAATCCTAAATGGAATTAGGCCTGCTAAGACAATGGAATGCCGTCTCGCCGTCGGTTAAACGATGGCGGGGCGGCATTTTCGAGTTTAAAGCGGGATTTTTTCTAGATGTTCCTGATTCTAAAGTTGGATGCATAAATGCAACAGCCGGAATTCATTCTAACGAGAAAGATGCAATAGAACGATTTACTTAACCCCCTGTGTCGTTTAAGCTTATGTTAAACGAAGCTGCTGGCAATGATAGCTGAATACGGGGGTAGAGAAGTGGCTAGAAGATTAGAAGGCAAGCGAATTGCGCTGACCGGGCCTCGCCGTGCCGAGGAGCTGGGCAAGCTGATCGAGAATATGGGCGGAATTCCGCTCTACCGGCCAGCACAGGGGACTGTGTTTTTGGAAGACGAGAAGCTGCGGCAGGGGATACGGACGTGGGTGAGCCAACCTCCGGACTGGTCTATTTTTACCACGGGAATTGGGCTTAATGCTCTGTTCGAGATGGCCGAGGAGATGGGGCTGCTGGAGGTGTTGCTGGCCAATCTCTCTAATTCGCGCATCGCCGCGCGGGGGTATAAGACGGTGAATGTTTTGAAGAAGCGCCAGTTGACGCCTCATGTCCGCGACGATGACGGCAGCACGGATGGACTGATCCGCGAGCTGGCCGCATATGAATTGAAGGGTGCTACGGTATTGCTGCAGTTATACGGCGACCGTGCGCCAAAGCTGGTGGAATGGCTTGAGCAGCAGGGGGCGGTCTGCACGGAAATATTGCCTTATCGTCATATTGCGCCCCCGGAGGAGGACTTAAACCGCCTATTGCTGGATATTGTGGAGGGGAAAGTTGATGCCGTATCCTTTACAAGCAGTCCGCAGGTAAGGTTTCTGCTGGAATATGCGGAGAAGCAAGGCCGCTTCGACGAGCTGATCTCTGCGCTGCGCGGGCCGGTAATCGCCGTTGCCGTAGGTAAAGTAACCGCTCAGGGACTGTATGAAGCGGGAATTCCTCGCGTAGTCGCTCCGAAGGAAGAACGAATGGGGAGCATGATTGTTGAACTAGCGCGTTATTTCGCCGGCGAAAGCGATCCCCTGCTGGCTGGCAAATAAGCCCTGCCCTGCCGGGGATGGGGACTTTACGGACAGGAGGAGCAATTCATGAACAAGAAAAGAGCGCTGCTGATTGGTGATTATACTCATCCTAAATTTTATCCCCTGCAAGGGGTTGATCGGGAAATAACCCATATTTTGAATGACAGCTTTTCAGTACAATGTACAGAGAACAACCATATGCTTGAGGAAAGCAATTTGCAGTCGTTCGACCTCTGCATTTCCTATCACGACAGTTGGAGGGAGAAGCTGTCCTCCAAGCAGACCTCAGGTCTTCTGTCCTGCATTAGCGGCGGGCGCGGACTGTTAGTTCTTCATAACGGCATTGTTTTGCAAAAGAAATACGAGATTGCCCAGCTCATTGGCGCCCGCAACGTATCGCATCCTTCCTTGCAGAAATTGCAGATGCGCGTGACAGCGCCGGATCATGACATCATGCTTGACATTTCGCCCTTTGAAATCGAGGACGAGCCATACCGGTTTGAGTTTGATCCGTTTTGCGAAACGACGATTTTGCTGGAATTCGAGATGGATGGAGAATGGCACCCGGCGGCTTGGGCGCATAGCTATGGGCTTGGCCGTGTAGTCTATCTTCTTCCAGGACGCGATCAGGCTGTGTTCCAGCATCCAGAGTATCGCAAGCTCGTGCTGCAGGCAGCGAAGTGGGCGGCAAGGTCGCCGGGCTAAGCGGATTTGAAGCGCGGCTTTATACCGCGTTGAATCACGGAACCAAAACAACCTTCTACAAAAGGCCGGAACGCTGATTGGATGCGGGTTCGGCCTTTTTTAAAGCAGGGAAAACCTGAAACAACGCAGGATACTAAACAACGAGGTGGATATATTTGACGACTTTCGATCAATGGGGCATTTCGCCTGAGCTTATTCGAACGCTACAACATCATGGCATCAGCACTCCGACACCAGTACAGGAGGAGGCTATTCCTGTCCTGCAGGCAGGGGAGGACGCGATTGTCCAGGCCCAGACGGGAACAGGAAAGACGCTGGCATTCCTGCTGCCGATCATGGACAAGCTGAAGGCGGATCGCCCTGACCCGCAGGCGCTGATCATCACGCCAACCCGGGAATTGGCCATTCAAATTACGGCGGAGGCGCGCAAGCTGGCTGCTGCCCGCGAGGGGATATCGATTCTCGCTGCGTATGGAGGACAAGATGTGGAGCGGCAGCTTCGCAAATTGCACAATGGCACCCAACTGGTCATCGGTACACCGGGCCGATTGCTGGATCATTTGCGCCGCGGTTCGCTGACGCTGGGTGCTGTACGCATGCTCGTGCTCGATGAAGCGGACCAGATGCTGCATATGGGCTTCCTGGCCGAAGTAGAGGCGATTATTCATATGGTTCCGAAAAACCGCCAGACCATGCTGTTTTCCGCGACGATGCCGGACAATGTCAAGCGGCTTGCCCGGTCATACATGGACCGGCCGCGGGATATCCGCATCGCAGAGACCTCCCGTGTCACGCTGGACAGTATCCGCCAAATTCTCGTGGAATGCACGGACCGTGGCAAGCAGGGGGCTTTGATCGAGCTCATCCGCACCCATCGCCCTTATCTGGCGGTCATCTTCTGCCGGACGAAGCGGCGTGCGAGCAAGCTGAACGAAGCTTTGCAGGAGGCCGGGTTTGCCTCCGACGAGCTGCACGGGGATTTATCCCAATCCAAACGGGAGCAGGTGATGCGCGCATTCCGCGATGCGAAACTGGAGCTGCTCGTTGCTACCGATGTAGCGGCCAGAGGCATCGATGTTGAAGGCGTAACCCATGTGTTTAATTATGATATTCCGCAGGATGTGGACAGCTACATCCACCGGATCGGCCGTACGGGCCGGGCTGGCGGGAAAGGGGTGGCGATAACCTTTGCTTCTCCGCGAGATATCGATGCACTGCGCCATATTGAACGGGGCATAGGGATGAAGCTGGAACGGCGCCGTCAGGAGAAGAGCGAAACAGCAGCTTCTGTGAGCCGGGATACGGCAGGCAAACGGGAATCCAAGGATTCCGCCGGAAAAGGAAGACGGCCTGAAGGCAGGAAGCCGGCAGGCGGAAGAGCAGACGAAGGGCGCCGCGGCCAAGGCAGCGGGAAGGGCAGCCGTGAACGTCAATCCACCCGGTCCACCCAGGCTAGGGGCGCTAAGCCATCTAATACGAGAAGCGGACACGCCTCCCGCAGCGACAGCGGCGGCCGGCGCGGCAGATCGGAACGGGGAGGGCGCCGGGGGCGGTAAATACAGTCGGCTTGATATTGAAACGCAACAAAGTGTGGCTAAAATACGTTTTAAACATAGAAATAATGCCTCGTCCTTGAGGGGAAGAGGTTAGGGGGAGAGGGCAAAGTGAAAGACAGAAGGATCTTATCGATCTTGTTGATTTGCATACTGGCTGCAATCGCCATAACGGCTTGCGGTAAGGAGGATACGCCACCGCAGCTGGATAATTCGGCCGCAGTGTCCCAACCGGGTGCTAACCCGTCAAATGGGAACGAAGGGCAGGGCAATGCTGCTGGAGAAAGCTCTGGTCAGGGAGCCGCTTCCGACTCGGAGCAGGCGCCAGCGGCTAACAATCCGCAGGAAGGCTCCTCAGCGGTCGACAAGGCGGCTGCCGCCGATCCTCACAGCATTGCTGTGCTTGTTAATAAAGAGCTGGCTTTGCCTGAAGATTATGAGCCGTCCGATTTGGTCTATCCGGATGTACGGTTTACGTTCAAGGAGAAGATTGAGAAGCGGATGATGCGCAGCGAAGCTGCCAAGGCGCTGGAGGAAATGTTCGCCGGAGCCGAGCGGGACGGCATTTATTTGGCTGGCGTATCAGCCTACCGGTCTCACAGTACGCAAACGTCTTTGTTCAATCGTTATGTAGCAAGAGACGGAGAAGAGAAGGCCAAGACATACAGCGCGGTTCCAGGGCATAGCGAGCATGAGACCGGGCTTGCGATCGACGTCTCGGGGAGCGACGGGAAGTGCGCTGCGGAGGATTGCTTTGGAGGAACGAAGGAGGCCGAGTGGCTTGCCCAGCATTCCGCGGAATACGGCTTTATCATCCGTTATCCTGAAGGGAAAGAGGCCATTACAGGCTATAAGTATGAGCCTTGGCATCTACGCTATGTCGGCAAGGAAATCGCCGCGGATATTTTTGAACGGGACATTACCTTGGAAGAATATTATGATGCTGTTCCGGTATCCGGAACTCCATAGCTTTTGCCAGTCGGAATGATTCATCTCGCTGCCAGCCGGGTTATGTAGTTACGAACTCCAACTAAACTTTAAGGAGGCGTAGGGACATGTCCGAGCATAATCATGTAGTCAACAAAGAAGGCGAGATGGCGCTGAATAAAGTGGATGATGCGCTTAGGCGTATGGATGGGGAACGGAAGGAAGATATCCTCGAGAGTTTCGATGCCTTTAAACGTTATTTGGGAGGGCGGATCGAGGTAGCTCAGAGCATAGGGCTTAGCGAAGAGATGATGGCGAAGGCGGCGGAGAAGATCGGCGATTACCTGGCCGCTAACGAGGAGCCGCGCAATCGGGAAGAGAAGCTGCTGCAAGAGCTGTGGAAAGCCGGGGAGCAGGAGCATCGCCATGCTTTGGCCCATATTCTGGTCAGGCTTGTTAGAACAACACAGTAAGATGAAATGAGTTTAAGTGAAGGTGGTTTCCTTATGGAAATCACCTTTTTCTATTGACAACTGATAATGATTATCAGTATCTTTAGAACAGAGGATCTTTTGTTAGATAATGGACGCGTTGTGTTCACATATAATCAATATGTCGTATTGCGGAAAGGGAGATCATGATGATCGGATTGAATACATCCCATTTAAATATCGCTTATGGAGACCGTCTCATTGTAGAAGACTTGAATATCAGCATTCCTAAAGGGAAAATAACCGCCCTTGTCGGGGCGAACGGTTCGGGGAAATCGACAGTACTGAAAACGATGGCCCGCATCCTGCAGCCTAAATCCGGAACGGTGCTGTTGAACGGGAAATCCATTCATAAGCAGTCGACCCGGGAAGTGGCCAAGCAGCTGGCCATTCTGCCCCAGAATCCGACGGCCCCCGACGGGCTTACGGTCTATGAGCTTGTATCTTACGGCCGCTTTCCGCATCAGAAGGGGTTCGGAAGTCTGAAGTCTGAGGACCGGAAAATCGTCGATTGGGCGATTGATGCTACGGGCATGAACGAGTTTGCAGACCGGGCGCTTGAGCAGTTGTCCGGAGGACAGCGGCAGCGGGCCTGGATCGCCATGGCGCTGGCACAGGAGACGGATATTCTATTTCTGGATGAGCCGACGACCTTCCTGGATATGGCGCACCAGCTGGAGGTGCTGCAGCTGCTGGAGCAGTTGAACGCGGAATCCAGCCGCACCATCGTTATGGTCGTGCATGACTTGAACCATGCCGCAAGGTATGCTCACCATATGATTGCCATTAAGAAGGGGCAAGCCATCGCCGAGGGAGCGCCGGCCGAAGTGGTCACCTCTTCCGTCCTGCGTGAAGTATTCGGCATTGAGGCGGATATTGTGACGGATCCGCGGAGCGGAGTACCGCTGTGCCTTCCGTATGAGCTGTATCGCGTAGCAGAGAGCAAGGGACAGCTTCCGAAGAACAGTGTGCTTACAGGTGCCAGCGACAAGGTGGCAGCACTTCGTTAAGTAACGGGGCATTCAAGAGGCTTAGAGAGAGAAGCAGGAGGATCATATGCAGCGGTTGGCTATCGATTATCAATTCTTAGAACAGCATTGTCACGTGGTACGCAGCTTCAGAGAGCAGGCCATTTATACGGTTGAGGGACAAGAGCTCCTGGATCGGCAGCAGATCGAGCAGTTTTTGACCCTGTACCAATCCGAGATTAAAGGGCTTGATATTCAGGTTGCGGCGACGTATTTTGCGGCAAGCTGGCGGGTCCTTTGTACAGCGCTGCATTATATGGCGTCATTGACGAGCTCGCAGTTAAATTTTCGGTTGGATAATTTGACACTGCAGATCGTTCGGGTTCAGCAATTTCCGACGATCTTCTTCGTGCTGCGAGACCATACGGAGTCAGCATCGCCGGAAGGCGAAGCTAGCGTCTGGCAGGAGCAGCGGCTGGGCAGCTTCTACCAGGAAACCTTGCGGCCGGTGATGGAAACGGTAGCCGGCGTGTCCAAGCTGCCGGTTACGCAGCTCTGGGGACAACTGCCTCTCGGGATTGTTTATTATATCAAGCAATTAGCGAATAGGCTGGACACTGCGGAGCAGCGCGAACGGCTATGGGCGGACCATGAATCTGTCAAGGAAATGTCCGCGGAGTGGTTTGGTGTCAAGCGCAATCCGTTTGCGCTCAAGGAAATCATGGTAGATAATCCTTATACGCCTGGCGAGATGATGCCCTTGAAGCCCACCTGCTGTCTGGCTTACCGTACGAAGACTGATTTAGGCTATTGTTACACTTGCCCTAAGCTGACCAAGCAGCAGAGGGAAGAGAAGCGGAGCCAACTGATGCAGAAGCAAATGGAATCCAGCAAAAAATAAGCCGCCCTGGCTAGGGCGGCTTTTGTGAGGGATTAGCGATTACTTTAGCGACTGTAAAGCTTGGACTAGCGGGGTCTCCCCTGCAATTAAATTAAAGGCGGCATGCTCCGTCTCAGGCAGCTTTAAGGCAAGAACCGCCGCCTCGGCCACATCGTTTCGCGAGATAAATCCCGAATAGGTGAACCCGTCGCGGATCGATACTTTGCCTATAGGCAAATCATCGGTCAGACCTCCTGGACGTATAATGGTATGGCATAACGTGCTTTCTTCCAATACTTTTTCGGCCCGGCGTTTGGCTAATAAATATGGCTTCAAAATTTTCGGCATACGTTCCGGCTCAAGTGTCCCCATCGAGCTGATTAGAATGAAGCGTTTAACACCCAGCATGGCGGACTGCTCGATCAATCGAACGGTTCCGAGATGGTCAATTTCCTCAGGGTCTTCCTTATCTCCCGCGCCGACCGCGCAAATGACGGCGTCCGCCCCATCAATCCCTTCCGAGAACACAGTTCTCAAATCCCCGATGTACGGCTTGGCCCCCCATTCCTGTAAGTTATCCTGCTGTGATTCATTGCGAACCAGACCCCTGACTTCATAATTTTCTCTGAGAAGCGCTTTAACGATGTGACGACCTGTTCTTCCGTGCGCTCCCGCTACAAAGACGGTATACATGGGCAGCCCTCCGGTATCTAGATGATATTGGCAATACCCCCAGTTAACAGGGATATTTATCATTACCCTTAAAAAAATGTTCATAACCCCTTGCATTGTGAAAAAGATCACACTATAATAAGAGTCACAAGGTGAATGATTTCACAATATCTTATCTTACCAAGTGATATATTTCACAATAAACACCCCGATTTTTGAACATTATATAACATCGGGCCATCATAAGGAGGAAGAAATCATGAGAGTAGCAGTTATTGGATGTACGCATGCCGGGACGGCAGCCATTGTAAATACCGCAAAATTATATCCAGAGGCAGAGATTACCGTATATGAGCGCAATGACAATATTTCCTTTCTGTCGTGCGGTATAGCTTTATATGTCGGCGGCGTGGTGAAGGATCCTCAGGGATTATTCTATTCTTCGCCCGAGCAGCTTGCAGAGCTTGGCGTAAAAACAAAAATGCTCCACGAAGTGACCGCTGTGGACACAGACCGGAAGCAGCTTACGGCACGGAATTTGCAGACTGGGGAGGAGTTTGCGGATCATTTCGATAAACTGATTGTAACTACGGGTTCCTGGCCTGTCGTACCCCGATTCCCAGGGATCGAGCTGGATAACATTATTCTGTCCAAAAACTTCAATCATTCCAACATGATTATCGAGAAAGGAAAGGAAGCGCAAAATATTGTCGTCGTCGGTGCAGGTTACATTGGCATTGAACTGGTCGAAGCCTTCCAAATGAACGGTAAAAACGTGACGCTGATCGACGCGGAAGAGCGAATTCTGAGTAAATATCTTGATGCGGAATACACGGACGTTATTGAGGATACCCTGCGTGAACGCGGGATTGCTCTGGCGCTAGGCGAGAAGGTCGTACGTTTTGAAGGCGAGGAAGGTCGAGTGAATGCTGTAATCACCGATCATGGCCGGTATGCTGCAGACGTCGTTATTCTCTGCATCGGCTTCAAACCGAATACAGAGCTGCTGAAAGGCCAAGTCGATATGCTGGACAACGGGGCAATTATCGTGGACGAATACATGCGAACGAGCAAAAATGATGTGTTTGCGGCAGGCGATAGCTGCGCGGTATATTATAATCCGCTTAAAAGCCATGCCTATATTCCACTTGCCACGAACGCCGTGCGTATGGGAACATTAGCGGCGCGCAATTTGTTGACCCCGACAGTGAAATACCTAGGAACCCAGGGAACCTCGGGCATTAAAATTTACGAGAATAACATTGCGGCAACCGGTCTGACGGAGTCGGCAGCCAGGGAAGCCGGGCTTGAAGCAGACTCGGTACTGGTGACTGACAGCTACCGTCCGGAATTCATGCCGACCCATGAGAAGGTTACACTGAAGCTCGTATACGAGCAAGGAACAAACCGCATTCTCGGCGCACAAATCATGTCGAAGGTGGATTTGACGCAAGCGATCAATACCATTTCGGTCTGCATTCAGAACGATATGAAAATGGAAGAGCTCGCATTCGTCGATTTCTTCTTCCAGCCGCATTTTAACAAGCCATGGAATTTCTTGAACAGCGCTGGATTGCAGGTGCTCCCTGAAGTGCC
Source organism: Paenibacillus sp. FSL W8-0186 (assembly GCF_037969765.1). Classification (NCBI taxonomy): domain Bacteria; kingdom Bacillati; phylum Bacillota; class Bacilli; order Caryophanales; family Paenibacillaceae; genus Paenibacillus; species Paenibacillus sp. FSL W8-0186. The sequence goes on along the minus strand of NZ_CP150207.1, from coordinate 5,191,636 downwards.
GGCACAGGAAATCGTTCACGTGTAATCGCTGGGTCCACTCAGTTATCTTGTCAAGAATACAGCCACTGCCGGGGAGACGTTCTCCTGTGCGGTGGCTTCTTTCATAACCAACGTGACTAATGTTACATTGCCGGCGCGCCAAGGCACGATACAATGAGGATACAGTAGAGATAGATTATGGCTCAGTTCAAGAGGAGATGATAACCATGGCTTATTACAAACCGCCGCAAATCGCGGAAATAACCGTGGATACGGGAGTCCAGAAGGCGCGTAATCCCCTGCTGACTGTGATGATATTAGGATTTCTCGGCGGAGCGTTTATCGCGCTTGGATTTCTGCTCGATATACGGGTAATCAGCAATGCGCCGCAGGAATGGGGAAGCATCGTCAATTTCATCGGTGCAGCCGTTTTCCCGATCGGCCTAATTCTCGTGCTGCTTGCTGGCGGTGAGCTGTTGACAGGCAACATGATGGCCGTGCCGCTCGCACGGATGGCGGGGCGCATTACGACGCTGGAAATGCTGAAGAATATCCTGCTCATTACGGTCGCCAACTTTCTCGGCGCCGTCTTTGTAGCTTATTTCTTCGGGCATGTCGTCGGACTGACGGCCAGCGGTCCTTATCTTGATAAATTGATCGCGATGGCCGGACATAAGCTGGATGACAGCTTTCTGCAGGCCTTCGTATCCGGGATCGGCTGCAACTGGCTTGTTGCGCTTGCCGTGTGGCTGTCCTACGGCGCCGATAATATGAGCGGCAAAATCCTCGGCATCTGGTTCCCGACGATGGCCTTTGTCGCCATCGGCTTTCAGCACGTTGTCGCCAACATGTTCCTAATCCCCGCAGCGATATTTGAGGGTTATTTCTCTTGGGGAGATTATGTCCGAAATTTTGTGCCTGTCTGGCTAGGCAATTTAACCGGCGGCGCTTTGTTTGTCGCGGGTGCATATTGGACGGCTTATTTAAAGGATAGAAAAACAGAAGCTGTGCAGCAGCCCGAGCTTGCATCCATTCCCGTAAGCAAGCACGCATAATTTAACAGCTTATGAAGCGAATCAGTCTGTTGATCATGCAACAGGCTGATTTTTTTAGGCATGTCGCCAGGCCGGTTGATTTCAGGTTCCAGTAGACAGGGCCCCGTCTTTTTTCTAAGATGATTACAAAAGGAAGACATGAGAATAGGGGATGTGTTTACATGGTCCGAGAGGAGAACGGAGTGTTTCCGGCTGTGTGTCCATTGGATTGTCCGGATACCTGCGGCCTGTTACTGCATAAAGAAGACGGAAAAATCGTAAAGGTGACGGGGAATCCCGCGCATCCGGTCACGAAAGGCGCCATCTGCAATAAAGTCCGCAACATGACGGAGCGTATATATCATCCGGAACGTATTCTCTACCCGCTGCGGCGGACGGGAGCCAAGGGCGAAGGAAAATTCGAGCGGATGACTTGGGACGAAGCCATTGGCGAAATTGCCGGGCGATTTACGGAATTGATTCGCGATTACGGCTCGGAGAGCATTATGCCTTACAGCTTCTACGGCAATATGGGAGCGCTGAGCGTGGATGGCATGGATCGCCGTTTCTTTCACAGGATTGGCTCGACCCGGCTGGATCAAGGGATTTGCAATGCTGCCGGCAACGTAGGCTGGAAGTATACGATGGGATTCATGGGGGGGAAGAGTCCGGAGGAGACCGCCAAGGCCAAGCTGTTCATTGTATGGGGACAGAACACGATCAGCACGAATATGCACGCATGGTCCATTATGGAAAAGGCGCGCAAGCAAGGGGCGAAGCTCGTCGTTATCGATGTGCATCGGAATCGGACCGGCGACCGGGCGGATTGGTTCATTCCGCTCCATCCGGGAACGGATGCGGCTCTGGCGCTCGGCTTGATGCATGTCCTGTTCGACCGCGGCCTGGTGAACGAGGAGTTCCTCGAGAAGTATACTATTGGCCATCAAGAGCTGCGCGAGCATGTGAAGCAGTATACGCCGGACAAGGTGGCAGCCATTACCGGGGTTCCGGCGGGTGATATCGTCAAGCTAGCCAAGATGTACGGGGAAACATCTCCGGCGTTCATACAAATCGGCAACGGACTGCAGCATCACGACAATGGCGGCATGAACATCCGGACGATCGTCTGCCTTCCAGCGCTGACGGGGCAGTGGCTCGTCGAGGGAGGCGGCGCCATTAAAGCGAACGGTGATTATTCCAAATTCAATGGAGCGGCGTTGGAGCGTTCCGACCTCCGGGCGAATCCCGATGCCCGGATCGTCAGCATGAATCAGCTCGGCGAGGCGCTGCTGTCCCTGGATCCGCCGATCCGGGGAATGTTCGTCTACTGCGCGAACCCGGCTGTGGTAGCCCCGGATACAGACAAGGTGGAGCGAGGCTTGCTGCGCGAGGATTTGTTCACGGTCGTACATGATCTGTTCATGACGGATACGGCCAAATATGCGGATATTATCCTGCCGGCAACATCAACCTTCGAGAATACGGACGTATACCGGTCCTACTGGCATCACTACATCCAGCTTCAGGAGCCGGTCATTCCCCCGCAGGGCGAGAGCAAGAGCAATATGGAGGTATTCAAGCTGCTTGCGCAGGCAATGAGGTTCACGGAGGAGGCATTTCAGGATACGGAAGAGGATATGATTCGCCAGGCGCTGGATCACCCGGCAAATCCGCATATCGAGCATATTACGCTGGATGGATTGAAGGAGCACCGCTTCCTGAAGCTGAATATGGAATATCAGAGCCGTTATTTCACAGCGCCGCCAACCCCTTCCGGCAAAATTGAACTGTATTCGCAGCGCATGGCCGAGGCCGGACTTCCGCCGTTGCCCACTTATGTTCCGCTCGTGGAAGGCTATGACGGCGAACGGCGGCCAGGCACAGGCTCCCGCTATCCGCTCATGTTCATTTCGCCGCCGAACCACAGCTTTCTCAACTCCACCTTCGCGAATGTGGAGAAGCTGGCAGCGCTGGAGAAGGAGCCGACGCTGCAAATTCATCCGGAGGACGCGATGGCGCGGGGAATATCTGACGGAGACGCGGTTCTCGTGTGGAACGATCGCGGGCAGTTCGAAGTAACGGCGGCGATAACGGATAAAATGCTGCCAGGCACCGTTGTCAGCCAGGGTCTGTGGTGGGAGCAGGATGGCAAGCGCCAGCGTGCGAATGCACTTACCCCTGAACGCCTTGCCGATATGGGGAATGGGGCGACTTTCTTCTCGACTGTTGTTGAGGTAAAGCGTCAACGGAAGTGCTTGCCGAATCGATAAGATTACGCGATACTAGATAATTATTTTTGTGTATAGGAAAAGCCCGTAAGGGCTTTTTCCTCTTCATGCAGATGGTGGGCGATAACGTTGAAATTTTTGGAGCAGTATCCTAAAGAAGTGAAAGGTTTTCTAGTCGCCAGTCTTGTCAATTCCGCAGGCGGGTCGCTCATGTGGCCGCTCGTGTCGATGTATGTGTTTGATGAGCTGGGCCGCAGCATGGCGGACGCCGGCTTCGTCATTCTGATCCAATCCGTCGGCGGCATCGCCGGACAGCTCCTTGGAGGCGGGCTGTATCACAGAATCGGCGTTAAAAGATTGATCGTCGGCTCCCTGATTCTAAATGCGCTCGGATTGTTTACATTGCCTTTTATTAGCAGCTACTGGCTGTTTTTTGTGGCGATGATGGGCTTCATCGGCTTCTGCAATGCCGTGTCGCTTCCGGCAATCCAGGCGTTTGTCGGCTTTCGGTTTGCCGACCGGCGCGGAGAGCTGTTTAATGTCATTTATGTGGCCAACAATATTGGAGTAGCCGTCGGTACGGCGCTGAGCGGATTTCTGGCCGAATTTTCCTATCATTTGAGCTTTATTCTGAATGGAGTAACCGCGGCCGGGTTCGCGTTGTTCTTCTTCGCTTATTTGTCACGGATCGACGGGATCGGCGGCGAAGCAGCGGTGAAGTTGAAGAAGGGAGCTCCCTCCGAAGGCAAGGGGATGGGGCTGCTTCTTGGAAATACGCGAATTTATCTCTATATGGGGCTTGGCTCGCTGTTTCTCTGGTTCGGCAACTCAATATGGAACACCGGGGTGTCCCCGTATATTATTTCCGAAGGGATGTCCAAGACTGCCTATGGTTATTTGTGGACGTTGAACGGCATATTGATCTTCGTTGCCCAGCCGGTGACGGGGGCGATCAAGCGAATGTTTGCCCGTACGGAGAATGCTCAGATGACGATTAGCGCGATGTTCTACTTGTCGGCCTACATCGTCATTGTCATCATGAACAATTATCCGGGCATGGTGCTGGCAATGGTGCTGGCCACGCTTGGAGAGATGCTGATTTCTCCCGCGATCCCTTCGTTTATAGCCGAGCGGTGCGGCAAGGAGGCGCCGTTCTATATCGGGCTTGTAGGCGGTCTGGGAGCTGCAGGAAGAGTGATCGGCCCGTATATTATGGGATCGATGTATGATGGCGGCGGTCTTCCGCCGGTCGCTTGGCTGGCTGCCGGGACCGCGGTGTTATCCATCAGCTTCTTCTTCGCCCATTCCCGGATGAACCGGGCAAATGCTGCCCTGGAGCGTACGGTATGAGATTTTATAGCAAATTCCCTATAGTGGTATAATGGTAGTACATCATTATTAGGAACGATGGAAAGGGATGGCGGCATGCATGGCGATGAAACGGATGTGCCTCGGAAGTTCAGCATCTGGATCAGGCGATCGGAGCTGCGGGATGCAGTTCAATTAATGGAGATTGACGCGTTGGTCTGGACAAGCCGGACTAGCCCCTCTCCTATCAAATGGGCGTCCCGGGAGCAATATTTGCGGAACTGCCCGCCAGGCGGCCAGCTCGTAGCTGTAATCGGTGAGCGGGTGTGCGGATATTTGGGTTTTGCCGCACCGACGGCGATGCCATGCCATCGCCATGTGTATGAAATTCATGTGGCGATTCATCCGGCTTACCGGCGGCTCGGAATTGGAAGCAGTCTAATGGCGGCAATGAAGGAGCTTGCCGCGGAAGAGGGCATCCGTAAGCTCTCTCTGCGCGTGCTCAGCACGAATCCTTGCGCTGTTGCCTTTTATGAAAGCTGCGGGTTTATGATGCAGGGCAGGCTGATTGCGGAATATTGCATTGAAGGGGAATATGTGGACGATATTTTAATGTGGTGCCCGGTTATCCCTCCAGCAAGTGATGGCAAATAGTCATCCCGTGCCGGAGGTCTATGTGAGGCAGTTGAAGCTGATGTTTAGATAGGCTTGTCCCTGGGTTATCTGACTCGTCCGGGTCTCAGTTCAAGTGCATAGATATCTTCTTCCAGTGATGCCATTCGTTCATTCACAAGCTGGCGGGAGTCGCTTAGTGCCTGATTGTATACATAAGGGCCGATTTGCTTCAGAAAAAAATCCAGCATGCCGTCTGCGCCCAAATCGCCGATTTGTTCGCCCCGTTCCACATCGAAATATTCCTGAATGAGCGATATCATTTGTTCGCGCTGCTCTCTAGGCAGCTTCAATGGGGTGATGGCCATATTTAATGACGTCCTTTCGTATGGATTGATTGATGACTTCATTTGGATGAAAACACGTCTTTCGACGTACTTTTCAGGAAGCCTTGACCTCGATTAGCGGGGTTTCCCTTGTGATATAAGGATACGGAAGCTTCGAAGGTCTATACTTCCCTATCTTAACAAAAGCACCGGGCTGCGCCTACTCGAACATACCGAAGAGTCTTCAGGCTGCAATTTCAGACCGGGCGTCTTCAGCTCCTTGGCCGAAAGCGCCTATGCCATTGAACTATTGCAGAGTTATCGGTATATTTATAAGAAGAAAAATCGGATCAGAACGAGGTTTATCATATAAGGAAAGGTTGATATCCGTGGAGCATAACAGCAGCAACAGTACACCTCCTAACTTTATTAAGAACATTATTACCGAGGATCTGAAGAGCGGCAAAGTGAAGGAGATCGTCACGCGCTTTCCGCCGGAGCCAAACGGTTATTTGCATATCGGGCATGCCAAAGCGATCTGGATTAACTTTACGATCGCTGATGAATTCGGCGGCCGCACCCATCTGCGCTTTGACGATACAAACCCCGTCAAGGAGGACGTGGAGTACGTCAACTCGATCAAGGAAGACGTGAAATGGCTTGGCTTCGATTGGGAAGAGCTGCATTTTGCCTCGGATTATTTCGAAGAGATGTATGAGCGGGCGATCGTGCTGATCAAGAAAGGCAAAGCCTACGTTGACGATCAAAGCCCCGACGAGATCCGCGCGACCCGCGGAACTCTGACCGAGCCGGGTCAGAATAGCCCGTATCGCGACCGTTCCGTCGAGGAGAACCTTGATCTGTTTGCCCGGATGCGTGCCGGGGAATTCAAGGACGGCGAGAAGGTGCTGCGCGCCAAAATTGACATGGCCTCGCCGAACATTAATCTGCGGGATCCGGTCATTTACCGCATTCTCCATGCTTCTCATCACAACACGGGAGACAAGTGGTGCATCTATCCGATGTATACCTATGCCCATCCGCTGGAGGATGCGATCGAGGGCATCACGCACTCGCTCTGCACGACAGAATTTGAAGATCAGCGTCCGTTCTATGATTGGGTCATCGAGGAGACGGAAATGCCAAGTGTTCCCCGCCAGTATGAATTCGGGCGCTTGAATCTGACCCAGACGGTAACGAGCAAGCGGAAGCTGAAGCTGCTGGTTGACGAAGGCATCGTGGACGGCTGGGACGACCCGAGAATGCCGACGATATCCGGCCTGCGCCGCCGCGGTGTAACGCCGGAAGCGATCAAGGCTTTCGTGTTCGAAGCAGGCATATCCAAGGCCTACGGGGAAATTGACCTGAAGATGCTGGATCATTTCATCCGCGAAGATTTGAAGCTGAAGGCGCCAAGAACGATGGCTGTCCTTGACCCGCTTAAAGTCGTGATCACGAACTACCCGGAAGGGCAAACCGAGCTGCTCGAAGCTGAGAACAACAGCGAGAACCCGGAAATGGGCCATCGCCAAATCCCGTTCTCCCGGGAAATTTATATTGAGCGCGAGGACTTTATGGAGAACCCGCCAAGCAAGTATTTCCGCTTGTTCCCGGGCAATGAGGTGCGTTTGAAGCATGCTTATTTCATCAAATGCAATGATGTGATCAAGGATGAAGAAGGCAATGTAGTGGAAATCCACTGCACTTACGATCCGGAAACGAAGAGCGGCAGCGGATTTACCGGCCGAAAGGTGAAGGGTACGATCCATTGGGTCGAGGCATCGCAGGCGGTACCAGCCGAATTCAGGCTATACGAGCCGTTGATCCGGGATGTTCAGGTGGAGGAAGGGGTTCAGCTCGACGATGAGGAAGGCGGTGAAGAGAAAACCTTCATGGACTACCTCAACCCGAACTCCTTGAAGGTCGTTCAAGGTTTTGTGGAGCCGGGCTTGAAGGATGTGAAGCCGCAGGATAAATTCCAGTTTTTCCGCCACGGCTACTTCAACGTCGATTCCAAGTATTCGGCACCGGGCCGTCCGGTCTTTAACCTGGTCGTATCTCTGAAGAGTTCCTTCCAGCTGCCGGATAAAAAATAACTAGGATTTGCTGCGTATCTCTGCATATGAATCCCCCGTATTAAGCTTTGCTTAATGCGGGGGATTTTGCGTTCAATGAGGCCGTGTGCTGCCATGTGTTATGCGATGGCGGCTGCAGTATAGCTAAAGAAAGAGAGGGAAATGAGCTTCTGAAAGCTGTAGACCATGGGGAGAGTATGGTCGTGAAAGTGGTGGTGCAGTGGTGGGCAGTGTTGGTGATCGTGGCAGCGGCAGCGGTAATATGTGTTGGCAGCGACAGTTACAGAGGCAATGACAATGAAAATGACAATGACAGCTTCAGTGGTGCGAGCGGGTGGTGATATCAGCATGCAAGATGAGGCCGAAGTAGGGGCAAAGTAAGCAGCAGTGTAATAGCAATGTAAGTAGCAATGTAAGTAGCAATACAGTAGCAATGCAGTGGCAATGTAGTAGCAATGTAAGTAGCGTAGGAGGCAGAAAAAAGATCCACGGGAGCAGGCAAGTACCACGGGAGTAACATTGGCAAGCAGTACTAAAGGGAACAGTAGAAGTAACGGTTACTCACATACTTTGTAAAAATTTAACGGACCCTCTGTCCTTTATTCATGTAAAAATACCCAAAAATGACTGCCAACGGACCCTGGTTCCGTTATTCGGTACAAAGACCCTGAAATGTTGTAAATTACGGGGGAATAGCTGATTCTGTGTCCGTTAGCCCGTCGAAAATAGCAAAAATGAGGAAATAGCGGATCTCATGTCCGTTGCGTATCTGCTGAATACACTAGTTTCCGTTTTGATGTTCTCGTTATAAGTGATATTTTTATCAGAGCTGCGAATATTTTCAAAATGTGTTTTTAAAAGCCGTAATTTTAGGAAATAGTATAACATAACAAAACATAATCTAAATTGATTTCCCAATAGGAGGATTTAACGTGAAAACATTAGATACGATTGCTCTTACACTGCTAATTATCGGCGGCATTAACTGGCTGCTGGTCGGGTTGTTCCAGTATGATTTGGTAGCCTCGATCTTCGGCGGGCAAGGCAGCGGAGCTGCCCGCATCATTTATGCGATTGTCGGCATTTCTGCTCTGTACTGCATCAAGTTTTTTGGCAGCACTGCCGTGGATAACAACAGGGCTACCCGTTAAACAGGAGCAGAACCTGTCCGGGACAATAGGTTGACTGGATTTATTGTTTACGCAAACAAGCTGCCCCCATTCATCAGCAGATGATCCTTCGAGGGGCAGCTTGTTTTGTAATGCCGCCAAGCATAATCAAGTGACGGCGCTTTACCAAGAGGCTCCTAACAACACTGCCAATTAATCTAAACGCTGGACCGTTCGACGATTTTGAAGCCAAGCTCCTGGATGATCGTGCTGTCGGTCTGTTTGGTAATTTGCCTGTAGCTGATGCCGAAGGCCTCTGCGCCGATCTCGTTCAGCCGGTTATCGATCGTGGTAATGCCGAGCAGCTTGGAGATCGGCTGGTTATCGAGGCCGATGAAGGCAAGATCGTCGGGAACCCGCACGCCTTGATTATGGGCGGCGATCATCAGTCCGGCGGCTACCTGATCTCCGGTGATCAGGAGAGCGCTCGGCGGGTCGTCCATGGCCAAGATTTTTGTCAGCAGCCTGGCGCCATCCTCGAGATGCATGCAGTTGTCGAAGATCCAGTTCTCACGGCTCTCACCTCCGAGGGAAGCCAGCGTGTCCAGGTATGCCTTATTGCGGGTGGTACTGCTGGCACTATTCCTGCGGTTCACCGTGTAGCCGATTCGGCGGTGGCCTTTATTCCACAGGTAGATGATTGCTTTTTGGAAAGAGGCATAATGATCGAAATAAACGCAGGATAAGGAGCGGCCGCGCACTTCTTCACACAGTGTAATGGGGCCGTATTTGGCATATTTCTCGATTTGATTCAAGGAGAGCGAGCGCGAGACGATGATGAGTCCATCCACGATCTTATCCCTCAGCATGTGCAGCGCCCGCCGTTCCTCATGGGTACGGTAGCCTGTCTGGCACAGCATCAACTGGTAATTGACCTGCAGCGCCTGCTCTCCGATCCCTTCGACGACTCTGCCGAAGTAGGCATTATTGATTTGGGGCAGAATGACGCCGATCGTTTGCGTCGCTCCTTTGACCAGATGGACGGCATTCATGTTGCGTGAATATTGCAGACGTTCAACGGCCTCTTCGACGGCCTTGCGCTTATCCTCCCGGACATAGGGGTGATTGTTCAGGACCCGGGAAACCGTGCTGACAGAAACTCCGGCAGCCTCGGCGATCTGCTTAATGTTTGGCACCCGTATGTCTCTCCTTCCATCCAAAATTTTTAATGCGATTATCGTTGATCTGAAATGCATTTCATAGTTTAGAATAAAGAAGTACCATGGAAAACAACGCTTTTGCTGTTTGGCGTAACCAGTTGTAGCTGGGCGTGACGAGGCGGAGAGTTGTTTTCCTTTTTTTATAACGTTCTACTGGAAGAAAAGCCCGATGCTCTTGCTCGAGCACCGGACACGACAGTTCATTAAGGTTCTTCAGATAAGGGGATGGGTGAATACCCAGCCTTGTAGATGCGATACCACATCGCGGCAAAGCCTGTTGCGCCAAACATCGTAAACGTAACGCCAAACCGGTACATAATCACCGCTCCGAAGCTCTGGAAGAGCCATCCGCCGAGGAAGCCGGCGAGTATAAAGGCTAGTCCGCTCAGCGCAAACGCATAAACCGCTTGCCCGGAGGAACGGAGAGGACGGGGCAGCAGCAGGGCGGTCAGCCGGGTGCCCACATAAAAGAAGCCGCCGAACGTCACGGCATGCAGCACCTGGATAAAAATGATCTGCAGCGGCGTGGAAGCTACAGACATCAACTGCCACCGCAGCGCAAAAAGAATGCTCACGATCGTGATACAAGCCATTAAATAGGTGATTCTGCGTTTAAGATAGCGGTGAAGCAGCGTGAATGTGCCCGCTTCAAATAGGGTGGACAGGAACACCGCGCCGCCAACCTCCAGTCTGGTGCTGCCCAGATCATTCATGAATATCGGCATGAATATCGTATTAATGGCATTAGGGATGGAGACCAGGACTCCGAAAACAATGAAGGCGATAAAATATTTATTTTGCAGAACCCGGGTAATCTCATGTGTTCTTATCCAGGGCGTGTTAGTCGTCTTGCGAATGGAGGGAAGCAGCAGCGACGAGCCGATCGCCAGCATCAGGGTCACGCTGAACAGCAGCGAAATGCCGTTATGCCCAACCTGATCGATGACCGCCCCTGAGCCCAAAGCGAGCAAGGTCCAGCCTAATGAGCCCCACAGCCGGTAAGTATTAAATTTTAAATCCGTCCCTTCGATATATCCGAGAATGAGACTGTTGCTCTGCGATAACAAAGGGCTTTGAAAAAAATACAGCAGAATCATCGTAAAATAAAGCATATTATAAGTGTCCACTTTGAACACCATATGACCGGCTATAAGCAGGCCCGTGAGCATAATCAGCAGGATGATGCGGATATTCTGGGTGCGATCGCTCAAATACCTCCAGAATGGATGGGCAATCAAGGAAACCAGAGGGGCAATTGCCATCAGACTGCCGATCTCCAGCTTGTCCATGCCAACGTCCAGCAAATATAATTGGAAGAAGGCTGCAAAGATAACCATAGTCCCATAGATGAAAAAATTAAGCAGCCCCAAGGGCAGTAAAGAATCTGACGGATTCTCAGTATAATTCCGCAAACGCGCCATTCCCTTCTGTCCAAATCGATTTAACATCGATAGCTCACTAATAATTAATGGTTACGTTCTCAATGTAACACAGGGACGAAAAAGGTTACAAACCATCTTTTTCCGTATTGGCAGAAATATTACTAATTATAACCTTTCTTTAACATAAGGAGACAATCCGATGGAGTGGACTGGAATTATTTTAGCGGGCGGCAGGTCGAGCCGCATGGGAACGAATAAGGCGGTACTGCCGATAGATGGCCAGCCAGTCATTGAACGGCTGGCCTGTGAGCTGCAGAAGGCCACTGACGAGGTCGTTATCTCCTGCGGCCCATCCGTCCTTTATGCCGAATTAGGCCTGCCACTGCGGCAAGACATTTATTCCGGATGCGGGCCGCTGGCTGGGCTGCATGCCGGGCTTGCTGCATCAGCCCGTAAGTGGTGTCTTGTCGTAAGCTGTGACATGCCCTTTGCAAATGCAGCTTTGTTCCGTTATATGGCCGAACAGGCTCAGATGCTGGAGGACCAGAGGCGGGGCGGACATGGGGAGCCCGTGGAGGCTGTTATTCCCTATGCAGGCGACCGGGTGCAGCCGCTGCTGGCAATGTATCGCCGCAGCGTATTGCCTGAGCTAGAGCGGGCGCTGGGGGAGGGGCTTCTTCGGGTAAATCACTGGATTTCCGGCCTTCCGGCCAAATATATCAGCGGAGAGGAGCTGAGCCAGGCCTCCGGACTGCCCGCAGAGCTGGCTGTATTCAATATGAATCAGCCGGAGGACTACAAGACCGCTCAGTTATATGCCGAACAGCAGAATTTGGGGCAGAGAAATTGTTAACCGAAATGTAAAATATATCATATAAAGCGTTTTCATTAATGGGATATAATGAAGGTGAGCGATACATGACCCCCTTAATCATGTGTCGGTATATGCTGCTTGGATGATTTCCGAGTCAAGAAGGAAATCATCTTTTTTTCCAACGATGTCAGGCATAAACCTTAACCTACGGGCCTATACTTGTCTTATATTTCTTCGCAGGGAGATGACCAATATGACCATGTTGTTCAAAGAACCTGTTCAGGCAACGCCGGAGCAAAACGATTGGTTGGAGCGCCGTGGCTGGGTATATGAGCTGCTGATGGACTTTCTGAGCCGTCCGCCGCGCATGTCCTTGATTGCCCAGTGGCGGCAGCGGGCAGAACTGACGCATCGAATTCCAAACAGCAGAGGCGGCAAGAGGCTGAAAAGTTATTTGGAGAGCATTCCTGAACGGCATTTTCGCAGCGCTTGCCATCAGGAGGCAGAGGAATATCGGCGGCTCTTCCTGGGAGATCAGTCTATGCTGATACCGTGCGAAGGAACCTTCCGGGCAAAAAGGGATGGGGCCAATGCCGCTGCTTGCATTTCCCATATTCGGTCCATGTACGCCGATAGCGGCGTAGTGTTTAATAAACTAACCGGCGAGAGAGACGACCATATTGCCATGGAGCTGGAATTTATGGCGGTGCTGGCGGAAAGAATGCGCAGCAAGGCCGACTTGAGCCATATGCGCCGCAGTTGCCTGGAGATGGCAGACACCCAGATTCGTTTCCTGGAAGTTCATTTGCTGAAATGGGCCCCGCGGCTGGCGGAGGAGCTGATCCGGGCTACGAAAAGTCCGCTATACAGTGGTCTGGCCGAGCTGCTGCGAGAGTTCCTGGCCGATGATTTAGAGCAGCTTCGTCAATGGAAAGCACACATAAGCTAATACACGAGAGCTATCAATAGGGACGATCCGTCAGGGCGGTTGCTTGATGCAAGCCGCTTGGCGAATCGTCTCTTTTTGTTATTATGACCTCCATATGGGGTATGGGGCGCTCCCGGACAAGGCATGCCTATGTTCTTTCGTTTACGCTATAATAGAAGCTGGCTTCAATATTGTATTAGGAAGAAAGTTGCGGATCATGTAAAATAGAATCACTGCAGCATACTGTGAAAAGGAGACAACCATGAGACGTGGATTGCAAATTTTATTGATTGCCGCCATACTTTTCGCGTTTTATTATTTTGGATTTGGCGTCTTCGGGAAGTTCGGCGGTACTCTGGTCAGTATTTTTCAAACCTTGACGGTCATGACGATCGGCTTCGCGATATTCATGGAAAATCGCAACCCATCGAGCACCGTGGCTTGGATTTTGGTGCTTGGCCTGCTTCCGGTTGTCGGACTCATATTTTATTTCCTGTTTGGCCAGAACTATTTCAAGCGCCGGAATTTCGACAAGAAGGCGGAGGAGGATCGGAGAAACTACGAGCGCATCGATAATAATGCTTATATGCTGCCTCGCGATTTATCGCAGTTTACCCCGGAAGAGCAGCGGCTGCTTCAGCTGTCCCAGCGTCTGGCCCGTACGCCGTTTTCCATGTATACCCGCACGAAGGTGCTGACGAACGGAGAGGAGACCTTTTCTTCGCTCCTGAAGGAGCTGAAGAAGGCTGAGCATCATATACATATGGAATATTATATTTACCGGGCGGACGACATTGGGCGCGAAATTCAGAAGACGCTGATTGAGAAGGCAAAAGCCGGGGTCGAGGTTCGGTTCATGTTCGATGCGGTGGGCAGTATCGGCCTGCCGAAATCGTTTATCCGTGAGCTGGAAGAAGCCGGAGTCAAGGTTGGTATATATGGACAAGTCCGCTTTCTGGCTCTGTCCAGCCGGGTCAACTATCGCAACCACCGGAAGATTGTTGTCATCGACGGTACGACCGGCTTCATCGGCGGCTTGAATGTGGGGGACGAATACTTGAGCCGCAACAAGACGTACGGCTTTTGGCGGGACACGCATATGCTCGTCAAAGGGGAAGCGGTTCGCTCGCTGCAAATTATTTTTCTCCAGGACTGGAAATACGTTACCGGGGAAAAGATTATGTCGCTGCAGTACCTGTCTCCGGAGCTGGAGACCGGCTGCGTCGGCGCCGTGCAAATCGTGCCCAGCGGGCCCGATAATGAGAGCCGGACTCTGAAGAACATCTTCTTCTCGATGATGTCTTCAGCCAAGAAATCGATATGGCTGGCTACGCCGTATTTTATCCCGGATGATGATATTTTTACGGCGCTCAAGATTGCCGGTCTATCCGGCCTGGACGTACGGATTCTATTTCCGGCCAAGCCGGACAAATGGCTGCCGTTCCTGGCCTCGCATTCTTATTTTCCCGAGCTGCTGGAGGCGGGAGTGAAGATTTTCGAATATGAGAAAGGCTTTCTCCATTCGAAGCTGCTGATTGTCGATGGGGAAATTGCTACTGTAGGCACAGCCAATATGGACATGCGCAGCTTTCATTTGAACTTTGAGGTGAATGCCCTGCTTGTGCAAACCGACAGCATTGGGCAAATGGTTAAAGATTTCGAGCGGGATTTATTGTTTACGAAGCAAATCGAGTACAAAGCTTTTATGGAGAAGAAGCTGTTCGTGCGGTTCATGGAATCGGCGGCCCGGCTGTTCTCGCCGCTGTTATAAGATGCATTTTAATATACAAGAGCTATGCAGAGACAACAATGACAAGGAGGAGCAGTATGGGAAATACGTCTGGACGGAAAAGTGAACACATCCGCATATGCCTGGAGGAGCAAGTCGGTGCAGAGGGTGTGCTGACGGGGTTTCAGAAGTATATCTTCCGCCATAATGCGCTTCCCGAGCTGAATTTCGATGAGATTAGCTTGAAAACTTCCTTCCTGGGGGCCCCGCTCCGGACGCCATTCCTGATCAGCTCGATGACCGGGGGGAGTGAACTGGCTGGCGTGATCAATGAGCGGCTGGCGGAGGTCGCGGAGCATCGCGGCTGGGCTCTTGGCGTAGGTTCGGTCCGTGCGGCGGTCGAGCGCGAGGAACTGGCGGCTACGTTTGCCGTGCGAACCAAAGCGCCAACGATTCCGGTTATTGCCAACCTGGGCGCGGTTCAGTTGAATTACGGCTTCGGCCCGGATGAATGCATGCGTGCGGTAGAAATCGCCGGAGCGGACATGCTCGTGCTGCATTTGAACGGGCTGCAGGAAATCTTCCAGCCGGAAGGCAATACGGCATTTCGCGGCGTGCTGGCCCGAATTGAGGAGCTGTGCAAAAAGCTGCCGATACCGGTCGGCGTGAAGGAAGTCGGCTGGGGGATCGATGGCGCGACTGCGAAGCGGCTTCATGAAGCTGGCGCCGCGTTCATTGATGTAGCTGGCGCCGGCGGTACGTCCTGGAGCCAGGTCGAGAAGTTCCGCAGCGCCGACCCTGTGCGGCGCCTCGCGGCGGAAGCATTCGCGGATTGGGGCATTCCCACCGCCGAATGCATCCGCGAAGTGCGGGCGTCTGTACCGCAAGCCGCCCTGATCGGCAGCGGGGGCCTGAACACCGGCGTGGATGCCGCCAAGGCGCTGGCGCTTGGCGCAAATCTGGCCGGGTTCGGCCGGGCGCTGCTGGAACCGGCGGTGCATTCGGCGCAGGCGCTCGACGCTCAGTTGGAGCGTGTCGAGCTGGAGCTGCGCACCGCCATGTTCGGTATCGGCGCCGGCAATATCGCGGCGCTGAAGGGCACGGCGCGGCTGGTACGCCGGGAATAGACAATCTTTTCATATAAATCCGATGAAATTACAGAGAATTATATTGCGTTTCTAGAAGTTCCCCCTTATATTTGAATCAGATGCTATTTTGCCGGTACGACACCAAGAGATTGCTTGGAACGCCAAATAGCGCCTGGCCAGTTCAATGTTAAGGGGGAATTTTAGGATGAAACCATCCATTTGGAAGTGGAGCACCCGGACGGTCGTTACGATCGGTATCGGTGCTGCTCTCTACGGGGCAACGAGCTGGATCGGCATTCCGATCGGCACAGATACGCAGCTGCGGCCTTCGATCGCTCTCCTGGCGATTTTCGGGGCGCTGTTCGGTCCGGTCGTCGGCTTCATTGCCGGCTTTCTCGGACATGTTATCAACGATTTTATTACCAATGGAACCGTCTGGTGGGGCTGGGCTCTCGGCTCGGGAATTGCCGCAGCCTTTATGGGTCTGATCTATCTGGCCAAAGGCTTCAATCCGCAGGACGGGGAGATCAGGAAGACGCACATCGTGCAGTTTATTGTGTATGGCGTTATAGGTATTTTTACGGCACTGGCCTTCTCGTATCTGTTCGATATTTTTGTCATGGGCGAGCCTGGCGATAAGGTTATCGTCCAAGCAGTTGCGGCCGGACTTGCCAATACAGCCGTCTTCTTCATTCTCGGCGTTCCGGCCGTATGGGCTTATGCGAAGCGCAACCGGAATGACGCGAACCTGACTATAGACGCAGACAGTTAGGAGCTTATGTAGTTATGCAGCCTGTGATTTCCTTTCGAAATTTTAGCTTTCGTTATAAAAAGCAGTCCAAGCCGACGTTAACTGATATCAATCTCGACATTTATCATGGCGAGAAAATATGGATTGCCGGGCCAAGCGGCTCGGGCAAATCGACATTAGCCCATTGCATCAATGGGCTAATTCCCTTTTCCTATCGGGGTGAAATTTCAGGAGAGCTCCTGCTGAATGGGCAGCCTGCCGCTTCGTTAGGGATATTCGAGCGCAGCCGTGCGGTCGGAACGATTCTGCAAAATCCGGATGCCCAGTTCGTGGGGCAGACGGTTGGGGAAGATGTTGCTTTTCAAATGGAGAATGAGAACGTACCTCAGTCCGAGATGAAAGCCAAGGTGGTCTCCTCGCTTGATCTGGTCGGCATGCTGGCCTTCGAGGCGCAGGGGCCGCATGACCTGTCGGGCGGGCAGAAGCAAAGCGTGTCGCTGGCTGGCGTGCTGACAACGCAGGCGGACATTCTGTTATTCGATGAACCGCTCGCCAATCTTGATCCGGTGAGCGGCATGCGGGCGATGGCATTGATTGATGATATCCATCGGCACAGCGGCAAGACAGTGGTGATCATTGAGCATCGGGTCGAGGATGTGCTGGAGCAGCCGGTGGATCGGATCGTCGTCATGGATGGCGGGCAAATCGTTGCTGCGGATGTCCCGGAAAGGATATTGGCGGACGGCGTACTTCCCCGTAATGGCCTTCGCCAGCCGCTTTATTTGGAGGCTTTGGCCCATGCTGGCATGCCCGCGGAGCGATGGAGCCATTTGGTTCAGCTTGAAGGGACAGCGGCCGCCAAGGGCAATCCAGCCAAGCTTGCGGCGCTTCGTGACGGCCTGGAGCAGTGGATCAGCTCTGTCCCTGTCAGGATGCGATCTAATCAGGACAGAATCCATTCCGAGCCTCTGCTTGAAGTACGGCATGTATCCTTTGCCTATTCGCAGGGCCGGGAGGTTATCCGGGACGTATCCTTTTATGTCAACGAAGGGGAAACAGTAGCTTTGCTGGGCAATAACGGGGCGGGCAAATCGACGCTGTCCGGGCTGATCACCGGGCTCATGAAGCCGAGCTCGGGAGCGGTATTATGGCGGGGCGAGGACATCGAAGGCTGGTCCATACGCCGCAGGGGCGAGCAGATCGGCTACGTCCTGCAAAATCCGCATCAAATGATTACCCAGCATATGATCCGGGATGAGGTGGGTCTGGGCCTGGCCGCCCGCGGCGTCGCTGCAGAGGAGCGGGAACGGCGGATCGATGAGGCGCTGCGCGTGTGCGGGCTATATCCATACCGCAACTGGCCTGTGTCGGCGCTGAGTTTTGGGCAGAAAAAACGGCTCTGCATCGCGTCCGTACTCGTACTCGATCCCGCGCTGATTATTCTGGACGAGCCAACGGCAGGCCAGGATTACCGGCACTACACCGAATTTATGGGCTTTATAGAACGATTGGCGGCCAGGGGAACGGCGTTTTTGTTCATTACGCATGACATGCATCTGGCTTTGGAATATGCCGACCGCGCGGTCGTTCTGGCAGGTGGCGAGGTCATTGCTGCGGGCAAGGTCGCGGAGGTGCTGTCTGACGCTGAGGTGACGGACAGGGCGCGGCTGCGGGAGGACAGCTTGTCCCGGTTCGCCAGATTATGCGGATTATCCTCGCCGTCCCGTCTTGTCGAGGCTTATCTTGCCATGAACAAGGGGGTGCAGCTCTTAGATGAGTAGAACAGGCAGCTTGTACATTGAAGGGGATTCGTTGTTTCACCGGATGGATGGAGCGGTGAAGCTGATTTTGCTGCTGAGCTGGACGGTCGTTACGTTTCTGTTTCTGGATCTGCGCATATTTGCCGTCATGCTGACGGCAGGCATAGCCATGCTGCTGACGACGGGGATTCCGCTGAAGCGAATGTCGTTCCTTTTCTGGATATTGACGGTGTTTACGGTGCTGAACAGTGCCTTTATACTGCTGCTTACGCCCCGTTTCGGAACAACGCTGACGGGCAGTCATACGCCGCGAATCCCTATCGGCTATAACACGATTAACCAGGAAACGCTTTTCTATGTGCTGACTTTATCGCTGAAATACATGACTTTACTGCCGATTACGCTGCTCTTCATATTTACGACGCATCCGAGCCGGTTTGCCGCCAGTCTCAACAAGCTGGGCGTACCGTACAAAATGGCGTATGCGGTGAGCATTGCCTTTCGCTATATTCCTGATTTGACGCAGGAGTTCCGGACGATTCTGAATGCGATGCAAATGCGCGGGTTGGGCATCTCGCGGGAGGACGGGAATTTGCGGAGACGGCTGAAAAACCTCTCGCTGGTCGTCGTTCCGCTGCTGCAATCGTCGCTCCAGCATATTGAATCCGTCTCGGATGCGATGGATCTGCGAGGGTTCGGCACAGGGCGGAGCCGCACCTGGTATATGGGCACGGTCATGTCGCTCGCAGATAAACTGGCGGTTGTGCTGTGCGCGCTGCTGCTCGGGCTGGCGATATTTTTGAAGCTGCAGGTGTTCCCCGGTTTCTGGTATCCGTTCTAGGACAACGTTGTGCAAAGCAGGATATTCCATACGGTTGTCCTTGAAATATGGCCGGGGTATATGTACTATGATTGAAGAAGACAAGAAGCTGAGCAATTACTATAATGAGGAGTTGTCATTCATATGGCTTTAAAAGCAGGGATCGTAGGTTTGCCGAACGTCGGAAAATCTACGCTGTTTAATGCAATAACGCAAGCAGGCGCAGAATCCGCGAACTATCCGTTCTGTACGATTGATCCTAACGTCGGTGTGGTCGAAGTACCGGACGAGCGTCTAGATAAATTAACCGAGCTGGTCGTGCCGAACCGTACGGTGCCGACTGCTTTTGAATTCGTCGATATCGCAGGTCTGGTGCGCGGCGCGAGCAAAGGCGAGGGACTCGGCAACAAGTTCTTGGCCCACATCCGCGAGGTTGATGCGATCGTGCATGTTGTGCGCTGCTTTGAGGACGAGAATATTACCCACGTGGACGGAAAAATCAATCCGATCAGCGACATTCAGACGATTAACCTCGAGCTCATTCTGGCCGACCTGGATAGCGTGGAGAAGCGGATCGAACGTTCCCGCAAGAACATGAAAGGCGGCAACAAGCAGTACGCACAGGAAGTCGAAGTGCTGGAGCGCGTGAAAGAAGCGCTGTACAACGACATGCCTGCCCGCAGTGTAGAGCTGTCCGATGACGAGAAGCTGATCGTCCGCGACCTGCATCTGCTGACACTGAAACCAGTGCTGTATGCAGCGAATGTGAGCGAGGATGGAGTTACTGATGCGGACAACAACCCGTTCGTGCAGCAGGTGAAGGAATTCGCCGCAGCGGAGAACGCTGAAGTTGTGCCGATTAGCGCCAAGGTCGAAGCGGAAATCGCCGAGCTGGAGGGCGAGGACAAAGCGATGTTCCTGGAGGAGCTGGGCCTGGAGGCGTCGGGACTGGATCGCCTCATTCAAGCCGCTTACCGCCTGCTCGGATTGTACACTTACTTTACGGCAGGGGTTCAGGAGGTGCGTGCCTGGACGATCCGCAAAGGAACGAAAGCGCCGGGTGCAGCTGGAGTCATCCACACCGATTTCGAGCGCGGATTCATTCGTGCCGAGGTTGTGTCCTATGATGATCTGGTGGCTGCCGGCTCGATGAGCGCGGTCAAGGAGCGTGGACAGCTGCGCCTGGAAGGCAAGGAGTACGTCGTACAGGACGGAGACATTATGCACTTCCGTTTCAATGTGTAGATGCGGGTAACTGAATAATATAAAGAGAAAGCTTGCCGGGATCGGCAAGCTTTCTTGCGTTATTTGGCACGGTGTGGCTTGAGGTTGATTCGTGTAAAGTGCCGTCATACCAGGGCTTCAGTCATGTAAGCCGGTAACGGACTCTAGCGGCCCCTAACGATCCAAACGGCTCTACCGGCCCTACCGGCCCTAGCGGACTCTAGCGGCCCTAGCGGACTCTAGCGGCCCTAGCGGACTCTAGCGGCCCTAGCGGACTCTAGCGGCCCCTAACGGTCCTGCCGGACTCTAGATCCGCTATTTTGCCAAAATCCCGGAAAAATTAAAGCTAACGGACCCAGCAGCCTTTATTGTACAAGTTTCTAGGGGAAACACGATGATTTGCACCGAATAGAGGAACCAAAGTCCGTTAGCCGTAAAATTCGCCCAATAAACGAGCAATAGCGGATCTCATGTCCGTTAGCGAAAAGTTTAACCAAATATGTTAATAGATCCGCCTAATCCCCGATGATCTTGTAAGCAGTGGCCTCATCCGTGACAAGCATCTTGATATAGCCGCCCGTTAAAGCGGCCTTGATGCTCTCGATCTTGTGCAGTCCGAAGGCTAGGCCCACCACGTTATCGACCCGCTTCAATTGCTCCAATCCGATGCCGATGACCCTGTTGTTGATCGGATGATCGACAATATCCCCGCTCCGGTTAATGAATCTTGAGTTGATGTCGGCTACGGTATTCAGGTCTTTCAACTCGCTTAGCACCGCTTCATTTAAATAGCCGTACCGTTCCATGGTGGACATGGAGTAGGGGTTACCGATCCCCACGATTGCCAAGTCGATTTGTGCTCCCTCTTGGAGGACGGACGCTATATTCGGCAGCCTGACGATCTGTTCGTGCAGTTCTTCTGTCTCGACAATCGATGGTGCGTACAGCGATTCGCATTTCCCGCCAAGCCTCTTGGACAACTCGTAGGCGATTTGGTTTGAATGTACCTCGGTCCGTTCGTTGCCTGTTCCCCCGATTAGCGGAATGATTTTGACGTCGTCCTTCTTATCGAGGGGGAACTCTCTGACCATATGGTATAACGAATTTCCCCATGACACCCCGATCCGGTCCCCGTTCTTGATCAGCTTCTGCACGAATTGGGCAGCGGCTTTGCCTACCGCGCTGGTAACGAGCTCCTTGTTCAAATCCCTCGTAGGTACAACGAGCACTTGCTGCAGCTGGTAAGCCATTTCCAGCTCCTTTTCCAGCTCGGTCGTCTGCTGAGGGTCATCATGCACGATAATTTCCACGACGCCGATCTCCCGTGCCTTCTGAATCATCTTGGAGATGATCGGGCGTGATATGCCGAATTTCTCGGCGATTTTCTCCTGGGTCCAGGATTCATAATAGTAGAGTTTACAAATTTTCGTCATCAATTTGATGTTGTCGTTCACGTGCAAAGCCACCTTTATCTTTGAAAAATCTTTCTCAAATACAGGACACCACATAGTATACACGATTATTTAGCGCAAAAAGGCGGGGCGGAATCGGCTGCGGCAAATTTAACATTCGGATGATGTAGTTTTAACGTAACAAAAACAATGCCGTTTTACAATTGTATTGTGTCGGAACAAATGTAAAAGTTGAAACAAAAATAACACACATAGGTGATTTCCGCATAAGAAGAGCTTGAGGTGAGTGGATGCAATGGATATCAAAATTTTAGGCTATTGGGGAGGTTATCCTTCGGCTGGCGGGGCAACGGCAGGGTATTTGATCGACACGGGAGAAGGCCAGATTCTGCTGGACTGCGGAAGCGGGGTAATGAGCCGCCTGGCGCAGTATACGAGCGTAGACAGGCTGGACGGGGTTATCCTGTCCCACCTTCATTACGATCATATGGCGGATATCGGCATTCTGCAGTATGCGGCGGTAAACGCGATCCGCAACGGCAGAATGAAGAAGAAGCTGCTTCTGTACGCACCGGACGAGCCTGCCAATATTTTAAATACGCTGCATGGAGACCATACAGAGATTCGGCGGATCGATCCGAGCCGTGTAATCCGGCTTGCCGGGGCGGATATCGAGTTTGTATCCGTGTCTCATACCGTTCCATGCTATGCGGTAAAGGTGACTTATCGGGACAAGGTGCTGGTATACTCCGGCGATACATCCTACTGCGATGCCTTGGTGGAGCTCGCGAGGGGAGCGGATATTTTTCTCTGCGAGGCAACGATTTGTGAAGGAAGCGTACATACGACCGGGGCAGGCCATATGAACGCAAGCCAGGCGGGAATGATCGCCGACCAGGCGGACGTCAAGCGGCTCGTGCTGGTCCATTTGCCGGGGGACGGCGACTTGGAGTACATGCGCCAATCGGCCAGCGAGATCTTCAGCGGACCTGTTGAGCTTCCGGACACCTCGGTCCTATATAGCATTTAGGGGCAATACAACAATAACGGTACAAAAGCCCGGCACACAAGCCAAATCATCAAATAAAGGAGGAGGATCAAACATTGCAGATGACATCGGGCAGGCAAGACCCGGGAATAGCCCGGGTGCAGGGAGAGTATCAGCTGCTGGCGCTGGATATGGACGGCACGCTGCTTAATTCTGACAAGATTATAACGCCGGACGTCCATGAGGCGATCAGAGTATATATGCGAAGAGGAGGACGAGTTACCATCGCCTCCGGCCGCTTTCCGGCTTCAGTCTGGCTGCATGCCAGGGCGGCGGAAATGAACGCGCCTTTAATCGCGCTGAATGGGGCCGTGATCTTGGATGAAGCGACCGGTGAACTGAAAGCAGGGGCTCCGCTGCCGCCAGAGCATGTCCGGGAGCTGCTCCGGTTTGCGAACGAGCATGGCGCATACATTCAGCTGTACGGCTATAACAAGCTCTATGTTCGCGAGCTAAACGAGACGAATGCCCGCTGGCCGCTGGCGAACGTCGTTATTTCCCCGGGCAAGGAGCTGAATGAACAAAATTACGCAGAGCAGCTGGGCATGATCGAAGTGGTGGCGGTCGGTGATTTGCAGCGGTTGGTGTCCGGTTCTTTCTTACCGGCCCCGCCGATTTATAAAGCGACGATTATCGGCCCGTCACCGGAACTGATCCAGAAATGGATGGGGCAGTTGGGGGGTGGCCCTGAGGTTAGCTCGAAACCGCAGGCTGCGCCAGCATTGACACTGACCCGGACCGGCCGGCATCGCTTCGATGTGAATGCTTACGGGGTAAGCAAGCGCTCGGCACTAGAGTCGCTTTGCCGCGAGCTTCATATCGCCCCCTCAGAGGTAGCAGCAGTTGGCGATTACGACAATGATGCCGACATGCTGGCCTGGGCCGGGCTCGGCATAGCCATGGGGAATGCAGAGCCGCATATCCAGCGGCTGGCGAAGGAAGTCACAAGCAGCAACGAGGAAGACGGAGTAGCGAGAGTCATTCACAATTTTCTACTTTAGGATAAGGGGAGAAACCTACGATGTACATAAACCAAGAGAGATTGTTTACATTTAAAAAGACTTCGGTCATCGCCGTCATGGCGGCAGCTATGATGATATTCAGCGCCTGCGGTTCGCCGGCCAAACCGGCTGCTAATGGGAACGCAGGCACCCCTGCAGCAGGATCAGAGCAGTCTCAGTCTGAAGGAGCAGCGCCTGCCGGGATCGCGGGACAGCTCACATTCTATACCTCCCAGCCGGAAGAGGATGCCGCACAGCTGGTTCAAGCGTTCAACAAGAAATATCCTGACGTCAAAGTGGAGACCTTCCGTTCAGGAACGGAGGAAGTTACCGCCAAAATCCAGGCGGAGAAGCAGGCGGGCAGCGTGCAGGCTGATGTCCTGCTGCTAGCGGATGCCGTTACGTTTGAAGGATTGAAGCAGGAAGATTTGCTGTTGTCCTACAAGTCGCCGGAGGCGGAGCATATCGCTGATGAGCTCGTAGACCCAGACGGCATGTATACCGGAACGAAAGTCATCGCCACAATTCTAGCAGCCAATACCGATAAGGTGCCTGCTTTGCCGACATCCTGGCAGGCACTCGCCTCCGCGGACAGCAAGGATGCCGCGATTATGCCGAGCCCGCTCTATTCCGGTGCTGCTGCCTATAACATCGGCGTATTTTCACGGACGGAAGGTTTTGGCTGGGATTACCTCCAGGTGCTGAAAGACAACAACATCTCGGTCATTAAAGGAAATGGAGCCGTATTAAAAGCGGTTGCCAGCGGGGAGAAATCCTACGGCATGGTCGTTGACTATATGGTCGTCCGCGAGAAAGCGAAGGGCTCCCCGATCGATTTGAGCTATCCGTCTGAAGGGGTCCCGATCATTACGGAGCCGATTGCAATCATGAAGGGCACGGATAATCAGGAAGCAGCGCAAGCTTTTGTCGATTTCGTCCTGTCTGAGGAAGGCCAGAAGCTGTCTGTGGAGATTGGATACACACCGATTCGCGAAGGTGTCGCACCGCCGGAAGGCTTAAAGGGAATCGCTGATATTAAGATTCTCTCCGGTGATCTGAACACGCTGACCCAGGAGCGTGAAGCCGATAAGAAGAAATTTACGGAACTATTCGGTAACTAATAAAAGGTGGCATGCAGCTTATGACGGAAATCAATACTCCCGGCGCAGAGCTGAGGGCAGGCAGGGAGAAGAGGGGCTTCCCCTTTTCTCTTCCCGGCGCTGCCTCATCGAGCCGAAACATGGCCGCTGCTGCGGGAATTATCGCGACATTCTTCTTCTTTGTTTTGCCGATCGTTAAGCTTGTGCTGCTTAGTATACAGGGAGAGCAGGGCTTCTCCCTTAATTATTATGCGGAGCTGCTGCAGCAAGAACGTTTCTGGAGAACGATGAGGCATACCTTTGTGATCGTCACCGGTTCAACCTTGCTGTCTGTCATCCTGGGCATGACTGCGGCATGGCTGATGGCCTACACCGACTTATCACATAAAAAATGGCTGCATCTCCTGATGCTGCTTTGCTTCGTGCTGCCCTCCTATGTTCTGACATTATCTTGGTCGTCTTTTATGAGCCCGCAGGGGTGGATGGCTGTTCTGCTGCAGTGGTTCAGTCCGGGGGCCAAGCCTTTGAGCATGTATAGCGTAGGCGGCATTATATTTGTCATGGGTATTCATCATTTTCCGCTCGTGTATTTATTTACGGTCAACGTGCTGAGAAAAATCCCCCGGGATTTGGAATGGGCCGCGAGCACGGGCGGCGCCGGGAGATGGAAGACCTTTGCCCGGATCACCATGCCTCTGGCATTGCCGGGCGTTACGGCAGGCGGGCTGCTCGTCTTCCTCGCCTCCTTGGATAACTTCGGAATTCCCGCTTTTCTAGGGACACCGGTCAACATTAGCGTATTAAGCACACTGATTTATGAGGAGATTATAGGTTTTGGGCCGTCCGCTTTTGGGCGGGGGGCTTCCTTGTCCGTCATCCTCGGCTTGATCGCAGTCGTGGGCACGCTGCTGCAGTGGCTGTCCGTCCGCAAAAGCAAACAGGCGGAATCCCTGCGCGCCGACGAGGAGCCGCGCTATTCGCTCGGCAAGCACCGCTATTGGGTCAATCCGGTGTTATGGGGCGGTCTTATGTTCATCACGATCATTCCGTTGTTTTCGATGATTACCCTTTCGCTTAAAAAATCCTATGGAGGCAAAGGCATCAGCAATTTGACCCTGGATAATTACCGCTACATTCTGCTGGACAATCCGTCCACCTGGAAGTCGATTCTGAACAGCCTGATGCTCTCCATGACAACCCTGATTGTCTGCCTGATCATCGGTACCTTGTTTGCTTATTTCCGGGTGCGCAGACCCTCGAAAATCAATCGTCTGGCGGAGCTGGCGATCTCTGTCCCTTATACGCTGCCAGGCATTGTCTTTGCCTTGTCCATGATTCTTGTATGGATGGAGCCAATCCCGGGCTGGAATCCGGGCATCTACGGAACAACAACGATTTTATTTATCGCCTATGTCTGCCGGTTCCTCATTCTGCAAATTCGGGCAGGGGTGACCGCGTTTGCGCAGGTCGACGCCTCCATGGAAGAAGCTGCGCGCATTTCTGGGGCCGGAGCCTGGCGGCGCTGGCGAAAAATCCTGCTGCCGTTGCTGCTGCCAGGGCTGCTTAGCGGAGCGCTGCTCGTCTTTCTGACGGCGCTGACCGAATTAACGGTTTCGGCACTGCTCTACTCTTCGGGTTCCCAGACGATCGGAGTAGCGATTTTCGGATTTGAACAGGCCGGAAACACCCTTTATTCCACGGCCTTGTCCAGCCTCATCGTATTCCTGATTTTTGCGGGCACGGGATTGCTGGGACTTCTTCAGAAATTTACTTTCCGAAAAGGGGTGCATCATGACTATTCAATTGAAACAGGTGAGTAAGACATTCGGGAGTTTTCAGGCTTTGCAATCCATCAACTTAAACATTGCGGACGGTGAATTCGTAGCGATTCTAGGTCCCTCGGGTTGTGGCAAAACCACTCTGCTGCGCATGCTAGCGGGCTTTGAACAACCGACCTCCGGGGAGATTGCCATAGGCGGCAGTGTCGTAGCTTCCTCCCGATCCAGTCTTCCCCCGGAAAAAAGACGAATCGGCATGGTGTTCCAGAACTTTGCCCTCTGGCCGCATATGAATATTTATGAGCATGTCCGGTTTCCGATTCGGACGCATAAGGAGACGCCTCGGGCGATTCGCGAGCGGGAGGACGAGCGGATTAACGAGGTGCTCCAGCTTGTGGGTCTCGCGCATCTCGCCAAGCGGATGCCTCATGAGCTGTCCGGCGGTCAGAAGCAGCGGGTCGCGATTGCCCGGGCGATCGCACCTCAGCCGGCGCTGCTGCTGATGGACGAACCGCTGAGCAGTCTGGATGCGATGCTGCGGATGGATATGCGCCGGGAAATCCAGTCCGTGCATCGCGAGACGGGCTCTGCGATCGTTTATGTGACGCATGACCAGGGAGAGGCTTTGTCCATGGCTGACCGGATCGTCGTCATGAAGGACGGCCAAATCGAGCAGGTCGGCACGCCGCAGGAAATTTATTTGCGTCCGCAAACCGAATTTGTGGCCCGTTTCGTGTCCAAGGCAAATTTAATACAGGGAAGCTGGAGCGGCAACCGCTTTATGCCGCTCGGCGCCGACCCTTCGACGTTTTGGCCTGGGGACGCCGTTGCGGACTGCTTCAAATCACAGGGACTATACCCGGTGAGGCCTGATCAATTCCGGCTTGAGCCGGCTCACACCGGTGGGCTGTACGGGGAAATCGTGAATGTCCAGTTTCAAGGGAAAGAGTTCAATTATGACGTCCGCGCAGCAGGCCAGCAATGGGAAGTGATCTCTCCTGCCGCTTTCAAGCTCCATGACCAGGTTACGCTGCATATTCCCGGGGTAGCATCGAAAACTTCCTTGGGTGCTTCCTCTAGCGCAGGCTCAAGTTCAACGCCGGACGCAGCTCCGCTTCAGGCTACATCAGGGTGGTGAGAAACATGCCGGTCCTGAATGCACCAGTGACAGGCCGCCGAGCCATTGTGTTTTTCGATATTGACGGCACGTTGCTGGACCATCGCAAGCGGCTGCCCGATTCAGCGAAGGAAGCCATTCAGGCCCTGCAAGGTCTTGGCCACGAGGTTGCGCTGGCGACGGGCCGCTCTCCGTTTATGCTGCAGCGGGTAGCTGAAGAGCTGGGAATCGATTCCTACATCGGGTTTAACGGCCAGTACGTCGTAATGAAGGGGGAGCGCATTTATACGAACCCGTTCCGGAAGGAAGACCTGGACGAATTGTCCCGGTTCGCCGCGGCAAACGGACATCCGCTGGTTTACTTAAATGCAGATTCCATGCGCAGCAGCATGACGCACCATCCCTATGTCGAAGAATGCATAACATCGCTGGAATATGCTCATCCTCCGTATGATCCCGAATACTTCCTAGGGCGTTCCATTTATCAGACGATGCTATTCTGCGAGGAGCCGGGGGATCAGCAGTACCGGGAAAGGTTTGCAGGGCTCAGCTTTGTGCGCTGGCATCCCTTCTCGCTGGACGTCCTCCCGGGCGGAGGCTCGAAAGCGAGCGGCATTGCCCAGCTCATTCACAGACTGGGCTTCGACCCGGAGGAAGCCTACGCGTTCGGCGACAACCTGAACGATCTGGAGATGCTGCAGTACGTGGGGCACGGCATTGCGATGGGGAATGCGCCAGACTGCGTCAAGCAAGCTGCAAAGTATGTGACGGCGGATGTAGATCGTCATGGAATCGCTCGCGGGCTGCAAATGGTGGGACTGCTGCCGTGAGTACATTATGCGCGGACGGTTGCGGCGGGGTTAATTTGAAATCAGCGAAGTGTTCGGCTGAGGGATTTTGGAAAATGCAGTGAATACAGCGAATGTGCAGCCAAAGCAGGGGCTGGATTGGTTGTGTAAGGAAAATGTCGGTGCTGGGAAACGGAGGCCGACCGGGAGGCCTATTCAGAAGCCGGAAGTTATGGTATAATAAACAGTCGTTTGCTCTTAATGTGCTGAACGTTGAGGGACGGCTATTTTCAGGAAACTTCCATGTAAAGAGAGGTGGCTTCCCTTGTTAGATCGACTTCAATCCCTAGCTGATCGTTATGAGAAACTGAGCGAATTGCTCTGCGATCCGGATGTAGCGAATGACACGAAGAAACTAAGGGATTATTCCAAGGAACAATCGGACTTGCAGCCTGCTTACGAGGCTTATACCGAATATAAGAAAGTCATCGAAGAGCTCGAGGCGGCGAAAGCTATGCAGGCCGAGAAGCTGGACGATGAAATGCGCGAAATGGTCAAGATGGAAATTGAGGAGCTGTCCGCCCGCCAGCAGGAGCTGGAGGAGCAGATTCGTATTCTCCTTTTGCCTAAAGACCCGAACGATGACAAGAACGTTATCGTGGAAATCCGCGGTGCGGCTGGCGGGGACGAAGCGGCTTTGTTTGCGGCTGATTTGTACCGCATGTATACGCGCTTTGCTGACAACCAAGGCTGGAAAGTGGATGTCATGGACGTCAACGAGAGCGATCTCGGCGGCTTCAAGGAAATTATTTTCATGATTAACGGCCGCGGCGCTTACAGCAAAATGAAATACGAGAGCGGTGCGCATCGCGTACAGCGTATCCCGGCGACGGAGTCCGGCGGACGGATTCATACTTCCACCTCGACGGTAGCGGTTATGCCGGAAGCCGAGGAAGTGGACGTCGAAATTCTCGACAAGGACATCCGCGTCGATACGTTCTGCTCCAGCGGTGCAGGCGGCCAGTCCGTTAACACCACGAAGTCGGCCGTACGGGTCACGCATATCCCGACGGGGATTGTGGCGACGTGTCAGGACGGCAAATCGCAGAACTCCAATAAGGAGAAGGCGCTGCAGGTGCTTCGGGCCCGGATTTCTGATATGATGCGCCAAGAGGAAGAGGCGAAATACGCCGGCGAGCGGAAGAGCAAAGTGGGTACAGGTGACCGCAGTGAGCGGATCCGTACGTATAACTTCCCGCAGAGCCGGGTAACCGACCATCGGATTGGCCTGACGGTTCATAAGCTGGATCAGGTGATGAACGGGGATATCGAAGAGTTCGTATCCGCGCTGACCCTGGCGGAGCAAGCTGAAATGATGGATAAAGGAGAATAACGCTTTGAACAGAGACGGCGTGAGCTATACCCTATCTGACAAGCACAATATTTCGGAAGCCCGCAGAGAGGCTTCTTCTTTTTTAGCGGCGGCGGGCGTGCAGGAGCCGGACTCCAACGCCGAGCTGCTGATCCGGCATGTGCTCGGCCTGGAGGGCGCCGCTTATTTGGCGGCGCTGCGCGATCCGTTCCCGGGCGAGAAGAAGGAAGCGTGGGAGGAAGTGATCCGCCGCAAAGCGGCGGGCGAGCCAGCGCAGTACATTATCGGGGAGCAGGAATTCTACGGCCTGACCTTTCAAGTCACGCCGGCTGTGCTGATTCCCCGCCCGGAGACGGAGCTGCTCGTGGAGGCGATCGTGCAGCAGGCCGATCGCCTGCCGGCCGGCGGCGCGCTGTATGCCGCCGACATCGGCACCGGCAGCGGCGCGATTGCCGCTGCCTTGAAGCACCTGCGCCCGAATTGGCGCGTGGCGGCGAGCGATATCTCGCCGGACGCGCTGGCGGTGGCGCAGGGCAATGTCCGGCGGCTCGGCCTGGACGTGGCGTTCAAGCAGGGGAACCTGCTTGAACCGTTTGCGGGCGAGGCGCTGGACATCGTGGTGTCCAATCCGCCGTACATTCCGGCGGATGTGATCGCGGGCCTCCAGCCGGAGGTGCGCGACTATGAGCCGCGCACTGCACTCGACGGAGGCCCGGACGGCCTGGCGCCATACCGCGAGATGATGGCGCAGCTCGCGCTGCTTCCGCAGCCGCCTCGATTGATCGGCTTCGAGCTGGGCCTGGGGCAGGCCGCCGATGTAGCCGAGATGCTGCGGGCAGCCGGGCATTGGCAGGACATTGTGACCGTTCCGGATTTGGTCGGAATTGACCGGCATGTGCTGGGTGTCGCGGTTCGCTGATTTAGAGTGACTATGCGGCAGTAGAATTGGCGGCTCGCTCGCTGAACGGTAAGGCCGATGCTGGGAATGTTAACGATTAGCCCTGACAACGGCTAGCATCGTGACCGCACCGCGTGTCCTTTCAATAGCGAGTATCGCAGCAACAGCTTCCCTGGACGAGAGCGGCAGGTTAACACCGGCGCATCGTCCGGGGAATTTTTTTGTGGCGAATTAAAGGCTGGGCCTATTCTCAGCGGGGCTGTCGGCAGGCAAGGCGTCAGTCTTCGGGGGAATCTTTTCTGGGGCTGCCAGATAGACTTTAACCTGACTTTTACTTACAATAAATGTAGTGGCGGTTTTTGCACATTCATCGTTTGGAGCAGGAGGAAGGCAAATGCTTAACAAGCTTAAAAAAATTGACTTCACGATCGTATTTATTTTGCTTATCCTCATGGGGATCAGTATCGCGGTCCTTTACAGCGCAACCTCGGGCACGAAGTACAGCGGGTATCACCTGCAAATGCTGAAATATTACATTTTGGGTTTTGCCGTGTTTTTTCTGGTGTCCTTGCTTGATTTCCGCCTGCTGATCAAAAATGCGATATATATTTATTTGTTTGGACTATGTCTGCTCGTCGTGGTCATGTTCATCGGGAACACATATCATAACGCGACGGGATGGATGACGCTGCCGGGCGGAATCAGCTTTCAGCCGGCGGAGTTTTTTAAGCTGATCCTCGTTATTTTTCTAGGATTCCTGCTTGTTCGCAAGCGGAAATCCGGACTATTGTTCTGGCGGGATGTCGTGCCGGTATGCTTGTTAACCTTCATCCCCTTTGTAGCGGTGATGGCTCAGAACGACTTGGGGAATGCGCTGAGTTATCTCGTGATTTTGGCGGGGATGCTCTGGATTGGAAATATCAAGTACACGCATGCATTGATTGCCTTGGCGATTTTTGGCGGATCCGTTCTGGGTGGGATCAGTGCTTACAAAATATATTATGAGCAGGTATATGCTTTCTTCGAAAATATCGGACGGGAGCACTGGATCGAACGGATTGACCCTTGGCTAATGCCGGAAATGGCCACGGACAAGGCGATCTATCATACGAAAAACGCCAAGCTGGCTATCGCCACCGGCGGAATGACGGGCGAAGGCTTCATGCAGGGCGCCAACGTTCAGGCTGATCTGGTGCCGCTCACGTATTCCGATTCGATCTTTGTCGTCATAGCCGAGGAATTCGGCTTTATTGGCTGCTCGGTATTGCTGCTGCTGTATTTTGTCCTGATTCATAGGCTGATTCTGATATCGCTGGATTGCCGGGACCGTTCCGGGCCGCTGCTGATCGTCGGCATCGTGGCGATGCTGCTGTACCAGATTTTCGAGAACATCGGGATGTTCATCGGCCTGATGCCGCTTACGGGAATTACTTTGCCCTTTATCAGTTACGGGGGGACGTCATTGATGATTAATATGGCCAGCATTGGGGTAGCGATGAGCATTATGATTCACGGCAAGGAGGCGGAGGAGGATCACCCCTTGACCACTTCGCGGTACGCTTCGATCAGGCCGCAGTAATTAGCCGCCGGCCATAGATTGGTAGAATTAGAGCTTAAATCTAGCAGATGGATAGGTTTACGTTTCTCTTAAACGGACATACTGATAGACATCAGTAGTTTCGTAGAGGGGGAAGCGGCAATGAGACGGCAGTTCCGCAGTATGGCACTTATTTTTTGCAGCTTAATGATTTTGTTCATGTCTTGGGAAGGACAAAAAAACGATGCCGCCGCTCTCGGCAGCTCCATACCGGAGGAATCAATCCGGCTGAGGATCCTTGCTAATTCGGATCGGCCGGGTGATCAGGCGGTCAAGCGGCAGGTTCGCGATGCGATCGTTGAGCAGATGAATGGATGGGTTCAGCAGCTGGAAGCTCCCGTCAGCCTAGCGGAGGCTCGGCGAGTCATACAGAGCAACCTGGATTTAGTAGAAGATACAGTAAAGCGGACGCTTGAAAAAAGCGGCAAAACCTATGCTTACAAAGTGGAGCTGGGGGTTGTCCCCTTTCCGACGAAAATGTACGGCGGAGCCGTTTACCCGGCAGGGGATTATGAAGCGCTGCGCGTGACATTGGGGAAAGGCGAGGGCAAAAATTGGTGGTGCGTGCTGTTTCCGCCGCTTTGCTTCATCGACGCTGGCAGCGGGGAGGCGCTGGCGAAGAGCGGGAACGAGGTCGAGGCTGCCCTTCAAAATGCAGCCCCGGCATCGGGGGGCGCAGCTGCGGCAGGCGCTGCTGATCTAGCTAACGCGCCAGGTTCGGGCGACGTGGACGAAGCAGGGCAGACGCATGTGCCGGTGCAGCAGGAGAAGGCGGAGGTTCGTTTTTTCCTGTGGGATATGCTTTCGGGACTGTGGGATTGGATTATGGGCTTGTTTAAATAAGCGATTGAAAATGTTGAAAAGAGGAGAAGGCTTGTCATGCCAAGCGTATAACCGTGCGGACAGGGTTATGGGGGCGGACAAGCTTTTTGCGCTGCGCGGGTTAGGTTATAATAATTACAACTATAGATGAAAGTTAGAGTGGATATGCCATGGACGATAAGGATCAGGTCAAGGAACCGATAAAGGAAAGCGGAATAATGGAGCTGCGAGGCGAAGGTGCTAAGCGTGACAAGTGGCCTGGGGAACGGGAGCTGGAGCCAGGGATTCGGCAGCAGGGTGCGAATGCAACTGGTGGAGAGCGGACGCGCTGGTGGGATGTCACAGGAACGGGCGGCGATAAGGCAATCGCGGCAGCTGCGGCGGTGCTGGCGGCCGGAGGAACAGTGGCCTTTCCGACCGAGACGGTGTACGGCCTCGGCGCGAACGCCCGGAGCACGGCAGCGGTGGAGTCGATTTTTGCCGCCAAAGGGCGGCCTTCCGACAACCCGCTGATCGTGCATATCGCCGACATGAAGCAGCTGGACGGTCTCGTCGCCGAGGTGAACGAGACGGCGCGCGCGCTCATGGAGGCTTATTGGCCGGGGCCGCTGACGCTGGTGCTGCCAGCGGCCCCCGGCGCCGTCTCGCCGCGGGTAACGGCGGGACTGCCCACCGTGGCCGTGCGGATGCCGGCCCACGACGTAGCGCTGCGGCTGATTGCCGCAGCGGGGTGCCCGGTGGCGGCGCCCAGCGCCAACCGGTCGGGGCGGCCGAGCCCCACGCTGGCACAGCATGTGGGCGAGGATCTGGCAGGCGTGATCGACGGCATCGTCGACGGCGGGCCCACGGGGGTGGGCGTGGAGTCGACGGTGGTGGAGGCCGGCGCTGACGGCACGGTCACCGTGCTCCGCCCTGGCGGGATCACGGCCGAGCAGCTCGCCCGCGTCGCCCCGGGCGGCGTGACCCTGGACCCCGCCCTGCGGGAGGCGGGCGGGGCTCAGGACATCCCGGCACCGAAGTCGCCGGGAATGAAGTACACGCACTATGCGCCGCGCGGAACGCTGCGCATCGTGCGCGGGGCCGCCGCCGAAGCCGTGGCGGCCCGGATTGCCGCCGAGCTCGAGGCGGCCGCGCGGCGCGGGGAAGTGACGGGCGTGCTCGCGTTCGAAGAGCACCTCCCTTACTTCCGCGCCGACTGCGTGCTCTCGCTCGGCAGCATCCATGCGCTGGAGACGGCTGCGCACCGTCTCTACGCGGCGCTCCGCCGCTTCGACGAGCGCGGCGTCACGTACATGCTGGCCGAGGCCTGTCCCGAGGACGGCCTCGGCGCCGCCGTCATGAACCGCCTGCTTAAAGCGGCGGGACATGACGTCATAGATGTATAAGGAATACTGGCGAAAGGCGGTGAAGCCGTATGATATCTATTGGGCTTACCGGGTGGGGGGATCATGACGATCTGTATCCGCCCGGCACACCGTCCAAGCAGAAGCTGGGATGGTACGCCCGTCATTTTCCCATTGTGGAAGTTGACAGCTCGTTTTACGCCGTTTTGGGCAGGGATACGTACTCCCGCTGGCTGGAAATGACGCCGCCTTCGTTTACTTTTATACTCAAGGCCTATCAAGGCATGACCGGACATGCCCGGGGAAAGGTCCCGTTCGAGGGGCCGGGAGCCATGTTCCAGGCTTATCTGGACTCGATCGCGCCGGTCGTTGAATCTGGACGTCTTCGTGCGGTGATGTTCCAGTTCCCGCCTTGGTTCGACTGTAATCCCGATCATGTCCGGCAGCTGCGGGCGGTCAGGAAATGGATGGGGCGGCTGCCGCTAGCGTTGGAGTTCAGGCACCAGAGCTGGTTTGCCGAGGGGATGCGCGAGCGGACGCTGGACTTTATGCGTGAGGAAGGCTGGATTCATATCGTCTGCGACGAGCCTCAAGTGGGCCTGGGCTCGGTGCCTACAGTGCTTGAACCAACGGACGAGCGGCTGACGATTGTCCGGCTCCACGGCAGGAATGCCGCCGGCTGGACGCAAAGCGGTGCGCCCAATTGGAGGGAGATCCGTTATTTGTACCGCTATAATCGAGAGGAATTGACGGAATGGCGGGATAAGCTTCGCGTGCTGGAGTCGCGGGGGGCGAAGGAAATCTGCATGATTTTTAATAATAACTCCGGCGGAGATGCGGCTTCAAACGCCCGGGAGATGATGAAAATTCTCGGGATGGAGCCGGCGGAGCTGCCGCCTTCCCAGCTAGATTTATTCGGTGAGTAGCCGGGGATAGGCTGCAGGGCAACGCCCAAAAGCTTGTCATGAACCATCCCATGCTCGCATATGGTTGTACAAAACCATCCTCGGACATGGGAGTGTGGCGTTATGTCTGTAGTATACGAGCGGCTGGGTGAATTGTTAACGATAGCTTTAATGGCCGCAGCTTTGGGAATGGACGCCTTTTCCCTAGGAATTGGTATAGGTATGCGCGGCGTAAGGAGCATGGAAATATTCCGGATCAGCTTGCTGGTTGCTTTGTTCCATTTTGTGATGCCGCTGCTGGGCATCGTTGCCGGACAATATGCGGGGGAGCTGCTGGGAGGGCTGTCCAAGTATGTATCCGGCAGCTTGCTTGTGCTCCTAGGGGGGCATATGATATGGAACTCATTTTTTGGCGGCAATGAGCGGATCGTGAATTACCGTTCATTTTTTGGAGTATTGCTGTTTTCGCTAAGCGTGAGCGTGGACTCCTTTTCTGTAGGTGTATCCCTGGGCATGTTCCATAGCGACCTACTGCTGACGATCATTGCTTTTGCTGTGTTTGGCGGGATCATGTCGATCATGGGTCTGCTGCTCGGCCGGGGTGTAGGGAGCCGGCTGGGTGAATATGGGGAGGCTGCCGGCGGCGCCATTTTGCTTGCGTTTGGACTAATTTTCATCTTTTGATACAATGTCACATAAGATACAACTAGATATTAGCTGGAGGTGAACAGGCTTGCGAATATTGTTTGTATGCACCGGCAACACTTGCCGCAGTCCGATTGCGGAAGGAATATTCCGCAAGCTGGCGCGGGAGCGGGGAATCGATGCGGAGGTTGCTTCGGCGGGCGTGGCCGCGGTGGCGGGGCTGCCGATCTCCCGGCATGCCGAAGGCGTGCTGAAGGATCAGGGAATCCATGACCAGATCACATCAACCCCGCTTCATGCCGAATTGATCGAGTGGGCCGATCTTATACTTACGCTGACTGGGGGGCATAAGCAGCAGGCGATAGCCGCTTTCCCAGAGAAGGCGGATAAAATTTATATGTTGAAGGAATATGTCGAGGATGATGAGGTTGTTCTGGCTGAGCAGGCCGAGCTTAGCCAGTTGATCGCTGATCTTGAACTGAGCCGCGCGCTGGGCCAAGCTTTGGAAGAGGCTAAGGAACAGCGGATTCGCGAGCTGCTGCAGCGGATGCCGCGGTACGACATTTCTGATCCATTCGGAGGCAGCCGTGAGGATTATAACCTTACGGCCCAGGAAATCAGTGCCGCCTTGGAGAAGCTCATTGCGAAGCTCGAGAAAGAGCGATTACGTTAATGAAAAGGCAAAAAGCGGGTTGCAATTGTGACTCGCATGTTTTATTCTTAAGTGGAATGGAAATGGATCCGATGTAACTGGCGACGATAGTGGATCAAACCACAATGGAGCATCGGAATATACGGCCGGTCGCCTGGGCAAAGAGCACGACGCATCTGCTGCGTCATGCTCTTTTTCGTCATTTCAGACAATTCGCTTCACCGCCGCCGTCACTATCCCTCGTAATTATTAGGTATAATATAGACAAGCTTGTCTATGAAGGGTGGATACGATAATGGATAGAGAACGAACGGAGCAATCGCTTCGCGAGC
The DNA here is from genome assembly GCF_037969765.1 of Paenibacillus sp. FSL W8-0186. Classification (NCBI taxonomy): domain Bacteria; kingdom Bacillati; phylum Bacillota; class Bacilli; order Caryophanales; family Paenibacillaceae; genus Paenibacillus; species Paenibacillus sp. FSL W8-0186. The sequence continues at coordinate 5,154,439 of NZ_CP150207.1, read as the reverse complement.
AAGCGGCCGAGGTGTTGGAGGAACTGGTCTCCGCAGCTTCCCTCGGATCCGGGCATCTGGTCGTCATCGGAGCTAGTACAAGCGAGGTGGCAGGGCAACGGATCGGTACGGCTGGCGCAGAGAATATAGCCGCTGAATTGTATGCCGGATTTGCCGAAGTGCAGAGCAAGCATGGCTTTGAGATAGCCTTTCAATGCTGTGAGCATTTGAACCGGGCACTGGTCATGGAGCGTTCTGTGCTGGAGCGGCTGGGTTTAACTGAAGTTGCGGCTGTGCCTGTGCCGAAGGCAGGCGGTTCAATGGCAGCTGCGGCATACCGCCAGCTGAAGCAGCCCTGCCTGGCAGAAAGCGTTCAGGCTCATGCCGGCCTGGATGTCGGCGAGACGCTGATCGGCATGCATCTAAAACGCGTAGCTGTTCCTTATCGCCCAGCGAGGCGGTATATCGGGGAGGCTAGGGTGACCGCAGCCTGGACGCGGCCGAAACTGATCGGCGGGGAACGGGCGGTCTATCAGCTGCCGGAGGTGCAGGATTCGCATCTGTGCGACTGATGTTTGGAGTGTCATCACAAATTTATTATTTTTTAATATAAGGAGGATTTTGGACAATGGATCAATTGAAAAAACAAGACCCTGCAGTACTGGAAGCGATGAATCTGGAGCTTAAGCGCCAACGGAACAACATCGAACTGATTGCTTCCGAGAACATTGTCAGCGAAGCGGTTATCGAAGCTATGGGTTCCGTGCTGACGAACAAATACGCGGAAGGATATCCAGGCAAACGCTATTATGGCGGCTGCGAACACGTGGATATCGTAGAGGACATCGCCCGTGACCGCGCCAAGGAATTGTTTGGAGCAGAGCATGCCAACGTTCAGCCTCACTCCGGTGCGCAAGCGAACCTTGCGGTATATCTGGCTGCGCTCAACCCTGGGGATACGGTCTTGGGCATGAACCTGGCCCATGGCGGACACTTGACGCACGGAAGCCCGGTTAATGCCTCCGGTCTGCTTTATAACTTTGTAGCTTACGGCGTACAGGAAGATACGTTCCTTATCGATTATGATGAAGTGCGCAAAGCGGCTTTCAAACACCGCCCTCGTCTGATCGTAGCTGGAGCCAGCGCTTATCCGCGCATTATTGACTTCGAGAAACTGGCTTCCATTGCCAATGATGTTGGCGCGCTCTTTATGGTAGACATGGCTCATATCGCGGGCCTGGTAGCAGCTGGTCTTCATCCGAATCCGGTTCCTCATGCGCATTTTGTGACGACAACGACGCACAAGACGCTTCGCGGTCCGCGCGGCGGCATGATCCTCTGCCGCAAGCCTTGGGCAGCGGCGATCGATAAAGCAGTATTCCCGGGCACACAAGGCGGCCCGCTTATGCATGTTATTGCTTCTAAAGCGGTAGCCTTGGGTGAGGCTCTGCAGCCATCGTTCAAGACTTATGCAGAGAACGTCGTCAAGAATGCGAAAGCATTGGCTGAAACGCTGGTTGGCGAAGGACTCAATCTGGTGTCAGGCGGTACGGACAACCATCTGATGCTAATCGATACCCGCAACCTGAACCACGGGCAAGGACGCGGAACATGTGCTTGATTCAATCGGCATTACCGTGAACAAAAATGCTATTCCTTTTGATCCTACCAGCCCGTTCGTCACCAGCGGAATCCGCATCGGTACGCCTGCGGCTACCTCCCGCGGCATGGATGAAGCGGCGATGAAAACAATCGGACAAATTATTGCCAACGTTCTTAAAAATTCCAAGGACGAGTCTGTTTTGGATCAAGCCCGCAAAGAGGTTAGCGCGTTAACGGATCAATTCCCGCTGTACCCTGAGCTGCGTTACGAATAATTGAGGCTCAAGAAGCCGCAAGCCAAAGCTTGCATGACGAGTGGCGTCCCGATACCTGAAGGTAAGGGACGCCTTTTTTATAGATTTAATGAGGGACTGTCTTCATAGAAATAAGCTGGTTAATTATTTTCATTAGGCCATTAGATGCAAGGCGGAAGTCAGGTTGATACAGTTCGTAGCAATCGGAAAAAGACAGTGATATAATAAACAGGATTTGTGCATCATTGGATGTAAAGGATCGTCAACTTGAGAAGACTCAGCTATAAACCGGAGGGACAAATATGGGAAAATTGGTGGTATGTGATCACCCTTTGATTCAACACAAACTGACTTTTATTCGAGACATGCAAACGAACACGAAGGATTTCCGTGAATTAGTGGATGAAGTGGCTACGCTGATGGCCTATGAAATTACAAGAGAAGTTCCGTTGGAATCCATCAAAGTGCAGACGCCTGTCTGCGAAGCCGAGGCGAAGGTGATTTCTGGCCGGATGCTCGGATTGATTCCGATTCTTCGCGCAGGCTTGGGCATGCTGGATGGCGTGCTGAAGCTGCTTCCTGCAGCCAAGGTAGGCCATGTGGGACTGTTCCGCGATCCGCAGACCCTGCAGCCTGTCGAATATTATGTGAAGCTGCCGACGGATGTTCAGGAGCGCGAGCTTATCGTGATCGACCCGATGCTGGCTACGGGCGGATCGGCGATCGCAGCGATCGATGTGCTGAAGAAACGCGGCTGTACGCAAATTAAAATGATGAACCTGATTGCGGCGCCCGAAGGTGTACAAGCCGTTCAGGAAGCTCACCCTGACGTGGATATTTATGTTGCTGCGCTGGATGAGCGTCTGGATGAGCAGGGCTACATCGTTCCAGGATTGGGAGATGCGGGCGACCGGCTCTATGGAACAAAATAAAGTACCCGCATGCTATGCGATATTAATTAAGGAAAGGAATAATCATGTCTAAAATCAAGGTAATGACAATTTTTGGCGTCAGGCCTGAAGCGATCAAGATGGCCCCGTTAATTCTTGAGCTGCAGAAGCATCAGGACCATATCGAATCGGTGGTCTGCGTTACGGCACAGCATCGCGAGATGCTGGACCAGGTGCTCGAGGTGTTCAAAATCGTTCCGGACTATGACCTGGATGTCATGAAGCCGAACCAGACCCTGAATGAAATCACGATACGGGTTCTGGGCGGCCTCGAGAGCGTTCTGCGTGAAGCGAAGCCGGATATCGTGCTTGTCCATGGGGATACCCTGACTACTTTTTTGGCGAGCTATGCGGCTTTTCTGCAGGGTATAAAAATCGGGCATGTCGAGGCTGGACTGCGCACTTGGAATAAATGGTCGCCATATCCCGAGGAGATGAACCGCCAATTAACGGGGGTTCTGGCGGATCTGCATTTTGCCCCGACCGAGTGGTCAGCCAACAATTTGCGCAAGGAAAATAAGCCGGAGTCAAGTATATATATCACAGGCAACACAATAACTGATGTGTTTCAATATACAGTACAGCCTAATTACTGGAACTCAGCGCTGGACTTCGCTGCCGGAAAACGGCTGATTCTGATGACGGCTCACCGCCGGGAATCGCAAGGCGAGCCGCATATGAACATTTTTCGTGCTGTAAAGCGCATTGCTGACGAGTTCGAGGATGTCGCCATCGTTTATCCGGTGCATCCTAGCCCTCCGGTTAGAGAGCCGGCACATGCCACATTGGGAGGCCATCCGCGCATCAAGCTGATCGAACCTCTTGACGTTGTGGATTTCCACAACATTTATCCGCATACTCATCTGATCGTGACGGATTCCGGCGGCATGCAGGAGGAGGCTCCTTCCTTTGGCGTCCCAGTGCTTGTGCTCCGCGATACGACGGAGCGCCCGGAAGGGATTGAGGCAGGAACGCTTGAACTTGTCGGTACGGATGAGGAGATGGTTTATGAACGGATCAAGGCGTTGTTGACGAACGGTTCGCTGTATGAATCTATGAGCCGTGCGGCAAATCCTTACGGAGATGGAAAGGCATCCGAAAGAATTGTCAATGCGATATATCACCATTTCGGTGCAATTGATCATCGTCCAGAGGATTTTCACAGAAAGTTCACAAATTCGAATGATCAATAATTGTGTTTTTGAACGAGATAGCATACAGTTATACTGTACGGTTTTGAATGCATTCGTTGACAAAAAGTAGACACATTCAGTAAAATAAGTTGGGATTGTTCGATATGAAATTCCTGATAATAATGGTAATCCTTGGATTGCTGTCGCTGCCATCGGTGGAGCGGGCTTTTTGCTGGCTATGTATATTGTGATCGGCTTTTTGGGTGCAAGATGGCTGGTGGAGCGGTTTGGCGGTCCGAATTATTGGGTTGCCATTGGAGCTATAATCGGCCTCTTGTCAGGAATCGTCAACATATTCGTACTTATCAAAAAGTTTTTGGGGGCGCAAAATGGATGATTTGGGTTCCATTGTTACAGCGGTATCCCGGTTAACGTTCCTGTTATTGTCCGCAGTTCTTTTTGGCTGGGCTTTTGCTCCGGAATATCGGCCGTTTTTAGCCGGGTTGTTTCTGGGATTAGCCGTCGGATTGCTGTACGTCCGGTATTTATCCATCAAGGTGCGGCAGCTGGCCGAGCTTGCAGTCAGCCAGGAGCAGCGCAAATTCAATTTTGGTTTCATTACTAGAATTTGTCTGGTATTCATTACAGTCATGGTTGCGGCAAAGTTCGAGCAGATATCGCTGATATCCGCCATTATCGGACTGTTTGTGCCGCAGCTACTGACCATCCCGGCGAGCATTGTGATCGGGCTCCGAAACAAATCTTAACAGCTTAATCGGGAAAGGGGTGAACATTAACACATGCATTCAGCACCGGTGATTAATCTTGGGGGATTCAACCTCGATCTTTCGGCAATTTTCATGCTGCTGGTCAGTTCGCTAATTGTGTTTGTATTATGCAGACTGGCTGTTAGCAATCTTTCCGTCGAAAACCCTTCCAAAATGCAAAATTTTATGGAATGGGTTGTCGAATTTGTCCAGGGGATTGTCGGAAGCGCGATGGATTTGAAGAAGGGTAAGCCTTACATATCCCTGGGGCTTACGCTCATTCTGTTCATTTTCGTATCCAACCTGCTTGGATTGCCTTTCAGTATTATTACAGAGACTCACAAAGAAGAGACTTTCCTGGGCTTCATTATTGAAGCGACAAGAGGTCTTAGCGATGGGAACCATGTCGAGCTGCTTTGGTGGAAATCGCCTACGGCGGACGTATCGGTGACGGCCGGGCTTGCGATTATCGTATTCATTCTGATGAACTACCTTGGTCTTAAGTTAAACCGCAAACATTATCTGAAGCATTACATCGAGCCGTATCCGTTCTTCTTGCCGCTCAATATCATTGAGAACCTGGCAAAGCCGGTCGCACTTGCGATTCGTTTGTTCGCAAACATTTTTGCGGGCGAGGTTCTGATCACGGTCATTCTGAAGATGGGATTCCTAGGTATTCCATTCCTGGCCGTATGGCAAGGTTTCAGTATATTTGTCGGCGCGCTTCAAGCCTTCATATTTACGATCCTTACGATGGTATACATTGCACAGACAACGATTCACGAAGAAGATCATTAATAAACTCGGAAGGCACGAGCCGTATCCGGCTCGACCCGGAAGAGATCTATTATATTAAAAAATTCACAATGAGAATAGTTTAAGGAGGATATTTACAATGGAATTTTTGGCAGCAGCTATCGCAGTTGGTTTGGGCGCACTTGGCGCAGGTCTTGGTAACGGTATGATCGTTAGTAGAACGGTGGAATCCATCGCTCGTCAGCCAGAGGCACGCGGTCCGCTCCAAACAACGATGTTCATCGGTGTTGGTATCGTCGAGGTTGTACCTCTTGCGGCTACAGTTATTGCATTCTTGATCATGTTCTCTTAATAATAGTTTCGGTTTGGCGGGGAGGGCCTATGCCATCCGCGCCTTCGTTTTAAGAGCATAGAATTCAGAAACTATTATTAACGGAAAGGAGTGACTTCGGTGACTGTCCTTTGGGAGAATATCGTCATTACCATAATTGCGTTTGGAATTCTGTACTGGTTGCTTAGCAAGTATGCTTTCAGCAAACTGTTTGCGGTAATGGAGCAGCGCCGCGAGTTGGTGCTCGGGCAACTGGAAGAAGCAAAGCAAACGAAAGAGCAGGCAAATGTATATGTCGAGGAGCAGAAGGCTGCTCTTAATCAGGCTCGTCAAGAAGCCTATGAAATTATCGAGCAAGCGAAGCAAAGCAGCAGTAAGCAAGCGCGTGATTTGCTGGAGCAGGCGAAGCAGGACACTACTCGCATGAAGAACGAAGCAATCCGCGATATCGAGAACGAGAGAAACAAGGCCGTCGAATCCTTGCGCGGCGAGATTGGTACTTTCTCCGTCAACATTGCCTCTAAGCTGATCGAGCGTGAGGTCGAGAACAATCCGGAAGAACAAGAGAAGCTTGTTAACCAATATCTTAAAGAGGTAGGTAGCAAATCATGAGCCGTGAAGCTGTTGTAGCGGGCAGATACGCCAAAGCCCTGTATGAAATTGCTGCACAGGAAGGGCGTACGCTGGAAGTTGAACAGGAAATCAGAGCTCTCGTAAATGCTTTTAATGAAGATCAGGATATACAAAAATTTATTTCTACCCCGAATATTTCGGAAGCCGCTAAATGGGAAGCGCTTGAAGGAGCCCTTGAGGGCAAAATGTCGAAGTCTGTTGTCTCATTGGTGAACTTGTAGAGCGGGGAAGAATCGGAATTTTGCCGGAATTGCTGGACCGCTACATCAAAATTACAGGCGAAGCACTTGGACTGGCTACCGCAACAGTATATACGACTTACCCTCTGAATGAAGAGGAGAAGGCGGCAATCGCAGACGAGTTTGGGGCTTTGGTCAACAAGAAAATTCGCGTTCTGAACGAGATTGACAAGGATCTGCTCGGCGGAATGAAAGTCAGAATCGGCGATACGCTGTATGATGGAAGTTTGGCCGGGAAGCTTGAACGGCTTGAGAAGTCTTTTCGAAGACAAGCACTGTAGATAGGGGTGAAAAACTTGAGTATCAGACCTGAAGAAATCAGTACGCTGATTAAAAGTCAGATCGAACAATATAAATCGGAAATTGAAGTGGCCGAAGTCGGCACCGTTATTCAAGTTGGTGACGGTATCGCTCGCGTCCACGGGCTTGAGAACGCCATGGCAAACGAACTACTCGAGTTTGAGAACGGCGTTTTTGGCCTTGCGCTGAACCTGGAAGAAAGCAACGTCGGGGTTGTTATTCTGGGTCCATACAACGATATTCGTGAAGGTAACCAAGTTAAACGCACCGGGCAGATCATGCAGGTGCCCGTTGGAGATGCCTTGCTGGGCCGCGTCGTGAACCCGCTTGGCCAGCCGGTCGACGGAAAAGGACCTGTCGCAACGACAGAATTCCGTCCGGTTGAGAACAATGCGCCGGGTGTTATCGACCGGAAATCGGTTCATGAGCCGATGCAAACCGGGATTAAAGCGATTGACTCGATGGTTCCAATTGGCCGCGGACAGCGCGAGCTGATCATTGGTGACCGTCAAACAGGTAAAACCGCTATTGCGATCGATACGATCATTAACCAAAAGGGCAATGGCGTAAAATGCGTATACGTAGCTATCGGACAGAAGCAGTCGACTGTCGTTAACGTGGTTGAGACGCTTCGCCGTCATGGAGCGCTTGATTATACGATCGTTGTTACGGCATCCGCTTCGGAGCCGTCACCGCTTCTTTATATCGCCCCATATGCGGGCGTTGCAATGGCCGAGTACTTCATGTACAAAGGCGAGCACGTACTCATTATTTATGATGACTTGTCCAAGCAAGCGGCTGCTTATCGTGAGCTGTCCCTCTTGCTTCGCCGTCCTCCGGGCCGTGAGGCATATCCGGGCGACGTCTTCTATCTGCATTCCCGCCTGTTGGAGCGTGCGGCGAAGCTAAGCGATGAACTGGGCGGAGGTTCGATTACTGCACTTCCATTCATCGAGACTCAAGCTTCTGACGTATCGGCATATATTCCAACGAACGTGATCTCCATTACGGATGGCCAGATTTTCCTGGAGTCCGACCTGTTCTACTCCGGTCAGCGTCCGGCGATCAACGTCGGTATTTCGGTATCCCGGGTAGGGGGATCCGCCCAAATCAAAGCGATGAAGAAGGTTGCTGGTACGCTTCGTCTTGATTTGGCGCAATACCGTGAGCTTCAGGCATTCTCCCAATTCGGTTCCGACCTCGACAAGTCGACGCAAGCACGTCTGACTCGTGGTTCCCGTATGATGGAAATCCTGAAACAGGGTGTAAACCAACCGCTTTCCGTAGAGAAGCAGGTTATCAGCTTGTATACGGCAGTCAAAGGATATCTTGATGATATTCCGCTTGGCGATGTGCGCCGTTTCGAAGCTGAGTTCCTCTCTTTTGTGGACAGTCAGCATGAAGAGGTTCTGCAGTCGATTCGCGACACGAAAGATTTGACCGCAGAAAACGAGGAAAAGCTGAAGGAAGTTATCGAGAAGTTCAAAAGAGGTTTTTCCGCTTCTAACTAATACAGCTTCATGAATCGGCCGATCCTGCCGATTCATGATTACTTATAAGAATACTCGTTTTGGTTCCGCCAAAGCTTGATCGTGTTTCGCCTGAAACGGGACAATGTTCTGCTCAGGTTTACTAGCCCGATTAGCTTTGGCTAAGGGCCGAAATTTGAGAATATGTTACGTGAAGTTAAGCGTATGCTTTCGAAGTAACTTTGGCTTACAGCCAAAGTTTGAGGGTGGTGAAATCATGGCAAAAGGGATTCGCGAGATAAAACGTCAAATCAAGAGTGTTCAGAACACCCGTCAGATTACGAAGGCGATGGAAATGGTCGCTTCGGCCAAGCTGAGAAGAGCGCAAGAGAAGGCCCAGTCCTCCCGTCCATACGCGGAGAAGCTGAAGGAAGTAGTGAGCAGCATCGCCTCCAGCACTGACGGAGTTACGCATCCGATGCTCGTGACTCGCCCCGTAAAACGGACGGCCTATATTGTCATTACGGCCGATGGCGGGCTTGTCGGCGGATACAATACGAATATTCTCCGAAAAGTAATGGATGAGATCAACCAGAAGCACCAATCCCAATCCGAATACGGTTTATTCGTTATCGGACGCAAAGGACGGGACTACTTCAATCGTCGGGGGCTTCCTGTACTGAAGGATGTCGTCGAATTATCTGATTCGCCGAACTTCGCCGATATTAAGTCTTTGGCCTACGCGGCTGTACAGGGCTTTGAAGAGGAGCAATTTGACGAGGTCTATATTTGCTATAACAAATTCATAAATGCGATGAGCCAGCTGCCGACGGTAGATCGTTTGCTTCCATTCGACAGTGTCGAAACGAACGGACCGACAGCAGAATACGAGTATGAGCCTTCTCCTGAAGCTGTGCTTGAAGTTCTGCTTCCGAAGTATGCCGAAACACTGATTTTCGGTGCCCTTCTGGAAGGAAAGGCAAGTGAGCTTGGAGCGAAAATGACGGCAATGGGCAGCGCGACGAAGAACGCAACGAAAATGATCAACGAGCTGACCCTGACGTATAACCGTGCTCGTCAAGCGGCTATTACCCAGGAAATTACGGAAATTGTGGCGGGTGCCAACGCCCTAGGCTAGCATTTTCGTTTTCGATGATAGTTTGCGGATATGCAGGAACGCTAGACGGTACTGCATGGCCTCAGCATAGATAGAAGCGAAGTTCCTAATACGAACGGCTTCCTGGCTGCTCGGCGCTGCAAAACTTTAAGGAGGGAAACAACAATAATGAACAAAGGACGCGTTGTTAGCGTAATGGGTCCGGTTGTTGACATTGAATTTGGACGCGGACAACTTCCGGATATTTTCAACGCTATTAAAATTGTGAAACAGGGCGCACAGGATGAAGGCAGCGAATTGATCCTGGAAGCATCCAATCACTTGGGCGACAACCTCGTCCGCTGTATCGCCATGTCCTCGACGGATGGTCTTGTACGTGGTGTGGAAGCAGTAGACTTGGGCGCTCCAATTTCTGTTCCAGTAGGTGAAGTAACTCTGGGCCGCGTATTTAACGTGCTTGGAGAGACGATTGATAATAAGGGACAGGTAGCGGGGAATAGATATCCGATCCACCGCGATCCACCTTCATTTGAAGAGCTGTCGACACAATCGGAAATTCTGGAGACTGGTATTAAAGTTATCGATTTGCTTGCTCCATATGCCAAGGGTGGTAAGATCGGCCTGTTTGGCGGTGCGGGTGTTGGTAAAACCGTTACGATTCAAGAGCTTATCAACAACATCGCTCAAGAGCATGGCGGTATTTCCGTATTTGCCGGCGTAGGCGAGCGGACTCGTGAAGGTAATGACTTGTATCATGAAATGACCGATTCCGGCGTTATCAATAAAACGGCGATGGTATTCGGCCAAATGAACGAACCGCCAGGCGCGCGTCTTCGCGTAGCCTTGTCCGGACTTACGATGGCGGAATATTTCCGTGATCAAGAGGGGCGCGACGTACTTCTATTTATCGACAACATTTTCCGCTTTACTCAAGCCGGTTCTGAGGTTTCCGCCCTCCTTGGGCGTATGCCTTCTGCGGTAGGTTACCAACCTACGCTTGCAACAGAGATGGGTCAGCTTCAAGAGCGGATTACTTCGACGAAGAAAGGTTCCGTTACTTCGATTCAAGCGATTTACGTTCCTGCGGATGACTATACGGATCCGGCTCCTGCGACGACATTTGCTCACTTGGATGCCACGACAAACCTTGAGCGTAAGATTTCCGAGAAAGGGATTTTCCCTGCGGTTGATCCGCTGGCTTCCAGCTCCCGGATTTTGACGCCTGAAATCGTCGGCGAGGAGCACTATAATGTAGCACAAGGCGTTAAACAACTTTTGGCACGTTATAAGGAATTGCAGGATATCATCGCGATCCTTGGTATGGATGAGCTGTCTGAGGACGACAAGCTGATCGTATCCCGTGCACGGAAGATCGAACGCTTCTTGTCGCAGCCGTTCCACGTTGCCGAGCAGTTTACCGGAATCAAAGGTAAATACGTGCCGATTGCTGAAACGGTTCGCAGCTTCAAGGAAATCCTCGAAGGCAAGCATGATTCCCTTCCGGAAGCAGCTTTCCTCTTCGTGGGTACGATCGAAGAAGCTGTAGAAAAAGCAAAAACGTTGTAATACGCGCCGTGAACTCGGATGCTTCAGAAATGAACTGTCCCACGAACAGGAGGGATGACTAGTGAGCACCTTTTTATTGGAAATTGTTACGCCGGAACATGTGGTGTTCTCCGAACAGGTGAATAGCCTGACCGTCCGCGGTGTCGAGGGCGAGCTTGGTATTTTGCCGCATCACGTTCCGCTGGTAACACCGCTTCAGGTTGCTCCAATTGTGGCCAAAACCGGTGGAGATTCGACCACAATTGCGGTGCATGGCGGCTTTGTTGAAGTTCAGAAAGACAAAGTTATCATTCTCGCAGAGAGTGCCGAGCTTCCGGAGGAGATCGATGTCGATCGTGCGGTAGCTGCACGAGAGCGTGCTGAACGCAGGTTGTCTGCTGGCAACAATCAGGATCGAATTGATCACCGTCGTGCAGAATTGGCTCTGCAAAGGGCGATTACCCGGATTAATGTATCCGGCAACGCGAAGATCAAAAAGCATCATTAATTGTAAATTTTATAGCGAAACCGAACACTCTGGTGTTCGGTTTTTTCTTTTTAGGGTACCTGCAATCGGGCCTCTGCGATCAGCTATCTTCAACCATCTGCCAGCGGGCTTTATTAAAAGAAGGTATAAATGAAGAAGGACTTGTAAAATGTAGTAATTAATAGTGGACAATAACCGTTTCCTTGGCACCTTTTTTGACCGACTTAAGATACAATCGGGTTTGGGACATTGGCCCAATTCTGAATAATTTTAATGAAAATTGTTCAGCAAAAAGTAAGTGCTTTGCCGTGGGCATAAGAATCTGGCAGTATAAAAAACACACTAAAACCTTGCTCTAAAGCCTATTTACTGGATTACGCCTGAAAAATACCCTAGAACCTTACGTGAGGTTTGTGGCGGCTATTGCCGCAGAAAATACGAAAATGCGGCATGGTTGACTTTAATGTATGAAATTGAATATAGTATCCACGGCTGCAAAATTCGATGTAGCGGAAACGAACAATTTTTTGTAACATAGAACTATGTTGCTTTGAAGCAGAAAATGTCGATCATGGAGAATGAAACAGGCTTCATGTTAACGCTATGAGGCAATAATTCTGAGTATGTTTTTGCGATTGCAGCAGGGTGAAACAGCTTTTAAATAAATATACAAATGGAAGCGCTCTGAGCGAAAAGAAAGACTGGATTATTATCACTCAGGCAAGTATGATATATAGGGTCTATAAATTTTTTACATTATGCTTGCCGATATATATTTATAGTGTTTTAACCCTTTCTGGGGCGGTTGCATAAGTATAGAACAAGGCGGGAGGCGCGGATATGAATCCCATGGATTCAGTGCCGACTTCGGTTGGCATGAATGGCTTGACGGCCATTTTAATATCGCTGGCTTGTATTGTCCTGTCCTGGTGGGCGCTGCAAAATCTCAAGCTGGATTTATTCATCCGGCATCCGAAGGGGCCGCAAGGCAAGCTGCTCCATCTGCTTTTGGCCATCGTGCTGGGACGGTTTGTGGCAGCCTTCATATTGGAGTACTTGGGATATACGCAGATGCTTCGCTATATGTTTTAATTCCTAAGTCTTTGGTTATAAGTGTGTTAGACTATTCGGGTTAACAAGATTTTTGGGGGTCTTGGAGCCTTAATGCGTAATTATACGCAGAGTGAAGTTTGTCGAATAACATCAAAACATTGTGTCAACAATGGTGAATAAGGATTACGCCAAGGGGATCTAGTAAATGCTTGCAAATAAGACGAAATTCTACATAATTCGTGTTATTTCTACAAGATTAGAGCCTTGTGCGCCTCAAGCTACCGATGATATGATGAAATTTAGGGAAATGAGCGGGATGCCTTTATTTTGCATCGAAAATAAGGGTGAAAATGAACGCGCGGAGGGAAACAAAGATGAGCAAATTTATCGTCCGCGGCGGCAATATTTTGTCCGGGAACGTTAAAGTTAGCGGAGCTAAAAATTCTGTGCTGCCGATCATCGCAGCATCGCTACTGGGGGAGGAAGGCGTAAGCGTAATTCGTGATGCCCCGCCGCTAGATGATGTGATGACCATTATCAAAGTTTTGGAATCGCTCGGAGCGACAGTTACATATGATCGTGAAGTAGTCACGGTCAATGCGCAAAAGATCGCGAATTGTGAAGCGCCGTACGAATGGGTACGGAAAATGCGGGCATCTTTTCTTGTTATGGGACCTTTGTTGACTCGCACGGGTTATACGCGAATTTCTCTTCCTGGAGGCTGCGCGATCGGTACGAGACCCATTGATCAGCATTTAAAAGGCTTTGAAGCGATGGGTGCTGAGATCAATCTAGGGCAGGGCTTTATCGAAGCTAAATCGAACGGACGCCTGCGCGGGGCGAAAATTTACCTGGACGTAGCCAGCGTTGGGGCAACGGAGAATATTATGATGGCGGCTACTCTGGCGGAAGGAACGACGGTTATCGAGAATGCGGCGAAGGAGCCGGAAATCGTTGATCTTGCCAACTACTTGAACGGAATGGGCGCGATCGTCCGCGGTGCAGGAACGGGCGTCATTCGCATTGAAGGCGTGGAGAAGCTGCGCGGTGTAGAGCATACGGTCATTCCTGACCGCATTGAAGCAGGTACCTTTATGATTGCTGCCGCTACGACAGGCGGAAACGTGTTTGTCGAGGGCGCGATTGCGGATCATCTGGGTCCCGTCATTGCCAAACTTGAGGAAATGGGCGCGAACGTTGAAGTACACGAGAATGGTGTGCGGGTTATAGCGGATAAGCCGCTTAAGGCTGTGGACGTTAAAACGCTGCCTTACCCGGGCTTTCCAACCGACATGCAGTCGCAAATGATGGCGCTATTGCTTGTGTCCGAAGGAACAAGTGTGGTGACGGAAACCGTGTTTGAGAATCGTTTCATGCACGTAGAGCAATTTGCGCTGATGAATGCAGAAATTAAAGTGGAAGGACGTACTTCCATCATCACAGGCGGTGCCAAGCTGAGCGGAGCCAAAGTATGCGCTACGGATTTGCGCGCCGGGGCCGCACTCATTATTGCCGGGCTCGTCGCTGATGGTACCACGGAAGTAAGCGGCACACATCATATTGACCGCGGCTATGTTAATTTGGCCGAGAAGCTTTCGGGCCTAGGGGCAGATATCTGGCGGATCACTGTTGACGAGAAAGAATCCGCTGCTCAAAGCGAACGGGTTCCTGTCAATAAGAAGGATGAGCTCCCGATGCTTAAAGTACAACCGACCTGGGCATGATTGCGAATTAATATCATAACCTATAGATGTGAAAAAGACTGTGTTTTTGAGCACGGTCTTTTTTTTTGTGTGGCAAGAGAACATGGCGGGAATTGGGTTTGGGTGGACATGGTGTAACGCCATATGTGCTGGGTGCGGCGTTCGGTGTGAGATGGATTGGATTGATGTGCAATTGACTGGATTTGGTGAGCAAACTGACTGGATTGGTGCGCAATTGACTGAATGGACCGTAGATCCGTTATTTTGCGAAAAAGCAGCAAAGACTAATGCGTACGGACAGTGGTTCCGTTATTTGGCTAAATGACCTCCTAATATAGAAGAAAAATTGCAAATAGGTGCATCTGGGTCCGATAAGTACTGTGATTCAGCTTCAAACTAGAAATAGCGCCCTCTCTGTCCGTTAGCAGGGGAAATGGTACTGAACCGGATTGAATAAGACATTGCATAAGGTATTGCATAGCGAGCACAGCTTGATGGGGAACCAATATATAAGATTATGCTGGTTGATCATCATATCAAACCTATTCGTTTCTCATATATTCGGGCTGAAGACTTACCCTTTCCGGTTCTAGCAGGCTCGTGAAGGTCATATCTATAAGTATAGCGAACAAAAAGTATAACGAATTCAATCGCTAGGGTCGCATATCCCCTTGGCTAGAGGAAACCATGCGGCTGCAGCATGAATCGGGATGGAGGTTGCTTGCTTTGAGTACGGATTCTAATCAGGAACATTTGGTCATCAATCTATCGGCTCGTAAAAATAAAAGAGAACAAGGCAGTGCGTCGATCGGGAGCCGTCTGGAAAGCGGCTGGCGGGAAAGAGCGGCCGCAGGGCAAGAACAGCCTAGGACGGCTGCAGGCTGTGATGCAGCCGTGGCGGTACGGAAGGGTGCGAAGCAGGCAACGCTGGGAACGGAGTCCGCACTGCGTGTAAAAGACGGTGCGCATATAGCTGAAGCGGGGTTTGCACCGGGACATAGCAGAGGATCGGATAAATCGCATGTGGGATCAATATCGCACTATGAGGCAAACGATACGCACTACAATGTACAAAGTAGAATAGCCAGCACTGACAGCGAAAGGGCTGGCAGGTTTGTAAAGAGTGAACAACGCGGTGTGGCGGCTGTCAGCGGGCAGCGCAGTGCGGCGAACAGTACCGCGGGAAGCAAAGCAGGCATCGCATCTAAAGGGCTGGATGGGCGAGCTGCACCGTCAAGCGGGGGCAGCTGGGCGCCGCTAAGGGCGGCGGGCAGTGCGCCAGGCCGCGGGGCGGGCGCTGCGTTGCCTGGCGTGCACGGCAGTGCGGCGCACCAGCTGCTCGGAGCAGCATCGCTGCCTGCACCCGGCGGTAACGCGCCAGCTCCGGTGCACGCCCCGCCGCAGCCGCAGGCGCGCCGCGCCCCGCGCCCGGCAGCGGCGCGTGCGCTGCGCGCCGTCCGCGTGCGCGTCCCTGCGGGCACGCGCGCGTACCGTTCCTTCCGCCATAGCGGAAGGAACAGCGCCAAGCTCGGCGCTGCGCTGGCCTCGCTGGCCGCGGCGGCCGTACTGCTGGCGGCCCTTGTTGGCAGCCGCAGCGGCGCCGGGCCCGCGGCAGCACCGCCGCCAAGCGCTGCCGGGCAGCCCGCCGCGGCTGATCCGGCCAGCACGGCTGGATCCGGCCGTGCTGTGGCGGTGCCGCCCGCGGTCCGGCTCCCGGCTGCGCCAGCCGCTAGCGAGCTGCCCCCGGTCAGCGTCTACCTGACGAAGACCGGGGGCATTGAGACGCTGCCGCTCGAGCAGTACGTGACCGGCGTGCTTGCAGCGGAAATGCCGGCGGACTTCGAGCTCGAAGCGCTGAAGGCACAGGCGATCGCCGCACGGACGTTTATCGTCCGCCGCCTGGCGGAAGGGGATCGCAGCGGAGTTCCCGTGTCAGGAGCAGACGTCGTTGATTCGGTCGGTCATCAGGCCTATCTGTCCAGCAAAGAGCTGGACAAGTGGATCGAGCTCGGCAAGAGCGACCAGCTGGCCAAGCTGCGCCGGGCGGTAGAGCAAACGAAGGGGATCATCATGACCTATCAGGGCAAGCCGATAACCGCTACCTTTTTCTCTGCCAGCGGCGGGTATACCGAAAATTCTGAGGAATATTGGTCCCTAAAGCTGCCTTATCTGCGCAGCGTGCCCAGCCCGTGGGATAAAAGCGTCAATCCGTCTTTTAAGGAGACGGTAACCATTCCGCTGAGCGAGTTGTTCAATAAGCTTGGACTTAAGGATTCTGCCCTGCCTGCGGCTTCCCCAGCTGACCAAGCAGCGGCGCCGGCGCTTTTTCAAATTAAATCCTATACGGCAGGGCATAATGTCAAAACGATGTTCATCAACGGACAGTCCTTCACTGGACGTGAGCTGCGGGAGAGGCTAGGACTGCGCTCCGCCCAGTTTGCAATGACTTTGGACGGAGACGATGTCAAGATTACAACGTACGGCAACGGACACGGCGTCGGCATGAGTCAATGGGGAGCCCAGGGGATGGCGAAGCAGGGATACACAACGACGCAAATTCTCAAACACTATTACACCGGTATATCATTTGCGCAGGCATCTGAATGGCTGGAACACTAATTATTTTTGAAATATTACTATAATGGAAGTATAAAAGAGTCACCCTCGGTAACACTGGTTATTGAGGTGATACCAATGAATGAACAAAAACCAAAAAATCAACCCCATGAGGAATCTCCCAAAAATATAATGGGCGAGCCGGAAGCTCCGGTATCCGCATGGAAAAAAGTATTGTCCAAGAGATGGGTGTACCCGGCAGCATATGTGGCGGCAGCGGCAATTATACTAACCTTAGTGTGGGTCTATCAGGATGCAGGCCGCAAGCCTATGGAATCGACCCCCGCCAGCGTAACCGACACCGTCCAGCTCCCCGATGACGAATTGATGCGAGACAACGTTTCTGACAAAACGGATACTTCAAAAACAGCAATCACGGAGGATTTGATCTGGCCCGTGGCCAACGTTTCCGAAGTGTCGATCGTAAAGCCTTTCTATGAGAAGGAAGGCTCAGCGGAGGATCATCAAGCGGCGATGGTCGAGTATAAGGATACTTTTACACCGAATACCGGCATCGATTTGGCTCGCGAGGATGACAAGCCATTTGAGGTCAAGGCCGCACTTGCCGGCAAAGTAACGCGGGTTGAAGAGCATCCTCTGCTCGGCTATGTTGTGGAAATTACTCATGCAAACAACCTGAAGACCGTATACGAGAGCCTGACTGACATTAAGGTAAAGCAGGGGGCAGAGGTGAAGCAGGGCGATGTCCTTGCTAATGCCGGCCGCAATGAAATGGAGAAGGATCTTGGCAACCACTTGCATTTCGCAGTATATGAAAACGGCGAATTGCTCAACCCGGTTAGTGTGCTTCCCAAAAATTAATTTCCGGTTTATTGGGTCTAGAGAAAAAGGCGGAGAGCTTCATAGCTCCCGCTTTTTTTGCTGCTCGAACCTCTTTTGTAAAATAAATGGCCTTGTCCGGGCTTGTCACGCTTCCGAAACCGTGAATATATGGGCACGCCCCTCATATAATGTACCAAACTATCTCGAGTAGGGAGGCGGGAGCGTGCACGACTACATCAAAGAACGAACGATTAAAATAGGACGCTGCATCGTGGAGACTCGGCACACGGTTCGGACGATTGCCAAGGAATTCGGCGTATCCAAGAGTACGGTGCATAAAGATTTGACCGAGCGTCTTCCGGAAATCAATCCGGATTTGGCAGACCAGGTGAAGCACATTCTCGAATATCATAAGTCGATCCGCCATCTCCGTGGAGGAGAGGCGACCAAGATCAAGTATAAAAAGAAAGGGCAGACGAAACGCGAAGCCATCGGATCGGTAAAATAACCCCCTGAAGGCACTCGAAAGGCAATGTTTGAGCGGGCAGGATTATCATTGAACACATCCCCCAAAGTATGGTATTTTTAAATATGGCATGGAAAAGCGGATTTTTATCTATAAATCCCGAAATATAAAGGAATAATCGAAGTTTTTGTCGAATAATAACGGAGTAATGACAGGGAAACATTTACCATATACTGAACGCATCGTTTTCCATGATTTACAAAATACGCTTTGGGGGAGCATCGGAATAATGGGCAAGGATATCGGTATTGACTTAGGTACAGCAAATGTATTGATTCATGTGAAAGGAAAAGGGGTTGTTCTCGACGAACCGTCCGTCGTAGCGATAGAAAGCGACACGAAGCGGGTGCTTGCCGTCGGCGAGGATGCAAGACGCATGGTAGGGCGCACGCCGGGAAATATCGTTGCGATCCGTCCGCTAAGAGACGGCGTCATTGCTGATTTTGAAATTACGGAAACGATGCTGAAGCATTTTATTAACCGGGTCGGGGGCAAAAGTTGGTACAGCCACCCCCGTGTTCTTATTTGTGCGCCAACGAATATTACGTCTGTAGAGCAAAAGTCGATTCGCGAAGCTGCTGAGCATAGCGGCGCCAGAGATGTATTTCTGGAGGAAGAGCCGAAGGCGGCAGCCATCGGCGCCGGCATGGACATATATGAGCCGAGCGGTAACATGGTGGTCGATATCGGCGGAGGGACGACGGATGTGGCGGTGCTCTCGATGGGGGACATCGTCACGGCTTCGTCGATCAAAATCGCTGGGGATACTTTTGATACCGCCATCATTAAATATATTAAATCGAAGTACAAGCTGCTGATTGGAGAACGGACGGCAGAGGACATCAAAATTGCTATCGGTACGGTTCATCCGTCAGGAGCGCTGGCCGAGCTGGACATCCGCGGAAGGGATATGGTATCGGGTCTGCCGCTTACGGTCACGATCACCTCGAAGGAGGTGCAGGAGGCTTTGTCGGATCCTGTCGCATCAATCGTTGCTGCAGCAAAATCGGTATTGGAACGGACACCGCCCGAGCTGTCTGCGGATATTATCGACCGGGGTGTCATTCTGACTGGCGGAGGCGCTCTATTGAACGGATTGGACGAGCTGTTGTCCGAGGAACTCCGTGTGCCGGTGCTCATTGCGGAGGATCCGATGCATTGCGTCGTCAAAGGCACGGGCATGATGCTTGATAATTTGGATAAAGTTATTAAGAAAAAATTCTGATTCGCCGATATATATATCTATGAGATAAGTCGTTTGGGTCCCATAGAAGATCCAAGCAGACAAGCTAAACAAGTTTGGAGGTTGTCCCATGTTAAGAGGGCTCTACACCGCTGCTTCCGGTATGATCACGGAGCAAAGGCGCCATGATACGGTGACGCAGAATATAGCAAATATCAATACACCGGGTTATAAGCAGATGAACAGCGTATCGCGTGCTTTTCCCGAAATGCTTGTTTCGCTCGTAGGCGACAGTACGCTGGGCACACGGCGGATCGGGAAGCTGAATACCGGGGTTTTTGTGGAGGAGAGTCTGCCATCTTATATGCAGGGCGACTTGACGGAGACGGGGAAGAACTCGGATTTCGCCCTCATTTCTAATATAAATTTGGATAACCCTGCAACAGGGGAGCCTATTCCTTTTGACGCCTCGGGGAAATACGTGACTGAGGACGGCGAGATCATTTATCGCCCGGCGGCATTTTTTTCCGTCATGGACACAGGCGGCAATGTTCGTTATACTCGTGACGGAAGTTTTTATGTTGATCCTGACGGCGCGCTGCGTACGATGCAAGGTTACCAGGTGCTTGATTCAGAAGGAAATGCGATTGTTCTCGGCTACGATCAGCCGATCGAGTCACTGCAGATCGACCGCCAGGGCAACCTGCAAATCAATGGCGAGGCGATTGAAATTCAGATGGGCATTTCGGTGGTTACCCGGCCGCAGGCGCTATTTCGCGATGGAAACGGCGTGTACCTCGTTCAGGACGAGGAGGCGGCAGGAATCCGTGCGCTTCAGGAAGACGACGCGGTACAGGTGCAGCAAGGCTACATAGAAGGCTCCAACGTTAACCTTGCCCAGTCGATGGTCGATATGATGGCAGCGCAGCGGGCGTATGAATCCAATCAGAAAATGATTCAATTTTACGATAGAAGTCTGGAAAAAGCGGTTAATGAAATCGGCCGTGTATAATAGGAGGGCCACATGAATAACTCAATGATCAGTGCCATGGTATCCATGAACGGAATTCAGCAGCGTCTCGACATGATTGCCGACAATATGGCTAACGTCAATACTGCCGGATATAAGAGGAAGGAAGCCGCTTTCCAAGATACGCTGAACAGCGTGATGCAGCAGTCTTCCGATTTCCAGCTCGGCGGACGTGCTACTCCGCTTGGATTGAGCATGGGCTTTGGCTCCCGCATGTCGGAACTGTCGGTGAACTTTAAACAGGGTACCCTGAAGGAGACCGGCAACATGACGGATCTGGCTATTGAGGGTAACGCGATGTTCCAGGTGCTGACCCTGGATGGAGAAGTCGGATTCACCAGAGCGGGAAATTTCTCTGTCCAGCCAAACCCTGAGGATCAGGCTATGGGATATCTTGTCACAAGCCTCGGGCACCCGGTGCTGGATGAAGAAGGCGAGCTGATCGAGGTTCCTACCGGCTCGAAGCTGCACATTGACGGGGCGGGGAACATTATCGCCGTGGACGGAGAAGTTGAAACAGAGGTCGGCCGCATCGGACTAGTGACTCCGCTGCGTCCCGATGCGCTGATCCAGAAGGACAGCAGTCTATTTGTACTCCCCCCGGGAGTGCGGGAAGGCATAATTGCCGCTACTTCCGATCTTCCTGAGGAAGAGCAGGCGACGATTCGGCAGGGTGTCCTTGAGAACTCCAATGTCGATTTGGCAAATGAAATGGCTGAAATGCTAAAGGTGCAACGAGCTTATCAGCTTGCTGCACGCGCGCTAACTTCCAGTGATACGATGATGAATTTGGCTAATAACTTGCGCGGATAGGTGGAGAATTTCATGAGGCAAGACAAGAAACCGGTTAAGAAACGTTCCGGCTGGATCATACTCCTGCGGATCTTTCTCATCCTTCTGTTCCTTGGCCTGGCATTGTTTGGAGGAGCAGTTGTAGGTTATGTCGTACTCGGCAAGCAGGATTTCAGCGGTGTCCTGGAATGGAGTACATGGAGACATGTGTTTGACTTAGTATTTGCTCCTTAACAAGGTGCTAAATCATGAAACAATTGCAAAAAATGACGAAAGGCTCCCGGAAATCGGGAGTTTTCTTTTTTAAAGCGGAAAATGTATAATGATGGGGGTGCTGTATGCCAGAAGAACAATCAAGGGCTTGATCACATTGTCGGCATTATGCCTTGATGGATCAGCCCCTTATCTTAACCCTCGCTTCTGCAGAGGCGAAGGATAATTACAGTTTGGCCGTCCCCCGCCTTTTTTATACGGCAGGGCGAATGAAAAGAATAATGAAGGGAGCAGTACATATGTTAGATTCGAAGCAAATTCAAGAAATCATTCCACACCGTCCCCCATTTCTGCTGGTGGATCGGATTATAGAAATGGAGGATGGCAAGCGGGCTGTCGGCATCAAGAACGTCACGGTGAACGAGCCGTTTTTCGCGGGACATTTTCCGGAGTATCCGGTCATGCCGGGCGTGCTTATAACGGAGGCGCTTGCTCAGGTTGGGGCGGCAGCGATTCTGAATGTGGAGAGCAACCGCGGCAAGATCGGTTTTCTTGCCGGGCTTGACGGTTTCCGTTTTCGCGGTCAGGTCGTTCCGGGCGACACCTTGCGTCTTGAGGTAGAAATTATCCGGCTTAAAGGCTCCATCGGCAAAGGCCGGGCCGTAGCTTCGGTTGAAGGCAAGGTCGTAGCGGAAGGCGAGATCATGTTTGCGCTCTCCTAAGCAAGGGATTTAGTACAATAGCGGCCGGTAAGCGGCCTGTATATTTTATAGAGATAAGTTTAAGGAGGAGTTTGTAACCATGGCTGAATTGAGTCATAGCGTTGAAGAGAAAGTGAAGAGCTGGCTGGATGATCCATCCATCGATGAAGCGACAAAAGAAGAGCTGAGAGCATTAGCTTCTAATCCTGCGGAACTGGAGGATCGCTTCTATCGGGATCTGGAATTCGGAACCGGCGGCCTGCGCGGCGTCATCGGAGCAGGAAGCAACCGAATGAACCGTTATACAGTCGGACGCGCTACGCAAGGGTTGGCCCAGTACTTGCTCAAGGTTCATGGGAATCAAGAAGGACGTCCGTCGGTCGTCATTGCACATGACAGCCGCCATTTCTCCCCGGAATTTGCGCTGGAAGCCGCATTGGTGCTGGCTGGCAACGGAATCGAAGCGAAGCTGTTCCCATCCCTTCGCCCAACGCCGCAGCTATCCTTCACGGTTCGCCATGTTGGTGCAACCGGAGGGATTGTGATCACGGCGAGCCACAATCCGCCGGAATATAACGGCTATAAAGTATACAACGCTAACGGCGGCCAGCTTGTTCCGCATGAGGCAGAGCAGGTCATCAATAATATCAAGGGGCTTACTTCCTTTGAGCAAGTACAGCGTCTCACAAAAGAAGAAGCCGAAGTTAAAGGGCTGCTCGTTTGGTTAGGCGAAGCGGAGGACGAGGCATTTTTCAATACGGTAGCTGGTGTGAGCCTGAATCCGGAGCTGCTGGCATCGGGCGCTGCCAAAGATGTTGTCGTCGTATTTACGCCGCTTCACGGAACGGGGAACATCCCTGTACGGCGAGTATTGGATAAATTGGGCTTTACACAGGTTCATATCGTCAAGGAGCAGGAGCAGCCTGACGCAGAGTTCTCAACAGTGAAATCGCCAAACCCGGAAGAGCGGGAAGCCTTCAAGCTGGCGATCGAACTGGGAGAGCAAGTGGGAGCCGACATCTTGATCGGCACAGATCCGGACGCGGACCGGATGGGCGCTGTGGTCAAAAACGCAGCTGGCGAGTATGAGGTTCTGACTGGCAATCAGTCCGGAGCAATTCTTGTTCATTATATTTTGAGCCAAATGAAGGAAGCCGGCAAGCTGCCAGGCAATGGGGCGATTGTCAAAACGATCGTTACCAGCGAATTCGGCGCGGAAATCGCCCGCTATTATGGAGCCGAGGTGTTTAATACACTGACCGGGTTTAAATATATTGGCGAGAAAATGGATCAATTCGAACAGTCCGGGGACTACACATATTTGTTTGGCTATGAGGAAAGCTACGGTTACCTGGCTGGAAATTATGCCCGCGACAAGGATGCGATCGTCGCCTCCACGCTTATTTGCGAAGCTGCAGCTTATTATAAGCAGCAAGGCAAATCATTGGTCGATGTGCTGGAGGAATTGTACGCGAAATTCGGCTATTACCGTGAATCACTAGTGTCGCGGACGTTGAAGGGTAAAGATGGTTTGGCGCAAATCGTAGCGTTGATGGAGAAGTTCCGGAGCGAGCCGCCGCAAGTCATCGGGGATATCCCGGTAACCAAGGTAGAGGACTTTTCCCTGGGCCTTTATGGGCTGCCGAAGGAAAATGTATTAAAATTTTCACTTGAGGACGGTTCGTGGTTCTGTCTTCGTCCGTCCGGTACGGAACCGAAGATTAAATTTTATTTCGCGGTGCGGGGCACTTCCAGTGCGGATGCTGCGGCTCGGCTGGAGCGCATCCAGGAAGAAGTGCTGAAGCGCGTTGATGCCTAAATTTGAGGGTTGATGGCGACTGGTGTAGTGTTGCATGATATGTAGGGGCATGTATGCCTATGGCAATGTAAACTGGAGCATGTACGATTGCTTGAAATTAATCGCGATCGCTTCGCGAGAACGGATTTGATTTTGTCCTATCCTGGGAGGATCCCGCCTATGCGGGATTCAAACCGGCAGGGGCGGGATTCATATTGAGGAGGTACCTTTGTGATCCAAGGTTGGCCGCGGTGGAACAATGCTTCCCGCAAATGGTTGTGGATATTAGTCGTAATTGGCATCATTGCTTCTTTGCCGGTCATTTATCAACGCATTCAGACGGAAGCGTCGGCGAAGAAGGTAGAGTTTGTATTTAATTATCGCGGATTGTTGGAGGTAGCGTCATATCAGGCCGACCCAGCCGCATTCATGAACGAGCAGCTTGACCGCTTGAAGAATGCCGGCGTTGGCTCGATGGCCATGTTCGAGACGACTTTGGATGAACTGTCCAAGGCGCGCCGGATCATGCTGTTTACGGCTGCGGATGTAGCTAAGATGAATCAGGGCGTAATCGCCGAGAATGGCAATTATACGTATATCGCTTTTACGAACGAAGAGAATGACCGGCAGCTCAGACCTTTGATTGAGAAAGGGCTGCGCGATTTGGATATTGCAACATCTCCATGGCAATATGGGGAGCAAAGCGGGTTGGTCATTGCAGCGGGACCGGAAGACGCTGTCCTTAAGCCGCTTCTGGAGACGGATCCGATCGCTTTTGCAATGCTGCGGGACAAAGGCTTCAATATCGTACCGCGGATTAGCGACAATGTTCCATTTAATGAAGAAGATGTGGATAAGCTGCTGTCTTTTTATAAAGATAACGGGGTAAAACGGATTATGCTCGACGGTGAAGGCGTCAAAGGCTACGGCGAAGATGAGGAAAAGAACAGCGTCGAGACGATGGCAGCGCTGCTGAACAAGCATGAACTAGGCATAGTTGTTATCGAGAATATGAAGGTGCAGCCTAAAGGCTTCCATAAAATCGCTTATTTGACCGGCTATAATGCCGTACGTCTGTTCTCGCTGTCCGATACCGATGTGAATTTGGATAGGATGGTCGTTGCCGACAAGATTGCGCTTGCGACGAAGGACCGGAATATTCGCATGATTTACTTCAATGCCGCTCCAAGCAAAGACTTGCAGAAAGGTGCGGTTACAAACCCTCTCGACAATATCATTCATACGCTTCTTGAGCCAGGGGATGCGGTACAGCGTGTGAAAGATAACGGCTTTGAGTTAGGACAGGCGGAGGCTTTTCAAGTGGTGGATAGCTCCTGGCAGACTTACTTAAAGGCCATCGTCATCGTAGGCGGCGTAGCTTTCGTGGCGCTTCTGGTGTCCATTTTCGCCCCATCGCTGACGCTGGGTTCATTCCTGCTGGGATTGGTCGGTTCGGCGGGATTATACGTCTTGAAGCCTACTTTGCTGGAACAGGCTCTCGCTTTATTCGTGGCCATCAGTGCGCCGACGGTTGCGATGATTCTGGCGATCCGCAAGGTTAGGGATCTGAGTCAGGCGATCCCGAGCATGTCTGCGGGCCGCAGGCTGTCGCATTCGCTGGTGCTGTACTTCAAAACGGCGGTTCTGTCGTTGTCCGCAGTACCTTTTGTCATAGCCCTGCTCAATAACATTACCTACAGCTTGGTACTCAGCCAGTTCCGCGGGGTTAGTCTGCTTCATTTGGCTCCGGTTTTCTTGGTTGCTGTTTATATTATGTTGTATAAGGGTACTAACTTGGTGCAGGAATTGCGGGCATGGATGCGCATGCCAATCACTCTCGTGATGGTTGTAGGAGCTGTCGTGCTGGGTGCGGCCGCGTTCTATTATTTGTCTCGCACAGGGAACGCAGGAACTCCGCTTCCGGGAGAAGCGGCATTCCGGTCAATCCTGGAGAATACATTTGGCGTAAGGCCGCGAAATAAAGAGTTTTTATTCGCGCATCCATTATTTATTGTAGGTATCTTTGCGGCGCTGCGTTACCGCTGGGCTCTGTACGCGATGATTGTAGCGGTCATCGGTCAGCTGTCGATGGTCGATACCTTTGCTCATATTCATACGCCAGCTGTGCTTTCGCTTATTCGCGGGTTGCTGGGATTAGGTCTAGGCTTGATCTTTGGCCTGTTGGCCCTGCTGGTATGGTATATCCTTGAAAGGTGCTGGGAGAAATGGTCGCCACGTCTTCTCAAACCATAGTTATTTCTGGTTACTACGGTTTTCGGAATATCGGGGACGAAGCCGTGCTGCAATCGATTCTGACCGCTCTTCGGGAAGAGAGCGAGGCGGCAGGGCTTAGGATCGAACCTGTCGTCTTGTCGATCGATCCGGAATGGACGGCGCGGACCTACGGAGTCAAGGCCGTACACCGGATGAAATTTAGTGAAGTAAGGGACGCTATCAAGAATAGCAGCGGCCTTATTAGCGGCGGGGGCAGCCTGCTGCAGGATGCGACAGGGGTAAAGACGATCCCCTATTATTTGGGTGTCGTCAAGCTGGCGCAGTGGCTGCGGAAGCCGACCTTCGTCTATGCTCAAGGGATCGGGCCGGTGAATCGGAGAATGTTCCGCCCTTTGATCGCCTCGGTATATCGCCGCTGTGAGTACGTCTCTGTCCGCGATGTCGAATCATCGGCATTGCTGCGCGATATTGGCATTCCCAAGAACATGATCGAAGTCGTTCCCGATCCGGTCATGGGGTTATCTCTGCCTCGAGCGGATTCAAGGGGAGACATTACAGCATCGGACTCCGGCAGGGCAGCGGGAAGCGAAGAGGGAGGAGCAGCCTCCGGCAAGCGAGGGCTTCCGGTTGTTGGCGTCTCCGTCCGTTTCTGGAATCCGCAGCGGACAGAGCTGATGAAGCTGGCCGAAGGCCTGGATGCGCTGCTAAGCAGAATGGCTCTGCACATTCGGTTCCTGCCGTTTCATTACCCAGGTGATGATGAAGCTTCCCGCTTCGTGATGAATATGTTAAGTCACGCTGAGGATCATGGCAGCGAAATCAGCATCGCGCCACAGAGCGAGACTCCACTGGAGATGCTGGAGGAAGTGAGCAGATGTGACTTGCTGATCGGAATGAGGCTTCATAGCCTGATCTATGCGGCTTCGCAAAATGTGCCGATGCTGGGCATCTCGTATGATCCCAAAATCGATCATTTCCTCGGCCGGCTTGGCAGTGTTCCTGTGGGGAGCAGCGCTGATCTCGATCATCGCATCGTAGCCGCCCAGAGCGAGCGGCTGCTGTCCGACCGGGAGGGCTGGCTTGCATCGCATGCGGCACAGCTTGAGGTATTGCGGCGTGAGGCGCAGCTTCCGGCAAAACGAATCGTGGAATATTTACGAAAGTAAGGGAGAGCATTGGCGTGGAAGGCGATAACAACATCGTAACGATTTTTGGGATTCCTTTTTCCAAATGGGGGATGCAGGAGACCGTTCAATATTTGACCGGCGCGATATCCGCCCGCAAACCGCATCAAGTGATTACCGCAAACCCGATTATGGTGATGGCCGCTCTGGAGAATCCCTCCTATAAGCAAATGATGCAGCAAGCGGATCTGATTGTGCCCGACGGCTCGGGTGTGGTGTGGGCGTCGCGTGTCGGCGGCGATCCGGTCGCGGAACGGGTGGCGGGTTTTGACCTTCTTCATGAGCTGATGAAGGAAGGAGAGCGCCATCGCTGGAGGGTATATTTGTTAGGGGCGAGCCCGGAAGTCGTGCAAGAGGCGGCGAATCGGCTCAAAATGCAATATCCGGGAACGGAAATTGTAGGGTATCGGGACGGATATTTCGGCCCGGAGCAGGATGATGAGGTTATAGAGGAAGTTCGCAGAACCAGCCCGGATCTCCTGTTTGTTGCTCGCGGGGCGGATACACAGGAGCCATGGATCGCTAAACATAAGCAGCGTCTTGCCGTGCCTGTCATGATGGGCGTGGGCGGCAGCTTCGATGTCATATCCGGCCGGACCAAACGCGCCCCAAAGGTGTTCCAGAAGCTTCGGCTTGAATGGTTATACCGCCTGATAAAGGAGCCGACCCGGTTCCGTAGAATGCTTGCGCTGCCGAAATTCGCAGTACGCGTGCTGCGTGAGAGAGGAAATCTTACGAAATCGCGGTAAATAAGTGACTTTTGGAGGAAATAGGCGCAATATTGCTCTTTTACGGACTTGGTGATTTACTTTTAAACAGAGTATAATTCATTCCGGGTATAACAATTGGGGGTTGAATTTTACATGTGGCTAATATACATCATCGGGTTTGTCGTGTCGCTCGGCCTGGCGCTGGGTTTGACGCCGCTCGTCAAGAGGTTTGCTATTAAGACGGGCACGGTAGACGTCCCTAATGCGCGGAAGGTGCATACGAAAGTCATGCCGAGATTGGGCGGACTGGGAATATATTTGGCATTTATCGTTGCTTTTTTTATCGTGTTCCCGTTTATTCCGGACGCTTTCTCCGTGCGTGAAGCGAACTTCGTTAAAGCGTTTTTGGTTGGCGGGACGATGATTCTGCTGCTTGGCGCGCTGGACGATCGCTTCGACTTGTCTGCCAAATTGAAGTTTCTTGTGCAAATTGCTACGGCGTGTGTTGTCGTATTCGGTTTTGATATCAAACTGGAGTTCGCCAATATTCCTTTTCATTCGTATTCATCGGTGGAGAGTTGGATCGCTATCCCGTTCACCATTCTCTGGATCGTCGGCGTCACGAACGCTATTAATCTGATTGACGGCCTAGATGGCTTGGCGGCAGGGGTATCGGCGATTGCTATTGGCACGATTGCGGTTATGGCCTTCCTTATGGGGAATAATGTTGTGGCGCTGCTGTGCCTGCTGTTGCTTGGCAGCATTATCGGATTTCTGTATTTCAATTTTCACCCGGCCAAAATATTCATGGGTGATTCGGGTGCGCTCTTCTTGGGCTTTAGCCTGGCGCTGCTCTCGCTCCTCGGTTTTAAGCAGATTGCGATCGTATCGTTCTTGACGCCGCTCATCTTGATCGGCGTACCCTTATCCGATACGTTATTTGCCATCGTGCGCCGCTGGGTGCAGAAGAAGCCAATTTTTTCACCGGATAAAGGCCATTTGCATCATTGTCTTCGCGAGCTTGGTTTTTCCCACCGTCAGACAGTGCTGATCATCTACGGTATCGCGGCGTTCTTCGGGGTGCTGGCCATTATTCAATCGTCGGCAGCGATGTACAATGCGAACTGGGTTACGTTCGTCGTCATTTGCATCATGGTCTTCTTCCTGCAAATCGGCGCCGAGGTCATCGGGCTGATCGGCAAGACCAAGCGTCCGCTGCTTGATTTTTTTGCCCGCTTGCGTATGAAGGCGAATGCGGAGCGCGGCTCGAAGTAATGAGGGAGCTGCTATTTTTTCGAAGCTATTGGAATTGTATAACTGATAAACATTTCATGACAGGACAACCTGTGCACATGCAGAAGCATGGCAAGGTTGTCTTTTTTTGTTCAATGGCTTGATGTACTGGGGAGACCTTCTATTGGCCCTTTCCTGGTTGAACGAGTGGATAATTTGTAAATATGAAAGAAAGTGTAAAATACTTTTTGCGTATCTTCTAAATATTTAAGGGTTTGGCACCGATAATTAAAATATGTGATGAATAGGGGCGATCCAGCACTATTTACAAATGCAAACCAAAGCAAAGGAGAGATTACTGCATGCAGCGCTTTAAAAAGTCATTCGTGTGGCTGGCCTTAATGTCTTTAATTATTGGACTTGTTCCAGTAGGCCTGACACAAACTGTGGAGGCGGCGACACCGCCATCCTACTTTATTCCAGATGACCTTAAGCTTCAAAGCACGAACTCGCTAGATTTGAACAGTACTGACCCGGTACTGGGATTAAGCAGACAAAGCGTCCGCGTTTCGTCTACCCAAAACTTTCCGGTAGATGGGACTTATAATCAGGTAAGCGCCGATCTGGAGGTAACGGTTCAGCAACTGAACTCGACATCTTCCGGCGGTTGGGCTCCTGACAGCACACGGATCATCACGGACAGAATCACGGATAACGGGAATAACCGGTTCTCGGTTAATCTCCGCCTGTTCTCTGGCTATAACAAGGTTACATTCTCCGGGAGCCAGGGCAATAATAAACGTTCCGATACATTCTATATTTTATATGACCGGGTTCCAACTTTGGTGAGCGCCAATGTCTTGTATCCGGGAGGCGGCTCCAGCCCGGTCAGCTTAAATGAAGATGCAAGAGCAGTTGTCTCCAACAGCCGTATTATCGTTAGAGGTAACTATGAAAATGCCACCAAAATCACACTCGATATCGGCGATGGCAGCGGAGGTCAACAAGCGACGCTGATCGATAGCCAGAAGGAGTTTTTCTCCAGCTATATAGATCTTAAACCAGGCTTGAATACGTTAACGATTGCTATCGAGAACGAGACGAGTAAAGTTACGGTGACTAGAGAGCTGTATTTCTTTGACGAGAATCAGCCTTTCGTAGAGCTCGGTCTGAAGCATTCGGCTTATGCCGACCCAATTGACCTATTGAGCCAAACGATTCCTACGGTTGCCCAGGCACCGGATAGCGCAGCTCTGACCGGTCAAGTGCTGGTTCCATATAAGTCTGTTCCGTTTGACGGGAACAATGAATTAATTGTGGAAGTAAACGGAACCGCCCCGGTTTCGTTGACGGCAACGGCATCGGAGGATTTGATCATTCCGGGCCCAGATGGGCAAACGCCAACTTATCGCTTGGTCACATTTACGACGAACGGTGATTTTCAGTTTGACGGCACCGGTCTGCAAAATATTGAAGTAGCGATTACTTACGGTCCTTCTCCGGCGGACAGATATGAAGCGAGCAAACGGGCTTCGTTTAAATATCTGCCAGGGCAAATGATTATTAAGAACATGTATTTGCTGGAAGGCTATGACGGCAATACTGCAAACTATGGCATGGCTACCAAGAAGCCGCTTAACAATTCCCAGGTAAGCTCTTCCGAGTTCTACATCCTGGTCGAAAGCGATGCGCCGATTGGGAGCACGCCGGCATTGAAGGGAACTTATCTTCCATTAAGCACGAGAGATGTCACTTTAACTTATGCAGCTCAACCAGGCGGATTGACGAACCAGGCTGTGTATAAGGTGACAGGCTTCTCGAGCGGTACGCAGCAAGTACGCTTTTACTTTGACGGTTCTGTAGATGCTTACTACAACGCATATATTTCCTATGTTTCAAGAAGCAGAATTTACGTGACGGATTTGCTTGATGGCCAGACCATTCAGCTGGATTCAAGCTCGTCTACAGGGAGAGTCATTTCGTTAAACGGCCAATATATCGGCTTTGGAAATGACGGGACATCTACGCATAACTTCTACAACCAGGTCTTTGTGAACGGCGTGGAACAGCTGCCGGGCAACCAAGGGAACTGGCTGAATGAAACTTCGGGTACGTTTAGGCTTGATTTTAACGTGGATAATAGCGGGCCGCTGTATTACGGTCAGAACACGATCGTGTTAAAAGGTAAAACGACGGGGGCGAACCCTACGGGAACTACCCCAACTGAAATTACTGAGACAATCCGTTTCTTTATTATCGATACGAACGTTTCTACGATAGAGAAGTTTATCCCTGTTGCCGCTCCGGTGGTCAGCACGGATCGTCCTGTATTCTATGAGAACTTTGGCAGCAACAATTTAAGCAAAATTTTTGAGCAGGCTACAGACTTTACGCCAACGGATGAAGGATTTGCCACGGGCAGAACGAGCTATGATCTAGTCCTTCATGGAGGCGGCGCTGAAAGAGTCGAGCTTTACAGCGGGTCGACGCTCATGTTCAGCTTTGATATTGATACAAATCAAGCTAGCAATCACCATGTTGGGTCTACTTATGGCAGCAACGGCTTGATTTACGACTTCTCCGGTGACCAG
The DNA here is from genome assembly GCF_037969765.1 of Paenibacillus sp. FSL W8-0186. Lineage (NCBI taxonomy): Bacteria > Bacillati > Bacillota > Bacilli > Caryophanales > Paenibacillaceae > Paenibacillus > Paenibacillus sp. FSL W8-0186. The sequence continues at coordinate 5,122,526 of NZ_CP150207.1, read as the reverse complement.
AACAACTTTATTTTCCGAATCCGGGACATCAAGTTTGACAAGGATATTTCAGCAGCGCATATTTACAATCTGGATTTAATCAACAGAACAGGCTCACGCACATCACAAAAGCTGGAAGTGAAACGCGAAGTATCTGCGTTACGTATTCTGGCCCCTCAACCTACCGTCGGCAAAGATATTATCGTGAACCGCAACTTCGTTCGCTTTGATATCGAAGCAGAGGGCGCGACGAGCGTGAAAATCGGCAAGGAACAGGCGGTGAAGCGCACGGATCTGCCAGCTGATGCAACTAGCCGCTTTGCCCTGGATTATGTCGGCTTGAAAAAGGATGGCTGGACCACGATTAAAATTGAGGTTGATCGTAACGGTGTTAAGTCCAGTACGGACGTTAGAGTTTACTATGCGAGCGCCGTTGCCATAGACTCGCAATTTATGGCAGAGAAAGTAAGCAATAAATACAGTGTCTTTAATAAGAAATTGGAACTGTCTTTCCCTAAAGGAACCGTGCTGCAGAATGCTGTAGTACCTAAGAATACGGTTGTGAAGTTCTATCCAGACAACAAGCTGTTGTTCGGGATTGCAGATCCGACGGACGGCGTTGTCGAGAGAAGAAACGACTATGGTAACATTATCTTTGATCCGCTTAGCGGAGAAGATAGCGGATATCGCAAAATCGGCAAGCCTGATTATGAAGTCAGCTTGTTCAACATGAATGCAAACACATTCAACTTTATCAGAGTGTCCGACATTTATTGGATCAGCGGCGGAGTCGGCGAGCTTGGCAATTCACCTTCCATGAACGGATTGCCTCCATATTCCTCGTGGTATTCGTATCCATCCACGGATAGCCATGAACCGATCAGCTTTATGGGAGTAGATGCAACCCGCAGATTGAAGCCTTCTCAACGCGGCGAATTGACGTTGGCTTTTGATCCTAACGTAGTTGATGCTGCTGGTACGGCTATTACAGTGTTCCGTTTGACGGACGGCGGTGTATGGGAGAATATCGGCGGTGAAGTGGATACGAAGAAAGGAACCATCACAGTTCCATTCGATCAATTTGGTTACTATAAAGTTATGAAGCTGAGAAGCAGCTATAAAGACATTACCAACCATGGCTGGGCGCGTGAAGTGTTGAATGCCCTATACTCCAAAGGTATCATGATGAACAATGGATTGCGTTCCGATTCGTTTGGAACAGACGATACGATCAAACGCGGCGAATTCGCCACTCTGTTGGTCAAGGGATTGAATCTACCATTGAACTATGACGACAATCAAACGTTCTTTGACGTCGTTCCAGCGGCGAAGACCAATACGTGGTCCTATGCCTATATTGAAACGGCTGCAAGAGCGGGCATCATTTCTGGCCTTGGTGAGGGTTATTTCGGAGTAGACGAAGACCTGACTAGAGAGCAGGCGGCAATTATGATCGCGAGAGCGTTGAGACTGAAGCTTGATGCTAACGACACTAAGCTGCAATCCTCATTGGCGAAGACATTTATGGATTCGTCGCGGATCGATGTTTACGCCCGTCCAGCAGTGCAGGCTGTTTATAAAGCCAAGATTATGACGGGTACGCCGGTTACCGTTCCAGGACAGAAGAAGAGTTCGCTTAACTTCAATCCTAAGAGCCCGATGACCCGCGCAGAAGCAGGGAAGATTACGGTAGAGCTTCTTAAGAAGAGTACGAAGATTTTCCCTAAAAACTTAAGCTAGTAATTTGAAGAGCCTTGCCCGTGATACGGGAAGGCTCTCTTTTTTCCAATTACAACATTTTGTAATTTGTTGGGGATTACGTTACAATAACAAATGAAGTAGTAGACATTTTAGCAAAAGGGTGAATATGGACAGATGAAACCGATCCTATCGAAGGCTCAGCTAGGCTATATGAAAGCAAAGACAAAATTCGAGGATAAATCGAAAGTTTTGGAGAAAAGAATCGAAGAAACGGCTAAAGTCCAAGAGGTAACTCAGGAAGTGATGGAAACTCTAGTAGTAGAAACTGGATTCCATGAAGCATTCAACGCGCTGCGCAATGCTGAGAATGAGCTGATCGATTGGTCGCATATGACGATGAAGCATGAGAAGACCTACAAAGACAACAAGAAAGCGATTGAAGATATGTACGCGAAACTCAATTCAGATCCTCAAATGCGTGCCCGGATTATCCAGCTGGCCATGAAGGTTAGATAATAACTTTATAATGGAATAATCTCTCTATTCTTAGAAGAATAAGACGTCCAATTGGACGTCTTATTTGCGCTGTCCCCGCATAGAATAATGATAATGGGTATTGGAAAATGTTGCTTAATGACTGGGATAAACAGGTATGTTATACTAATTTCCGTCAGACGGCAAGATAAGAAATAAGTTGTAAATGAGGATAAGCTTAGAAAAGTAACAAAGTTGCAAATTATTTTTTAAAAGGGCGCAACTTTTTGAATTCTGCTGCGTTTAAGATGTAGAGCATTTACAATGATGACCAATTCATGCGACGAAATTAGACAACCAGGATGTACCTTATGGGGAAACTTGTCTATCTATTAGAAAAATTAGCTTTACGGTTGCTGGTATACATTGTATAATGTCTAGGTAGGATTAGGTAACTCGTCTATTTCTATGTTTATTTGTTTGCTTCGTTTACAAGTTTCTGCGGCTAACCGCAGACCTAATTTATAGGAACTCGCTCAAGACTCTGGAAAGGAGGTGCAATGGCTAATGAGTAACACGAGCTATTCATTTAAAGAAAACTCTCATATGAAGGATATTCAAGGAGGAGAAAAAAAGGTTATGAAGAAAATTTTATCCGTAGCTTTGTCTACAGCAATGGCATTCTCCATGTTTGCTTCCGTAGCATTCGGTGCTGATGCAAAGCTGACTCCACAACAACAATTTGATGCTTTGAAAGCAGCTGGTATCGTAACTGGATATCCAGATGGAACAGCTGGCCTTGACAAAACAATTACTCGCGCTGAGTTGGCAACGATCATCGTTAAAGCGATCGATCTTGAGCCTGTTCCTGGCGTAGCTACTTACAAAGATCAAAACTACAGTGTTAACCACTGGGCAGCTAAGTACATCGAAGCAGCTACTGAAGCTGGCATCCTGACAGGTAAAGACGCTGTTAAACAACTGTTTGGACCAAACGACAACCTGACAGTTCAAGAATTGGCAGTAGTTTTGGTTAAAGCGTTGAAACTGGAAGTTCCAGCTGAAACTAACAACACTGCAACTGAGTGGGCTAAAGGCTATGTTCAAGCAGCTCTTGATAAAGGCTTGATCGAGTCCGGCATCAACTACCAAGCAAATGCAACTCGCGCTCAAGTAGTTGTAGCAGCTCATGCAATCTATGAAGCTAACCAAGTTCCTACTGTAGCTTCCTACGAAGTATCTGAAGCTGGTAAAGTTGTTGAGTTCAAACTCTCCAACGACGAAGTTGTGAAAGTAACTTTGGACGAAGCTCTTGCGCCTAACAAAGAAACTGAAGTGAAATTCTCTCACAACGGTCATGACTACACTCACAAAGTAACTTATGTTACTACTGTGGCTCAAAAAGTTGATACTGTTAAAGCTGACAACTTGAAAGAAATCGTTGTTACTTTTGACGGTACTGTAGATAAAGCATCTGCAGAACAAAAGAGCAATTATAAAATCAAAAATGTTGATGTAGATTCCGCTAAATTGTCCAGCGACAAAACTCAAGTAACATTGTTGTTGACGCAATCTGGCAGAAGCCTTGAGAACAAAGACGAGACTACTCTTACAATCTCCAACGTGAAAAACGAAGACGGTACTGTAACGTTTAATACAGATGTTAAGTTCACTCCTGTAGACGTTACTGCACCGACTGTGAAAGAGGTTGTTGGACTAGGTACTAAAGCGTTCAAAATCGTATTTAGTGAGCCAGTTCAAGCAGCTGACGCAACGCTTTCCAGCAACTTCGAAATCAATGGCGGTACTATTGGTGGATCCGTAACTTATGTATACCCTAATACTGTCATTGTGAATGCAAACCTGCCAGTTGGCGAGCATACAGTAGCTGTAAGCAACGTGAGAGATTACTCTGGTCTGAGAATTGCTCCTGTTGACAACAAATTTGAAGTTGCAGAAGACACTGCAGCACCTGAAATCGTATCTGTTGAAACAAATGATTTGGAAGAACTGACAATCAAATTCAACGAAACGATTAAAGACATTGAAGATATTTATGTAAATACTACTTCAAATGGTGCTACTAGCTATGACATCAAGGACGATGAGGTTAAAGTTTACCTTAAAGATCCTATGAACTACAATGAGAACACAGTTTATGTTAAAGGCGTTAGAGACTACAGCGATAACAAAGCTGATCGCGACGCTAAAGTAACTCCAACACTGGACACAATCCGTCCAACGATCATCAAAAATAAAGTCGAGAAGAAAGATGGCGACTATATCGTAACGTTGACGTTCAGTGAAAAAGTAAGAGAAAATGATGCTAAAGATCTTGAGAACTATGTTCTCAAAAACAGCGATGGCAAAATTGCTGACATCGACTGGATCGATAGCAAAGGTCATCCAGAATTAGCTGTTGATGTTTCTAAGCTTGACTCTGACAATGAAGTTAAAGTTAACCTTGGTAACGATCTTGGCGATAACAAAGAGTACACACTCGAAGTCGCTGGTATTGGTGACAGAGCATACGTGAAAAACACAATGCTTCCTCAATCCATCAAAATCAACACTGCTAACTTGGGTGATAACACACTTGAGCGTGCATGGTTGAGCGATAACGGAAATTATCTGTATCTTCAATTCTCTACTGATCTTGCAACAAGCGGTACTGGAAGTGCTCTTATCGCTGACAAGTACGCTGTAGTTAAAAACAATAAGAGATACGTTTACGAAGGTAAAGTAAACATTTACAACTCTGATAGTGTTCGTCTTGATGCACGTGACTTTGCTGATGATATCGTAGCTGCTGTTAACGATACAATTGAAGTCCATTATGTTGCTGACAAAGAAGGCAATATCATTAAAGATGGCAACGATTCTTCTGTACTGACTAAAAATATTGATCCTGCTACAAGCCAATTCAATATTAAAGTTGGGGAATCCGAAGCTGTATCCACTGAAAAAGTTGAAGTTAAATTCGGCGCTAAAATCAATAGCTACAGCAGAACTGGCTTTAAAGTTAATGACCAAACTCCAAGCAGTGCAGAGTTGAGCAGTGACAAGAAGACGTTGATCCTGAAATTCACAGGTTCCAACAAACTTTCCGAAGCTGGTCCTTACTATCTAGAGATTGCTGAAGGTGCTGCTTCCGATGTGTTCGGTAACAAAGTACCTGTACACTCTAATGAACTGCTGAAAGACAAAATTGCTCCTAAGAAAAAGGACAGCTCAGTTGTTGTAGGTCCTGGTTCTGTAACAGATGCTGTGTACTTTGACTTCAACATGACTGAGAATATCAGAGTGAACCAAGGTGCTAAGTACTCCGCTGCATTTATCAATGATCTGTTCGAAGTTAAAGTTGGCGATACTAAGTACACTGTTCTAAGTGTATCTGCTAACGGATCTAAATTGCGCGTAGAGGTACAAGGACCATTCACTGCTGGTGAAAGAATCCGCATTGAATTCAAAGGTGGTAAAGGTGCTATCACAGACGATATCAATGATGGAAACAGCGTTGAAACCTTCACAGCTAACACTACTTATTAATAAGTAAAAAAAGCGAGCCATTAGGCTCGCTTTTTTTTTATATCTTCAAGAAAGATTAAGATTTAATCAAATTATGCTGCATTTTGAATTTTTTCTTGAACTTTTTTTAATTTAATGCGTATATACTATATACGACTTTTTAAATAGGAGGTTTAATCTTGAACAGGACGAAGATGGTTGTAGCTTCACTGGCTGTAGCTGCCTTAATGACCCAGGGTGCCGCTGGAGCTGCAGATGCAGCAGTGAATACGCAAAATAATAAGGCAGCCGCCGCGCAAGCAGTAAAGACACTAGGCAATTTAAGCGGAGTTAAAATTTCAGGTAAAAGTACTGTGAAATTAAGTAATGTGAATATTTTATCTCAGGGCGATGGGAACATACTGACGTATACCCTTACGTATCAGAATAATGACAGCAAGACTTTATCATTAATTGATTACTGGACGAAGGTAAAAACAAAATCTGGTACGGTATACAGTGTTAGTGTGGTAGGGGCGGATAAGGAGAAGAAGAAGGTTGTACCAGGATCTTCAGTTAACGTTACCTATACGACAAAAATAGCCAAGCATTTGAAGTATAGTGATTTAAATTTCCAAATCGTGAAATGGGATTTTAGTGTTGCAGGCTATGAGCAAGTATTAGGAAGCATAAACATTCCCTCTACATATGCTGTAGCTACTCCTGTGAATACAACAAGGAAGCTAACCTTAAATGAGTTTTCAGCAAATGCGAAAGTTATGTCTGTTAACGTTCTGGGATCAGGTGATTCTAACTATGTAAATATCGCATTGTATTTACAGAATACAGGTTCAAGTACTATAGACAACCCAAGCCTTAAATACGTTGTTCAGACACCTAGTGGAACTGCCTTTGCTGTAACACCGGATGCAGCCAGCACGAATATTAAGATTTATCCTCAAGAGAATAAGACGTTAAATTTGATCGCCAAGATTCCAAAAAACGTAAATTTGAATAATTTGCAGTTGCTGCTGGTTCAAAATGATGAGACAGCGAAAAGTGATATACCTGTAGCTTCTATGGGTCTTGGAACTAAACAGGGACAATCTTCTAAAACAGCAGCTAATAAAGAGAGATTGTTGAAAATTGATAGTACGAACATTGTAACAAAAGTAGTTAGTATTGCTAGAAATCAAAGCTTTGGGAAAAGTGACCTTTCAATTCAATTTTCTATTGCCAACAAGGGAGATAAGACGGTTACTATCCCTAATTATTCATTCGATGTTCAAGTTGGAGGGAAAACATACCCGCTTATTGCTAGTGGCTTAGAAGGTATGATCATAGAACCAAATGAGGAACAAATCATTTCCGTAGATGGGACCATACCGGTCATTGCGAATGAAGATCAGATCGATCTGGTTATGAAAACGCCAACGGGCAGCTCACAGGGACCGGGTGAAGAACCATCACCTTCGCAGGTGAATAGTTACCCAGTAGCAATTTATAATTTGCCAGACTACACGGAAATGCAGTATGCACAGGGTCAAGAACGCACTATTAAAAATAATGATGGTGTATTTGGCGTTACGCTTGATGCGATTCAAAAGCTTCCATGGAATGATGGCAACCTGCTAGCCACAAAAATTACAATTGTTAACAAGGGTACAAAAGCAGCTAAACTGCCGGAATTTGCAGGAGCTTACAAAATGGATTTAACTGCTTTAAGCAGCACCGTCCATTTGGTAAATACGAATACCAGCCAAATTCTTGGGGCGGGTGAGAAGACAAGCGTATATGTAGTTGCTAATGTCCCAGCCAGCTTGAAGTTCTCTCAATTACAGGTACAATTGCTGCAAAAGACGGGTACCGATAAAACAAGCAACTGGATTATGTTCTCTAACTACGGCAACACGAGTGGCCTAAAACAAATTGCTGAAGGATCGTATTTCAATCTGGACACTGCAGGCAGAAAATCCGACCTGAAAACGCGGAAGACTTATTTGTATAAGGGCAGCACTAGCGATATTATCTATACAGAAATAATTATGAGAAATCTGGAAAATAAACAAACCAACCTATCGCAGTTGGCAGGTTATTTCTTGACTGATGATGGACAATATTACAAAGCGGATGTAAATCAAGTCAAGCATGCGGTAGGACCAGAGTCGTCGAGTTTGGTTACATTCTCCGCAAAGGTGCCTAAAGGAACAACGGTATCCAATTGGAACCTGGTTGTAGGTGAGAGTATCTCAGAGGACAAGTTCACGGAAGCTGAAGGCAAACCAACAGGATATGTTAATGCTTCCTCCATGGAGTTGAATTTGGATAGTAGAAGTATTCAAGATACGCTCAAAGATGTCGAATTGTTCCCGTACACTTTAACTATCAAGGAGATCGAGGGACGTACGAATTCTGCCGGCTTGGAAGTGAAGATGAAGTACGACCTGAAGCGCGATTTGACATACGATATGGGCGAATTCCAGCATAAGTTTATTCTTGAAGTGACTGATTCCAGCGGGGCAAGATTTGAAAAAGAAATTGAGCTGGAGAAGGATTTCCTCGTAGGCAACAATCAGAATTTCTCATTTGTAATCAATGATCAAATTTTTGCTACGACAAGATCTGGAGCCTTCCAGTTCTCCATCTTTGATTCTTATCAAGGGGAGAAAACGAAGATTGCTACAAAGGCTGCATATTTTGTAAATGAAGATTTGTATTAATACGCATAACAAGCAAAAGTCCCTCATAGAGGGATTTTTGCTTGTTTCCATCCTTTAAACCTATTATGATGAAATAGATTCATAGGCAGGAAGATTCTGAAAAATGCAATTCCTAATAGGAGGTTCATCATGAAGACTACATGGAAAGTGGCAGCCGCAGCCATGTTGATTAGTGGAGGAATATGGGCCGGTTCATTGTTGAATGAGAAGGTGGAAGGAGCCGGAGTGACAAATCAGCCAGGAACCGCTGATGATCCTGTTGTGACAAAAAGTTATGTAGATCAGCAAATTCAACAGGCCTTAAAGGGGGGAAGCAGCAATTCTTCCTCGCAGGGAAGCACTGATTCAAGCTCAAGTGCCCAAGCAGGGAACACAGCAGCATCTTCCTCGGATGAAGTTAAAATTGTCGAGGTTAAGCCTGGTCAGAAGCTAATCGCTGCTGCAGGTGCAGAATTTGTGGTACGGGCGGGTAAAGCCGTTATTTACAGTGAAGATCAAAATGGCGTAGCAGACCTGACGGATGGGAAGGATATTACGAACGGTGGTATTGTCACGAACAATCATTTGTTATCTTTCCCAAGAGCGGGGCGCGGCATTCAGCATCAGGAGGGCCAGACTCATCCACTGACGGTTATGGTTCGCGGCGGTTATTCCATTCAGTAATGCTTGCATAAGATGGGTTATGGAGCTTCCTTCCATGGAAGGATAGCACCGCAAGTAACAAACATTGAGATGGCTACCCCCTTGAAATTGAAGCATACTACTCCTGAAAGCAAGATAAATCAGGAGGTGTTTCGAATCATGGCGAGAAGCAATCGAAAGCTTATCCCGGAAAGCCATCAGGTATTGCACCAATGGAAATATGAGATCGCGGCGGAATTCGGGCTGCCGGTCAGCAGCTCTGGAGGGGCGCTTGGTTCAGCGGATACAGAATTTGCAGGGGAGCTTGGCACAGGCGGAACAACTACCGGTTATTCGAGCTATTGGGGCCATCTGACCTCCCGAGAGAATGGCTCTGTTGGCGGAGAAATCACAAAAAGACTAATCGCCCATGCTCAAAGGAACTTAGTGGAATAATTTTTCTTTAAAATTGCCTTTTTTTATTTTGACATGACCTGGCAAATGCGTTAATATGACTTTTAAGGATTGTCAAATCAACCTTTTCCGCTACGGAAAAGGTTCATTTTTTGCTGTTAGCTTAATTTTGGGAATCCTCACAATGTGGCAGGGTAGCCCATTCAAACTATGAAGCGCATTGTACAATATTTTTTAGTATTGGATACTTAGGCAAATGCCATACTATCCACATGGGGAGGCTGATTGATATGTCCATCAAAGGACGCCATTTGTTTACTTCTGAATCCGTTACTGAGGGTCATCCGGATAAGATTTGCGACCAGATCTCCGATGCAGTGCTTGACGCTTTTCTTAAAGAGGATCCTTATGCACGCGTTGCGTGTGAAGTGTCTGTAGCTACCGGTCTTGTACTTGTCATTGGCGAAATTAGTACCAAATCGGAATACGTGGATATTCCTGCGCTTGTGCGGAAGACAATTCGCGAAATTGGCTATACCCGTGCAAAATACGGCTTCGATTCCAATACATGTGCTGTATTGACATCGCTAAACGAGCAGTCTGCGGATATCGCTCAAGGTGTAAACGCGGCTCTGGAACACCGTGATCCAGCTCAAGTAGACAAAGAAACAGAAAATATTGGTGCTGGCGACCAAGGGTTGATGTTCGGTTTTGCAACGAATGAAACTCCTGAGTTCATGCCGCTGCCGATTGCATTGTCCCACCGTATTGCGCGCCGTTTGGCGGAAGTACGTAAAGATGGTACGTTGAGCTATCTTCGTCCTGACGGCAAAACCCAAGTGACAGTCGAGTATGTAGATGGAAAAGCCCTCCGTGTAGATACCATTGTTGTATCCACTCAGCATGCCGAGGAAATTACGCTGGAGCAAATCCAGAAGGATATTAAAGAACATGTCATTCTGCCTGTTGTTCCTGCAGAGCTGCTCGATGAGCAAACGAAATATTTCATCAACCCTACAGGCCGTTTCGTGATTGGCGGACCGCAAGGTGATGCAGGGCTTACCGGACGCAAAATCATCGTAGATACGTATGGCGGCTATGCTCGTCATGGCGGCGGTGCTTTCTCGGGTAAGGATCCTACAAAAGTAGACCGTTCCGCAGCTTACGCGGCACGTTATGTTGCTAAGAACCTGGTAGCTGCCGGTCTGGCGGATAAGCTCGAAATTCAGCTTGCTTACGCGATTGGTGTTGCGACTCCTGTCTCCATCAACGTCGATACGTACGGAACAGGCAAAATTCCAGAAGAGAAGCTCGTTGAGCTCATCCGTGAGAACTTTGACCTTCGTCCTGCAGGCATTATTAACATGCTGGATCTACGCCGTCCAATTTACCGTCAGACAGCGGCTTACGGACATTTTGGCCGTACGGATCTTGACCTGCCATGGGAGCGTCTAGACAAAGCAGAGACGTTGAAAGCCCAAGCAGGTATTTAAGAACGAGAGTAATCCTAGACCACAGAACGGATATTCGGATTGCAATTATGCAATTCGAGTATCCGTTTTTTTGTTTGCGTCGATAATTTTACGCTTTGTTCTAAACTTGGGGAGTTCATTTGCCGTTAATATACATAGGTGTGTATTTGGCAGCCGCTAGGAAGCGGTGTTATATACAGAAATGATGGATCGGACGGAAAGGGGAACGTGAAAATGCAAAGAAAGATCTCGATTCTGATTATTGCAGTGTTAATGTTGAACATGTTACTGGGAGCGACTGCAGGAGCTGTTGGCAATCATCGCCAAAGCTTAAGTGAGCCGGTTGCAACAGCTTCGATGCCACTGAATACAGGAAATATGCTGCTCAGCAAAGGACTGCTGGCAGCGATTAGCAGCGCTCCCACAACTTATAGTCCTACAGGTACGGGGGTACCTGTAACTACAAAATTGGAAGTGAAGTTCGGCAGCAACAAGGTACGGACGAATGGACAGAAAACGTTTACGATTTCTAGGCAAGTCTCCGGATATACTGAAAAAATGGACGTTACCGTAACTCAGGCAACTTATACGAACTCCGTGATTTTAACACCGCCTACGAATTTGCAATACGGTAGCAAATACACCATTACAATTCCAGCAGGAACATTTATTGTCGGAGAAACTAAAGGTGTAAATTCATCAGCGATCAGCTGGTCTTTTACGACGGCAAATGCAGCAACAACGGCATTAACCGCTACTACATTCAACCCAGTAAACGGCAGTAACAGCGCAAACGTAAATACTAAGCCGGTGATCACATTTAATCGCAATGTGAACATCAATCGCAGCGTAACCAACGGGGGAATTACGCTTAAAAAGTCATCCAATAATGCTTCTGTCCCCATTACAGTAACTGCTAGCGGAAACCAAGTAACGATCACTCCAAGCAGTTTATTGGAATCGGGCACGGGATACTACATTGAAATTCCAAGCAATAGTATCTATGATGCGCAGAACTCTTCTATATATTATGCTGGCCTAACAGGCACGAATAGATGGACATTTCAGACTGCAGGGGTAGACAAGACGCCACCCGTCCTCCAGAAAGCTACGATGCAATCGAATACAACGATCAGACTATTGTACAATGAAAGACTGGATACTTCTTATAGTTTGTATACCTCCAGTTTTAAGGTGACCGTCAATGGTGAAGAGCGTCGTATAAGCAGCGCATATACCTCTGGGGACAGTGTATATGTATATTTAGAAACAGGAGTAGCGGTAGGGCAAAATATCCGCATTAGTTATACAAGTGGCAGTGTCCGGCCTATCCAAGATTTAGCTGGAAATGCGGCGGCAGCTTTTTCGGACAAAGAAGTTACGAATGGCATCGATTCTGTACTGCCCAAGCCGGAAGAGGGCTATATTTCGGGCAGCACATTGACGCTGCGTTTCAGTGAAAGTCTGAAGGATGTATCCACCCATGCTTATCAGCAATTTAAGGTAACTGCAGGTAATCAAACTAAAGGAATTAATAGAATTAGCAGAAGCGGAGCTTATGTATATTTATATTTAAGCAGCGGTGTATCGAATGGCGACGTTGTTCAAGTATCCTACACGCCGGGATCTTATCCGCTACAGGATTATCGCGGTCAGAATATCGCTGCATTCAGTGATTATTTTGTGCGGAATTACAATGATAATAAAGCGCCGGAATTTACAAAAATTGAGGGTTCCGGGTCCAAAATCATCATTACCTATAACGAGGCGCTGAGAAGCACAAGCATCCCGATGAAGAGCCAGTACTCTGTTTTAGTCAACAATTCTCCGGTATACGTGACGGGGATTGAGGTTGTGACTAACCAGGTCATTCTCACACTTGCTTCCTCTTTCTCCAAAGATCAGAATGTAACTTTATCCTATGTCTCGGCTCCAGGGGGGATTGCTGATTTGAACGGTAATCTTGCAGGTTATATTAACCTGCAACCTGTGAGTTATAACATGGTGGCGGAAGGGATTCGCTCCGCAGTCATTCGCGGCGATACAATTACTATCACTTACAATGTTCCATTAAGATCGGGCAGTTCTGCATCGGCCAATCAATTTAGCGTGAATGTGGATCAGTCGAATCGCACGGTTCAATCGGTGAGCATCAGCGGAGACACGATTACCCTTAAGTTAGGCACATCCGTGTACGCTGGCCAGGTTGTCGATCTTTCGTATATGCCGGGATCTGCGCCGCTATATGACAGCAGTGGAAAAGCGCTGCAAGCCTACAGCCGCATTTCCGTACAGAATCTTACCGCTGGAAGTCCGGGGACTTCCACAGGAAATGCTAACTTGCCATCGTTTATGACGGTATTTCCATCGTCGGATTTTGATATGAATGGATATTTACTTAATCTGAATACCGCGCAGGTGCGGGAGGGCTTATCTTTAAACAAACAGCAGAATATTAGAAAATATAGCATTGATGAAGCTAAATTGCAGGAAGCTTTTCAATTCCTCATTAATGGTAATGCCCTAAACAAGAAGCTAGTATTCGAGGTTCCAAATACGGAGAAAGTGGCAGAGGTCTCTTGGCCATTAAGTGCAATCGTAAATATGTACGGTCTTGGCAAAACAGGATCCATAGCTGTTCGTCACCAAAATGTGATGTATGAGCTTCCGATCGAGAAGATACCGTATCCGGAAATCTCACGTTCCTTGCTCGTTAATAATTTAAATTCTGCGTATATTACGATTCAAATCGAGCCGATGGACAGAGTTCAGCTGCCGACGCAGAATTACAGCAATGGTGTGACGGTCACGCCAAATGGAGATCCGGTCCAAATAAGTGTATATGCCTATAATGGAACGTCTACTCAAGATGCAGTAGATGTCAGCCACTCAGGCCGTGTGCATTTCCGGGTAGTGAATCCAGGCGTGTCAAACCCAATTGCAGAGACGCAGATATCCCTTATTAAATATAATTTATCGTCGCGGAGTTCTTCTTTCGTTCCTGCAAAGGTGACGAATAGCGGCAACTATGTTATTTTCAATGGTAAAATAGGTGGAAATATCATCGTTGGCCCTGCTCTAGGGTACAGTTATTTCAGCGATACTAGGAATCATTGGGCTAGCGCGAACATCAACAACCTGGCCGGCAAGCTCATCATCGATGGCCGGCAAGGCAGCCAGTTCGAGCCAAATAGCAATATTACCCGGGCGGAATTTGCCGTCTTCATTGCTAAAGGCTTAGGGCTTGAAGGAGATGAAGCGAGCGCCCGCCGCTTCCCGGATGTTCCGACAGGCACGACGGGAGCTTATATCGGGGCAGCTACCAAAGCAGGCATTATTGCCGGTAACATGGACGGTACGTTTAAGCCGAATAGCTACATTACCCGAGAGCAGATGTCACTCATGCTAGTTCGTGCTATGGCTTATGCGGGACAGGATATTTCCTTAGACGGACTCACCTCCGCGCAACTGTTGGGCCGCTTCAAGGACAACGGTAAAATTCAATCCAAGGAAACCGTGGCCAAAGCGGTAAAGGAAGGAATTATCCAGGGGGTTTCCATTGACACCTTCCAGCCTCAGGGCAACGCTACTCGCGCTCAAGCTGCGGCCATGTTGAAACGGGTATTGGAGAAGTTGAATTATATCTAGATGCCCCCGATGTTATCATGAAGAGAAATGAGCCTAAGGCAAACGCCTTAGGTTCATTTATTGTACCCTACAAGATCATTTGGACGGTATCCATGGTCTGATTAACTATTTCTTCATTAAAGCTCGCAGCTCCATACATGCTTCCCTTAATGATTCTACTTGTTCTAAATATAGAACCAGAGCATCTAAGACGACATTGTTCTGCGATGACTCAAAAGATTCCTCCCGTATTTTCTTCAGAGCCTCGCCATAGCTCGCTTTCTCTGGGTCAGTTAGTATTTGGTTGTTACTAATACGGCTTTCTAATTCTTCGAACACCTCATGTAACCGGCGGATTTCCCAAATGGCATTCTTGACTTGACAATTCCCCCTTTTTTTCAATGGGGAAGAGTCGAATAGAGAAACATTGCGCATTTCAGGAGTATTAAATCCTTCGACTAGAATGTGGATAATGTGCCCGACATATATGGCAAGGCTCCGGCATTGTTGGTCGGGGAGATCGGAACCGATCAGGCGGAAATATTCCAATAAAATGCTGCCGGCGATAAAGATGATGTCCATAGCATGGTTCTCAATATCTTTACCATACGCATCCGTGATGCAATCTTCAAACCAAAGATAGAATTGCTCCTCTAAGTCCGTCCACGCTTTTCGAACTTTCTCGTCGCCTGAATTTTTTAGCGTAGGCATGTTGAACATGAGTGTCTGGAAATTATGATTCAGGACCACCTTCAAGTAGGTTGCCATGAGTTCAACGAGACGTTCGCCAGGAGAAAGCTCTAAGTTACGGTATAGCTTGGTAACCTCTCTATCCAATGATTCGCTCAAATTGGAGATGCTCTCTAACAGCAATGTCTCTTTGCTGTCGAAATACTTGTATAAAGAAGGCTTGGTCATCCCGCTTTCTTTGGCGATTTCATCGACTGTGGTCAGTGCAACTCCTTTTTCGCCAAAAAGCCGCAGCGCATTTTGCAAAATAATT
The DNA here is from genome assembly GCF_037969765.1 of Paenibacillus sp. FSL W8-0186. Classification (NCBI taxonomy): domain Bacteria; kingdom Bacillati; phylum Bacillota; class Bacilli; order Caryophanales; family Paenibacillaceae; genus Paenibacillus; species Paenibacillus sp. FSL W8-0186. The sequence goes on along the minus strand of NZ_CP150207.1, from coordinate 5,107,008 downwards.
TCCTTTTTATCCTTATTCATTTAAGGGTTCCTTTCATTATAGTAAGTAGCGGTGACCTCACCTGCAAATCTGAAAATTAGCAAGCGAGGCCGCCGATTACATGGAGATTACATGGAGACGCTATCTGTAGCTGTAGAGATAGATGGATCTGGAGTCTGTTTGCGGTTACGCCGGTTATCCTTCCAATTTGCGACTACCATGTATATGGAAGGCACGACGACCAGCGTTAGAACGGTCGAGAACATCAATCCAAATATAATGGTGAAAGCCATAGGTCTAAACAAGATGCTTCCTGTAATGGCCAATGGCAGCATTCCGATCATGGCCGTGAACGAAGTGAGCACGATAGGACGGAAACGGGCGCTTGCTGCGGAGATAACCGCTTCGTACAAACCGACACCTTCCCGCCGCGCATCCTCAATAAATTCAAGGAAGACAATCCCGTTACGTACGACAATACCCGCTAGTGAAATGATCCCCATAATACTCATGAAGCCAATGGAAGATCCAGAGACAAAGATTCCAATGATTCCGCCGGCGGCAGCCAGATATACTGTGGTCATAATAATAATCGGTGCCGATAGGGAGTAGAACTGGATCGTAATCATAATGAAGATTAAGAAAATGACGACGACGAACAGTATAGCCAAATCCCCGAATATATCCGCCTGATCTGAAGTTTCACCGCCAAATTCAATCGAATACCCGTTTGGAATAACCATGTCATTCAGAATAGCGCGCACCTCGGCGTTTAGCTCAGATGCTGTCTTTCCAACCGCATTTGCTTCGACCGTGATCATACGCTCAAGGTTATAACGCTGAATTTTTTGCGTTGTAAATGCCGACTTCATTTCAGCTAGCTGTGCTAAAGGAACTTGGACCCCTTGTTTATTGGTAATATAAATTTGCTGGAACAATTCGTTGGGGCTTGCCCCTTGAGTCGAGGCTTGAAAATTGATATCGACGATTTGCTTGCCTGTATCAAAGTCGCCGATGTCGAGTCCATCGCCCATGAGCCGCAGTGTTTGCGTCAGCGTACTGTAATCGATCATATATTCGTCCATGGCCTGGTTGTTAACTTCAAATTCTAGCGTATAGCTCTGGTTTCCGAAATTGTCTTTGATTCCAGTGGCGCCGTCTAACTTGGAAATTCTCTCTTTTAATTGCTGTGACAGCTTTTGCAGTGTACCCAGATCTTCACCGGCAATCCGGACGGAAACCGCAGAACCTACGGGGATTCCGAGTCTAGGGACATGGGTCGAAATTGTTGCGCCTGGGAATTGCTGCTTCAGCTCCGCTTCCCAAGCGGAGACGGTTGTATCTAATTTAAATAAACCCGGCTTGCCAATAACAGAAATCTGTCCGACAGAAGCTGAAGAGGCAAGGGCATTGGTAATGTCAGAATATAATTGGGGAGCCTTGCCGCCTACACCCACGCTGACCAGCTCGGTCTCGGGCTGCTTCTCAACCCACTGGGATATATTGTTTACCATGCGCTGAGTTTCCTGGAAGGATGTACCTACAGGCATTTCTACATTAATGCTAACATAAGGATCCTCGGACTCAGGGAACAAATCTATCGGCGTAATCAAAGCTAAACTGAAGGAGGCTGTTCCGATTAAGAGGCCTATGCCTGCATACAATTTAGGCTTTTTAAGTACTTTCGGGACCAGAGTGCCGGAATACCATTTGGTTAACGATTGAATTTGTTTGCCGAGCAAGCCGGCTGGCTTTGCCTCCTCTGAAGAAGGGTTATTCGGCTGATCAGTGACTTCTTCATCTGCAGCTCTGCTATTGGCTGCTCGTTGTCTGCGCCGGTTCTCATGCCACTGACGGAAAATCGGTATGATGGTCAGCGACATAATCATGGAAGCGAACATGGAGCAGGAAATGACAATAGGAAGCGGCTTAATAAAGGAACCGATATCCCCGGTTAAAAATAGCAATGGTGCAAATGCAAAAATGGTCGATAGGGTGGCAGTCAGGATAGATACGGATACTTCCTTTGCCCCTTTGATTGAGGCGACTTCGGGACTTTCCCCCAGTACGCTTAATCTGCGTTCGATATTGTCGTTGACCACGACGGCATCGTCGACCAGAATCCCTAGTACAATAATCAAAGCTACGATAGAAATTTCATTGATCGTAATTCCGGTGAAAGGCATCGCGATCATGCCTATCGCTATGGAAATCGGTATGGCTGCCGCCACGATTAGCGACGTCATTAGATTAAGCCCTAACGTACAGACCAAAATGACAGCAGTAATGGCGACCAGCATCTCCTGAAGCAGCTCGCTGAACATTTTACTGACGACTTCCTTTTGACCAAAGGCCGGAGAAAAATGTGCGTTGCTGGGCAAGCTTCCCTTAAGCTCATCCAGCTTCTGAGAAATCAATTTATCCATGGTCAGCACGTCCGAACCGGTCTGTGCGGACACATTAATGGAGATGGCAGGCTGTCCGTTGTAATAAGCAAGATAGGTCGGCTTCATGTCCGCCAGCTGAACCTGACCGACATCTTTTAAATATACCGGAGATCCGGTCTGCGTTCTGCTAATGAGTACTTCATTTAGTTCTTTGGCATCGGCAATATCAGAGACGACCAAATCATAGCTGCGAGAGTCATAATCCAGCGAGCCAAGCGGTGTACGGTTATTCATATTGGTTACAGCTTGCACAACCTGCTCCCAAGGAATACCGTATTGCTCTAGTTTCTGGAGGTCGACCTTAATGCTCACTTCTTTTTCAGGAATACCTTCGATCTTTACATCTGCAACGCCGCTCACCTGGCGTAACTTATCCCGCCAATCGATCATAAGATCACTGAGAGCATACAATGTATCCGGATTATCGGCAGAGATCACATAGGAACCTATGAAGGAGGAGATCAGGTCGTCGTTAACAATAGGTTTATGAACACCATTGGGCAAATCGGCGGTGGCATCCTCCACCTTTTTTCGCAATTGATCCCATGTGGCAGCTGCATCTGCATCCGGATAAGCATATACCATAATGGAGGAAACGCCGCTTGAGCTGGTCGATTCAATCGTTTCGATTGTTTCAACCTGTTTGATCGTCTGTTCCAAAATTTTAGTAACGGACTGCTCTACCCGCTCTGGCGTAGCTCCCGGAAAAACAGTTATGACTGCAGCTTGCTTCAATACGACGTCAGGCATATCCTGACGGGGGAGCGTAGTCGCGCTAAAAATACCGAATATAATTAAAATGATAAATAATAAGAGGGTAATCTTTCTTTTACGTATGGTATATTCGATCATTTTGCATTATCCTCCACGACCGTAATCGTGTCTCCGTCAAATAAGCGATCTGCCCCGATGCTGACAACGACATCACCCTCATGAAGCCCCGAGGCAATGCTCAAGCGGTTATCCTCGCTGATACGGGCACCTAATTCGACCACCGTTTTGACGGCTTTGCCGTTGACATGTTTGAACACATAAGGTTCCTGACCGTTACTAACTACCGCTCCGGCTGGTACAAAAATACCTTCCTGCCCGGCGGATGATAGGCCTACACGAACCACTTGTCCTGGAATCCAATCCTGCTTAGGATTAGGAACGCTCACTTCCACGGTTAATGTACCTGTTCCTTGATTGGTTGCAGGGGAGACTCTTATGACAGTGCCTTGCCGTTTGCTTCCGTTCTGTTCAAGTGCAACCACTTGTCCTGGTTTCCACTGGTTTGCTTGCTCGCTTGGAACGGCAATCGGAACCATCAGTGTGTCGATCGTGCCGATGACAAAGGCTTCGGCTCCAGCGGGAGCCATTTGACCAACGACTGCCCTTTTACTCAAAATAACGCCGTCTATCGGAGCGGTCAGTTTTGTTTTGCTTAATGCCAGTTGGGCTTGCTCCAGTTGGATCATAGCCTGGTCGTATGCTGCTTGTACTTGCATTTGTCCGCCTTTGGCTTGCTCTACGGCTGCCTCGGCTGCGCTTTTGCCGGCTTTGGCCTGTTCAACTCCAGCCTGTGCCGACTTGCGCTGCTCTGCAGTAGCGCCTTCGGTCAGCTCGGATAGCGCTTGCTTGGCGTTCTCCAGTGATGTTTCGGCATCTTTAAGCTGCAGTTGAAACTTCTCATAATCATCTAGCGATATTAGGCCGGCAGAATAAAGATTCGCATAACGCTCTTCATCTGCCAGGAATTTGTCGTAGGCACTCTGCGCCATAGCGACTGCATTCTGAGTCTGAGCAAGCTTCTGGGCGGAGGCGCCTTTCTCCACGGCAGTAAGGTTGGCCTCGGCTGTATCCAGCTGCGCCTTGGCCGCTTTGGCCTGAGCCTGAGCTGCTTCTACCCCTGCTTTGGCGGCGCTGAGCTGACCAGCGGCCTGAGCTACGCCGTTCTGCGCTTGTTTCAGTTGCAATTGCGCATTCTCATCATCAATGACAGCAAGGACATCCCCTGCTTTAATAGGATCGCCTGCTTCCACTAGCGTCTGTTCAATCTGTCCCGCAACTTGAAAGGAAATGCTTGCCTCCTGTTCCGGCTTCAGCGTTCCCGAGAAATTGTACTCTGCATTCAGAGGTTCTTTCTTAATGGTAATGACCTGTACGGCGGTTGCTACTTCTTTCGATGCCGTCCCTTTATCAGCTGAACCGCATGCTGCTGTAATCATCATCATTGAAATGGCTAAAAATAGAGCCGGCCAACGTCCTTTCATCCAGTTCCTCTCCTCCTAAGTTTATCCCCTAGTAAATTTTTTAACTTTAAAGTAACCCAGTCGTGGCGCGCTTGTCAAGCGAAGGTACAAAAGTTGATTTCTCCATTTTCTGATGATATTATGGGAGCGATATGACTAGTCTGAATTGGGAGAGAGAGGTAATTTTTCTATGAAAAGAAGTCTATCGGCAATGATATCGTCACTGCTGTGTTTGAGTCTTTTATCAGCGGGGCCGGTAGCAGTCCATGCCGCCAGTACGGACGAAGACAACACGATTCGTACCGGGAAGGAAGCGACTCTCAAAGAGGTATTAAAGGATTCCTTTATCGATTCGGGCACCCTAATGCCCATTAAGCGCCTGGATCTGGATAAGGTGCTGAAGTTATCGTTGGATCATTCGCTGAATTACAGACTATTAACTTTAAAACTGACGGCTGTAAAATTAAATGAAGGAAGCCTTAAAGAACAGCAAAAAGAGCTCAATAATGCCAGCGGAGGGGCGGGAAGCTCCTATACATTACCGGAATCCATTGAGGAGATTCAGGAGAAATATGGCGAGATTCCGGAGGAGATGCTGCCTTCCTTGTATCCGACGCTAGAAACTAATATGGTTGTGAATCAGTTATTAAATGGTGTTGGCAATATTGCCGATGCCATGAACAAGCAATTGCAAGGGCAACGCGACCAGCTGATTCTTGCTTTAAAGCAGATTGAGATGGAGCAGGCCAATACAGTTCTTGATTTGGAGGAAGCTCGCATAGGAATTAAGCTGCAAGTGACTTCGCAGTATGCGGAACTGCTCTCGCTTGACAAACAACGGACTGTGGCCGAAAAGTACTTGGAGGTCCTGAAGGCCGACTTGAGAAAAGCCGAACTGCTGCAGGAGATGGGCATGACTTCGGCGGTCAAGGTTACTGAAGCGCAAAGGGAAATTCAAAAGCAGGAGCAGCAGCTGGATGGGCTAAAAAACAAATATGAATTGGCGTTAATCCAGTTCAGCTTTGACCTTGGCATCGTCTATGATCCCAATATCGAGCTGGCAGATCTGCCGGAGTTCACCCCGCAGCCGATCAGCCCATTGAAGCGGGAGCGTATATTGGAAAAATCATTTGAAATGAAGCGGCAATGGAACTCCATCATTTTGGCAAAACATCAAGAGAGTCATACCCGTACTACCAATGAGGACCAGGAAGATCTGCTGGAATTAAATGTGCGTATTGCAGAGCAGCAGGCTGAAAAAACGCGGATCGAGCTTAATAAAAAAATCGATGAACTGTACAGTAATGCAGATTTGGCTTATAAGGCTTACGAAAATGCAGTAAACGATTATAATAACGCAAAGCAAGATAATATACACATGACAAAGCGATTCGACAATGGATTAATCTCTCGCCATGATTATGACAAGTCAGCATTTATGTTGACGCAGCAGGAGCTGGCGAAGGAGCTGGCTCGGATTCAGCTTTACGTAGTAGAGCGTTCTGTAGATGCGCTTGAAGAAGGCTTCATTATGTAAGAATCCATGCGGTAGAGGCACATGACGGACGGACCCGGCCATGAAAAACGTTCTTCCATTTTAAAAGATGGCAGGGCGTTTTTTTATGTTTTTCAGCCGGCCTGCTAGACGTGGCAACCACTATAGTTGGCCTATTCGCTAACCGTTGTTGTTAACCGCATCGCAAGCTGCTGTTGTTATAACTAGTTAGTGACTACCTAAAAAGACAAGTTTTGGTATACAAACTACTGTACGCCGCCGATTCGAAAATGATTCGCAATTAGTTGGATTTATTGGAGGATAGCTCGCAAAAACAGCTGGATTTTCTGTATGTAAAATTTGAATATTATCGTAGAGTATGTGATTGGCTGGAATTCTTGTAGTTAATATGAGTTGGATAAGGAAGTAAGTCCAAAAATTAATGCAGCAGGTACACGGAACCCAGCTATTTTATCTAAGTCATAGTATAAGGCTGAAATAGATACGGGCAATCCATCTAAATCTAATATTGCAATTATGGAAGTGAGTCAGGTTGGTTCGATCTATGTTATTCATAAGGCTTATAAGGGTTAGTAAGTTGTGGTCAATAGTCATAGGAGTTAGTGAATCATCGGACTATGTGAATCACAAGAATAAGTGAATCATCAGAAGTAGTAAGTCGTAAGGGGCAGGTCAGCAAGTCATAGGAGTCGGGTTATAATAGTAGGTTACACGTGCGCAAGCTGATATCTTAGATCAGGTAAACATAAAGTCAATTTATTAAGTCCCAAGCGTTTCTATTGAGTTCATACTGATGTACGCGCAATCCTGCGCCGGAGTAAATAGGGCGAAGCCATCCTTTTTGAGTTAGTGAACGTAAAATCCGAATGGCCGTACGATGATCGATACAAAGATGATCTGCTACTTGCTTGGGGCGGATGGGCTGGATAGAACTTAGGCATAGGCGAATAACTGCTGTTTCTTCCAAAGCGCTTGGTTTAAGAGGCTGTTGTTGTGTCAGGTAACGGTTGAAAAGCAACTGCAGCAAGTTGCGGCATATTTCGGGCCTATTGGCAACGTCATCGTATGCTAGTGATATAACTCGGTAGCCCAGTGATTGCAAGTAAAGCTCGCGATTCAATTCATTACTGTATTTGGTCCGGTCCATCTCGGTAACATGCGCACCATAGCCTTTAATTTCAAGTATGAATCTTAAATGCCCTGGTAAGAAGGCGAAATCACCGAAGTAGGAGCGCCCGCGCCAGTCTGGGACCTCGTACTCGGGATGAAGATGATCGAGGTTTCTATACAGGGGCCACCAGACATTTTTCAGAAAGAGTGTCTCTCCATGTCCGTGGCCTCTCTCAAGACGAGCTCTACGTTCTCCTTTACGGCGCAAAATATGATTGTTAATAAACTGCCTGTGGGCTTTTTCAAATTCCATGTTTACCTGCCTCCCGATCAAATTTGGTGGATATTAGAACATACACTAAAGCATACAAAAACGTCCTGCCCACTTTTTAAGGGACAGGACGTTCTTCGTCGTGTATATCACCATTATACGAATATGTATCGCATTTAGCTAGCGGTACAGATATGGAATATATTATTTTCTACAGAGGATGGGAGGCTTGTTAAAAAGGGGAGTGGATGGCATAGGGGCATAGCGGCATAGGGGCGTACGGTACGGTATAACGGTACACAGCATAACGGCATAATGGTATGATGGTATACGGTATGGTAACGGTAATTTAAATGGAATTCTTGCAATTAATTTAACTTAATTTCATGATAGGCTGAATTTAGCTGGATTTGGAGTATTTAAAATGGCTTACAAATGTAAAAGGTTGCTGTCGTGACTGATTTAAGCACCGTCAATCCAATTAATTTCTCTTCATCGAATATTTTCTATAGAATAGATACAGTAAATCCAATTGTCATCATCTATGATAAGTGTTCCGCATCGCTTATATCCGTTCATTCAGCAGCATGTGATGTTACAATTCCCATCCATCACTCCAATCCGACTCATTCCAATCACTTCAACCTATTGCATTTCATAATTCTATTATAATTTATCCGTTCCTTTCATCCTGCCCTGCTTCATTCTATGCCTACTCAATTCTGCCGTTGTCATAGCCTCAAGCTACCACTGACATCAACTTATCGCCCCTTCCCGCAAACCGATTGAACTAACCCATCGAACCAACCCATCGAACCAACCCATCGAACCAACCCATCGAACCAACCCATCGAACCAACCCATCGAACCAACCCCTCAACACCTACCCATCAAAATTCCCCCCCCACTGATGAAACTCCCGCCCCCACGACTTATTCCATTCCTTCCAGTCATCCCCAATTTCGTTCCGATTTTATCAAACTTGTTACTTTTGCGTAACTTTTCCGTCTAAAAGTAGTCTATTATTTATGTACTAGATTCCCAGAATGGAAGAATAGGGATCGGTTTTTGGCATAACGCATACAGATGGGAGAGTAATAAATTACAATGGTAGTTCGCAAAGACACGAAGTTGGTTCGGTTTGCTGTCAGAAACGGCAAGAAGCTTATTCTTGTTACGCTGGCCGGTATGATATGGATTCAGCCTGTGTGGAATGTTGGGACAGAGTGGTTTGGGCCTGCCTCAACAGCGCATGCGGCTTCAGAGCAGGCGGTGAAATTAAGTGAAGAATACATTACGTCTGGCGCCAAGCTATTAAAATATCAATATACGACAACGAGATCCGGCAAATCGGTGAAGGTGCTCGCCGATGTCATTCAAGTCGATTTGACAAATCCTTACGTCCATCTGGATGTCATGACAGGGAAGGGGGGGCAGGTAACGACCAGGCAGTCCGTTCAGGGAATGGCTAGAGAGACTGGCGCGGTAGCAGGCGTTAACGGCGATTTCTTCTCGACAACAGGGCAGGGCGTCGCGCTCGGCGGCGCGGTATCCCAAGGAACGGTCGTAACGAGCCCGTCGCAGCTGGCGGGGATGTATGCCTTTGCTCTGCGGAATGACGGAACCCCGATGATCGACCGGTTTGAGTTCCAGGGAAGTGTGATGACCGACAGCGGTCTGACCTTTCCGCTATCCGGCATCAATCAGGAAGCGTACATCACAGAGCCGGACAAGTCCTACAGCCACGCGAATAAAATGTATATATATACAAGCGCCTGGAAGTCCGAAGATCGCCCTAAAGACAGTTCTACAACACCTACAGAGGTGCTCGTCCAAGGCGGCGTAGTACAGCAGATATCGATTAAAGCGCCTATACCAGGCACGGTGCCTTCGGATGGCTACATATTGCGGGCTCACGGCACGGCAGCCGATTTCGTGGCCGCCAACCTGTACGTGGGGCAGCAACTAGATACCAACTACCGGCTTCGTTCACTTAGCAGCGGTCAAGAGCTGAATCCGGCTGACCTGAAAATGATGATCGGCGGACATACGCTGCTTGTAGACCAGGGGAAACCATCCTCTTTTACGCGCTCTGTGACCAGCATTAGCGGCAGCAGCGCGGTAGCCCGTACAGCAATTGGCTATTCCCAGGATGGCAAATACGCCTACCTGATCGCTGCGGAGAAGAACAATAGCAGCTCCGGCATGACCCTGTCCGAATTGCAGAAGTTCATGGCTGCGATCGGTATATGGAAAGGTCTCAATCTGGATGGCGGAGGCTCAACGACAATGGTCGATCGTCCGCTGGCTGAAAATGAGGTGACCCTGACCTTTACAACATCCAATGGAGACGGCTCGCAGCGTGCGGTGGCCAACGGGCTGGGCGTATATACTACGGCGCCCCAAGGGACGCTGAAGGGGCTTAAAGTCAGCGGAGCATCCTCGCTTCTGATTGGACAAACGGCGGATTATTCGCTGAAGGGGTACGACACCTACTATAACCCGGTGGACGCTTCGGGGATTCAGGCAACCTGGAAGGCGGATAACGGCAATGTAAGCTGGACGGGAGCGGGCTTTAAGGGCGTGAAACCGGGGACATCGCAAATTACAGCGGTTAGCGGTGATGCGAAGACAAGCATGAAAGTGACTGTCCTAGGCGGCAGCGATTTGGATAGTCTCGCTTCAACGACAACCTATGCGCCGCTTGCGGCGGGTACTAGCGTCTCCGTACCAATGCAGGCCAAGCTGAAGGATGGGCGAACCATAGAGGTGCCGGCCGAATCCTTGACCTGGGAGTTTAAAGGAATGAAGGCTGCGGTATCCGGCGGCGTATTGACGGTGCAATCCGTCAATGCAGGAGCCAAAGTGGCTTATGCTACGGCGAAATATGATGGATTCAGTTCGACGCCGATCGTTCTGTCAACCGCAGAGGAGCAAATTTGGGAGAACTTTGAGAACACGGGTTACCCGATTTCCTTTAAAGGACTTCCTTCCGAAGCGGCTGGAACGGCTATGGTTGTACAAGGAACGGGAGAGCGCCAGAACTCCAAAGTCCTTAAGCTTGATTATGACTTAACGAACGGGACAGGCAATAAATTTGCCTATGCGGAATTCAATGGAACGGCAGGAAGAAGCATTCCTGACGGCTCGACGGCAATGTCGGTAGATGTGCTGGGGGATTCCAGCCTGAATTGGCTGCGGGCGGAGTTTGCAAATCCGGATGGCAAGGCGGTGTACGTAGATCTGGCCAAGCCGCTTAATTTCTCGGGCTGGAAGACACTGACGGTTGATCTGAGCGCAGCAGGCTTGAAGCCTTCGGCCAAGCTGAAGCGGCTATACCTTGTTAACCTGGAGGAAGGACAGGACGAGCGTGCTTTAACCGGAAGCGTTTCTTTTGATAATATTAAATTTACTTCGCCTGTTATGGATGGAGATACCGGCCTGCCTAGCGCAAAAGTAGTTATGACTGTAGGCCAGAAATCCCTGACCGTTAACGGCAAGAAACAAGGGATCGACGTCGCTCCGCTGCTGCAAAACGATACGACGTATGTACCGATTAGATATGTGCTCGATCATTTTGGCGGACAGTCAGAATGGAACGCTACGTCCAAGAAAGTTACTGTGCTGTCGGGCAGCTCTGTCATGGAACTGACGGTAGGCAAGAAGGAATTTACACTGAACGGTACAAGGAAGCAATCGACGGTTTCACCGATTATTGTAGATGGAAGGACTTTGGTCCCATTGAGATTGGTGTCGGAAGCACTTGGTATCGATGTAAAATGGGAAAAGAAAACCAAATCCATTACCCTTGAATCATGATATGATTAAATATGGCATATATGGACACAAGGAAATGGAGAAGGTGTAATTGGACTTTCAAGCCGATGCTATAGATCGCGTCATTAAGAACGCTATAAGCGTTATGGAGAACAGCAAACTGCAAATGCTGGAAATATTGGATTCGGCACGAAATGAGCTGAAAACGCTGAATAACGAGCTTCAGCAGGTCATGAAGGAAACGGCGGAAACCGTGGAAAAGGTTGACCAGCTTGAGGTAAATTACCGGCGTTCCCGCATCCGGCTGACGGAAGTCAGCCGGGATTTCGTGCGCTATAAAGAAGAGGATATCAAGCAGGCTTACGAGAAGGCGACACAGCTGCAGCTCGACCTGCTTATTTACCGTGAAAAAGAAATGTATCTGAAGGCCCGGCGTGATGAATTGCAAAAGAGGGCTCGCAATGTGGATAAATCCGTCGAGCGGGCTGAGACCATCGGCACGCAGATGGGAGTTGTGTTAGAATACTTGTCAGGGGAGCTGGGACAAGTTACTCGGATTCTGGAATCTGCCAAAAACCGCCAGATCATCGGCTTGAAAATAATACTGGCCCAGGAAGAGGAACGCAAGAGAATCTCCCGCGAGATACATGACGGTCCCGCGCAACTGCTCGCAAATCTAGTGCTTAGGACGGAAATTGTAGAAAGAATGCTAGCTAGGCAGGAATTTAAGATGGTCCAGGACGAAATAATAGATTTAAAGGGACAAGTGCGCTCCAGCTTGGAAGAAATGCGAAAAGTCATCTTTAATCTTAGACCGATGGCGCTGGATGATTTGGGGCTCATTCCGACATTGCGCAAATATGTGCATGACTATGAAGAGAAGACAAAAATCCGAACGACCTTTGAGACAAGGGGCAAGGAATACCGTCTTAGCTCGGCCATGGAGGCAGCAGTATTCAGATTAGTCCAGGAAGCGCTCACCAATGCGGCAAAACATGCCTTTCCAACGTATGTCATCGTAGAAATTACGTATCAAGCCCAGATGGTTAAAATTATGGTTCAAGATAACGGACTGGGGTTCAAGGTGGATCAGCTGGAGCTTAAGAACAAAGAGCACACCCATTTTGGATTAATTGGCATGCGGGAAAGGGTGGAGTTGCTGGAAGGAAGAATGGAAATAGAATCAACGGCGAATTTGGGTACCAAAATCGTCATCCATATCCCGACAAACGCAGAGAAGAGGAAGGAGTTACAGGATGGATAATCTTAATTCTAACACTAGACAAACAATCAAAGTTCTCTTGGCTGATGATCATCAACTTTTTCGCGAGGGGCTTAAACGGATTCTAAACATGGAGGAAGATATCGAAGTTGTTGGCGAATGCGGCGACGGGTCCCAAGTTCTAGAAGCATGCCAGCAGTTATTTCCCGAAATCGTTTTGATGGACATTAATATGCCGCAATTGAACGGAGTGGACGCGACGGCAGAGCTTCGCGATGCCCTTCCTGAGGTAAAAGTAATTATTCTATCTATACATGATGACGAAAGTTATGTGTTTGAGACGCTGCGCAAAGGAGCTACTGGCTATTTGCTGAAGGATATGGAGGCGGAGTCGCTTGTCAATGCGATTCGTACCGTAGCTGAGGGCAACGCCTTTATTCATCCAAAGGTGACGGGCAAACTGATTCAGCAGCTGCGCCGGATGGAGTATTTAAGTGAGACTGGGGCAATTGCGGAAGACAGCGCCATTCGTGAAGCCGGGGTGAAATTTGTAGCCGGTGACGACAATCCGCTCACAAGACGGGAAGCAGAGGTACTCCGTTTGATGGCGGAAGGCCGCAGCAATAAAATGATCGGCGAGCACTTGTTTATCAGTGAGAAGACGGTCAAGAACCATGTCAGCAGCATTTTGCAAAAGATGGATGTAGATGATCGAACGCAAGCCGTAATAAACGCGATCAAATTCGGTTGGGTAACTTTATAAAAGGAAGGATCTTGCTTATCCGTCGTAAAAGACATCAGCAAGGGTCTTTCGCGCTTATCCGTTTCCAATATTTACTTTAAATTGAAAAGTGAGGTCGCATCTGTTCTTTTTTGGACAAGGATACAATGCAGCAGTTAAGCCTGTACATACAGCTAGGCAGCATGATTCGAATGCGACGTTGGATAATAAGCATACGTCTTATCAGGGATATGTAATGAAAGCCCAGTAACCGACCTGCTTCCGGCGGCATATATTGTCGCATAGGGAGGTTGAGTCGCATGATTCCTTACATGGTCTGGATATTGTTTAGTTATGGCGTTGCTGGAGCGCTTGTGCATTTTTTTCACAGCAGGTATTTAAAGTATGAAACGAGCTCTCGAAAGCAGGTTCACTATATTCTAGTAGCTCATAATCATGAGAACCAGATGGAGTGGTATTTGCGGGCGCTTATGTGGTACAGCTGCTTGAGAGCACAATCTCTCCGGGTTACGATACTGGACGATGGTTCACAGGATGACACGCTGGCGATCATTGAGCGAATGAAGTATGCCAATGAAATGAACCTGACCGTAGTTGGCGAGGCTGAAATCCAGGATGAACATGACATCATCCGGAGCCATTCTCCTAACGATGGGGAGCAATTGAAATTCATCGATCTCCGGGTGCCGCACGAAGCGGCGAAAATACCATATGTTCAGGCATAGCTGCAGTCAATTGAATATGCTGGTGAAACGTAAGATGTGAAGCACACTCTTGGGCATGGCCGAGGGGTGTGCTTTTTTGCGTTTGGATGGAACGGAGAAGATAAGGTGCTGTTATAAGGTGTGTTCGACGCTAACGTGGGAAAGGCTTGCGCAGCACTCGTACGGCGAATGAAGGTTGGGAGTGATGTGAATGATTTATCTAACTGATGGTAACTGATGAACTAATTGATGAACCAATTGATGAACCAATTGATGGGCTAACTGATGAGCCTGATGAGCCGACTAGTGAACAAACTAATGAACAAACTAATAGCCGACCGACTGGTGAAATAACTGGAGTTGTTACATTTAATAACTCCGTTCTTTAGCAAAATGAGTAATTAGCTGGATTTCCTGTATTTAAAAAGCGGTTGAAAGGGAGGTGAGTCCCAAAAACAATGATTTTGATGCATGAAATACAGTTAGTTCACCTAAGTTCTTGTATAAAAACGAACTAGATACATGAAATACATTTAATTCGATTAGTAGTTGTACTAGAGCAACCCAGGTCATTTTGATTAAGCGCCAAAGTATCGTGCAGCATCTTCTTCAAAAGGTTCTTTTTCTTTTTTTAGAAATAGCAGAATGTATTAAAGGCTAGTGATAGGCTGGGCTGGCCCGGAAAGGGCTTGCCGCAGCGCGGATATTTTTGGGACAAGGGTGATTTTTTGTGGGGAGGACTGTCCTATTCCGTAAATGCTACTATCCGTGGTTGTGTATTTTAGTAGACTGCAAGGTTGTCTTGAAATGAAGATTTGGTGCTTATAAAGCAAAAGGAGGGATCGGTTGAAAGTCTGTTTGTACGCAGTTAGATGCCCATCAGAATGGGAGGTAAAAGTCAGCTTGGATTTTGGCATTGATCTGGCATGGTGGACGCAGGACGGGCGGGTAAATGTAAGTTGGAGTGGCGTGGGGCGGAGCGGTATTGGCCAGCAATACACAAGGTTAGAAGGCGGCTGGGAAAACGGCGCGGAGTTAGCCGGACGGGCGCCAGGGGCCGGGGAGACGAAATTTCTCCTGCTTCTGGCTGCCGAGCTGCCCTTAGGCTTGGCTGTAGGCCTGCGGGATGGATTTATGCACCATGCTCGTATGGATGAGTGGGGGGCGCGGCAGTGGAATGAATATTTGCAAGAAGAACTGGCCCGGCGATTTAAGGTTGAATTGGCGCGTGACAAGTATCTTCTAGAAAGCTTAGGGCTAGCGCGGCTTATATGGACGAGGGAGAAAGGGATGACGCGGGAAGGACGAGCTATACAAAGGGAAATGGAAGAGAGAATGAGCCTGTGGGGAGCGAAAGCGGAACAGGCTGGGGGGGCGACAGCCGAACAGGGTGCTCATTTGGACAGAGGTGGACTGGATAGATGCGCTTTGGAGTTGCGGGTGATCGCAGAGAGCGCGTCGCGGTTAGTAGACGCACTGGCGGGGCGGTCGCTGCTGGCCGCGGAGCTGCAGCAGCTCCTGGTGGAGCGCCTGCCGGAGCTGGCGCCGGCGTGGCGCTCCGCCGCCCAGTACGCGCACCTGCAGGGGCGCGTACAGCTCACCGCGGGCGTGGCCCCGGCCACCGCCCGCCACAGCCGTGCCCCGCTGCGCGGCTGGGCACGGCCTACCCGCTGCCGCCGCTGCGGCAGCGAGGCCTTTCGCCGCACGCCCTGCGGGTCGTGCGGCCTGAGCAGCTGCGCCTACTGCGAGGCCTGCCTCGCGCTGGGGCGCAGCCGCTCTTGTGCGCTGCTGCTTCGCGGCAGCGCCTGCGCCGTGCCGCCGCCGGGCCCGCCCGGCAGCGGTGGCGGCACGGCAGGGCCCCCCACCGGGTCCTTGCTGGACCGGTGGGGGCTTAGCCCCGCGCAGCGCGCAGCTGCGCGGGGGAGGCGCTGCGCTTCCTGGCGGGCACGCAGGAAGCGGGCGGGCGCGGCGGCCTTCCGGCCGCCAAGGCCGCGACGCATGCGCGAATTCCGCGCTTTTTGCTCTGGGCCGTAACTGGAGCGGGAAAGACGGAAATGATTTTTCCCCTGATTCAATATGCGCTTGATCGCGGTGGGACGGTGCTGGTAGCTACGCCGAGACGGGACGTTGTTCTAGAGCTGGCTCCCCGGATCGCAAAAGCCTTTCCCGATGAACCGGCGGCAGTTCTCTACGGAGGCAGCGTCCAGCGCTGGGAGCGGGCGCGGCTCTATCTGGCCACGACCCATCAGCTGCTAAGGTTCCATGAGGCGTTCGATCTTGTCATTATCGACGAGCTGGATGCCTTTCCCTATCATAACGATCCCATGCTTGCTTTTGCGGCAGAGGCTTCCTGCAAACCCGACGGGCGCTTCATCTATTTATCGGCCACGCCCCCTTTATCTTTACAGCGCGAGATCCGCCAAGGAAGGCTGGCGCACGCAAAGGTTCCGGCAAGATTCCACGGTTATCCGCTGCCTGTGCCGCGGCGCGTCGCCATGAGCAGTGTAGCGGAGGCTGTACGGCGTCAGCGGCTGCCGGGCTCGCTGCTGCAGCCCCTAAACGAGTCGATTCGGCGAGGGGCGCAAATTTTTATGTTCGTATCGCGCATCCGGCATATTGATCCCTTTGTTGCTATGCTGCGGCGCAGGTTTTCTGCTCTTTCAATAGAGGGAACTTCTTCCCAGGACGAGCAGCGCTCCGATAAAGTGCTCGACTTCCGCTCGGGCGAAGTTCGCATCCTCGTAACGACGACCATTCTGGAGCGAGGCGTGACCGTGCCGAAAAGCGATGTATATATTTTGGATGCCGACAGCGAGCTATTTGACGAAGCCTCCCTCGTGCAAATGGCCGGTCGAGCCGGCCGTTCCAAAGATGACCCTGCGGGTATTGTCGTCTTCGCTTCCCCCGAGTGGACAAACTCTCAGCGTGGAGCCGTGAAGCAAATCAAAGCAATGAACAAAATCGCGCTTAAAAAGGGTTTTCTGCGGCAAGCTGATTCGAAGGCAGGCCAACCAAGGTAGGGCTATCGAAATGAAACGTAGTTTGGACATCAGTAAAATTGGAGCCAAAGTAATGCGATGTTAAGGAAAGGAGGATGAGTATGAAACTTGTTAGGAATATAGCCAAGGACCCCTCTTGCTTATATTCAGAACAACTTGGGCGGTTGTTCTCAGGCATGTTGAAACCAATCCATCGATTGCTGAGTCAGGCAGGCAGCCTCTGTTTGGCTTGCGGCAGCAAGATAACCGCACAGATTCCCGGTTATCCCGAATTGTGCCTGTCCTGCTATTCGAGCATCCCTTGGATTATGCAGCCCCGCTGCCCGGTTTGCGGGCGTCATGTCGGGTGTCCGGATTGCAGCCGGACGGGAGGAACGACGCGTTGTTTTGTCATCAACCGCAGCAGTGTAGCCTATAACGCTTCGATGCGTCAATGGCTGGCTCAGTATAAATACCGCGGACATGAGGCCTATGGTGCGGTTCTCGTACGCATGATGGGACGGGCTGTAGAGCAAATGAAAAATGAGTTGGGACTTCAAAAAAACTTTTTTGATGCAGTTACGTTTGTGCCTTTGAGCGGAGCAAGGCGGGTGGAACGCGGATTCAATCAGGCAGAGCAGTTGGCTAGGGGAGCTGCTTTAGCTGGAGGCCCTATCGGAAGCAGTACGCCTTTGTTAAACTTGTTGACGCGTACCCGGCATACCGATAAGCAAAGCTTTAAGAGCAGACATGAAAGGCTTAAAAATATGCAAGGTGTTTTTCAAGCTTTACCCGATGCCTCTGAACGGCTGGCAACTGTGGCGGCACGCTCTCAGGGAACTTTTTCCGACCATGGCGGAGCCATTCGTTTGCTGCTCGTGGATGATGTCTATACGACAGGGAGCACGATCAATGCCTGCGCTGCCGTGTTGCAAAACATTTGCTCAGAGCTGGGGGAAAGCGGCGAAATTTACAGTTTGACCTGGGCAAGATCTTAAATATAGCAAAATTCAGTATTTTTGTAGGAAATTATGGACGAACACCCCTGAAATAAGGTAATCTATTTTAAACAGCTTTACGATTGGACAAGTAGGGGGAATGGTTATGAATTTGGGAAATTGTCCGCGCTGCGGCAAACTGTTCGCCAATAATTTTAGGGACATCTGTCCATCCTGCATTAAAGATATCGAGAAAGAGTATGAGAAATGTCTTGAATATTTGCGTCAAGAGAAACTGGCTACGATCCAGGAGGTTCATGAGGCGACAGGCGTCTCCGTCAAACAGATTACAAAGTTCATTAAAGAGGGACGGATCACTGTAGCCAATAACCCGAATATGATGTACCCTTGTGAGGTCTGCGGTGTGCTTATTCGTGAGAATAATATGTGTGATTCCTGCCGTACCCGTCTTACGCGTGATTTGACTGCCGCTGTCAGGGAAGAGGGCGGAGCTAGACAAGCTCATGATGATCGTAACCACAGCGGGGCTTATAGCGCAGTCGACAAATTCCGTAATCAATAATGCCAAAATAACCTATATTATTATTGAAATTCCTAAACTTCGCTATTAACAATGTTTAAACCTACGCCGATAAACTTAGTAAAGATTATCGGTTTTTTTTATTTGAAACGAGGTGAATGAATTTGAAAATCAATGAGACAGGTCGAATTAACGGGGTCAATCCGTATCAACGCAACGTTGAGAATCGGGATACTTCAGTAGATAAGAAGAAGCAAAGGGACCAGCTATCGATTTCTTCGGAGGCCAGAATCATGCTTGAAGAGCACAATCAAGTTCAAGACCCTAAGCGGATGGAGCGAATTGCTGAGTTAAAGAAGGCAGTATCCACGGGGACGTATCATGTTGAAGCCAGCAAGCTAGCGGAGAAGATGGCGCCGTACTTCAAATCATTTGTTGATCCGGGGGATTCCAAGTGAGCGTACAGAACGTAATCGATGTTTTGCATCAGACGGATGAAATGTATCGGAAGATCATTGAACTTGGCAAGGAAAAGCAGCAGGCCATTATGGATAACGATATTGCTCTTTTGACAAAGCTGATGAACCAAGAGGCTCGTCTGCTCAAACAAACCGAGGAGCTTGACGAGCTTCGCGAACAAGCCGCCCTGCAGTTTTTGCAGGAAAAGGGGATTCGTTCTCAGCTTAAACTAACGATTACCGAAATGACACGTCTCGTATTCGACGTAACGGAGAAGCAGCAGCTGTTGGCCGCTCAGGCCCAGCTGTCGGATACGCTAAGAGAGCTGAAGCGCTTGAACGGAATAAACAAGGAACTGGTCGAACAGTCCTTAACATTTATAGATTACAGCCTCAACTTGTTTGTAAGCGAGCCGGAGGATGACATGATGTACCGCGATCCTTCGAAGCAGCATGCTGCGCAGAAGCCACGCAGTTTTTTTGACACGAGAGCTTAAAAGGATAGGAGTGAAATAACGAAATGAGATCTACTTTTCATACACTTGAAGTTGGCAAGCGAGGAGTCGTTGCCCAGCAAACAGCGCTGGCCACAACGGGACATAATATTACGAATGCTAACGCGCCGGGTTATTCTCGTCAAGTAGCCAAGATGGCAGCGGCAAGACCGATTGAATTTCCAGGGATGACCCGTTCGACGAACCCGAATCAGCTCGGGATGGGTGTCGAAGTTACTAGCATTAAACGGATTCGCGATTTCCTGCTGGATATCGAATACCGGAATCAAAACTCTGATCTGTCGACCTGGATTGTGAAGCAAGAGACGCTATCCAACGTTGAGGGTATTTTTAACGAACCTTCAGAGAACAGCATTGCCACTAGTATTTCGGAGTTTTGGAATGCTTGGCAGTTGCTTAGCAAAAATCCGAGCAGCACCGACTTGTCTGCTAGAACGGTAGTTCAGCAGAAAGCAATCGCTCTTACAGAAACGTTTAATCATATTGCCTCTCAGCTCAACACGCTGCAAAACAATCTGACTCAGCGGATTGATGTCAAGGTGGCTGAAGTGAACAATACGGTGCAGCAAATCTCGGATTTGACGATCATGATCAACCGGGTGGAAGGGCTTGGAGATAACGCTAACGACTTGCGAGACCAACGAGATTTGCTTATCGATCAGTTGTCCACGCTAGGGAACCTGCAAGTGATAGAGACGGATGACAACTATCAGGTCATTTTTGGCGATGTTATGGTCGTGGACGGCATCCAGCCGCCTACGGAGTTTGCTTTAGCTAACGTCAACGCTCTTACAAGAGGGGAAATCGCCGGTTATGTAGAATCCCGTGATGTCCATGTCCAGAACTATATTACTCAGATGAACGTGATGGCGAATACGCTAGCCACGGGGAAAATTGAAGTGACCTTGCCTGCGGGATCGATATTGCCTCCGGGAGTTACCATTCCTGGTGCGGTGATGGATCCAACGAATCCAAGAAAACTTGCTCAGGACACGAAGCATACTGTGGATGGCTTGAATGGTTTGCACAAACTGGGTTATACCCTTCAAGAGCCGGCGACGGCGGGCAAGGACTTTTTTGTTGCCACTGGAGGGGGGACCATTACAGCAGCGAACATTCGTGTTAACCCAGAAATCGTCGACAATCTGGCTAATATTGCGGCTGCTATGCGAACAGAGCAGGTCACCCAGAATGGGGTTACTACAGAGAAAGTTCTGCAGGGGAATGGCGACCTGGCATTAATGATCGCTTCACTAGCAGAGGGCAAGTTTGATTATCGCGGCCAGAATGGCGCAATTACGAATGAAGGAACCTTCGCTGGTTATTTGCAATCGGTTATTGCCCAGTTAGGGACAGACTCAGATGATGCCTACCGGATGGTACAGAATGGCACTTTGTTATCCGATCATGCGGATCGGTTGCGTCAAGCGGTAAGCAGCGTCTCGCTGGATGAAGAAATGGCGGATATGATCAGGTTCCAGCATGCCTATAGCGCTTCTGCCCGCGTCATGACGACGATTGATGAAATGCTCGATAAATTGATTAACGGCACCGGGGTTGTCGGTAGATAGGAGATGAGTATATGCGTATCACTCAGTCTATGATGAGTAGATCGATGATGAGCAATCTGCAAAATAACTTCAAACGACTGGACAAGCACCAGGAACAGCTGATGACAAACCGGCGGCTTAATCGCCCGTCCGACGACCCGGCTGGCGTTGCAAGTGCGCTGCAATACCGTGGCGAGATTAGCTCCACTACTCAATTTGAGGAAAATGTGGAAGATGCGAATTCGTGGATGCAATTTACAGATAGCGTCTTGATGGAGACAACGAGTATCATTCAGCGTTTGGCAGAGTTGGCCGTTCAAGCTGGAACCGATACTGTTCCGGCTGATGCAAGGAATAATATTAAGCAAGAAGTAGATCAGCTTTATCAACAGCTAGTTTCATTAGGTAACTCACAATTTAAGGGGAAATACATTTTTAACGGGGAAAGAGTAAATGAAGCTCCTTATCCAAGCGATCCAGCAAATACAGCCTATAGTTTGGACGAAGGTGTGGTTCAGTATCAAATCGGAGCAGGTATCTATGTACCGGTAAATATGCTGGGTGATAAAGTGTTCGGGGCTTTTGGGGATAATAATGGATTATTTAAAGTACTGGATGATTTTAAAAATGCCCTAAATGATACTAGTCCATCGGGAACTACAGCAATTCAAAATGCTATTCCAGCCTTGCAGGAGAATTTAGAAAGAGTGATTACTGCGCAGGCAGAGATTGGCGGCAAGCAAAATCGGCTGGAGTTCTCAATGAGCCGGTTGAATGATTTGAATCTGAATTATATATCCCTGCAATCCTTAACCGAAGATGCGGATATGCCAGCAGTTATAACTGAGCTCAAGACGGCAGAAAGTATCTATCAAGCTTCGCTTGATACCATGGCACGCATTATTCGCCCAAGTTTGTTGGATTTCCTGCGATAGGAGGGGTTTGATTGCAAGTTCCCCGTATTCAAATTCAACAGGGTTTCAGTAGGCTGGCCTTAGAAACAACGAAAGGTCAATGGAGTATTGAACAGCCAAGGCCATCGTTAAATTTGCATCAAGAGCCAGGGAAATTAGAGATGGAGCGATCCAAGGCTACACTCGAAATTGATGCAAGGAAGGCCTGGTCCGCTTTAGGCAAAGCGAAGTTTGACGAATTTACTGACCGTGTATCTCAAAGTTCGCTAGAGTCCTCCATGCAAAACATCGCGGAAATTGCCCAAGCTGGCGACCGGATGATGGCCTTTCATATGAAAGGAAATGCATTTGCTGAAGTTGCTCGTCAGAATGCATTGAAGGACAGGCCAATTGAATTTATGGGCCCGGCAAATTATGATAATGTGGATGTTACTTTTACTCCTGGATCTTTAAGCATGAACTACTTGCCTGGAAGGGTAAGTGCAGATCCGGTTATTCGTAAGCCTGTAGTGGATTATTATCCGGGCAAGGTTAATCCTTATTTGATACAGAAAAATTTTATATTTATGACGGCAACGAACCGGCATTTGGATGAGGTTGTCTGATTAATCCAGTAAAATAGCTATAATGAAGGAATTTCATATAGCTATTTTTTTTGAATTGAAGGAGGTATTCCCTGTGATTGTACAAACAGCAAGGTTTGGAAAAATTGAAGTTTATCCTGATGCTACATGGGATTTTTCTGTTCCGATTTTAGGGTTTGAAGAGTATAAAAACTTTGTGGGAATTGCACAAGAGGATAGCCCATTTGAATTTATTCAGTCCTTGGATGAGGAAAATTTAACTTTTGTATTAACCGATCCATTCATGTTCTATCCGGAATATGAATTTACGCTTGAACAGCGTTGGCGCGATATTTTGCAAATTGAAAAGGAAGATGAGGTTATCGTTCGATCTGTAGTCACTGTTAGGTCTCCTTCCGATATTACATTAAACTTGAAGGCCCCGATCATTATGAATCCTAAATCGAGAAAAGCTGCTCAAATTATACTTGAGCAGTCTGAGTATGAAACCCGACATCCGCTGAACAAAGTTGAAGATCAGGAGGGACGCCATGCTGATACTGTCGAGAAATAAGGGGCAGAAAATCATCATAGATCACAATATTGTCATCTCTGTGGTTGAAGTTAGTGGAGAGCAGGTGAGGATCGGGATCGAAGCGCCGGCTGATGTGAGTATTTATAGGGAAGAAATTTACGATGCTATCCAAGAGCAAAATAAAGAAGCTGTCCTGCAATCGGACAATGTTCAGGAACTTCTTCGTAATGTGAGTGCCCATAAGAAAAATTAAAAAAAATTATAAAAATGTTCCGATTACTATAAACAATAGCCCAAGTCAGCCGATATATATATCATGGGACAATTGTCATGGCATTGACGGCCGCAACCCATGAACTGTCCACATACGGGTGAAGCATGGATGCTAATCACCAAAACATTCCAAGGAGGAAATTTATTATGCGTATTAACCACAATATCAGCTCTTACAACACTCAACGTCAATTGACGTTCAACAACACTCAACAAGGTAAATCCCTTGAGAAACTGTCTTCCGGCTACCGTATCAACCGCGCTGCTGACGATGCTGCTGGTCTGGCGATTTCCGAGAAAATGCGTAACCAAATCCGTGGCTTGGAGCAAGCTTCCAAGAACGCTTTGGACGGCATTTCCTTGATTCAAACTGCTGAGGGTGCTTTGAACGAAACTCACGCTATGCTGCAACGTATGGCTGAGCTGTATGTACAAGGTGCGAACGAAGTGTTGACAACTCAAGATGCTGCTAAGATTGACTCTGAAGTTAAACAGCTTTCAGCACAAATCGGTTCCATTGCAGAACAAACTCAATTCAATACTAAAAAATTGCTTAACGGTGATACAACTGGCGTATTGTTCCAAGTGGGTGCTAACTCAGGAGAAACAATTAGCTTGTCGCTTGAAACTGCTACAGCTACTCAATTGAGTGTTGAATTTAGTACTACTGGTCTTCAAGAGTTGAAAGGTGCTACTACTGCTATGGGTAGCATGAACAGTATTGCAAAAGCTAACTTGAGCCTTGTTCAAGCGGCAATTAATACTGTATCTGGAATGCGTTCTGATCTCGGTGCTGTTCAAAACCGTCTGGAACATACGATCAACAACCTTGGAACTACTTCCGAGAACTTGCAAGCAGCTGAATCTCGTATTCGTGACGTTGACATGGCGAAAGAAATGTCTGAGTTTACGAAGAACAACATTCTTCAACAAGCTGCAACTGCTATGTTGGCTCAAGCGAACCAACAGCCGCAAGGCGTACTGCAATTGCTTCGTTAATTTGGTTTATAGCCGGCCGGGGAACCGGTCGGCTTTTTTAATATCTGGCCTTTAGTAGGGGAAAGGGGGGAGAGTGATGAGGATAGATCCTTCTTCAAACTCTTCGCATTCGTCCTTGCTGCCATGGTTCAATAATCTTGCTAACGAAGCTTCGTTGGAAGTGAATACAGATAAGCCTAAAAACAATCCAGAGAAGACGATTCCTGAACTTGTTGACATGACGAATAAGAAACTTGAAGAGCTCGGGACTCATATCCAAGTGAAGGTTCATGATAAGACAAATACAATCATGGTTCTTGTAATGCAGGACGAGACCAATGAAGTAATTCGTGAAATTCCAAGTGAGAAAATGCTCGATATGCTGTATAACATCACAAGAAGAGTTGGTCTCTTCGTGGATGAAAAATTGTAAATGAGTAAAGGTAAAGGAGGTACCAAATGGCAATCAACAGTCCAATCCGGATTACTGGTTTTAGTGGGACGCTAGATACCGATAGTCTTATTACAAAGCTAATGCAAGCCGAAAGAGTTCCACTTGATAAAGTTTTAAAAAGCAAGCAGTTCACGATTTGGCAGAGAGAAGATTATCAGGCGATGAATACCGCGCTCTTGTCTTTTCGGAATTCTATTAACAATTTGCGTTTTGAAAGTAACTTTGAAAAAACTACAGCTACCTCTTCGAATACTTCTGTAATTGAAATAGCATCGAGCGGGACTTCTGCAGGAATTAGCTCGGTTAGAGTAGATAAGCTTGCTACCTCCGCAACTATTGTAAGTAATCCAATTGCATCTGCTACCCAAACAATAAGTCAGAGCGGAGCGATTTCTATCAATGGAAAGGCTACGGTGGCATTCACTGCAGGCGTTTCGACGGTAGAATCGATTGTAAAGGATATTAACAGTAAAGCTTCTCAAACTGGTGTCAAAGCTAATTTTGATAAAGCTAGCGGTGTTCTCTATTTGAGTTCCTCACAGACGGGAGATAATTCGGAAATTAGTATAGCAAGCTTGGATCCTAGTAACCCGAGTGACAATAGCCTCGATAATTTTATGAGCTTTCTTAATCTTTCTCAATCAAGTGCTAGTGGCTCGGATGCCGAATATTATGTGAATGGATCAACAAATGTAATTAAATCTGCTTCTAATAGTGTATCCATCAATGGTGTTCAAGTTACCTTGCGTAGTCCGGGAGAGGCTTCAATAGGTGTTGTAACCGATCGGAGCGGGATTGTCGATAAAATCAAAGATTTTGTTACTCAATACAATTCTTTGATTGATCTTTATTCAACCGCTGCAGATACCAGACGCAACCGTGAATATGAACCACTCACCACGGAGCAGAAAGAGGCCATGAGTGAGAGTCAGATTACTCAATGGGAAAAGCGGGCTAGACAAGGCACACTGTATAACGATAGCATTCTTAGAGATACATTGTCATCCATGAGAAGTGCCCTAAATACTCCCTTGAATGTACCTAAAGATCAAATCCAGTTGTTGTCTAGCATCGGTATTACTGTCATATCTGACTATAGAGAAAACGGGAAGCTGCAGATTGATGAAGCTAAGCTTCAGGAGGCAATTAATACACGGTTTGACGAAGTGAAGGAACTGTTCGTCAGAACATCGGATGAAACACCTCCTGCAGGAAAAAGTAACATAGGTATCGCAGACCGGCTGTATAATATAGCTAATGTGCAGATGGAAAAATTTAAGAAAAAAATGGGTACCGGATCGCTAGAGGCTATGGATGATAGTGTTATTGGTAAACAACTAAAGGCCCTATCTGAGCAAGAGTCCAATTGGAAGAGAAAACTAGAAGATATTGAAACCCGTTATTACAAAAGGTTTGCTGCAATGGAAGCTGCGCTGCAAAAGATGAATAATCAAAGTTCATGGTTGTTTTCACAATTAGGTCAGTGACCTCGGGATAAATTACACTAAATGATCAATAAAATGACTGATGGAGAGAGGAAACTATGCATTACGCACAACAACAGCAATATTTGAAAGTTCAAGTGGAGACCGCGAGCCCTGGAGAATTAACCTTACTCTTATACCAAGAGATGGTCAAATCATTGCTTCTAGCCAAAAAGTTATATTCTCAAAATCAGTTTGAAGACATGAATGCACCCTTGCATAAAGTTCGCTTAATACTAAGCGAGCTGATCGTGACTTTAAACATGGATTATGATATTGCCAAAGACTTGCGAAGGTTATATGAATTCTACAGTCAGTACATTGCTGAGTTTATTATTAAAAAAGACGAGGCTATGTTAAATGATACAATAGAATTTGCACGAGACCTGGCAGCAACATGGAAGCAGGCTTTGTTATCTTTAAAGACAGGTGGTACACAAGTACATGCATGAAGAAGAAAAACATGCAGTAACCCCTGTCGGACAGCTTCTTAATCTTTATCGCAAAGTAATGGATAATCCGAACTTTGATCAGTATCAGATATATGAAGCAGATATAACGACACTATTTGAAAAAATTAGTGAAATGCAATTAAGTGAAGCTGATCTAATTCTTTTATCAGAGGTTCGGATTTTACATGAGCAAATCATCCATGTCATTTTAGAGGAAAAGAGTAGTTTAAACGAGGAAATTGACCTTTTTGAAAGAAAAAAGCGCGCTAATGATCATTATGGCAAATCAAGTAACTATAATGTCGGCGCTTTTTTTGTAGATTTAAAAAATTAGTAAATTGGGAGGTTTCTATGAAAAGGAAGTCTGGGTTATTGATTTTTCTGGCTTTTATGTTGATTTTCGCACAACTTCCAGGCCTGCAGGCAGTTTATGCGGCTTCCGGGAGCGAAAATGTGCAAGTTACAAAGTCATTGAATCCTACTGAAATATTTGTGGGAGGAGAAACGGAAGTAACTATTAATGTTCAAGGAACACCAGATCAGAACGTCGTTAAGCCTAACGATGTTATTCTAATTATTGATAAGTCAGGCAGTATGGCTCCAACCTATGGGCCAAATAACGGCGAAGACAAGATGAGAAACGCCAAGGATGCGGCTAAAGGATTTATTGATTTAATGGACCTGACGAAGCATCGCGTCGGAATTGTAGATTATAGCACATCGGCAAGCGCATTCGCTCTTACCACGGATAAGACAGCAGCCAAAAATTACATCAACACAATTCAAGCCAGTGGGAGCACAGCAACAGGGGCTGCTATTGACAAAGCAATGGAAATGTTGCGGGATCATAGAGAAGATGCCCAGCCAGTTATTATTCTCATGACGGATGGAGATGCAACAGTTCCAGACTCAAACCCATATGGATTTGCGATGGAGAAAGCAAGGGAAGCGAAGGAGGCAGGCATCGTATTCTATACGATTGCATTGTTGCTACCTACTGAAAACCCAGTAACTAGCGGACCAAATAAATTGATGATGGATATGGCTACTACCGCACACCACCATCACTTTGTGCTTGGATCCGTGGGGCTCGCTGAAATTTATGCGGCGATTGTTCAGGAAATAGGTATTGCAAGTGCATATGATGTAAGAGTTACGGACTATATTTCTCCAGAGTTTGAAATAGTGCCAGATTCTTACAAGGATAATATACCACAACCGACCATTTCTGGAAACTCCATTTCTTGGAATTTTCTTGAGTTGAAAAATGAGTTGCTTACTTTTAAATACAAGATTCGGCATAAACAAGGTGCGGCGGTAGGGGACTTACCTGCTGGAGACCAAAAAATAAATGTTGGATATAAGAACTATTTGGGGGCGCAACGTCAGTATACTGTAACACAGCCCACAGTCAAAGTAAAACATTATGCGCCTATCATCACATCTGTCGACAAAGATAATGGCCCAATTCAAGGTGGGGAAGAGGTTATCATTTATGGTGACCACTTCAGGCCGAATCCAGTAGTGAACTTTGGCAATATTAAATTAACATCCGTAAATTATGTAAGCGCAAATCAATTAATTGTAACTGCTCCTGCTGGTACGCAAGGAACTGTTCAAATTAAAGTAACCAATGACGATGGTCAATTTGCAACTGCGGACTATCGCTACTATGCAACCCCTGAAATTACAACAATAACACCAAATGAAGGACCTCTTGAGGGAGGAACGAAGGTTGTTATTAACGGAGATTACTTCATGACTGGGGCGCAAGTATTAATAGACGGTAAAGCAGCCACCGTTACGAAGGTTGGAAAAACAGAGCTTGAAATCACTACCCCAGCCGGTACTACGGCTAAAACGGTTGATGTAACTGTTAACAATCCTGATGGCACTACAGTGACGGCAACAGATTCATTTACATACATTAAAGGCCCTGAGATTTTAGCAGTCGACCCTTCAGTAGGAGCTAGAACTGGTGGAGAGCAGGTGAAATTAACAGGTGAAAGATTTGTTGATGGAGCTAAAGTTTATTTTAATTCGACTTTAGTCAACTCAACATTTGTTTCCAGTCAAGAGATTTCATTAATTACTCCAGTATGGTCTAAAGCTGACACAGTTGATGTGAAGGTAGTAAATCCAAATGGCCAAAGTGCTACCCTTACTAAGGGTTACACCTATGAAGACCCTGTTCCTGCTATTACATCAGTGACCCCTTCTACAGGTCCTATGGCTGGCGGAACTGTGGTTATCATAAAGGGGGATTACTTTAAAACAGGTGCAAAAGTGCTGTGGGGAGGGCAAGAAATCACTGATTACACGTTTGTAAATTCCAGTGAGATTCGTTTCAAAACTCCTGCGTGGCCTAATCCAGAGCTGGTTTCCTTGAAGATTATTAATCCAGACGCTAAAGAGTTAGAGATGAGGGATGTATTCCAGTATCTGGCCCCTCCTGATCCAACTTTTGCTTCTATAACGCCAACAACAGGGTTAATAACCGGTGGAACAACTGTAACTTTAAATGGTACAAATTTCCCAAGTGATGTCAAAGTGTACTTTGATGATCATGAGGTGGCAACAGAGTCAGTTGCCGCATCCAGGATTGTAGTTAAATCACCTGTATGGCCTTCTCCTGAAACGGTTGATGTTAGTATCCAAACATCCACAGGGTTTAGACTGAGCCTGCCAGATGCATTTGAATATTTACCACTTCCTAAACCGCCTGCGCCGTCAATCACTAGCATCACTCCATCATCAGGTTCGGTTACTGGGGGCAATAACGCAACAATTAAAGGTCTGAATTTTGAAAAGGGTCTGAAATTGTATTTTAATGATCAAGAGTTAACATATACGTTTGTTAGTAGCTCTGAACTGCGGCTTAGGGTACCAGCTTGGCCAAAAGCAGAATCAGTCACTGTTAGAGTTACTAATCCGGATGATCAGTCAGCCGAGCTAGTAAATGGCTATAAATTCGATCCGCTGCCTGGACCGACGCTAACTGCAATATCGCCCAACTCTGGGCCGATAGAAGGAGGAACGACGGTTAGACTGACGGGTACTAATTTTAAAAATGATTCTAAAGTGTTCTTAGCTGATGAAGAAGTTAGTAGTACATTTATTTCTGCAACTGAACTCCGTATCACTACTCCAGCATGGGGAAAAAGTGATGTAGTAGATGTTAAGGTTCAGAACGCTGATGGACAAACTGCCTTATTAGCAAATGCTTATACCTTTGAGGTACCGCCACCGCCACCAGCACCTGTTATAACAGAAGTAATTCCTAATAGCGGACCACAAGCAGGTGGCACGACTGTTACAATAAAAGGCAGTAACTTTTTTGCGAATTCTGTTGTAAAGTTTGACGACACGATTATCTCATCGTCGTTATTATCTTCTTCAGAACTTCGTATTAAAACACCAGCCTGGGATTCAGCGGCTACAGTAAAAGTAACTGTAATATCGGAGGATGGGCAGTCAGCTTCTTT
Organism: Paenibacillus sp. FSL W8-0186; assembly: GCF_037969765.1. Taxonomy (NCBI): domain Bacteria; kingdom Bacillati; phylum Bacillota; class Bacilli; order Caryophanales; family Paenibacillaceae; genus Paenibacillus; species Paenibacillus sp. FSL W8-0186. The sequence continues at coordinate 5,076,888 of NZ_CP150207.1, read as the reverse complement.
GGATAATGCCTTTACTTTTATAGCACCTCCTCCAAAACCAGATCCGGTTGTTACTTCAGTTTCTCCAAACTCATTAGAAATACCGGGAACTGGGACACTTGTAACTATTACAGGGCAACATTTCCAAAGTGGGGCAAAGGTATTCTTTAATGATACAGAGATTCCTGCTACTTACCTGAGTCAGTCTCAACTCAGATTAAGAACACCTGCATGGTCCATTGCGGAAAACGTGAATGTAACAGTTGAGAATCCTGACGGTAAGTCGGGAACATTGGTAGATGGATTTAAATTTGTAACCCCGCCACCGCCACCGGCACCAATTGTAACAGGTGCCTCGCCGAACACAGCACTTGCATCTAAGAGTAGTTTAATAACAGTAATTGGCGAAAATTTTGTAAATGGTTCAAGGGTTGCATTTGGAAATACAGAGCTAGCAACAACGTACTTAAGTAAAACGCAATTGCGTGTTGCTACGCCTATCTGGCCTAATCCAGAGACTGTTACACTGAGTGTAATTAATCCAGACGGGCAGTCTGGCCAGTTAGTAGATGGTTTTACATTCCTTCAGAATCCTCCGCCGACAGTTACAAGCTTATCTCCGAATACTGGATTGATTTCTGGTGGAGGACAGGTCACCGTCAGTGGAAGCAATTTCATAAGTGGTGCAAGCGTATATTTTAATGGTGAAGAGATTGCCGCGACTTATATAAGTGCGACACAACTTAGGATTAAAGTACCTTCTTGGCCGTCTGCAGCAGCAGTAGATGTCCAAGTTATTAACCCAGATGGTCAACAATCAGCAATTTTGAGTGGCGGATATGTATATACAGCGCCAGCACCTAAGCCTGCTCCAATAGTGACTAAGTTAACTCCAAATGTGGGCGGTATCAATGGTGGAACTATTGTTACTGTTACTGGGTCTAATATTCAAAGCGGAGCTAAAATAGAGATAAATGGCGTAGTAGTTGATGCAACGTATTTAAGCTCCTCTCAACTGAGATTTAGGACACCTGCTTCGGCTGTAACAGGTCCGGTTCCAGTCCGAATTATTAATCCAGATGGCCAAGCCTCAGAAATACTAGTAGATGGATTTACTTATCAATAAATACTATTTTGATTAATTTAAAGGTGCTTCTCTATAATTTTATAGAGGAGCACCTGATTTTATTTGCTGCAGGAAATGTCTAGAAAGATTAGAAAAGAGGGATCTCAACTGTGAAGGCACCAATATCTGTTTGTATATTAGCGAAAAATGAAGAAGATGTTATTGCCGATTGTATACGCTCGGTTAATAAGTTTGTTAAAGAAGTCATCCTTCTGGATACGGGATCAACTGATCTAACTAGAGAAATAGCTGCTAGTGAAGGTGCTGTTGTTAGGAACGGCATATGGGCAGACGATTTTGGAAAATCCAGAAATGAATTAATTAAGTATGCAGCTCAACCTTATGTATTAATGCTAGACGCAGATGAGAGATTAGTGAATCCTAGCTTAACAGATCTCGAGCATGCTGTTTCATTGCTCCAGAATGCTTCAAACCTAGTTGGAAGAGTGGAGATAAATAATATTAATGATGATAATCGAATTTCAGTAGCACAAATCATACGGCTGTTCCCCAATAAGATTGGATTCCAGTATTCAGGACGCATTCATGAGCAATTATTATATAATGAGGCCCCCCCAGAAACAGTTGTTACTAAAATTAGATTAACGCATTACGGATATACAAAAAAAACAATTTTATCAAAAGATAAAATTGCGAGGAATTTAAAATTACTTTTTGCGCAATTAAATGACCATGCAAATGAACCGTATACTCTATTTCAAATTGGCAAAACTTATTTTGTTAATAAACAGTATGATGAAGCTTTAACTTATCTTACAGAGGCATACAAATATTCTAATAGCAATATGCCATTTTACCCTAGTATAATTCGGACTTTAGCAGAGACCTTTCTACGAACGAAAGAATGGACTCAATTATTATCTCTTTTAGACTTTGCTATTCAGATTTTTCATGATTATACCGATTTATATTATATATATGGCAGTGCATTAATTGAGATTAGAACCATAGAATCTTTTCAATTGATTCCAACAGCTTTCGAACGATGTGTTGAGTTGGGAGATGCTGATCCACATAAATATGAAGGTGAAAAAGGGGCTGGGACGTATCTGGCCCATTATAATTTGGGCTTGTATTATGAATTATCAGGAAATTTAGAAAAAGCTAAGTTTCATTATAAGACAAGTGGCGGGTTAGGTTTTAAATTAGCAGATTCTCGTTTAGCGCAGCTATCATAGGAGGCAATATGAAAAAATCTACTATATCTTTATGTATGATTGTTAAGAATGAGGAACGTTGTATACAACGTTGTTTAGATAGTGTTGCTTCAGTTGTGGATGAAATTATTATTGTGGATACAGGTTCTACCGACAAGACCCTTGAATTATTGAATAAGTATGACGCGAAAATATTTCACTACCAATGGGATAATAACTTTGCTAATGCTAGAAATTATGCAATTGAGCAAGCTACCTCTGATTATATTCTACAGTTGGATGCTGACGAATGGATTGAAGATCCCCTCAATCAACTTAAGCAACATCTTACTAATGAAATTTACTATATACCAATTCGTAATGATTTAGGTGGCGGATTAGCGGAAATTCATAAATTTCCTCGTTTATTTGTAAGGATACCTGAACTAATGTACCATGGTGCAATTCATGAACAAATTGACATTCAATCCAATTGGCATAGAAGCAGTCAAATATTAAGTGAGATGATCATTCATCATGATGGCTACTTAACAAAAGTTGTTAACCAGCAGGGTAAACTTGAACGGAACTTACAAATATTATTGAAGGAAGTTGACGAAAATCCATCGGCTTTTAATTATTATAATCTAGGGCAGCAGTATTTTATCTCTGGCGAATATACAAAAGCTCTTGAGGCTTATAAAAAGTCTTATTCTTACGGTGACAACTATACATTTACTATAAAACTGCTTCTTGGTCTAATTCAAAGCTTAATAATGCTGAAACAATATAAAGATGCTTTGTCAATAGCCAATGATGCATTTAAATTATATTCAAATTATGTAGAATTCAAATATTATGAGGGACTCATATATCAGGAATTGGGTTATTTACCTGATGCCAGGGAGTGCTTTGAGAATTGTATTGAAGTTGGCGATAGTGATGTAAGCATCCATTTTAATACCTATGAGGGCACCGGTAGTTACTTAGCTTCTACTCGACTGGCAGAAATTGCTTACTCAAACTTTGAATTTGGTCAGGCTGATGCTAATCTACGTGTTGCGATAAGCCAGGCCCCTCATGTTATGGGATTACTGAAAAGTCTATTAGATTTTAACTTATATCATGATAATGAAGATTTGTTCAAACAGATCTCCGCCTTATGGCCGCAGGAAGAAAAGGTTATTCAGCAATTGATTGAAGCATTATATCAATTAAGGCATCCTGTAATAATTCAATTTATGAATAAATACAACATTAAATGTGATGAAGAGGCTTTGTCTTTTATTAACCTTTTAAAGGGAAACTATGAGGATTCCTGGAATTACTGGAGCAGCAAACAGAAGTACGAAGAAAAGGATCAAAGAGATATTTTATTAGTAAGCATACTTATGCAAAACAAGGAGTTAGCTGAACGCATTCTCCAAAATGCATCTCTCCGTACTGCTGAGAAGAGGGTCATACTAAAGCTAATAGAAATGAAGGATATTAAATGTGAAAATTTCACAAAGGATTTTCAGGATATTGTTAGTGTTCTAATCACGGATATTTTGAGACTTCAGAAGTACGATTTAATTGACTATTTCATGAATCAATTTACTACCTCTCAAATGCGTTTTATTCTTGCAAAAGCAATGTATGAGCAGGGATTTTATGAAGTTCTTCTTGATGTACTCTTACAAGGAACAAACCAAGAAGAAAGCTATAATATTAATCTTTTGGCTGCTCAGGCATTGCGGCGACTTAATATGCTAGAAGACAGCTTATATCATTATAAAGAAGCATATAAGAATAAGCCTGATGCTGAAATTGCTTTTCATATCTGTAATTTAGCTATCCAGACACAGGATGCTAACACCCTAAAGTCAATTCTAGGTGAGATGATGAATTGGGATATTGTATCAAAATGGGTTAATTCGCAACTTAGTACAGCAGGATAACATAAATAAATCCCAAGACAGGAGACTTGCGTTCATGCCAACTAAATTATTACAACAAGTGATTGAGTCAATTCAACAAGGTAGCCCGGAAATCGGATATGGTTTTTGTTTTTCAGAGTTAGCCATAAACCCAGAGAATAAAGAGATTTCCTTCTGTTTGGGACTATTATCCATGATTGTAGGGAATCATCAACCAGCAGAGTGGTATCTTCAAAATAGTACAGATTTGATGGATGCCAAAGAACTATCAGGTATAACTTTAGAGGTTATGAAGTATATAAACGATCCAAAGCTGAAAGAAAGATGGGGGAATTACCGTAGGCTCCGTAACCAGCAAGAGTTAAAGAGGATGGCCGAAACTGCCCCATTGTGTTATGGGGACGTATTGGAGATCGGTTGTGCGAATGGGGACCTTTCAGTATTTATTGCTAGCCATGGATCTAACTTATACGGCATTGATATTGATCCTATTGCTATTGATTTGGCGAGGCACAAGGCTGCAAAACTAGGATTCGATAATTGCCGTTTTCAAGTAGGAAACGGTTATCAACTCCAATTTCCAGATCATACGTTTGATACTGTTGTTGTTGCAGAAGTCCTTGAGCATGTTGATGATCCTAAAAAAATCATTAAGGAAGCCTTTCGGGTTTGTAAACCTGGAGGTACCATCATTATAAGTGTACCAAATGGATATTCTATCCCAGATCCGGATCATTATAATATATTTACCAAAAGAATTCTCAATAATTTAGTTGAATTTTCAATCGGATGCTCGCTGCATTGGAATAGTAAGGTCCCGAATGAATGGATTATGGGTTTTCTAATCAAGCCTTATGAAGAATACGAAGTTGCTTCAAACGATATAAATTCACTTTTCTTGCCTCAGCCTTACAGTTTTCCCAAAAGTAACCAACTTGTTTCGGTTATTGTTCCCACATATAATCGGAAAGAATATATTTCTGAAACGATACAGTCTATTTTAGATCAAACCCATAAAAATGTTGAAATTATTGTTATTGATGATGGTTCTGTTGAATCTCCAAAGGAAGAACTTTCACCTTATTTAGATAAAATTAATTATATTTATAAGGAAAACGGGGGGAAATCATCCGCACTAAATGTAGCTATTAAACAGGCTAATGGTGATTTCATCTGGGTGTTTGATGATGATGACATTGCATTACCTTTAAAACTAGAGCTTCAATTAAAGAGATTTTTACAAAATCCCGAATTGGGATTAATTCATACCCGCTCGATTGATTTCAATGATGTTAATGGTCAGGTAATAAGAGTACATGATTTGTCTCCTATAGATAGTAATAAATTAGATTTTCAAATGTTAATGAGAGGCTGCTTTATTCATGGGCCTACCGTTGTCTTTAGGAAAAGCTGCCTCGAACAATTAGGAGGTTGGGATGAGGAACTAGTAAGGGCTCAAGATTATGATTTTTGGCTTAGACTAGCCAACCTGAATAGTATAGAATATATCCCTGTACCAACGGTAAGATATAGAGTGCATGCAGGTAGTAGGGGCTCAGCTGCAGATCCCGTTTCTTATGATCAATTAGTTTCTAAAACAGCAGAATATGAACAAATAATTTTTAGAAAGCTGTACCAATCGATTCCTATCAATGAGATGTATAGGGAAACTTTCGAGTCTGACAATGTCACGCTTATGTTAGAGGCATTTATTGATAGAGCGGTTATTTTGGCTGCAAGGGGATTGCTGCAAGAAGCAAAGCAGGATTTATTAATAGTTAGAAAAAACTCTCAGAGTTTCGGTAACCCTTGTTTTAGTGGAGCGGCCATTCAAAACATTCATAATTTAGCCCAAACTGCAGTACAGAATAACTGGGATGATCACGAGCTAGTGTCTAGTGTTTTTGAGCTGGTCAATATGGTTACTTCAAAGGATTAGAGCGTTTGGGTTTAAAAGGAGCAAATAATGAATTCTAATGAAATTGAGCAAATTAACAACATGGTTGACACTTTGGCTGAAGCTGTAGATTATTTGGCTCATAAAAATCATGATTAGATGCACGAATTGTCCTTTTTGATTCATGACCTCATCAATGGCTTACAAGCTCTAAAACAAATGAACTATGTACAAAATAGTGAGGTCATTACCAAATACACTAATCAATTGATTGAAATAATGGGAAACTTCTTGTCTACCAATGAGAATTTTACTGTTGTTAATGATTCGTTCTACCAATGGAGAATGTATCTGCTATTTGATTTAGGGGAAGAGTCATTTAGGAAAGGCGACCATGCTGTCGCCTCTAAATGCTATAACAGTTTGGTTAGTGTAAATAATATAGATTATCAATCAATTGCTTATTATCGATTAGCACAAGTGAATAGTAGCTCTGACCCACTATACGCCTTTAATATGTATAAAATTTCCTTTAAGACAAATAATTCTATTAATAAGTTATCCTTCACATAATTACTTTTATGAAGAAGTAGACGAAATTTTAGAAAGTGACTGCCCTTTTTGCCAAAAGGAAGCACGGCCTTATTTTTGTGCGGAATCATTTTCGGGTATGAGTTATAACAGTATGTACAGTCCGGTTAAAGTTTGGATGTATTGCGAACCTTGTGAACATATATTTTCGTATAACAATCCCTCTTCATTAAGTGATATGAAATTTGATGGTATAAATTTTAATTTGATGCCTTCAAAATTGGATTTTCTACCAACAATCGGAGAAAATTTACGAGAATTGAAAAGAAATGTAACTGGTAAGAAGCTACTCGATGTAGGTATTGGTGGAGGGGAACTTCTAGCAGTGGCAAAAGAGCTACATTTTGAAGTTGAAGGTTTAGAAATCGTAAAAAAGCAAGCTGATCATATCGCGAATTTTTTGGGCATTCCAGTAACAGCTTGTGATTTTTTGAAATACGAAACGGATAAAAGATACGATGTTATCACTATGGGAGATGTTATTGAACATATTGAGGATCCAGCGGCTACAATTAGAAAAGCGTATGATCTATTAAATGATAGAGGCATACTCTGGATATCGACACCTAATTATCAGAGCGCCCACGCCCAATTTGTTAAGTTTGATGATGCGATGTGGAAAGAGGCAGGGCATTTGCATTACTTCTCATTTCATTCATTAAAAATGATTTTGGAAAAACACCAATTTCAATTGATTACAAGATGTCAAAGCACTACAAAGGCTCGATGGAGGTTACGGCTATAAAAATTAAGTAATTATTCTTAGGATATGATCTAAAATTTGGAGTGATGCCTCATGAGAATATCCGTGATTGGAACAGGATATGTTGGCCTTGTGACGGGGGTTTGCTTGGCGGAAATAGGACATATTGTCACTTGTATTGATATCGATGCCTTGAAAATTAATTTGTTGAGAAGCGGTAAATCACCTATTTATGAACCGGGCCTTGAAGAATTAATTGTTAAAAATATGGCTGAGGGCAGATTGCATTTTACCAATCAATATAATGAAGGGTTGATTAGAGCAGAAGTAATATACATTGCGGTTGGTACCCCTTCAAATGAAGATGGTACAGCTGATCTGAGTGCGCTTGAGGATGCAGCGATTGCTATTGCCGATCAAATTAGTAATGATGTGGTTATAGTAACGAAAAGTACAGTACCGATTGGAACAGGCGACCGGCTCAAAGCCATAATTGAATATAATAAGTCGAATGATAGCGTATCATTTGAAATGGTGTCGAATCCTGAGTTTTTAAGAGAAGGATCTGCCATCAATGATACATTTTATGGTGATCGAATAATTATCGGTTCTGATAGTGTGAAGGCGGCAGAAATGATTGAAGAGATCAACAAGCCATTTCAGATCCCAATATATAAGACATCTATACGAAGTGCAGAGATGATTAAATATGCTTCGAATGCCTTTCTTGCTACGAAAATAAGCTTTATTAACGAAATATCCAACTTATGTGAGAAGCTTGACGCAGACATTACAGAAGTAGCTCAGGGAATGGGAATGGACAAGCGGATTGGCGCGCACTTTTTGAATGCAGGTATCGGATATGGAGGGTCGTGTTTTCCCAAGGACACTAATGCACTTATGCAAATTGCGGGAAATGCAAATCATGATTTTGAGCTATTAAGATCTGTGATTGAAGTGAATAAGAAACAGCAAAATATTTTGACCGAAAAGGCAAAGAGGAGATTTGGATCCTTAGAGGGGTTGAAGATTGCTGTGTTAGGACTGGCCTTTAAACCCAATACTGATGACATGAGAGAGGCAGCTTCACTCACTGTTGTGACAGACTTAATAAAGTCCGGCGCTGTGGTAAGTGCTTATGACCCTATAGCAATAGATAATGCGAGAAAGCTGCTGCCAGAGGAAGTAGAGTTTTTATCAAATATTGAAGATGCAATCCAAGACGCAGACTGTGTGTTTATATTAACAGAGTGGCCTGAGATCGTAAATTTTGATTTGGAACTGTATGTGTCTAAGATGGGGAAACCTGTCATTTTTGACGGAAGAAATTGTTTAGACATGACGAAGATTCAAAAGCTTAAAATCGAATATCATTCAGTTGGTAGATCAAGCATTTATCTAAATCATTCTTACCCTGTTTCACCCCTCCCCTTCCAGGGTAATAAAAAATAAGCGCATTTCTGCCTCTGCTGGCTAAATGGGTCATTCCGCTTTTTGCGACAAGATTTTACAATAAATTAACAGTAAAACCTTTTCTTTTCCAATTGACACAATTTAAGCTGGAGTGGTATAGTCAGAAATGTGAGCTTGGTTCACACTCTTATTTGATAATGAAGGGAATGTTAGTGGATGCAAGGTAAAGTGAAATGGTTTAACGCAGAGAAGGGTTATGGCTTTATTGAGACTGAAGAAGGCGCAGACGTGTTCGTACACTTCTCGGCTATTCAATCCGAAGGCTTCAAAACGCTGGAAGAAGGACAATCTGTAGAGTTCGAGATCGTTGAAGGCGCTCGCGGACCGCAAGCGGCTAACGTAATCAAATTATAATCATCCGGCAGAGCCGACCTACATATAACGGTACGATGGTTAACAATTGAAGATTCGCTAGCATAGACCCGGGGCAGCCCGGGTCTTTCATTTTTCCTGGCAAGCGTTTACATATAGCGGCATACTGACCAGCAGGCTCAAGAAAAACGGCCAGGCATACTCAGCGGGCGCTGCACCAAATTGTCACAGAACTGCAAGACTAGCACTGGCGGCTTGCGCCATGGGCTTGGTCTTTTTTTAGGTCTTAATCCTGCGTTTACACTTTTTACATTGCCTTAACACCATGCTATAATAAAGGTGCAAAGCAAAGGAGGAGTGCCCTATGAATTTTAGTATTCGTGGACAGCAAATTGAAGTGACTGACGCACTGCGAGATTACGTAGACAAGAAGCTCAGTCGACTTGACAAGTACTTTGAAGCACCCCCTACCTCAGAAGGCTACGTCACGTTAAGTGTCGTACGCGGTTTGCATACGGTGGAGGTTACGATTCCTCTAACCGGCGTCGTGCTTCGCGCTGAGGATCGCAGTGATGACATGTATGCATCGATTGATGCAGTCGTGGACAAGCTCGAACGCCAGATACGCAAGCATAAGACGAAGATCAATCGCAAGTTCCGTCAGGAAGGCAGTCTGAAGAGCCTGTTCGTTGAGAATGGCGGCTCAGTCGCCGTGGATGAAGCGGACAGCGATGATCTGGAAGTCGTCCGCACGAAGCGGTTTACAATGAAACCAATGGACGTGGAAGAAGCCATACTGCAGATGAATATGGTCGGCCATAATTTCTTTGTATTTTCCAACATCGATACGAAAGAACTAAACGTCGTCTATAAACGGAATGACGGGAAATATGGTTTGATCGAGCAGGATTAGTATAACGTATCCAATCACGACGATTGTATGAATGGCATGGTAATTCTTGCAATTGAACTTAGGGAAACGAGCCTTGTCCGCCCGCGGATGGGGCTCTTTTTAGATATTGGAATGCCGCAGGAAACGTGACGGCGCGTGTTGCGGCATGCCTTACAAACTGTTACAATTTAGGTAAATCATTTGTTTAGCCGTGAAAGGGGTTAACTATGCTAGGAATAGTGAAGAAGATATTTGGCGACACGAATGAACGTGATGTCAAACGTCTTATGAAGACGGTGGACTTAATCAATACATTAGAACCGAAATTTGAGGCGCTGTCGGACGAGCAGCTGCAAGGCAAAACGGCCGAGTTCCGCGAACGGATCGAGAAGGGCGAGACATTGGATGAACTTCTTCCCGAAGCGTTTGCGACGGTTAGAGAAGCTTCGCGCAGAACGCTGGGCATGCGCCATTTTGACGTACAGCTGATCGGGGGGATGGCCCTCCATGAAGGCCGCATCGCCGAGATGAAAACCGGTGAAGGTAAAACATTGGTAGGTACCTTGCCGGTTTATTTGAATGCGCTCCTGGGCAAAGGCGTTCATGTCGTTACGGTCAACGACTATCTGGCACAGCGCGACAGCGAGCAGATGGGACAGATCTATAATTTCCTCGGCATGACTGTCGGGGTGAACCTCACCGGGATGGAGCATGCGGACAAGCAAGAAGCTTACGCCTGCGACATTACCTACGGAACGAACAATGAGTTCGGGTTCGACTATTTGCGCGATAACATGGTTCTATACAAAGAGCAGATGGTTCAGCGTCCGCTTTACTTCTGTATCATTGACGAAGTGGACTCGATTCTGATCGACGAGGCGCGCACGCCGCTGATCATTTCTGGACAAGCTCAGAAATCGACGGAGCTGTATTACGCAGCAGACCGTTTTATTAAGAGGCTTGTGCCTGAAGAGGACTTTACGGTTGATATTAAAGTTAAAGCAGTATCCTTGACAGAGAAAGGGGTAGCCAAGGCCGAGAAGGCTTTTGGCATCGACAATCTCTATGACCATGCCCATGTCACGTTGAACCACCATATCGTTCAAGCGCTCAAGGCGAATGTTATTATGCGCCGCGACGTAGACTATGTCGTCACCGAAGACGAAGTCATGATCGTCGACGAGTTTACGGGCCGCTTGATGGCGGGACGCCGGTATAGCGAAGGGCTGCATCAGGCGATCGAAGCCAAGGAAGGCATCGAGGTACAGAACGAGAGCATGACGCTGGCGACGATTACGTTCCAGAACTATTTCCGTATGTACCGCAAACTAGCGGGAATGACCGGTACGGCGAAGACCGAGGAAGAAGAGTTCAAGAAGATCTACGGCCTCGAAGTGCTGCAGGTGCCGACAAACCGTCCAAACCGCCGGATTGATATGCCGGATGTCGTGTATAAGAGCGAGGAAGGCAAATTCAAGGCCGTCGTTGAGGAAATCGTAAAACGGCACAAAGAGAAGCAGCCAATTCTTGTCGGTACAGTATCGATTGAGAATTCCGAACGTCTCTCCGAAATGCTGAAGCGCAAAGGTGTCCAGCATAAAGTACTCAACGCGAAATACCATGAGGAAGAAGCGGAGATCATTTCACGCGCAGGGGAGCCGAACTCCGTGACCATCGCTACGAACATGGCGGGCCGCGGTACGGACATCCTGCTTGGCGAAGGGGTAGCCGAAGTCGGCGGTTTGCATATTATAGGTACCGAACGCCATGAATCGCGCCGGATCGATAACCAGCTTCGCGGACGTGCGGGCCGTCAGGGCGATCCGGGCTCCACGCAGTTCTACCTGTCGCTCGGCGATGAGCTGATGAAGCGCTTCGGTGCGGATAACGTGCTTAACATGATGGAGCGCCTTGGATTCGAAGAAGATCAGCCGATCGAGAGCAAGATGATTACGCGCGCCGTGGAATCCGCCCAGAAGCGGGTCGAAGGCAACAACTTCGATGTGCGCAAGATCGTCCTGCAATATGACGACGTTATGAACCAGCAGCGCGAAATCATCTATAAACAGCGCCGGGAGCTGCTCGAATCTGAGAACATCAAGCAAATCATTATCGATATGATCAAAGCGGTTATCGAGCGGGTGGTCGAAGCGCATACGGCCGACGAAATCCCAGAGAACTGGGAGCTGCAGGACGTAGCGGAGTACATGAACGCCAAAATGCTGGATGAAGGCGCGATTACGAAAGATGAGCTGTGGGGCAAAGAGCCCGAAGAAATGGTTGAATATATTTTCTCTAAAGTGATGACCAAATACGATACACGCGAGGAAGCGCTTGGACCAGAAATGGTTCGTGAATTTGAGAAGGTTATCGCGCTTCGTGCGGTGGACAGCAAGTGGATGGATCACATCGACGCCATGGATCAGCTGCGCCAAGGTATCCATTTGCGGGCATACGGCGGTACCGATCCGCTTCGCGAATATCAATTCGAGGGCTTTGAAATGTTCAACCAGATGGTAGCCAGCATCCAAGAAGAGGTTGCCACATATATTATGAAAGCACACGTTGAGAGCAATCAGGAGCGCCAGGCGGTTGTGGACGAGAGCAAAATCTCCACCAGCGGCGAGCCCGCGGAGAAACGTCCGGTTCAACGCGGCGACCAGATTGGACGCAACGATCCATGCCCATGCGGCAGCGGAAAGAAATACAAACACTGCCATGGGCAGAACGCATAAAGTACGCAGAATGACTCTTGCAGCAGGCTAGAGCATCCTGAATCCTCAAGTACATTTGGGAAGGTGAATGAACAACGATGATCGACCCGAGCATCAAGCAGGATATGCGGGAAATCGCAAAGAAACTATCCAATCTTAGGGGGTCTCTTTGACTTAGATCTCAAGCATGAAATGATTGCCAATTACGAGGACAAGATGGCAGCCCCGGATTTCTGGGACGATAATGACAAAGCGCAAGGCATCATTGCCGAGCTGAATGCCATCAAGTCCTCGGTAGACCAATATGAAGCGCTGCAGCGGGAGTATGATGATACGGCGTTGATGGCCGAACTCGCCGAGGAAGAGGGCGACGAAGAGCTTGCGGCCGATATCGGCGGCTCCGTTGAAGCGCTGCTGAAGAAGCTGGAGGATTTCGAGCTCCAGCTTCTGCTCAACTCGCCGTACGATAAGATGAACGCTATTCTGGAACTGCATCCCGGAGCGGGCGGCACCGAGTCGCAGGACTGGGGCCAAATGCTGCTGCGGATGTATACCCGCTGGGCGGAGAAGCATGGCTTCAAGGTCGAGACGCTGGATTATCTTCCAGGTGACGAGGCGGGAATCAAAAGCGTTACGCTGCTGATCAAAGGATACAATGCCTACGGCTATCTGAAGGCTGAGAAAGGGGTACACCGCTTGGTGCGAATTTCTCCGTTCGACTCTTCGGGAAGAAGGCATACCTCATTCGTATCCTGTGACGTCGTACCGGAGATTACGGAGGACGTGGATATCGAAATCCGGTCAGAGGATTTGAAGATCGATACGTACCGGGCAAGCGGGGCCGGCGGGCAGCACATCAATACGACGGATTCCGCCGTACGGATTACTCACCTGCCGACAGGTATCGTGGTGACGTGTCAGAATGAACGTTCCCAGATCAAGAACAGAGAGCGGGCTATGACGATGCTCCGTTCCAAATTGGTCGAGCGCAAGCTGGAGGAACAGCAAAAGGAATTGGACGAAATCCGCGGCGAACAGTCGGATATCGCCTGGGGCAGCCAAATCCGCTCCTATGTGTTCCATCCTTACAGCATGGTGAAGGATCACCGCACATCGGTAGAGTCCGGGAACGTAGGGGCCGTCATGGATGGGGAGCTTGATCCGTTTATCGATGGATATTTGCGCAGCCAAATCAAGACCGAGCCCAAAAACTAAGCTATAGAATGAGACAAGAATTCCTACACTAGCGTTAGCGTGTAGGAATTTTTTTGGAGCCAATAAGGAGGATTACCGTGTCATCAAAGTCACGCAAACGCAGGCCAGGGGACTATATCCCGCTAAGCGGCCCGTTCCGGCATGCGCTCGATACGTTCATGATTCTAATCGGGGCATTCATTACGGCTCTGGCCTTTAACCTGTTTCTCGTACCCGCTCATATTGCTTCTGGCGGCGTTTCCGGGCTGTCGATCATCGCTAAGTCGCTGTTTAATATTGAACCAGCATATACCCAGTGGATGCTGAATATCCCGTTATTTACTGCAGGATATTTACTGCTGGGAAGATATTATGCGCTCCGTTCGCTGCTGGGGACGGTATTCCTGCCGTTGTTTGTGTTATTGACCAAGGATTGGGCGGCACCCACGACGGATCCGCTTCTAGCCTCCTTGTATGGAGGGATCGGTGTCGGCTTGGGACTGGGTCTTGTTTTTCGGGGCCGGGGCTCTACTGGAGGGCTGTCCATCGCGGCGCATATTATTCAGAAATACAGCGGGCTAAGCCTATCCCTTTGCGTGGTGCTGATGGATGGGCTGGTCATAGTCCTGGCCGGCTTCGTCTTGTCGCCAGAGCGGGCGCTGTACGCCTTGATCGGGCTTTATATTACAGGGAAGTTCATCGACGTGGTGGAGCTAGGCTTCAATTATACGAAGGTGGCTTATATTATAGCCGATAAGACCGATGAGATTGCGGATGCCGTATTGCATCATTTGGACCGGGGGCTCACCAAGCTGTCCGCGCAGGGCGGCTACACTGGAGATGATCGGACGGTGCTTATGGTTGTGGTCGGGCAGAGTGAAGTGACAAGTCTGAAAACGCTAGTGCAGACAATCGAGCCGACGGCATTTGTCATCATTTCGAATGCTCATGAGGTGCTGGGCGAGGGATTCTCGCTGGGCAGGGGCAGCAAATACGATAAATCAAAGAATCCGGGCTAAGGCCCGGTTTTTTTGTATATAAGTTCAGTTCAACCATTTTTGCAGCATAAATAATTATGCATTGCGGTTGTATTTATATAAGTATAATCGTATAATAATACATATTTTCTTTTCGGATCGCAAGTGAGCAGGGAACGTTTAGAAACAGACCGAAATTAGGGAGAGGAAGAGAGGTTATGACGGTGTCTGGAAATGCAAGCAAAGTAAAAGTGGCTATCGTTGGTTCCACAGGGTATGGCGGGGTGGAGCTGATTCGTTTTTTATTGGGACATCCGCTGGCGGAGATTACCTCTGTCATTTCGGCTTCAAGCGCCGGGGTACCGATTACGGATGGATTCCCGCATTTATCGGAAATCCTGGTTCAAGACCTGGACGGAGTAGACCCGGAGGAAATGGCCAAGAAGGCGGATATCGTATTTACGGCAACGCCGTCCGGAGTAAGCAGCAAGCTCGTGCCACAATTGCTGGAAGCGGGGCTTAAGGTTATCGACCTATCGGGAGATTTTCGTATCAAGGACGGTTCGCTCTATGAGGCCTGGTATAAACACGATGCCCCGGATGCCAGCGTGCTGGAGCAAGCGGTATACGGGTTGAGCGAAATTAACGGCGACAATGTCGTTGGCTCGGGATTCATTTCGAACCCGGGATGCTACCCGACGGCAACGCTGTTGGGATTGATCCCGGCGTTAAGCGCAGGCTGGATTGATCCGGCGACGATTATTATTGACGCGAAATCCGGGGTTTCCGGCGCCGGCCGCGGCACCGGCCTGATGACGCATTATGCGGAAATCAACGAGAATTTCAAGGCTTATAAAGTCAACAAGCATCAGCACATTCCAGAAATCGAGCAAAGCCTGTCGCAAATTGCGGGAGAGCAGGTGACCGTCACGTTTACGACGCAATTGGTGCCGATGACGCGGGGGATTATGTGCACGATGTACGCTCAGCTCAAAGGAGCTTATACCGATGAGGATTTAACCGAGCTGTATCGCCAGTATTATGAAGGCAGACCGTTCGTGCGGATTCGGGAGGCGGGCAAATGGCCAGCGACAAAGGAAGTATTCGGCTCGAACTACTGTGATATCGGCTTTGCCGCAGATCCTCGTACGGGAAGATTAACGATTATATCGGTTATCGATAACGTCGTAAAAGGTGCAGCAGGTCAGGCCATTCAGAATATGAATCTAATGATGGGTTGGGATGAGACGACGGGACTTAAGCTCAGTCCAGTTTATCCGTAATTGCGAGGGGAGAACGCCATGGGAGAGGTTAGCAAGTTTACTGTAGTTACTGAGGGAACGGTTACGACGCCGCAGGGTTTCCGGGCAGGGGGACTGCATTGTGGCCTAAAAAAAACATCGCGCAACGATCTCGGCGCGATTGTATGTGAAGTGCCTGCCGTAGCAGCAGCCGTGTATACATTAAATGTATTTCAGGCTGCGCCGCTTAAGGTGACGCGCGACAGCCTCGCCTCCAGCAGCCAGCGGCTGCGGGCGATCGTTGTGAACAGCGGCAACGCCAATGCCTGCACGGGCAAGCAGGGCGAGGACGATGCCTATGCGATGCGCGCAGCGGCTGCGGAAGCCTTCGGGCTGCAGCCGGAGGAAGTCGCCGTGGCGTCAACGGGTGTCATCGGCGAGCTGCTGCCGATGGAGCGCGTGAACGCCGGGATTCATGGACTTCCGGCAGTGGTAGCATCGGGAGCCGACGGGGCGGAGGAATTCTGCCAAGCCATCCTGACCACGGACCTCGTGAAGAAAGAGGTATGCGTGAAGCTGAACGTGGATGGACGGGAGGTCAGCATCGCCGGAGCCGCCAAAGGCTCAGGCATGATTCACCCGAACATGGCGACCATGCTTGGCTTTGTGACGACCGACGCGGTTATCGATGCCGAAGCGCTGCAGGCGCTGCTCCGCAAGGTGACCGATGCCACCTTCAATATGATCACGGTAGACGGCGATACGAGCACGAACGACATGCTGCTTGCGATGGCGAGCGGGCTGGCCGGAAATGAGCCGCTGACACCGGAGCATCCGGCCTGGGAGAGCTTTGCGGCGGGCTTCGGCTATGTGTGTGAGGTGCTCGCCAAGGCAATCGCCCGCGATGGCGAGGGAGCATCACGGCTCGTTGAAGTGAACGTGGAAGGCGCGGTCAGCGATCTGTCGGCCCGGGCTATTGCGAAGACGATTATAGGCTCCAGCCTGGTGAAATCGGCCGTATTTGGCGCCGATGCGAACTGGGGCCGCATCATCGCGGCGGTAGGCCGCGCTGGCGAGCCGGTGAACCCGGAGACGGTGGACATTTCGCTCGGCAGCATCCATGTGCTGACGGGCTCCCGGCCGATTCCTTTCGACGAGGATGAGGCGCTTGCTTATCTGCAGGGGGACACCGTGGTTATCCATGTCCACCTGCATAACGGCGAAGGCCAGGCCACGGCCTGGGGCTGCGATTTGACCTATGACTATGTACGGATAAATGCGGCATACCGCACTTGATTTCGAGGTTTTTCGACACATAATGATTACTTCATGAGAATCGGAGAGGGGTTTTGGAGCGATGAGAACAGCGCTGGATAACAGTAACACAGCAAGCAATCCGCTTGCGGCAAACGGGACGTTTGTAATGAAATGTGGAGGCAGCACGCTCGCAGAGCTTCCGGATTCCTTTTTCGAGGATCTGGTGAAGCTGCAGCAAAGCGGAGTGCAGCCGGTCATCGTCCACGGGGGCGGGCCGGCGATTTCCGGCAATCTGAATAAGCTCGGCATTGAAACGAAGTTCGTGAACGGGCTGCGATATACGTCTGAGGAAGTGCTGGACGTCGTAGAGATGGTGCTGGCCGGAAGCATCAACAAAGGCATCGTGCGCCGTATCGGGCAATCCGGGGGCAAAGCGCTAGGCTTGTCTGGCATAGACGGCCAACTGATCACCGCGCAGCCGGTAGCGGCTAGTGCAGAAGTCGGGCTTGTCGGCGATGTTACCAAAGTCGATGCCGCTCTGATCGAAGGCGTAATCCAGCTTGGATTTATGCCGATCATCGCGCCGCTTGGCGTTGATGCGGCGGGCCAGCGTTACAATATCAATGCGGACACGGCAGCCGGGGCGGTAGCGTCCGAGCTCGGCGTGGAGCGAATGATCGTCGTGACGGATGTGCCGGGCATTCTGAAGACCATCAACGGGGAGAAAAGAGTGCTGCCGACCGTGACCGTACAGGAAATCGAAGACATGATTCAGACCGGTGAAATTTACGGTGGCATGATCCCGAAAGTCCGGGCTGCGATTGCCTGTATCCATGGCAAGGTGCAGGAGGTCGTCATCGTGGACGGCAGCGAACCCGGGATCTTAAGCCGCGTTCTGTCCGGCGAGGAAATCGGGACGAAAATTGTGCGGATGCAGTAGCATGGCATTTTAGACTGCGTTATAGTTAATAGAGTGAAATGAAGAGAGTTTATCCAAATGATAGGAGTGACAAGCGATGGCACAAAGTGATCTTAAAGAAGCAAAAGCATCCAAGGCGGCGGACGCGAAAGCAAAGAGCGCGCTGTTTCCAAGCTATGCCCGCTATCCGATCAGTCTCGTCAAAGGACATGGCAGCTGGCTGTGGGATGACCAGGGGAATCGTTATCTCGACTTTATGAGCGGTCTTGCGGTGACGAATCTCGGGCATGCTCCTGAAAAAGTGACGGCGAAGGTCAAGGCTCAGCTGGATGAGCTATGGCATGTATCGAATCTGTTCCATATTCCGCAGCAGGAGAAGGCTGCGCAGCTGCTGACGGAGGTCACTTGTGCCGATGTCGTGTTCTTCTGCAATAGCGGAGCCGAGGCGAATGAAGCGGCCATCAAGCTGGCGCGCCGTTACCATCAGAAGATCAAAGGAACCGGCCGCTATGAAGTGATTACTTTCCAGCAATCGTTCCATGGACGGACGCTGGCGACGCTGACAGCTACAGGGCAGGATAAGGTGAAGGACGGCTTCCTGCCGCTGCCGGAAGGCTTCAAGACTATACAGCTGCATGATATGGCGGCGCTGAAGGAGGCCATCGGGCCGAATACGGCGGCGGTCATGCTGGAGATGATCCAGGCCGAGGGCGGAGTATATCCAGTCGATCCTGGCTTCGTTCAAGAGCTTGCTGCGCTTTGCAAAAAAGAGGGACTCCTGCTAATCGTAGACGAGGTGCAAACCGGCATGGGCCGTACGGGCAAATGGTTTGCGCACGAGCACTATGGTATAGAGCCGGACATCTTCACCTCCGCGAAAGGCATTGCGAGCGGATTGTCCGTCGGGGCGATGCTCGCCAAGGAATACCTGCGCGAAGCATTCACGCCAGGCAGCCATGCGACTACATTTGGCGGCAACCCGGTAGCAGCCGCGGCGGTCATCGCAACGATCGAGACAATGCTGGAGGACAGCATTCCGCAGCGCGCGGATGAGATGGGCAAATATTTGCACGAACGTCTTCAAGAGGCGTTCAAGGATGAACCGTTCGTGAAGGCCATCCGCGGCAAAGGCCTGCTGATCGGCATCGAATGCGCTGAACCGGTAGCGGACCTGGTTACTGAGGGCCAGAAGCGGAAACTGCTGTTCGTCACTGCCGGTCCGAATGTCATTCGCCTGCTGCCGAACCTGAACGTGAGCCGGGAGGAAATCGATCAAGCCGTCGATACGCTGGCAGCGATCATTTCCGCCTATACATCCAAGGAGGAAGTGTAGTATGAGTTTAATAGAGGGAACGAAGAAGAATGCATTTAATTTGAAGGGCCGCGATTTCATCGAGCTTACAGACTATACAACGGAAGAAATTCAATATTTGCTCGACCTCGCGATCGAGATCAAGGATAAACAGAAGAAGGGCGAGGTTTACCATCCGCTGAAGGGGAAAACCGTCGGACTTATTTTTGAGAAATCTTCGACACGGACACGGGTATCCTTTGAGGTTGGCACCTACCAATTGGGCGGGCATGCCTTGTTCCTGAGCAAGAATGATATCCAGCTTGGCCGCGGCGAGACGATCGCCGATACGGCGGCCGTCATGTCGAGATATCTGGACGGTATTATGATCCGTACCTTTGGTCACGAGAATGTCGTCGACTTGGCTCGTTATTCGACCGTTCCGGTCATCAACGGGCTTAGCGATCTGGCGCATCCATGCCAGGTGCTGGCGGATTTGCAGACCATTTACGAGCATAAAGGAATCCTCAAAGGCCTGAAGCTGGCCTATATCGGCGACGGCAACAATATGGCCCACTCCCTGATGATCGGCTGTGCGAAACTCGGGGTTCACATTTCCGTGGCGAGCCCGGAAGGCTACGAGCCGGATGCGCAAATTACGGAGCAAGCCCGGCACATCGCGAAGGAGACCGGAGCGGCCGTCGAGGTTGTCCGTGACCCGAAAGCGGCGGTAGAGCAGGCGGATGTCATTTACACAGACGTTTGGGCAAGCATGGGCTTCGAGGAAGAGCAGAAGGCGCGCGAGGCGGCGTTTGCTGCGTATCAGGTCAATGAAGAGCTGGCGCAGCATGCGAAGCCGGATTATTTGTTCATGCATTGCTTGCCGGCCCATCGCGGCGAGGAAGTGAGCGAAGGGGTTATCGACGGCAAGAACTCGATTATTTTCGATCAGGCCGAGAACCGTCTACATGCCCAGAAAGCGCTGATGGCAGCGCTGATCGGATCATAGGATTCTAAATCGGAGCTATAAAAAGTAACAGGAGGATCATTTAATATGGCAAAAAACAAAATCGTGCTCGCCTACTCCGGCGGCTTGGATACATCGATCATTCTCAAATGGCTTAAGGAAACGTACGATGCCGAAATCATTGCTTTCACGGCGGATATCGGCCAGAAAGAGGAATTGGACGGCCTGGAAGCCAAAGCGCTGGCTACTGGAGCTTCCAAAGTATATATCGACGATCTGCGCGAGGAATTCGCCAAGGATTTCATCTACCCGATGTTCCAGGCTGGCGCAATGTACGAAGGGCAATATTTGCTCGGTACGAGCATCGCCCGTCCGCTGATCGCCAAGCGCATGGTTGAAATCGCCCGCGCGGAAGGCGCAATGGCTATCGCCCATGGCGCTACAGGCAAAGGGAACGACCAGGTCAGATTCGAGCTGGCCGCTGCTGGTCTCGCTCCGGAAATCCAAGTAATAGCTCCATGGCGTCTCAGCGAGTTCCGCGACCGCTTCCCGGGCCGCGCGGAAATGATTGCGTACGCCGAAGAGCACGGCATTCCGGTTACCGCGTCTGCGGCAAAATCCTACTCGATGGACCGCAACCTGCTGCACATCAGCTATGAGAGCGGCGTGCTTGAGGATCCTTGGTACGATGCGAGCGGCGAGGAGAGCAAGGATATGTACCTGCTCAGCGTATCCCCGGAGGATGCTCCGGATCAGCCGGAGTATTTGGAGCTGGAATTCGAGCAGGGCAACTGCGTCGGCCTGAACGGCCAGCGTCTTGACCCGCTTGGCGTGATGGAGAAGCTGAATGAGCTTGGCGGCAAGCACGGCATCGGCCGGGTAGACATGGTCGAGAACCGGTTCGTCGGCATGAAGAGCCGTGGCGTATATGAGACGCCGGGCGGTACGATTCTGTTTACAGCGCATCGCAAAATGGAATCCCTCACGATGGACCGCGAAGTGATGAACTTGCGCGACAGCCTGATTACCCGTTACAGCACGCTCGTATACAACGGCTTCTGGTTTGCGCCGGAACGTCTTGCGCTGCAGGCGCTCGTGACGGAGAGCCAGAAGAACGTGACCGGAACAGTGCGCGTGAAGCTGTACAAAGGGAACATTATCGGGGCCGGCGTTAAGAGCCCGGTCAGCCTCTACAATCCCGACATCGCTACGATGGAGGCCGATCCGACCGAAGCTTACGATCAAGGGGACGCAACCGGCTTTATCCGCCTGAACGCGCTGCGCCTCAAAGTAAGCTCCCGGCGTGGAGCAGAACAACAAGTAATTGAAGCTACGTTTGAAACAGACAAGGAGTGAATCAGGTGAGCAAGCTGTGGGGAGGCCGCTTTACGAAGCAGACCAACAAACTAGTTGAAGAATATACCGCATCCATCGGGTTCGACAAGGCGCTGGCGGAAGAGGATGTACAGGGAAGCCTGGCGCATGTGACGATGCTGGCTAAGTGCGGAATCGTTCCTGAAGAGGATGCAGCGAGAATCAAGGAAGGATTGCAGTCCGTCCTTGAAAAAATCCGCCGCGGAGAGCTTGAGTATTCCGTCTCGGACGAGGATATTCATATGAATATCGAGAAGAATCTGATCGAGGAAATCGGACCGGTCGGCGGCAAGCTGCATACGGGCCGCAGCCGTAACGATCAGGTGGCCACGGATATGCACCTGTATTTGCGCAAGCGGGTCGTTGAATTCGTGGGGCTTCTGCATGACCTGCAGGAGGCCCTGATCGGGCAAGCGAAGGCCAATCTGGATACGATCGTACCAGGCTATACCCATTTGCAGCGGGCTCAGCCGATTCTGTTCGCTCATCATCTGCTTGCTTACGTCTCGATGTTCCAGCGGGACATCGAGCGCCTGCAGGACAGCTACAAGCGGATTAACGTCCTGCCGCTCGGCGCGGGGGCTCTGGCGGGAACGACTTTCCCGATCGACCGCCATTTCGTGGCCGAGCAGCTGAATTTCGGGGCTGTTTACGAGAACAGCCTGGATGCGGTCAGCGACCGCGATTTCATCCTGGAGTTTCTGGCGGATGCGTCGATCCTGATGATGCACTTGTCCCGTTTGAGCGAGGAATTGGTCATGTGGAGCAGCACTGAGTTCCGCTTTATCGAGCTGGACGATGCTTTTTGCACAGGCAGCAGCATCATGCCGCAGAAGAAGAACCCGGATGTGCCTGAGCTTGTGCGCGGGAAGACGGGCCGCGTTTACGGCAACCTGATGGGCCTGCTGACCGTCCTGAAGTCCCTGCCGCTTGCTTACAACAAGGACATGCAGGAGGACAAGGAAGGCATGTTCGATACGGTGGCAACGCTGCAGGGAGCGCTGCAGTTGTTCGCTCCAATGATTGCTACAATGAAGGTGAACAAGGAGCAGATGCGCGAGGCCGTCAACAAAGATTTCTCCAATGCGACCGACATCGCCGATTTCCTGGCCAACAAGGGATTGCCGTTCCGTCAGGCTCACGAAGTGATCGGCAAGACGGTGCTGTATTGCATTCAGCACAATAAATATTTGCTCGATCTCTCCCTCGAGGAATTCCAGCAATTCTCACCGCTGTTCGACGACAGCATTTACGAGGTGCTGCAGCCGGAGACGGTCGTTAACGCCCGCAACGTCTACGGCGGTACGGCGACCGGCCAGGTGAAGGCCGCGATTGGCCGGGCTGAGGAGAAATTGCAGGCGACCGGGCAATGGGTGCAGGAATATTTGGCTAAGAGCAAATAATAATGGATTTAAACATATACGAAATGATCAAAAGCAGATTTTGCCCCCTGGGCAGATTCTGCTTTTTTTTGCGACTAAATAAGGTTTTACAAGGAAAATCAAATGAATTTACAGTAAATTATCATTTATTTTCATGAAAAGTATAAAAAAATATTGAATTTTGTCGAAATATAGATATATAGAACGATTGACTAAGGTCAATCGAGACAGGGTATTTAGTCATTCCGAGCTATAAAGGGACAAAAAAGGTATGTAGCGTCCATTGAAGCAAGAGTAATTAGGTGAGGAACGGGTATCTGCATAATGGATTTTGAGAGGAGACAACAATGAGAAAGATATGGTCCAACTTACGGCGAGTCATCGAGATTAACTCGCTGCGGAATCGTCTGCTGCTTGCGTTCACGATTATGCTGGTCATTCCTAATATGGTGATTATGGGGTCCAGTCTGACAAGCGCCAAGCATGAAATGGAATCCAAGATTGGGAGTTCATCCAAAACGAGCGTCGAGCTGATGAATGAAGCGCTGAATGCTTATATAGAAGCGCAGGTACAGAACGTCGAGCAATTGGTCATGCAGATGAATTCCAAGCAAATCGATGAAGGATCGCCAGAGGTACAGTCGATGCTGGAGCTGTTCATGGCGAAGCATCCTGGGCTTGAGCTGCTTACCGTAGGCAACAATAACAAGGCTTTTATGAAGGCGCCAGACCCAGGCCCGCATGAATATGATCCAACAGATAGGGATTGGTATAAGGCTGCACTTGCCGATCCACAAAAGACAGTCATTATCGATCCCTTTAAGTCATCGACCACGGGACATCATAATTTGTATATCAGCCGTGCGCTTCCGGATGGGCAGGGAGCCATGACCGTATCCTTTAACATGGAAGCCATCAACGAGTTCACCCGGAACGTGCAAATCGGCAGTGAAGGATTCGTATACATATTTGACCGCAGCAACAAGATTACATACCATCCGCAGTACGAGCCCGGCGATGATGCTGTGGGAGAGCATATTTCGAGAATTCAGGCGATGGATTCGGGATTTATCGATTACAAAAGCGAGCTGACGGGCAAGCCGCAGAGAGCTTACGTTCTGACGAACGAGCTGACGGGTCTTAAAATCGTCGGAGTTCTGGAAATTAACGAATTCGATAAAGCGATTGCCCCGATTGTCTGGACTTCTGTGATCGTGCTATGTATCGCGCTCGTCGTTTCTGGCCTCGCGCTATTCCTGATTATTCGCAGCGTAACGCGTCCCATTGAGCAGCTGAACGCCTCCGCGAAGCGCGTGGGAGAAGGTTATCTCAATGAAGAGGTTCAAATTAAGCGAAAAGATGAAGTCGGACAGCTCGCCGGGAACTATAACGAGATGGTCGCTTCGATTCGCGGAATGGTGATGGACGTCGCGGAAATCTCCAGCCAGCTTGCCGCTTCGAGCGAGGAGCTGACAGCCGGGACTGAGCAGAACGCAAAATCAGTCGAGCACGTCGTGGATCTGGTTCAGGTGTCCTCCGAGGGAGCCGAGAGACAGGCTAGCGTCTCGCTGGAGAGTGCCGATACGATGGACGAAATGTCCCAAGGTATTTATAAAATCGCCGAAGCATCGGGAGCGATTGTCGATTCTTCGTCCCAGACGGTTGAGGATGTGCGGTACGGCAGCGAAAAGGTGGAGCAGGTCGGCCTGCAAATGGAGGAAATCCGGCGTTCTACGGAGCAGTCGGCCGAGCTGATGCATAAGATGAACGAGCTTAGCGCCCATATTGCCGGGATGAGCTCAGCGATTTCGGATATCGCCGTCCAGACGAATCTGCTGGCGCTGAACGCGGCGATTGAAGCGGCGCGTGCCGGTGAGGATGGCCGCGGCTTCTCCGTCGTGGCGGGCGAAGTGAGGAAGCTGGCTGAACAGTCCAGGGAGACGGCGGAGCAAATCGGCGAGGATATCGTGCAAATGACGAGCTTGGTAGAGAAGGCCTATGCAGTCATGAACGGCGAGGTTGCAGATAACGTCAAACGCGGCATTAGCGTCACTACCGATGCGCAGAATGCGTTCCGGCAAATCGAGCAATCGACGCGTCATATTACGGAGCAGATTCACGACGTGTCCGCGATTACGCAGCAAATGTCGGCGAGTGCCGAGGAGATTGCCAATTCCGTGAAGCATATCTCGGAAACCTCGCAGCAGAGTCTCGACTCCTTCCAGAGCGTAACGGCCGCGACGCAGGAGCAGCTGGCCTCGATGGAGGAAATTTCGTCAGCCGCAGAGGGCTTGGCCCGTATGGCGGCGGATATGCAGACGAAGATCGAGCACTTCAAGGTCTAATCTCCTTATAGCAGCGCCCAGAGTATCTAATTGCACCCTTTAGAATAATGTTGGGAGAACCATCCTGGTCCAACCAATGAAATTCTAAGGGTGCATTTTTTATGCGATGCTAGCTATAGGCTGGAATATCAATGGATTAACCATATTAAATTAAATTCCCTTATTAACTTTCCGATAAAGATAGAATGTCAAATAAAAAAGGAGAGAGGCCTATGAAAACGAAGGTTATAATCCTGGTCCTGTTAGTCCTAATGCTCATCAGTGGATGCGGCCAGGCTGCCAAACTGGAGCCAGATGCTTTTTTGGACAAGGATATGTGTATTGAATCGATTCACGAGCCGGGAACAAATATTTGTTTTGGTATGAGTCGGAAAAAAGTTGAAAACATTTTGGGATCAGGCAAAGGAAATGACATTGAGCAACGCTATGGTGCCGCAACGATTTATTATCGTGATGATAAAGTTGTTGGGATCGAGCTAACTAAGGGAGATTGGTTTCAGACACCACGAGGGATTCATGTAGGTTCGACAAAGGAAGAAGCCGAGAAACAATACGGCAGCCGATATATGCATCCTGTTACACCGAATGGACTGTTATACAGCTTTTATCAATTCAATAAAAATCCGCTTGGCATTCAAGCCATAAAAAAAGAAAAGTCAGATGAGGAAATGGAGGGGATTTATGAAATATGGATTTTGGCAGACACACAAGATGTTGTTAATAACATTATGTTACTGGACGAACGCTTGTCGGTTGAAATGTGGTATTGGTAAATGATCATTTTACAGTTTTGATTTGAGGAGAATAGATATGCATAAATACATAATGTTTTTAGCCAGCATTATGCTGGTGGTACTTAGCGGTTGTGGAAAAGGAATTCATCTTACAAATGATGAACAGGGACTTCCCTATGCGGAGGAATTAGTCGAGAAGTCTTCGGAACAAATCGAAAGTTTAAAAAGTTTTTCCGTGGAGTCAAAGTATGTTTATAAATCATTTGAAAATCCGAATTTAAAAGAAGCTTCTGGAAGCAGTTCTACTAACACCAAAATCGAGTATGTCAAAAAACCGTTCTCTATGTATTCTCAACATGAAAGCCCCGACTTAGAAAGGATAGTCAAAGAGTATGTAACGGAACAATATGGTGTTGCCACATTTAGGGATGGTCAATGGGAAGTGGGTCCCGAGCTCGAAGGTTATACGTCCGGTATGATAGAGAACAATAAAAAATACGTTGATCCGTACCACGATTTAAAAAGCCTAACCACACAGGGTATGCAAGTAGAGCAGAAAGATGGAAACTATATTCTTACAGTTACAGGGAACCAGCATGAGGAGAGTGCTCACGAGGGCTTTTATGACGCTAAGACCCAGAAAATAATTACCCTCGTAGTGACGACCGACCACCAATCGAAACTTACCTACACGATTAATAAAAGGACCTTGTTGCCTGTCGAGCTTATAAAAGAAACCGAAACGACCCTCGACTATTCAGGAGATAAAAAGTATAGCGAGTTAAAGGTTGTCCATACATATCAAGATTTTAACGATGTTAATGAAAAGAAATTATTAGAAGGTGCTTATAAAGCCTCAGACCCGAGGTTTAGTGAGTGGTAGCAGAACTAAAGAAAGGGATGCCAGGATCTGGGGAAATAGCGATCGTAGAATTTGCGTACTTGTCCACTCCATTTTAATTGTTCAACTTATAATAAATGGATTAATAGTAGTTAGTTTCTGCGGTAAAGAAGAGGATGTAGATTTAAATGGATTTCATGTCTCTAAAAGAAGAGAAATTGCCAATAATGGTCTGGGTGCTTGATTGTAGGTGCATAAAATCCATCTGATCCCGGGAAACACTTGTTTAGAGCATCATTAGATGCATGAATTCCATTTAGTCACGACACAGCATAGTGAACAACAGCACCTTATATACAATGAACTAAAGATGGGGAGCAGCAGCGTGCACTCTTTAGAATAGACATTGGAAACCATTCTGGTTTGTCCGGTGAATTCTGAGGGTGCGCTTTTCTTTTTGCAAAATTAGATATTCTGAAAATATTGAATGATTTTGAGCAATTGTCTCCTGTAGCTCTACGGGACTCTCCATCTATACTAAAAGTAAGAAAAGGAGAGTGAACACATGGAACGAACAACACCTTTAGCTAACGGGACGCCTGAGCGTAAAAAGCCATTTCTCAAGCGTTGGGACTCTCCCATTGCAGGATATCTGTTTATTTCCCCGTGGCTGATCGGGTTTTTGGCGTTGACGGCCTACCCGATGCTGTTGTCCCTATATTATTCCTTCACCAACTATACTTTAATGAAACCGATCGAATGGGTCGGTATGGAAAACTACAACCGCATCTTTACGGCAGACGAGAAATTCGTCCAATCCGTCAAAATCACATTTTATTACGTACTGGCCTCGGTGCCGCTGAAGCTCATTGCCGCGCTGCTTGTGGCCATGCTGCTGAATAAGGCGGTGCGCGGGATTTCGGTCTACCGGACGGCCATTTACTTCCCGTCCTTGATCGGGGGGAGTATCGCCGTTTCCCTGCTGTGGAAAAACATCTTTGGCGTGGACGGCTTCTTCAACAAAGTCCTCGGCGTTTTCGGCATTCCAGGCACAGGCTGGGTGACGAACCCGGATACGGCGCTCTGGTCGCTAATCGTATTGTCCGTTTGGCAGTTCGGCTCTTCGATGGTTATTTTCCTCGCCGGTCTGAAGCAGATTCCGACGGATCTGTATGAAGCCTCCTCGGTGGATGGCGCGGGCAAGCTTAGACAATTTTTCAATATTACGCTGCCGATGCTGTCGCCAACCTTGTACTTTAACCTGATTATGGGGGTCATTAACTCCTTCCAGGTGTTTACGCCAGCTTACGTCATTACGGCCGGAGGCCCAATGAACTCTACTTATGTGTATGCGCTTTACTTGTATGAGCGGGCGTTCAGCCGTTATCAGCTCGGATATTCCTCCTCCTTGGCCTGGATTATGCTGCTGATGATCGTTGTTGCCGCTGTAGCTATTAACGTGACATCGAAATACTGGGTGTTCTACGAATCCGACAGCCAAGGAGGGAAAAAGAGAAAATGACCCAATCAAAATGGAAAGGCTTAACTCGTCATGCAATGCTCATCATATTCAGCTTGATTATGGTCTACCCGGTCATTTGGTGGATTGGCGCTTCCTTGAAAAGCAACCAGGAGCTGAGCTCCCCGTCGCTTTTCCCGACTGTACCCCAGTGGTCCAACTACGTTAAAGGCTGGCATTCGGTTCCCGGTTTTACGTTTACCGATTTCTATATCAATACCTTCTATTTGATTATCGCGGTGATTATCGTGACGGTCATTTCCAGTACGCTGGTCGCTTTTGGATTCGCCAGACTGGACTTCCCGCTGCGGGGCTTTTGGTTCTCGCTGCTTATGCTCACGCTGATGCTGCCGGGACAGGTGCTTATTATTCCGCAGTATGCGATGTTCCACCAGTTCGGCTGGGTCAATACGTATTTGCCATTTATCGTCCCCCACGCTTTAGCCGGGGGAGCGGGAGGAACCTTCTTCGTATTCCTGCTGATCCAATTCATTCGCGGTATTCCGCGGGAGCTGGATGAATCGGCAAAAATCGACGGCTGCAACTGGTTCGGAATCTATTGGAGAATTATCATGCCGCTGATGAAGCCATCGATCGTTACCGTCATCATCTTCTGCTTCCTCTGGAACTGGGATGATTTCCTCGGTCACCTGCTGTACATTAACTCTGTAGATAAATACACGGTAGGCCTGGCTCTGCGGATGATCAACGACTCCCAGGGCGGCGCGGAATGGGGACAATTGCTAGCTATGTCGCTTGTGTCTATCCTGCCGGCAACGCTGCTGTTCAGCTCCGCTCAGAAGTACTTCGTCGAGGGCGTTGCTACGACTGGAATTAAAGGCTAGCCAGCAAGGAACATAATCGTTTACAATGAAAAAACATTGAGGCTTATACAGCTTCAATGTTTTTTTAGATGATGAACGCATATGGAAAAGGGGACGTCCTTATGACTAATCCATTTAAAAGATACCGCATTGATCTTCTGTTCATCCTTTGCTTCGGCGGCCTGATTACGCTCGTGCTGGCCAGTACGGTATGGATCAGTTATGCCATCTCCTCCCGCGAGCTGGCCGAAAATACGTCTTATTACCAGAAACGGCTGCTGGAGGAGCTGAACAATGAAATTACGGGCAGGCTTACATCGATTGAGCAGGTCTCTCTGACGACTTCCAGAGATAACGATTTGCTTGCATTTCTGTCAGGCAAGGATGACATGTTCGACCGCTACCGGAGGTCGATGGGCATCAAGCAGGCACTGGCCCATCTAACCTATTCGATTCCGCAAATCCAGGCGATCGACTTGTTCCTGGAGCAGCCGCAATGGGGAGACAATCAGAGCTATATCCAGTTTCACCAGCTGGAAGCGGCGGAGGAGCAGCCCTGGTATGCGGCTCTGGAGAAGAACGACTTCGCTTGGTCAGAGGAACATCAGATTTCAACTTTTAAGGGAGAAGCGTCTGTGCTGAGCTTTTCACGGAAGATTTATTATAATACACGGTTTATGGGCATTCTGGTCGTCCATGTAAAGGCTGACTGGATCCGGAGCATGCTCGAGGGATACTCTCAGGATTCGAACCGCATCTTATTGGATAGGAACGGCAGGGAGCTGCTCAGCATCGGGAAGTCCTTGCAGGAAGCCGGTCTGGTGGAGTCCGATCCGCGGTTTACGGGCGAGTCCGGCGTGTTCCGTCTTAATACGCAGCCGCACAGCGTCGAGAACCTCATCGTTTATTCCAAGGTGGCGGATTCCGACTGGATGATCGTTGAGATCACGCCATGGAAGCAAATTACGGCAGGCAGCGTGAAGCTGGCCGGGGCGATTATTTCGATCGGCATTGGCGCCTTGCTGCTGGCCTTCCTGCTGACGCTCTGGTTAAGCCGGCAGTTTATGAAGCCGATGGCCCAGCTTGTCAAGGCGATGAAGACTTATGTCGTTGGCGGAGCGCAGCCGGAGCTCACGAGCGATTATACCAATGAATTCGGCGTGCTGTTTGCGGGCTACCGCAGGCTGAATGAGCGGATTGAGGCGCTTTATTTGTCGCTTGCCGAACGTTATGAGCAGCAGCGCAAGGCCGAAATTGAAGCGCTGCAGGCGAATATCAACCCGCATTTTCTCTATAATACGCTGGATCAGCTGAACTGGATGGCGATTGCGGAAGGCCAGGACAAAATGAGCCGCATCCTAGAGCTGATGGGCCGTATGTTCCGCATCGGCTTGTCTCATGGAGAAAGCTTCATTACGATTGGCGAAGAGCTTACGCACGTCGGTTGTTATTTAGAAATCCAGCAGCTAAGATGGGAGGACGGGCTGGAATACGAAGTGCATGTATCCCAAGAATTGCAGAAGCTATTTATTCCGAAGATGACGCTCCAGCCCTTTGTAGAAAATTCGATCATTCACGGGTTCAATTCCAGACAAAACGGCAAAATCGTCATTCAAGTGACAGAAGAGGGCGAACGCATCCGCATCGTCATCAAGGACGATGGAATAGGACTTTCCCATAATCATGATAAGGGGAATAACCGGCGCAAGGGCGGTTACGGCATACGGAACGTAAGGGAAAGATTCTCGGCTTATTTCGGTGAAGCCTTCGATATTGCGCTTGCCGACGGCGAGCATGGAGGGACGGTCGTATCGATTGTGTTCCCGCGGCTGGAGGAGGCGCCGGGCAAAAGTGAAAGATAATCGGACGATTTTATAATAAATTGTGCATCTCTCTTATACTCCAATCTACAAGGAATTGATAGGATAAAAAGTGACTACAATACATTTATCTTTTTAGGGGGTAAGTCAACATGATGAAATGGAAGCGATTGCAGATTGTTGCGGCATTGCTGGTATGTTCCTTGCTGCTGGCAGCTTGCGGCGGCAAAGGAGATAACACAGGAGCAACGGCTGGCAATACTCCGGCTGCATCCAATTCAGCTTCAGAGAAAGTAAAATTGCGGGTGATGTGGTGGGGATCCCAGCCACGCCACGAAGCTACGCTGAAAGCGCTAGAATTGTACACCGAGAAAAATCCGCACGTGACCTTCGAGCCTGAATACTCGGGGATGGACGGCTATCTCGATAAACTGTCTACTCAAGCGGCAGCGCACAACGAACCGGATATTTTCCAAATGGATCCGGGCTGGATTTCCGACTGGACGTCCCGCAACCAATTGGAAGCGCTGGATGGCAAAGTTAATCTGACTGACTTGACGCCAAGCCTTCTGCCGATTGGCCAAAAAGACGGCCAGCAATACGGCGTACCGCTCGGCTCTGTAGCATTCGGTATGATCTACGACAAGGCTGCTTTGGAAAAAATGGGCGTAGCTGCACCACAATACGGCTGGACGTGGGATGATTTCTTCGCCCTGGCGGAAGAAGTGAAGCCTAAGCTCGCTAAAGGCCAATATTTCACACTCGACTATGCCGGCAACTACTTCATGTTCAGCGCCTATCACTATGCTAAAGGCAAAGGCACGCTGATCACCGAAGACGGTAAATTCAACATCGACGAAGCGACATTCCTGGAGTGGACGAAGAAATTCGAACAGCTGCGCAACGACGGCCTGATCCCTCCAGCGGATTTGAACGCATCTGACAAAGAAATGGATCCGACAGCTGACCTGCTGGTTAACGGCAAAGTATTGTTCCGTTACTCTTTCTCCAACAACTACACGACTTGGGACAGCATGAAAGAAGGAGCATTCGATCTCATCTCTATGCCACGTGCTGAAGAAGCGGGCGGCTGGCTGAAGCCATCCATGTTCCTCAGCTTGTCTCCAAACTCGAAGCATAAGGAAGAAGCAGCGAAATTCATCGATTGGTTCATTAACGATCCAGAGGCAGGAACAATTCTTGGAACGGCTCGCGGCGTGCCTGCCAACGCGAAAATTGCAGAAAGCCTGATTCCGAACCTGCCGGAAGGCGAGAAAGTAGGCATGCAGCTGATCGACGCAACGACTCCGGACGGACAAACGTTTACGACGGGGCCGGAAGGCTGGGTTAACTTCATTGATAAAGATTTCCCGCTTGTGCGCGATGAGCTGAGCTTCGGCAGAACGACGCCAGAGAAAGCTTACGAGTCCTTGAAAAAAGCTGCGCAAGAATACGAGTAAACTTAATTTTAAATGCGTGTTTAAAAAGTAAGATTCGATGTCGCATGAGCTGCCTGATTTACTTCGTGATCAAAGAATGACTTTTTGAACAACCTCTAAAAAAAACGTCATGCCTGAGGGGCTTAACAGCTTATCAGGCATGACGTATTATCATCATTATAAGATTAGCAAATTGAACATCATGCGCAAACATCATGTTGCAAGAGGAGGGGCTCTACAGATGTGGAAGATTGGAATCATCGACGACGACCGTGCGGTGCTGCAGGGAATTCGGAGAGCGATACCTTGGGACGAGCTGAATGCAGAATGGGCGGGTGAGGCGCTGAACGGAGAAGAAGGGCTGGAGATGATTCGGTCGGCTTCACCCGATATTGTCATTACGGATTTGTATATGCCCGTGATGAACGGGCTAGACATGATCGAGCAGCTGCGGCAAACCGGGTATGCGGGCAAAGTCATCATCCTCAGCGGATATTCGGATTTTGAATATGCCCGTCAGGCTTTGCGTCTGAACGTAAGTGATTACCTATCCAAGCCGGTCAGCGTTCCTACCTTGAAGTCCGTACTGGGCCAGGCCATTGCCGATCTCGAGAAACAGGAAGAGAAGCGCATGAAGCAGGATGAATTGCTGCAGAAGCTGCGTCTTTACGAACCATTTGTCGAGAAGGAATGGGTTAAGTCGGCAGCGGCGGGCACCCTGCAGAACTCCCGTCTGGATACGGAGATTCCAACGCCCTATCGTCATTGGGCCGACTGCGATCATACCGTTCTCGGCATTGAATTGGTCCGTGATCAGCGGGCAACGAAGCTGAGC
Source organism: Paenibacillus sp. FSL W8-0186 (assembly GCF_037969765.1). Taxonomy (NCBI): domain Bacteria; kingdom Bacillati; phylum Bacillota; class Bacilli; order Caryophanales; family Paenibacillaceae; genus Paenibacillus; species Paenibacillus sp. FSL W8-0186. The sequence goes on along the minus strand of NZ_CP150207.1, from coordinate 5,043,166 downwards.
TTGCCGGACTGGAGCCTCCTTCGATTTGCAATCAGCAACATTATTTGCGAGCTAACCCAGGAGGCCTTTGCCTCCTTTGAATATACCGATTTGCATACGAACCGCTCCGTCGTCATCATTCACAGCGACCGTACGGAGCCAGATGGGCAGCTGCGCCAGAGGCTGGAGCAGCTTGGCGTCCGCCTGATCGATTGCGTCCAGAGCTATTTGAAGCTGAAGCTCCGCATCGGAATTGGCGAGCGCAAGAGCAGCATCAGGGAGATCGGCAATTCGACGGAAGAGGCCTTCCGCGTCATTGATCTGAATCCCCAGCCCGCGGTTTCCGGTTATGATCTGTATGTCTTTGCGCAGGAACTGCACAGCGAAGGCACAGGAACGCCAATCCGGCCCGTGAAGCTGTATTTGGAGCTGGCCGGAGCCATCCGGACATCGCAGGAGAATCAGGCGCGTAAAATTATTTTGGATTACATGACGCGCTTGGAGAAAGAAGAAGGCATCACGAAATCATACGTCGGCATGCTGGCAGGCGAGCTATGGGGAATTATCGCCTTTGCTTTTTATGAAATGGGGACGGTGCTTGACGATATTTTCTCGAATGATTCCATCACTCGGGAAATCGCCGATTTGAAGCGCCCCTCCGAGCTGGCCGAATGGCTTAGCGCCAAGATCGGCATTGTGTTCAGCAGCCGCGAATGGGGCGGCAACGGCAAGCACCGGCAGGCTGTCGACTTCATGATGGAATATATCCACGAGCACTATGCCGAGGATATTACGCTGGCCGGGCTGGCGGATAAAGTGTATATTTCGCGCAACTACCTGTCGATGATTTTCAAGAATATTACGGGCGAGACGTTTAATAATTATTTGACAAGAGTACGGATCGAGAAGGCCCGGGAACTGTTGATGGAGAAAAAAGCATTGGTTTACGAAGTGGCGGAAATGGTCGGATACAAAAACGTTCCGTATTTCAGCACCGTGTTCAAGAAGATCACGGGGATGAACCCGACGGAAATCGTGAAATGAAGAAGAGGTGGCAAAATGAACAGCAATTATGATTTGGCATGGCTGCGGTACGGCGGAGCGTCCGTGGAACGTTCGGCAGCGATTCAGCTATTTGAAGGGTATTTGAGCAATATCGTGGCAGCGGGCGAAGGGCCCTCGCCGTTGTTCCGCACAGCGGTGCAAGAGTTGACGGAGGGTCTAGCCAAGCTGACAGGCAAGCAGCCTGCGGTAGAGCCGAATGCAGCCGCGGACCGCTTTGTGGCTCTAGGAACCATCGGCGGTGCCGGCAATCCTCTGCTTAACGATTCGGTGGAGGGAGCGGAGGCGGCTCGCCTAGGGGAAGAAGGGTATATCATTCGCAAGGCAGCCCGTGAAGGCAAGGATTATATTCTTATTGCCGGGGGATCGGATAAGGGGCTGCTTTACGGTGTATTTCATTTCCTGCGCCTGCTGCAGACGGCGGGTCAATCTCCCGATGGGCTGAATTTGGTCGAAGCGCCGAAGTATCAGCTGCGGATGGTCAACCAGTGGGATAATATGGACGGAAGCATTGAGCGCGGATATGCGGGCCAGTCGATATTTTATCAGGACAGCAAAATCGTCTCCGACCTGACTCGCGTACGGGAATATGCCAGATTGCTGGCCTCCGTTGGCATTAACGGTATCGCCATTAATAACGTGAACGTGCACGAGGTAGAAACGAAGCTGATTACGCCTGAGCTTCTGCCTGACGTTGCCCGGGTTGCTGATGTATTCCGCGAGTACGGCATTCGCCTCTATCTCAGCGTGAATTTTGCCGCGCCGATCGAGCTGGGCGGCACGTCCACGGCTGACCCGCTGGAGCCAGCGGTACAGGAATGGTGGAAGCAGCGGACAGCGGACATTTATCGTTATGTTGCCGATTTTGGCGGATTCCTGGTCAAAGCGGATTCGGAGAACCGCCCGGGGCCATTCACCTATGGACGGGATCATGCGGACGGAGCCAATATGCTGGCTGAAGCGCTGGAGCCTTACGGCGGGCTCGTATTGTGGAGATGCTTCGTCTACGATTGCCATCAGGACTGGCGGGATCGCAAAACCGACCGGGCCCGCGCGGCATACGACCATTTCAAGCCGCTTGACGGCAGATTCAAGGACAATGTCATTCTGCAAATCAAGAACGGCCCGATGGACTTCCAGGTTAGAGAGCCGGTATCGCCGTTGTTCGGAGCCATGAAGCAGACAAATCAGATGCTGGAGTTTCAAATCACCCAGGAATATACGGGACAGCAAAGGCATGTATGCTATTTGATTCCGCAGTGGAAAGAAGTGCTCGAATTCGACACCCTCTGCGAGGGAGAAGGCAGCAAGGTGAAGGATATCGTTGCCGGGCAGGTTCATCCGTATAAACATAGCGGGATTACAGCGGTATCCAGCATTGGCGATGATTATAACTGGACGGGCCATTATCTCGCCCAATCCAATCTGTATGGGTACGGCCGGCTGCTTTGGAATCCAGAGCTGAGCGCGGAGGAGATTGCTGAGGAATGGACGAGCATGACCTTTGGCGTGAACCAGGATGTGGCGAGTACGATCCTGGACATTCTGATGGAATCCTGGCCGACCTATGAGAGCTATACGTCCCCGCTGGGCGTGGGCTGGATGGTTGTGCCGCATTATCACTACGGACCTGACGTGGACGGCTACGAATATTCCAAGTGGGGAACGTACCATTTCGCGGACCGGGACGGCATCGGTGTAGACCGGACCCTGGCTACGGGTACGGGATATTCCCACCAATATGTTGGCGCTAATGCAGCATTGTATGATAGTCTGGAATCTTGTCCGGATGAGCTGCTGCTATTTTTCCACCATGTTCCTTATACCTATGTGCTGAAATCTGGCAAGACCGTTATTCAGCATATTTACGACACGCACTTTGCGGGAGTGGAGCAAGTGGAGAAGTGGATCGCACGCTGGGATGCTTTGGAATCCAAGCTGGATCCGCAGCGCTTCGCCCATGTGAAAGAGCGTTTGCTGGAGCAGCTTGAGAGCGCCAAGCACTGGCGGGATGTCATCAATACCTACTTCTACCGCAAATCGGGCATCAAGGACCAGCATAATAGAGTAATTTACTAGTAGTTGTTTTGGCACGAGATAAGAGGAAGTGTCATCCATGGAGAACCCTGAACCCCAACTTCGGTTGGAATTCGGGGTTCTTTGCGTTTTTATTTTACGGTTATCGCCTCATTTCGTATGATGGATGTAACCAAAGTGAGGTGGATGAAATTGGAGGAACGGTTAGCAAAGGATATAAGAATAAATGGGATGGGCCAGGTGCCAGGCGGCAATTATGGAAAAATCAATACCGATGGCGCCGCGACAATCCAAGGGGAAGTGAGATGCGCTTCGTTTACAGCGAACGGATCATTGAAGCTGACGAATTCGATATACGCAGAGCAGTTTCGCCTAAATGGAACGGGCCGTAGTTCGGGGACGATTGCCGGAGGGAAGCTGCGTGTGGATGGAACGATGAAGCTGGATGGCGATGTGAGCTTTAGCAGCATCAACATTAACGGGATGCTGCAGGCCAGGGGCGGAGCGGTTGGTGAACAAGCACATATCGACGGCGGGATGAAGCTGGACGGGTCGGCACAATACGAAACACTGAAGGTCCATGGCCTCCTCCAGGTCTGCGGGAGACTGCGCGCAAGAGAATTGGATATCGTGATGGCCGGAGCATGCCGTGCTAGTGAAATTAGAGGCGAGCGCATCAGCGTCCGCAAAAGGCTGGGGGCTAGCCGTGTGTTAGCCTGGCTGTCGTCTTCATTAGCACCCTGCTTAACAGCCGAGCTGATTGAGGGAGATGACATTGTGCTGGAGGCCACCAAAGCGGGGGTTGTCAGGGGAAATACGATACGGATCGGTCCGGGCTGCGAGATAGACCACGTGGAGTACAGGGTACATTACGAGGCAGATCCTGGTGCGTCGGTAGGCAGGGCAGGACAGGCGCCCTAAGGCGTTCCCGTCCGCTTAAACTATTTTTGCCTGACCGGAAATCATGCTGTGATATTTCGTTGATCGCCGTTATTCCGCTTCGATGTAGCCTTTGCGCCCGGCGGCGTATCCAAAGAGGATCGTCAGCAGGGACAGTGAGGTAATCGTTGCCAGCGGCACCGTCCAGTTGCCGCTTTGGTCGTGAATGAAGCCGAACAGGGTCGGGCCGACGGCGGCTAGCAGGTAGCCGAGGGATTGCGCCATGCCGGACAGTCCGGCCGCCTGATCTGCGGTTCGCGACCGCAGTGCGAAGAACAGGATGACAAGGCTGAAGGTGGTGCCGCAGCCAAGTCCGATAGCCATAATAAACAGCGGGGCCAAAGCCGGGGAACCGAGCCATACTCCGCCGAAGCCGAGCAGGAACAGCGCGGAAGAGCCGGCGGCTAGTCCTTTCTGGCTTTGCGTTCTTGAAGCGATGAGCGGCATCAGGAATGAGCCAGCCATACTGGCGATTTGCATCAGAGAGAGCATCCAGCCGGCTGTTCCGGGAGCCATCCCCTGCTCCTGGAGAATTTCCGGCAGCCATGAAATGCCTATGTAGAACATGATCGATTGAAAGCCCATAAAGATCGTTACTTGCCAGGCAATGGCCGATTTCCAGACGGCTCCCGTCTTGCGGTAGGAGCTCGCGCCTTTCGCTCTGCTCTTATCGCCGCTGCGGCGCAGCTGCGGAATCCAGGCCAATGCCGTCGCGGCCGACAGGATCACCCAGTAGACGAGAGCGCCTCTCCATCCGGCGTTCCGCGAGAGCGGGATGCTGATTCCTGAGGCGATGGCCGCCCAGCCATTCATGGATGAGGTGTACAGGCTGGTCATCAGGCCGATGCGATGGGGGAAATCGCGTTTGATCAAGCCGGGCAGCAGCACGTTGCAGACGGCAATCGCGCTGCCGATCAGTGCGGTGCCGAGAAACAGAGCCGGATTATTCGGCATGGAGCGCAGCAGGATTCCCGCGGTCATGATAATCATGCAGAAGAACATGGTGCGTTCCATACCGAACCGCCAGCCCAGCTTAGGAGCAGCAAGGGCGAAAATAGAAAAGGCGATCAGCGGCAGCGTGGTCAGCATTCCTGCTGCGGTATGACTCAGTCCCGTACCGCTCTGGATCTCGCCAATCAGCGAGCCCACACCGGTCAGAGGCGAACGCAGCGTCGCTGCCGTAAGCAGGATGGCTGCAATCAGCAGGGCCGCTGCACCAATCCGTCGTTCGGCCGGACGGTTGCCGGATTTGGGGGTTGCACCAGAGTTATAACTGGAGTCCGGGTCGGAGGAAGAGTGTGTGTCAGCTTCACTTGCTGATAATACAGGTGCGTCGTTTTTTGTTTTTGTCATAGCTGTAGTACTCCTCCTGATCAATGTTGCCGTGCTTATTAAAATTGGCTTAACCTTAACATATGAAAACTTTTACAAGCAATAGTCAAGTTAGGGAAAAAGCCTAATATATTTCCTCGTGGTAAAGTGAATCCCTTTGCGTTTAAAAGCTTGGCCCGTTTACGCCATCCTCCAGCAGGAGCTTTGGAGCCGTGCCGTGCGAGCCCGGCGTTGAGGGTGCCGGAGTGTTTCCCGTGTTTTCAGGTGCAATGGCGATGACGGTAGGCTGAGGCGGATAGGTATCCCGGGATAACTTGACTTTGCTTACGGGTTTGCCGGATATTTTTTTGATCCGGTAGGATTCGACAATATAGCCAGGTTTGCCTTCGATAATCTTTTCTTCAGTTCCGGGAGCAAGGGAGGGATTGGCAACGTATTTCGTAGGGGCGGGAATCGTCCGGGTAGTGAGGGATTCGACATCATAAGTGATGTCGCCCGGCGCATCGCCGAACAGCTTAACGGTCAACTGGTCGTCTTTCACCCGGGAATGAATGAGGAGGTGGCGCCCGGTCGTATTTTTGAAGCGGAAATTGATATATCCCCTCGCAAACGTGGCATCCAGACCTTTAGCAACGTAACTGACGGGCAGCGTGTGATTGCGTCTCTCTACGATATCCAATCCGGCCAGAATAACGGCATTGTAGAGTGTGCTGGACACTTGGCAAATGCCTCCTCCGACACCAGGAACGAGCCTGCCGCCAAAAATGACCGGGGCCTCCCGGAAGCCGTACTTGTCCTCCGCAGTCTTAATGACCTGCTCGTAATTAAAGGTTTCCCCCGGAGCCAATACCATTCCATCGATTGTGCGTGCTGCTGCTTCAATATTATGCCGCCGACCTTCCCCGCTTCCGTGCAGACCGGTCGTGAACTCGGTGATCTTCCGCTCGATGCCCTGCTGGTGCAGGCTCTCCAGGGTCACCTTGGGCCGGAGGGTGTAGAGCGGTACTTCAAGAACAGGCAGCCCCTGCTTGGCCTGGCGGGTTCTCTCATCGGGTATGCTCTCTTGGTGCAGAGCCTTCAGACTGCGCTGCTGAATCATGGCTCCAAAAGTAATCCAATCGATCCGGCTGACGGAGCGCTCTGGCAGATAAGTGATTTTGTCGGCTTGGGAAATGAGGCGCACGGCATCGGTAGGGCTGCCGAAACGGCTCTGCTCCCACTGTGGCGTAAACAGCCTGCGCAGTTTTTTTTCGTCCAAATTTACATGCAGTTCCCAGGGCTTGGGGAAATGCCACCTGGCCTTCGCCCGTTCCCATAGAGAACCTTCAAACAATCGGTCAAGCTCGTTGTAGAAATGGGAGGCGTCATATTGCACGCCAAGCTCTTTCCATGTTGAATTGACTTTGGTTTGCTGTACCGTAACGACAACCTTCTCTTGCTCCATTTTCAGGATCATTTCCTCTACCAAAGCCACGGCTTTGTCCCGTTTCAAACTGCCGATATCCAATCCATTTATCGAGACGCCGGGCGGCACGGTATCCCGGCTGGCATATACAAATATAGCTCCAAAGACAACAGACCACAGAAGCAGAACGCAAGAAAACAAAATAGTTACAAGGTGCAATCTCTTCATGCGCATCTCCTTTCCAATTCGAGAACATGGCAGCGTACAAACATATATATGATGAAATTCTGGAAACTTTCGGCCGTTCAGGGTACTCAAAAGGTAACATATTTGTTACAATAAAAAACGGGCTGATGAAATAACTCAGCTTTTAAAGGAATTGGCTGGAAAGTGTCGAAATGAAATACAGCAGCCTACAGACTAAGGAATCAAGGTTTAGGACGTGATGAATTGATAGAAATGCAGGATGTTTATAAGACCTATCCGAATGGAACTCACGCCCTTCGCGGCGTCTCGGTTCAGATAGACCGCAATGAATTCGTATATGTCGTCGGTCCCTCTGGTGCGGGGAAATCGACTTTCATGAAGCTCATATATCGCGAGGAAGTACCCACGAAAGGACAAATTTCCGTCAACGGCTTCAATATCGGCAGGCTGAAACAGCGGAAAATCCCTTATGTCCGCCGCAATATCGGCGTGATCTTCCAGGATTTCCGGCTGCTGCCCAAGCTGACCGCTTACGAGAACGTAGCCTTTGCGCTGGAAGTCATCGAAGCGCCGAAGAAAGTCATCAAGAAGCGTGTGATGGAAGTGCTTGATCTCGTCGGACTCAAGAACAAGGCAAACCGCGATCCGTCCCAGTTGTCGGGGGGAGAGCAGCAGCGTGTGGCCATCGCCAGGGCGATCGTCAACAATCCGTCCGTAATTATTGCGGACGAGCCTACCGGAAATCTAGACCCGGAGACTTCATGGGGGATTATGCAGCTGCTCGATGAGATCAATTTCAGGGGTACGACGATTGTGATGGCTACCCATAACAAAGAGATCGTGAACAGCATGCGGAAGCGGGTTATCGCTATCGAGCACGGGCAAATTGTTCGGGACGAACAGAGAGGGGAATATGGTTATGAGTTTTAACACCCTCCTTCGTCACTTTCGGGAAGGTTCGAAAAATGTTTTCCGCAACGGCTGGATGTCGGTAGCTTCCGTTACGTCCATCGTTGTGTCGTTATTTATTTTAGGTGTATTCATTTTATTAGTGCTTAACGTTAATGCGTTCGCGGATGATGCGGACAGCATGGTGCAAATCAAGACGTACCTGAATTCCAACGTCGATGACAGCATGCGGCAGAAGCTGCATAACGATATCGCGGCGATGGAGGAAGTGAGTAAGGTAACCTTCATATCCAAGGCGGAGGGGCTTAAGGACTTCCGTGAACAGCTCGGGGAAGAGGGCAAGGACCTGCTCGAGGGATATGACGAAAATACGAATCCAATTCCGGATACGCTGCAGGTGGAGGTCGTTGAACCGACGACGGTTCCGTTCGTCGCTTCCAAGATCGAGCAGCTCAACACGAAATATCCGGATGAACCGATATATAAAGTAAGATACGGGCAAGGAACGACGGAGAAGCTGTTCAAGATAACCCGCGCCGTTCGCAATATCGGCTTTGCCTTTGTTGCAGGCCTCGGCCTGATGGCCATGTTCCTGATTTCCAATACGATTCGCGTAACGATATTGGCCCGTCGCCGGGAAATCGGCATCATGAAGCTGGTGGGTGCGACGAATATGTTTATTCGTTGGCCGTTCTTTGTGGAGGGTGCGCTGATCGGACTGATTGGCTCGGTAATTACCGTCGGCGTTCTATTTTTCGGATACAACCAGCTGGCCATTTCGGTTAAAGAGGACATCACATTGGCTTTCCATCTCGTTTCGCTGGATGAGGTCGGATTCCAGATCGGGGTATTGTTGATCGGGCTGGGTCTGCTCATCGGAATATGGGGAAGCACAGTTTCTATACGCAGATTTCTTAAAGTGTAATTGAATTGATAGAAAAGCAGCGTTAAGAAGAATTGGACGACTACATCCGGGAATGGCAAGGGATCGGTGCTTTTCTTAAGCCAGAAATGATGAATGCAAGAACAAAATGAAGAAGGATGGGGAAGCGAAGTTGAAAAAGTGGATTTCCGTTGTAGTCGTTGTCGCTTTAGCCGTTATTATCTTCCAGCCTGACAATGGGTATGCTAAGAGCAAAACAATAAACCAAATCGATAAAGAGCTGAAGCAGTTGCAGGAGCAGGCGAAGAAGGCCAAGCAGCAGCAGGAAAAGGCCGCCCAGCAGAAGCAGGAAGCTCAGCATTACGTTAACAAGAACAAGAATTATCTCAATGAAGTTCTTAGACAGATGGATGTCGTGAGCGCGGAGCTGGCCAAAATCTCCTTGCAGATTCATGATACGGAAGAGAATCTCAGAGAGACAGCGGTCAAGCTGAGCGAGACGGAGACGCGGATTGAGGAGCGTTCTGGTCTGCTGGATTCCCGCGTACGTTTGATGTATACCGACGGGGCGGTATCGTATCTCGATGTGCTGCTGTCATCAACCAGCTTCACGGATTTCCTGGAGCGGGCCGACTCGCTGCAGGCGATCGCGAATCAGGACCAGCTCTTGCTTAAGGAGCATAAGCAGGACAAGCTGCTGATTGAAGAGCAGAAGGCTCAACTGGAGCAGGATTATGCGAAGGTCAAGCAGTTGTACGCGGATGCGGAAGCCCGCAGAAGCGAGCTGCAGCAGAAGGAAATCGAGAAGCAGCAGCTGATTGCGAAGTATCATGCCGAGATCGAGGAATCGGATGATATCAGCGAGGAGCAGGAGAAGCTTCTCGTAGAACTGGCCACGAAGCGCGCGGCTCTGGAGAAGGAGAAGAACAAGCTCAAGGCTGCGCAAGTGTATACTTATAAGAAGAGCTCCTCTTCCGGCTCCGGCGGATTTAAAGGAAACGGCGGCTCGATGGCGCTGCCGGTCAGCGGTGCGCGCTTGTCCTCCAACTATGGCACCCGGGTTCACCCCATCTCAGGACAGGTGAAGAAGCATACGGGAGTGGATCTTGCGGCTCCGCAAGGAACGGATATCCGGGCGGCTGAAGGCGGCGTGGTTATCGTTGCCGAGTGGTGGAGCGGCTATGGCAACACGGTGATCATTGATCACGGGGACAACGTCTGGACGCTGTACGGACATATCCGCAACGGCGGCATCAAGGTCGAGAAGGGCGATAAGGTCAAGCGCGGACAGAAGATTGCCGAGGTGGGCAGCACAGGAAACTCCACAGGACCGCATCTGCACTTTGAAGTGCGGATCAACGGGAGCCCTGTAGACCCATCCCCGTATTTGTAGCGGAATCGTTGGACATTTGTATCCAGCACTTATAAAATAGTATTATGCGTTTATTAACGGATACCGTCTATTCAGGACGAATATCCGTTTTTCCTTCTTTACTCGTTGTATATATTCCGTACAAGCTAAACATATACTATGATGGTTATTACAGGTGGGCTTCGGGTCGGCCGGATTAAACAGAGGCGGTGATTTTACTGATGTTCAAAGGACGCACAGTTACTTTACTCGTATTGGTTGCTATGGTGGTTAGTAGTCTTCTCACCGTGACTTTGACGGGCCAATGGAGCTTGGCTGGCTCGGGACAGCTGTCCAGTGGCTTGTTTGCGGATATCGGCGGACAGCCAAAGAGTGATATTAAGAAAATCGAGACGGCGCTTGATCTGGTAACTAAGAACTATGTGGAAAAAGTGGATCGCAGCAAGCTCGTGGATGGCGCCATCAATGGCATGATGAATGCGCTGGATGATCCCTTCTCTTCATATATGGCCGGGGCAACGGCTCAGCAATTTTCCGAACAAATCGAAGGATCCTTTACGGGAATCGGCGCGGAGGTATCGAGTGAGAACGGCAATGTCGTCGTCGTGTCGCCCATCAAGGGTTCTCCGGCGGAGAAGGCCGGCATCAAGCCGAAGGACATTTTGTTGTCGGTGAACGGCGAATCGTTTGAAGGTCTTACCCTGAATGAGGCCGTAGCCAAAATCCGCGGCCCTAAAGGAACGGAAGCCAAAATCAAAGTGAAGCGTGCCGGAGTAGCGGAAGCTCTGGAATTTACGATTGTACGCGCCGATATCGCTCTGGAAACGGTGTATGCCCGGATGGAGAAGGATCATGTCGGGGTTATTGAAATTACGGAGTTCTCAATGAATACGGCGAACCGCTTCAAGAAAGAACTGGAGGCATTGGAGCAGCAGGGGATGAAAGGTCTGGTCATCGACGTGCGGAATAATCCGGGCGGTGTGCTGCCGATCGTCATCGAAATGTCGGAGCTGTTTGTGCCAAAAGGCAAAGGAATCGTTCAGGTAGAAAATAAGAACGGGCGCCGTGACGCCACATTATCAGAAGGCTCAGGCAAACCTTATCCGATCGTCGTAGTAACGAATAAAGGCAGTGCCAGCGCTTCGGAGATTTTGGCGGGTGCGCTGCAGGAATCAGCGGGAGCGAAGCTGGTCGGGGAACCGACTTATGGCAAAGGTACTGTCCAGTCGAGCTACTCCCAGGAGATGGGCGACGGCAGCATGCTCAAAATCACAATCGCCAAGTGGCTGACACCAAACGGAGAGTGGATTCACAAGAAAGGAATCCAGCCGGATATCAGCGTATCCCAGCCGGATTACTTCTCGGTAGCTCCGATTAACAAAGAGAAGACTTTCAAATTCGATACGCTCGGCGAAGATGTGAAGAGCGCGCAAGTCATGCTCAAAGGTCTCGGGTACGATCCGGGCCGGGTAGATGGCTATTTTGACAAGAATACGGAGCGTGCGCTGAAGAAGTTCCAAAGCGACCAAGGAATACGCGCGGATGGCGAATTGGATGCCAAGACAGCTGAGAAGCTGGAGAGCAAGTTGATTGAGCTGATCCGCGATCCGAAGAATGATGCACAATTGAACCGTGCCCTGGAGGAAATCCGGAAGGAAATAACCCAAGCGGCGTCGAAACCATAAGAGGGCTGATTTCAGCCTTCTTTTTTCTTAGGATGGATTGTTGATGGGCCGTCAAGGTGATTGTCAGAGAACGTTAGGATGATTGCTGGAGACGGGCTCAATTAGCAGGGCGCTATGATGGTGTTCTGAGGAACGGTTAAATGGTAGGGAGCTATGATGGATCCTGGAGAACGGTTAATGGTAGGGCGTTATGATGGGTCCTGAAGAGCGATAAATGGTAGGGACCTATGTTTTTGCAGGAGCGTTAAAAGGTGGGGGCGGTATGATGGCTGCCACTGGAGCCGTTAGGACCTTGCTGATCAAAACTTTAGAATGACTGCTAGTGGAGTTAGGATACTTGATGGGGTAACTTTAGGGTGGTTGCCGGGGTAACTGTCAGGACGGTAGCTGGAGTAACTGTTAGAATTTAAGTGGATTTGTTGTATTTAAAAGCTGCACTTTAACGTTTAACGTATAATTAGCTGGATTTCCTGTACTTAAAATGTGCCTTGCAGGACAGTAAAGTAACAAACAGTGGTTTAGATACAGAAAATACAGCTATTTTTATCAAATCGGCGCAAAATGATAAAATAGACACAAGTAATACAGTTAAATCGCGAAGTAGAGCTGAGCTGAACTCAGCTGAGCAGATCTAAGTAGATCTAAGAAGATTTAAGTAGATCTAAGAAGATTAAAGTAGACCAAAGTAGACCAAAGTAGACCTAACAGACCTAACAGACCTAATAGACCTAAGTAGACCTAAGTAGACCCGGGTAGTCATGAGCAGCCATGAGTAGTCATGAGTAATCTTGGAAAGTTATGAATGATTGATACTGAATGTCCTTTTGTAAAACGGATGGGAGCGTGAATACCTTTTGGATACCGTGCTTGAAGTTCTGTGGATGCTGGCTGAAGCGGCAGGGCAGCTTCTCTTGCAGCCGTTCTATTATATTGCGATTATTCTAATGATGCTTATTTATAGACGTCAGGTGCTGCTGGAGCGCAAGCTGTTTCATGTCAGGCTGCACAGTTGGGGCGTACAGACCTGGCGTACGGTTCTGGGAGGACTCTTGGCAGGACTCTTCGTTTCGCTTGTCTCGCTGTTTACCGGTATGACTTTAACGGTGGAAGGAATTATCTGCATTTGGGCTGTTACGCTGCTCCTCCTGTTATTCCGCGTCCGCTACTTATGTCTGGCTTATGCAGTGGGGCTGCTTGGCATAGCCCAGTTTATTATTAATTTGGCTCCGGGCTTGCAAGGCCAGGGATGGACTGCTGAGATATTGCGCGTGATCCGGGAGCTTAATATCCCGGCTCTTTTATGCCTGGTAGCCGTGCTGCATGTAGCTGAAGGGTTTCTGGTGCGCTGGCAGGGGGCATCCTTTGCGGGGCCGTTGTTTTTTGAAGGGAAGCGCGGCAAGCTGGTTGGCGGCTACCAATTGCAAAGCTTGTGGCCGGTTCCGCTGTTTCTGATGATACCGGCGCACACGACGGGGGCTATGCTGCCATGGACTCCGTTATTCGGCGGGGAAGCCTGGCAGGAAGGCTTTCAGTGGATTGCATTACCTATTATGATTGGCTTTTCGGAGGTAACTACGGGACTGCTGCCGCGGGCTAAAGCAAAGGTGTCTTCTGGCCGTTTGCTCGGCTATGGGACGATTATGCTGGTGTTGGCGCTGTTAAGCGCATGGTGGAGTCCGCTGACGATTGCCGCTGCGCTGGCGGCCATTCTTTTACATGAAGGACTGGTTTGGCTCAGCCGTTTCGAGGAGCAGAAGCGCAGTCCGCTGTTCGTCCATCCTGTTGACGGGCTCAGAGTGCTAGCGGTGCTGCCGGGAAGCCCTGCCGAGGAGCTTGGCATCCAGGCTGGCGAGACGATCATCAAGGTGAACGGCACTCCGGTGGCTACGAAAGAGGAGCTTCATGCCGGGCTGCGCATGAATCCCGCCTTCTGCAAGCTGGAGGTGCGCAACCTCGCGGGCGAGAGCAAGTTCCTGCAGCGCGCAATTTACGCAGGCGAGCACCATCAGCTGGGCGCCATTCTGGCGCCGGACGATCAAGCGCCTGTTGCTGTGCGGATGCGGCCGATCGCGCTTTTGCATCTGCTCCGCCCGCGCCGCGAGGGAGAGTCGTTCCGTGGCGGCGCTAGCCGATCTGCCGGAAGGCAAAGGGGCAAGAAGCTGGCGGACAAGCCGCAGCCGCCCCAGCAGGAGCTGGGGGCCGAGACGGAAGGCTAGCGTTTAGCCTAGCGGGAGCCGTGGACCTGCAGCGGGTTCGCTGAGTTTTCAGGGCTTATAGGCGGTGCAGGGTTTTCGGGCTTATCGGTTATGAGGCTTATATGACCTGTTGGGCTTATGAGGCTTGGCTTATCAGGTTAGTGGCTTGAAGAGCTTATCTGGTCTATAGACTGATAAGGCTTAGATAAGGCTTGTAGGGTTGTAGACTTGAAGACTGGATAGAAGCTGCAAAGGGCAGTTCAGAGGCATTCCTCTTGAACTGCCTTTTTTAGTGTGTGCGTTTTATGCGGGAAATGGATTGCTTGTCGATTTAACAGCTGGTATTTTCAATAAGTCTCGTCTTGGGGAAGATCAGGGTCGTTTGCAAGTTGCGAGTTCCAATAAAACTGCGAAAATACAGGATTTTATCTTATTGAGGTACATATTAGGCGAAAATGATGCAAAAGCGGCCCGGTCCCCTAAAAAAAGTGGAGTCTTTCACTCTAATAAACTAGTCTACTGATTATGACTAAATGGCCACGATGAGGTAACTAGATGTATTTCATGCAGTTAGTTCATCGATTTTGACCGTGTTAGAGGGAACTAACTGCAAAAACTGCATTTAGTTTTAAGCAATTTCGACGAGTTAGCTTTATTCGGGTAAACTAGCTGCATGTTTTACACTTAGCGCAAGTATTTTCTTTAAAAAAGCTTATCTAGCTGTATAAAATACATTTAGTTTAAAATTGACCGAGTAAAACCAAAGGGCTGGACGGCAGTCACCAACGCCCGGCAATTTTCTAACAAACCCCAATGCCAACAGCCGAAAGGCGGGATATCACGAGGATTGCCGAGAGTCGCTAGCTGTTTATTAGCTCGGTCGTTCTGTGCTTGCGTTGCTCGAGTTAGGATATAAACAAAAAAACGCACCGCGAGCAATATGATGTGCACGCGGTGCGAAGGAAAGTCATATGAAATGAACAAGCTAAGCTAACTATTGCTGTAGCTGGCGCAGCACAGTGATTTCGACGCGGCGATTTTTCTGGCGCCCGGCTTCGGTGGAGTTGTCGGCATCGGGACGGGTGTCCGCATATCCGGCATATTGAAACCCGTTCGGGTCGAGCTTCTCTGTGTCGACGAAATAGCGAAGCACGGACAAGGCTCTGGCTCCAGACAACTCCCAGTTATCCTTGTATTTCGAGGCATGGACGATCGGCAGATTGTCCGTGTGCCCTTCGATGCTGATGACCGTGTCAAGCGTGCCGAACAGGCTGGCGAGCTTGGCCAACGTTTTGGCTGAGCCTTCCTTGAGTTCGGCTTTGCCTACGTCGAACAGGAAGCGATCGCTTAATGTGATGGAGATGCCCTTGGGCAGATCGGCTACCGTGATTTGATCCTCCAGTCCGTTATCTTTTATATAAGCTTCGATCATTTTCATTAAATTGAGCAGCTCCTCCTCCTGCTTGCGGAAGGCGAGCTCACGCTCTGTAAGCGGTCCTTGCGGGGATGCTCCCAGCGTCGGGTCGCTGCCTTGGTTTTGATCGGGGCCCTGAGCGTCCTTGCCGTTGTTTCCCTTCTGATTCGTACCGAGCTCTCCTTCGGATGGAGGGTTGCGATGCGTGAAGCGGTCGGCCGAGCCGAGAATCCCGCTGCCATTTTCCAGAACCGAGTCCCCGCTTTTGAACGTCTGCTGCAGTGAAGCGGTCACCTCTTCATATTTTTCAATATCAAGGCGGCTCATGGCATACATAATCACAAAGAAAATCAGCAGCAGTGTGATCAGGTCGGCATAAGTAATCAGCCAGCGGTCCTTGGTCTCTGCTCCTTCTCTTCGGCGTTGTCTGTTGTTGCGCTGCCTCATAGGTCATTCTCCATAAAGGAAGTTGATGATGAAGACCTGGACGAAGACGAAGCAGAAGCTGAAGGCGCAGAAGCTGGCAGGCCGTCGTTGATACCGGCCAAGAAGGACTCCATTTTCCGCCGTACGAGCAGCGGATGATCTCCATTTTGCACGGACAATACGCCTTCCAGGATCATTTCCATGCGGCTGATATCGTCTTCTCCGCGAGCTTTGATCTTGGAGGCGATCGGCAGGAAGATGAGGTTGGCGCTGGCGACCCCGTAAAGTGTAGCTGTAAAAGCCAAGGCGATCGAAGGGCCGAGTGCCGTAGGCTCCGTCAGACTGCCCAGGACATGGATGAGCCCCATGACCGTGCCAATGATCCCCATCGTCGGGGCATAACCGCCGGCGGATTCGAATATTTTGGCATAGCTTTCGTACTTCTGTTGGGTCGCATCCATTTCGTATTCCATAATCTGCTGCACCATTTCCCGGTCCGTGCCGTCAACGACAAGCTGAATCCCTTCGCGCAAATAGGCGTCGGAATGATCGATAATTTTCTTCTCCAGGGAGAGAACGCCTTCGCGTCTCGCCGTCATAGCCATATCGACGATGTCTTCAACCAGTTGCCCCGCGCTCGCGTTCGCGGATGTAAAAGCGAGCTTCAAAGCCCGGGGAATCGTCTTTAATCTGCGCAGAGGGAAGCTGATCATAACCGCGGCAAACGTGCCGCCGAAAACGATCAGAGCAGCCGTAAGCTGCATGAGGCCACCGACCTCCCCGCCCTCCCATAAAAATCCGCCGATCAAGGCGGCCAGTCCAATGATAATGCCGATAATTGTTGCGATATCCATAGATTTGTCGACAGCTCCTATCCTATACTTACCGATTGCATCCAGAGGATGAAAAAGGTATAATGACATGGGAACACCCATTCCTATTTTGCGTAATTGTGGAATTGGGAATTCGGGTTCTGAGAACATTTGGCTTGTCATTTACGTATTCTTTTCTTAAGTATATAGATTTGGGTTAATATTATAAGGAGGCTTTTGTCCTCCTTTTTGGAAATAATGAAGATATTTTCATTCCCTAGTATTTCATTTTAGACGATAAGGGTGATGTTGGACAATGAGTGATATTGTCTTTAGCAACAATAAATTCGAGATTGTTTCCGATTTCTCTCCCCAGGGCGACCAGCCGTCGGCTATCGACCAGCTGGTAGAGGGTGTTAAGCAAGGCAAGCGCCATCAGACGCTGCTCGGCGCGACGGGCACCGGGAAGACGTTCACGATTGCCCATACGATCGCCAGACTCGGTCGCCCGACGCTTGTGATCGCCCATAACAAGACGCTGGCAGCTCAGCTTGCGAGCGAGTTCAAAGATTTTTTTCCGAACAACTCCGTAGATTACTTCGTTAGTTACTATGACTACTATCAGCCTGAAGCCTATATCCCATCCTCCGACACCTATATTGAAAAAGACTCCAGCATTAACGAAGAGATCGACAAGCTTAGACACTCGGCGACGAGCTCGCTGTTCGAACGGCGCGATGTCATCATCGTAGCCAGTGTGTCCTGCATATACGGTCTCGGTTCGCCAATGGAGTACCGCGATCTCGTCCTTTCTTTGCGGGTTGGCATGGAGCGGCCGCGCAATCAGATATTGAGCCGGCTGGTGGATATTCAGTATCAGCGGAACGATATCAACTTCGTGCGGGGCACGTTTCGGGTGCGCGGCGATGTCCTGGAGATCTTCCCGGCTTCCAAAGGGGAGCAGGCGGTGCGGATCGAGTTCTTCGGGGATGAGATCGAGCGGATCACGGAAATCGATGTGCTGACCGGGGAATTGGTGGGAGAACGCGAGCATGTGGCTATTTTCCCGGCCTCTCACTTCGTTACCCAGGAAGAGACGATGCGCATTGCGATCCAGAATATCGAACGGGAATTGGAGGAGCAGCTCGAGCTGTTCCGCTCGCAGGGCAAGCTGCTGGAAGCACAGCGCCTGGAGCAGCGTACGCGTTACGATATTGAAATGATGAAGGAAGTCGGCTTTTGCTCGGGGATCGAGAACTACTCGGGACCGCTGACTTTCCGGGAGCGCGGGGCTACCCCATATACTTTGCTGGATTATTTCCCGGACGATTTGCTGATCGTGGTGGATGAGTCGCACGTTACCTTGCCGCAGATCAGGGCGATGTACAACGGTGACCAGGCGCGGAAAACAGTGCTTGTTGAGCATGGGTTCCGGCTGCCTTCGGCGCTGGATAACCGTCCGCTGAAATTCGAGGAGTTCGAGGAGAAGGCGAATCAGCTGATTTATGTGTCTGCGACGCCAGGCCCTTACGAGATTGAGCATACGGATAAAATGGTGGAGCAAATCATCCGCCCGACCGGGCTGCTTGACCCGATCATTGAGGTCCGTCCGACGAAGGGGCAAATCGACGATCTGATCGGCGAGATCCAGGATCGGCTGGAGAAGGATGAGCGGGTGCTGGTCACGACGCTTACGAAGAAGATGGCCGAGGATCTGACGGATTATTTAAAAGAAATCGGCATTAAGGTGCGCTATCTGCATTCCGACATCAAGACGCTGGAGCGGATGAGCATCCTGCGGGATCTGCGGCTGGGCACCTTCCATGTGCTTGTCGGCATCAACCTGCTGCGGGAAGGGCTCGACCTGCCTGAGGTGTCGCTAGTAGCGATACTGGATGCGGATAAGGAAGGCTTCCTTCGCTCGGAGCGCTCTTTGATCCAGACGATTGGTCGTGCTGCCCGGAACTCCGAGGGACGCGTGCTCATGTACGCCGACCAGATTACGGAGTCGATGGACAAAGCGATCAAGGAGACGGAACGCCGCCGTGCGATTCAGATCGCCTATAATGAGAAGCATGGCATCACACCGCAGACGATTCGCAAGAAGGTGCGTGATGTCATCGAGGCGACGCGTGTGGCCGAGAGCAAGAGCGAGTACCTGGCCGACGTAGGCAAAGGCAAGATGTCCAAGCGCGATCGCGAGGCGATGATCGGACGCCTGGAGGCGGAGATGAAGGAAGCGGCGAAGAACCTGCAATTCGAACGCGCCGCAGAGCTGCGCGACGCTATTCTCGAGCTCAAGGCGGAGTAATATATTTTAAGCTAGTATCAAGGAGATGAAATCTATTGGCCATTGAGAATATAGTCATTAAAGGCGCCAGGGCGCACAATTTAAAAAATATAGATATTACGATTCCGCGCGACAAGTTCGTGGTGCTAACCGGGCTCAGCGGATCAGGAAAATCCTCATTGGCATTCGACACGATTTATGCGGAAGGACAGCGCCGCTATGTAGAATCCCTTTCCGCCTATGCGCGCCAATTTTTGGGGCAGATGGAGAAACCGGATGTGGATTCCATCGAAGGCTTGTCCCCGGCGATTTCAATCGACCAGAAGACGACGAGCCGGAACCCGCGCTCCACGGTAGGTACCGTGACGGAAATTTACGACTATTTGCGCTTATTATTCGCCAGGGTTGGACATCCCCATTGTCCCGAACACGGCATCGAAATTACCTCGCAAACCGTAGAGCAGATGGTGGACCGGATTATGCAATATCCGGAGAGAACGAGGCTGCAGATTTTGTCGCCCGTCATTTCTGGCAAGAAGGGCGAGCATAAAAGCTTGTTCACGGAAATCGCCAAGCAGGGCTTCGTACGGGTGCGAGTCGACGGTGAGCAGCGTGACCTGTCCGAAAATATTGAGCTGGAGAAAAATAAGAAGCATTCGATCGAGGTGATCGTGGACCGGATCGTCATTAAGGAGGACGTGCGAAGCAGGCTGGCGGATTCGATCGAGACGGCTCTGAAAATGTCTGGGGGACAGCTGCTCGTCGACATCATCGGCCAGGAGGAGCTGCGGTTCAGCTCGAATTTTGCCTGCCCGATCTGCGGTTTCAGCATTGAGGAGCTGTCTCCGCGGATGTTCTCCTTTAACAGTCCGTTCGGCGCCTGTCCGGAATGTGACGGGCTTGGGGCGAAGATGATTATTGACCCCGATCTGCTCATACCGAATCCGAACAAGAGCATTGAAGAAGGCGCGTTCGAGGCTTGGGCGGGAAGCACGTCGAACTATTATCCGCAATTTCTCAAATCAGTGTGCGAGCATTACGATATTCCGCAGGACGTGCCGGTCAGCGAGCTGAATAAGGAGCAGATGGATACGCTGCTCTACGGCACGGGCAGCACCAAAGTCCGTTTCCGTTATACGAACGACTTCGGCATGAGCAAGGACGCCTTTGTCACGTTTGAAGGAATCGTACACAATTTGGAGCGCCGTTACCGGGAGACGTCTTCCGAAGGCATTCGCGAGTTTATTGAGGAATTCATGGGCTCCAAGCCGTGCGGGACTTGCAAGGGACATCGTTTGAAGAAGGAGAGCCTGGCAGTAACGATCAATGAACGGAACATGGCTTATGTGACCAGTCTGTCGATTGGAGAGGCACGGGCTTTCTTTGATAATCTGAGCTTAAGCGAGAAAGAGACGACGATTGCCCATATGATTCTCAAGGAAATCAACAGCCGTCTCGGCTTCCTGGTCAATGTCGGCCTCGACTATTTGACAATGAGCCGCGCAGCGGGAACGTTGTCCGGAGGCGAAGCCCAGCGCATCAGACTTGCTACGCAGATCGGGTCGAGCCTGATGGGGGTACTTTATATTCTGGACGAGCCGAGCATCGGGCTGCATCAGAGAGACAACGACCGGCTCATTTCTACGTTGGCCCATATGCGCGATCTAGGCAACACGCTGATTGTCGTGGAGCATGACGAGGACACAATGATGGCTGCTGATTACATTATCGATATCGGCCCTGGCGCCGGCATGCATGGCGGACAGGTTGTCGCTCAAGGGACGCCGCAGGAGGTAATGGACGATCCGAACTCTCTGACCGGCCAATACTTGAGCGGCAAGAGGTTTATTCCGGTTAATACGGAGCGCCGGAAGCCGAACGGCCGCTGGTTGGAAATCAAGGGCGCCAAGGAGAATAATCTTAAGAATATTAACGTGAAATTCCCAATTGGTGTGTTCAGCGCCGTGACGGGTGTGTCTGGATCGGGGAAATCGACGCTCGTAAATGAAATTTTATATAAAACGCTCGCCCGCGATTTGAATCGCGCTAAGGTACGTCCGGGTCAATACCGGGAAATCAAAGGGCTGGAGCATGTCGAGAAGGTCGTTGATATTGACCAGTCGCCGATCGGCCGCACGCCGCGGTCGAACCCGGCAACGTATACAGGCGTATTTGATGATATTCGCGATCTGTTCTCCCAAACGACGGAAGCAAAGGTTCGCGGCTACAAGAAGGGGCGCTTCAGCTTCAACATTAAGGGAGGGCGCTGTGAGGCGTGCCGCGGAGACGGGATTATCAAGATCGAGATGCACTTCCTTCCGGATGTGTACGTGCCTTGTGAAGTATGTAAAGGAAAACGATACAATCGCGAGACGCTTGAAGTGAAGTACAAAGGCAAGAGCATTGCGGACGTGCTGGAAATGACGGTAGAAGTGGCAACGGACTTCTTCCAGAACATTCCGAAGATTCACCGCAAGCTGGAGACTCTGCTTGATGTTGGGCTTGGCTACATCAAGCTGGGCCAGCCGGCGACGACGCTGTCCGGCGGGGAAGCCCAGCGGGTGAAGCTGGCTTCCGAGCTGTATCGCCGGAGCACGGGCAAGACGATCTACATTTTGGACGAGCCGACGACCGGGCTGCATGTCGATGACATCGACCGCCTGCTCAAGGTGCTGCACCGGTTGGTTGATTCTGGCGAAACCGTGCTTGTGATCGAACATAATCTCGACGTGATCAAGACGGCGGATTATCTTATCGATCTAGGCCCCGAGGGGGGCAGCGGCGGCGGTACCATTATCGGCACAGGCACGCCGGAGGAGCTCGCCAAGAATGAGCAATCCTATACGGGGCGTTACCTGAAGCCGATCCTGGAGCGCGATACGAAGCGAACCCGGGAGCTGCAGCTTCAAGGCTGATCAGCGATAGCCGAAGAGATTGGCAGGAGCACAGCATAGAGTTATATGGAATGACCCTCTGAATCACTTTAAGTGGTTTAGGGGGCTTTTCTTTTGTCTAAACTGTGAAAGTCAAGGAAAGTGGTTACTTTAATTCAGTAAACCACGCCAAAATATTGTCTAAATTGTGACAAATTCATTTTTTATTTGCTGTTCCCCTTGCATCCAAACCCTGGGGAAGATAACATATAGGGAGATGTGTATATACGTGATTTTTAAGAAGGGGGTTACGGCATGCGACTGCTCGCAGAAGCGGCAGAGAATACATCAAACTTCAACGGGTTCGATATTTTTATGCTGCTGTTTACAGTAATTATTTTTATCGGCGTGGTTCGGCTGATGGTCGCTCGTCCGAAGAAGAATTTGTTTGCAATCGGTTTCGGCATCGTAAGTTTGCTCGTTTTCCTGGCATCGGATGCTGTGATGATTAGCGGCTGGTTTAAATAAATACAAAATGAGCAGAAGACACTTTGTTTCGTTACGGGAACAGGGTGTTTTTTCAATTTCATGTGAGATGAGAATTATGGAAGTCGGTACCCGTGGGTTCATAAATAACACACACAAACGGCAGGGACGCCGTTTGTGTGTGTTTGGCAAGTGGAAGGAAGCATTCGCAGGTTAGCGTTGTCCGTTAGTCTATAAATCCGTAAATCCGTAAGTTCGTAAGTCCATAAGTCCGTAAGTCCGTTACCCCGTAGCCCGTAGCCCAATACCCCGTTAACCCGTTACCTGGTAGCCCGTTCGCCTGATACCTCCGATACCCCGAGTCTAACGAATCTCATTCACGTTATTTGTACATATTAGCGTTGATTCTGAATCTAACGAATGTCAGCCACGCTATTTGCGGTTTAACTGCTGTTTGGAGCGGTAATAGACTGAAATAACGTACCCTGGATTCGTTACATTTTGAAAGGGGTGATTTTTCTACAAATAGCGGTTGTGAGATTCGTTAGAAATCTCGGCCTCGGTCTCGGGGCTTGCAGGTTCAGAATCACAGTTTGCCTGCCGCTTGTGATCAGCAGTAATCAGTCATTGTCGCTGGCGAGATGGTGAACGATTCGTCTCGAGGTTTTAGAAATCATTGACCGACCGGCAGCCATTCCAGCCAATCGATGACGATAGTGCCGCTTATGACCTCTATTTTTAAATCGAACTCTCCGCTGGAGGATATCGTTTGCTGCCCCGCCGAGATGATGCTCCAATCTTGTGAGGACACGTTGATGGTCTGGTGCCTATAACGATCCGTATGCACAACGAGTTCAGCAATCTCGTCGATACCCTCGTGAGTACCCTTGTCAGCACTCTCGGTCAAGGCGCGCAGCTTGATTTGCAGCGTGTAAGCGGCGGGAGACTCACACAAGAACGGGTATGCGACCCAATCTCCCGCAGTAAGTGTCACGCAGAGGCGATGCTCTTCGTTCCATTCCTCTTCCGGCTTCAAATGATAATTTGGCGTACCATCCTGGGCCATGAGGAACCCGACGTGGATGCCGTCATCTGGACGAAATACGTTAGGCTGCTCCTTGGACGTTAAAGCTTGCAGGCCAGCTTGCTCTCTTTCGCTGTCAGCGGTGGCGCCCCAGCTAATGTTTTGGCCCCGATGACCATAATGCTCGGCAGGCATGCGAAGCGGCAGCTTACGCTGAACGGCTCGCAGCACGCCTGGGAGATAGTCGCAGTTGCCAAGCAGAATGTTGTCCAGGTATTCGTTAAGGATGGCTGCTGAAGCTGCTTGATCTGGTTTCTCGCCGCTGCCATCCACATAGTTCAAAATAAGATCCCAGTGATGTGGCCGGCGGATGGAGCAAGGGGAGTTAACTGTGTCGAGTTTTTTCCAGGTCCAGAAGTTCCATGAAATATGATGATCCTCATATAAACCAAAGGCTCCAGCATACCAGCCCAAGCTGTTCTCACCGCCTTCACCCATGTATATAGGCATGTTCAGCATTTCCCGCTTCTCTAAATAGGGGGCGATTCCTTCTTGGTCAGGACTGCTCCAGTACTTGTGGAATTGCAGCAAAAGATTGTCGTCGAACATATCTTCGGCGGTAAACATCGACCAGTCGGTTGCCCAATGGGCGCCTTCAATGATAATCATATGCTTGTCGTCGACCTCGCGGATCGCGGCGGTGATTTCCTTGTAGAGCGGCATGAGCTTGCCGTTATGCATGTTGAACCATTCCGGAAGCGGCTCGTTCAGCAGATCGTAGCCGCCGACGATCCATTCATCCTTATAACGGTCGGCTAGCATTCTCCACAGCTCGACGGTACGCCGCCAGTAATCCTCGTTAGTGAACAGCTCCGGCTGATCATGTTCGGAGTCGTCGATATTCGCTCCCGTTTGCCCGCCTGGTGCTCCGTGCAGATCAAGGATGACGTACAGGCTGTATTTTTTGCACCAGCCAATAAAACGATCAATTAAAGCGAGGGTATCCGGGTTGAATCTTACAGGATCGCCCTCCTCCAACAGCCAGCGCGCATTGATTGGCAGTCGAATGGAGTTCAAGCCCTCCGCAGCGATTTGGCGCACGTCAT
This sequence comes from Paenibacillus sp. FSL W8-0186, assembly GCF_037969765.1. Lineage (NCBI taxonomy): Bacteria > Bacillati > Bacillota > Bacilli > Caryophanales > Paenibacillaceae > Paenibacillus > Paenibacillus sp. FSL W8-0186. Next base: position 5,018,730 of record NZ_CP150207.1, on the reverse strand, counting down.
CCTCGGTTATAAACCGTTCGCGAAATGTAACCCAAAACTCCTTGGCAGCGGCTTCCCCGATCAAGTCCGTGACGAGCTTCTCGATTCGTCTTGGCCGATCGGCGTTGGTCGGCGGGAACTTCCACATATAACCTTCCGGCAGCAGCCAGTTTCCCAGCCCCACGCCGCGCAGCAGCAGCTCCTGCCCGTCTCCGTTCACAATTCGCTGGCCTTCGGCACGCAAGTAGCCTTTTACCCGTCCATCGTCTCTGTACATTGCTTGCTCACACCTTTCGGTTGAAGTTGAGGTAGTCAAAGTGGACATTCAGCCTTAATATAGTCCTAATTTTGCCGGTTTGGGTAGGTCTCGAATTTCGGGTACGATTTTTCGGGTGGAAGAGAAAAAGACTCCTGTATTCTACCGGAGCCAATGGTATAGACTATATTATTTTTATGTAAGCTAAGAATAAGGAAACCCATCGCATAGGATTTGTTCCTAACGATGGGTTATTTGATGCAATTTACTAATGTAACTGAGATGAACTATTAGGGTCAGGATTCAACTCTACGTTCCGTGCAGTGCTGAATTGCTCGTTATTTTACTGTCTGATGAGTATTGGGTAGGAATAAATAAAGTAAATGCAAAGCTAGCTGTCAAAAGAAGTAACAGGATTTTTTTCTTCATTCTCATAAACTCCTTTTACTATAGTTTTATATTTTAGCAAGGTTTCTTGGGATGCCATATCTCTATATCGTTCGAATAATCCCATACATTTAAGCATACACTTTTTGTTATTTATATAGGAGGATTTTTCAAGTCCTTTTAGCAAATTCACGAACCCCGCGGTGTAAATTTCCTTCTTAAGATAATAGTAAGCTAAATTGTGTAATAATAGAGACAAAAGGTTTTCGCTATAATGGTTTTTGTTGATATCAACAGTCTTGTCCTTATTCACATAAGCTGCAAGTTCAGACTCAAAATGCTTAAGAATATGATCTACATTGAAATGGTATTGATTAGCTGCTTCCATAATATTAAATAAAGCTGGGATAAGTTCATCTTGTTCTTTTTCGATATATGCAACGTACTCTGGGAGTACACTGGTATCACCACACATTAGCTTAATCACATATGTATTGGCCTTTGCCCATTCCAGAAAGACACCTTTCCAGTGCCGGGTGTTCTCATCATCTTCTTTAACCCAGCTAAAATCAGCATAGTAGGAGGTATAGTGTAGTGCCTGCTTATAATCTCTTCGTGCATCACAAACATCAGCGTGAAATAAGTTGGCCAATGCTATATATGTAAACAGCGGCCTGCTAGGTTTAGATTTTTCTTGAATCTTCACAGGTCGCGCCGTGAAGTATAAAGTTCTGGCCAAATAACCCAGTCTGTTTGCTATCATTTCTACTTTATCCCACTGGTGTAAAAAACGGTATACATTTCCTAAGTCTCTCAAAGCATCTAATTGAACAAGTTCATCCAATCTTTCTACATAGGGCTCGAACAGAATAGCTGCTTTATAATTATCCTCTTGATTGCTTCCCAAGCGGATTGAAAATAGTCGATATTGGCAGAAGGCGAGCCGTTCTGAATGCTGATGCTTCTCGCTTAATGCCACATTTTCAAACAATAGTTCTGCTGCTTTGCGCTTGTTCTGCTGGTAAAGGTCTTCCGCTACTTCGAATAGAAGGGGAGAGTACATCAGATTATCCATTAACAAGCTGATCACTTGCTTTATACAGTCCAATTTATCGAGGTCTGCACAGCGGTATAAGAACGGCTTGAATCTTCGCCAGTTGGGAATGTTTTGGCTCAAATGGTCTTTAATATATTGCTCGTAAAAATATCCCTCAGGGTAATTCATGACCCTTGTAAGGCGATCCAAATGATCTACTGTTAATGTTTTGTTTTTATTTAATATGGAACTCAGTGTGCCTGCGTTAATATTGGAGCTACTTGCTAATTTCCTTAGATTCATATTTTCCTGGTTCATGAAATCGACGATATGCTGGAGAACTGAAGATGTATAGCTCATGCAAATCATCCTTCTTCAGTATTTCTTGTCAAACTGTAAGTGTTTAGAAAATGGAAAGGCCCTTGTCTTCGAAATATGTCTTTTTATTCTTTGATTTCTAGTATATTACAAATATAAACAATATTTGATGATTGGTCAATTCTATTTAATAAGATGTTTATATTATGTCATAATTTGATCTCAAGCTATACGAAAGAAGTTCATCCTTTGGAAGGGATTAAAGCTAGAGTCTGCAGGGAATGTCTGATAAAATAAATAAGTTATCGTCGTTTCAATTTAAATTTAAGGGAAATCAATATACGAGGGCCGCTCGGCCGCTCGGGGAGGAATATATGAGCAGCACAACATTAACGCGGCAGGACGTGGAACTCTTGGCGCCGGCGGGCGATTGGGACTGTATGCGGGCCGCGGTGGCGAATGGGGCGGACGCGATTTTTTTTGGAGTCGAGAAATTCAACGCCAGAGCCCGGGCGAACAATTTTCGCATGGACGAGCTTCCGGAGATTATGGCCTTTTTGCACAGCTACGGGGTTAAGGGATTCCTGACTTTTAATATTCTCGTATTCGAGGATGAGCTGCGGGATGCGGCGGAGTTGATCGAGGCCTGCATCGATGCGGGCGTAGACGCGGTGATCGTGCAGGATTTGGGACTGGTCAAAATGATTCGCGAAATGTCGCCGGACTTTCCGATTCACGGCTCGACCCAGATGACGATTACTTCGCCGGAAGCAGTCGAGTTCACGAAGCCATGGAATATGGAACGTGTCGTGCTGGGCCGCGAGAACAATTTGAAGCAAATCCAGAAAATCGGAGAACAGGCAAAGCTGCCGATGGAAGTGTTTGTTCACGGGGCGCTTTGCGTATCGTATTCGGGACAATGCCTGACCTCGGAGATGTGGGGCGGGCGCTCCGCGAACCGGGGGGAATGCGCTCAGGCCTGTCGTCTCCCGTATGACCTGATCGTGGACGGGGAGCAGAAGCCGATGGGGGATGTGGCGTATTTATTGTCTCCCAAAGACCTGGCAGCGATTGATTTGATGCCGGAGCTGATCGAGGCGGGTGTGACGTCTTTTAAAATCGAAGGGCGCTTAAAAAGCCCGGAATACGTAGCTAACGTTGTGAGCAAATACCGCAAGGCGATTGACCGTTATTTTGACGGGGAGGATGCCCGGCCGTCGAAGGAGGAGGTTCGGGAGCTGCAGCAGAGCTTCTCGCGGGGCTTTACGCATGGATTCCTGGAGGGCACGAACAATAAGAAGCTCGTGGAGGGTACGTTTCCGAAGAGCCGGGGCGTGTATTTGGGCCGGGTGGAGCAGGTGCTGCGCGACGGCGTGGTCTGCCGCCTGGAGGCTCCTGTGAAGCGCGGAGACGGGATTGTCTTCGATGCCGGGGATCCGACGAAAAAAGAAGAAGGCGGACGTGTCTATGATTTGCGCCGCAAAGGTGTGAGGCTGGAAGGCGAAGCGGACGAGAAGTGGATCGTCGATATCATACCGGGACGCAATGACGTCGATCTGCGCAAGGTTCACGTCGGCGACCGCATTTGGAAGACGAGCGATCCCGCGCTGGATAAAAGACTGCGCCAGACGTTCGAGACGGACAAGCCATACCGGGTATTCCCGGTGCATGTCCGCGCTGCAGGGCGGGCTGGCGAGCCGCTGGCGACCTTCTGGACGGATGTGCAGAAGGGAACAACGGTGCGCGTCGACTCCGAGCTGCTGCTCGAGACGGCGCAAAAGCGGCCGATGGACGGCGCCCTGCTCGAAGAGCAGTTCGGCCGTCTCGGCGGCACGCTGTTTCAGCTCGAACAGCTGGATGCATCGCTGCATGGCGATGTGATCCTGCCGATGCGAGAGCTGAACAGCATCCGCCGGCGCGCAGTGGAGCTGCTCGCCGGCGAACGGCCAAAGCCGCCCGTTTACGTGAAACGGGCGGACGCCGCCACCGCCGCCACAGCTGTGCTGGGCGCGGCGGGCGCTGGCGCACCACGCGCAGCGGGTGCGCCCGTAGGCGGCGCGGGCTTGGCCGCGCGCCGCGCCTTGCGCGGTGAAGCGGAGCTCACCGCGCTGTGCCGCAGCCTGCCGCAGGTGCAGGCTGCGCTGGAGGCCGGCGTAGGGATGATCTACGCCGACTTTGAATTCATCAAGCAGTTTCCGGCAGCGGTGGAAGCCGTTCGGGCTGCTGGCAAACGAATCGCGCTCGCGACGCCGCGCATCCATATGCCGGGCGAGAACGGCTACCATAACAACATCCTGCGGCTTGAGCCCGATGCGGTGCTGGTGCGCAACACCGGGGCGCTGTACTATTATTTGCGCCACCGGCAGGAGAATCCGGACGCGAAGCATCCGCAACTGATCGGCGACTTCTCGCTGAATATTGCCAACCACAAGACCGTGGAGCTGTTTCTGGAGACCGGCTGCGATATCGTTACGCCATCCTACGATCTCAACATCCAGCAGATGGTGGATTTGCTGGGCAACAGCCAGAGCCTGGCTGGTAATATGGAGATCGTCATTCACCAGCACTTGCCGATGTTCCATACGGAGCATTGCGTCTACTGCACCTTCCTGAGCGAGGGTACGGACTATACGAACTGCGGCCGCCCATGCGAGCAGCATAGAGCATCCCTGCAGGACCGTATCGGCATGTCCCATCCGGTTCGTGTTGATGAAGGCTGCCGCAATACGGTATATAATGCGATCGAGCAGTCGGGTGCGGAATATTTGCGGAACTTCCTGGAGCTTGGGGTACGGAGCTATCGTGTCGAATTCTTGGAGGAAACGCCGGAGAAGGTGCATGAGGTCATCCGTCTCTACACCCAAGCCCTACGCGGTGAAATTAGCGGCACCCAGGTATGGAAGACGCTCAAGGCGACGAACCAGCTCGGCGTGACGCGTGGACAGCTGATCAAGTAAGCTGGCTGAAGTTAACCAGCCAACTACGTGAAGCGACGAATTGAATAAACCAACTAAAGTAAACTGGGCGGCTCAAGCCAAGTGCACGACGAAGGGCAAGCTAGCCGACCGATCTATAGGAAATAACTAACCAAAGCCCCTCTGACGCTTCGAAATTAAGCGGAGGAGGGGCTTTTAGAGTTGGTAAAAAGTAGAAATTTTGGAGCTTTCGTCTGTTCTTGTCGCTGGAACTTATTAAGCAAGTTCTGCAGTGATAAGGCCAGGTGTTCCCTGTGTGGGCTTATCCCACATGCACTTCGAAGGAGGCGACCGCCTGTCAGCGGTCTAACGAATCTCAGCCACGTTATTTGTACATATTTGCGATTATTTTGAATTTAACGGTTATCATCGACTCTATTTACGGTTTATCTGCTGTTTGGGGCAGTGAAAGTATAAAATAACGTTACCTGCAACCGTTACATTTTCTCAAGAGCTTATTTTAACCGAATAGTAATTGTGAGATTCGTTAGAAGCCGCGGTCAAGGTCAGGATCACGGTCACCATCAGGGTCTAAGCCTTGGTGTCGCATCTCCCTAGGAGTCACGTCTTGCTGTTGTGCCCCGGTGTCGTATCTCAATGCTTCGTCTCAATGTCACGTCCGAGGTCTCACGTGTGCCTCGCCTCGTGCCACAGTTCTAGGTCAGATCTAGGCCCCTGCCTCACTTTAACTCTATGTCCTGCCCGGGTGCTTGCAAGTTCACTCTCATGCTTCACGACTTGCGCTCAGCAGCAAAGTTTTGCTACAAGATGGCGAAGTCTCTACCTTACGATGAGCGTCCCCAAACATCTACTACAATTATAGCGTGGCAATGATTTTACCTGCAGAAATGGCTGTGGTATAGTCGGCGGGCGTTCCGGTATGGTCATAACCCGTCGGCCAGAATATCGTAGCTTCCGGCGGAGAAGAATTCGCCGCCGACAACGTCGTCCAAGTGCCGCTGCTGTCCTTGTAGCTGAAGCAATCGCACACGACGGCGTCGTGGCGGGTCGTCCATTCCGGAAGCGGGTCAGGCACAATCTCGAATTTCTGATCACAAGCGGCAACAACAAGCCTGGCAGTAGTCAATGCACCGAAGGGTTCATCCTCAGCCAGGAAGGTCTTCACGACCTCGCCGGCAACCTTGAACTCCAGCTGTCCGTTGCAATTCAGGGATAGTTCGATCGGCACCACCGATCCTCCCTTTATCATCCAAGGCCCCCCATCGTTGGCAAATCCGGTATTCCAGAACCAGTGCCAGTTGTCATTTGCTGCTTCTGCGGGTTTGGTGGATAGTCCGCATTCGTAATGGACATTTGCGCCAAAGACACCCAAGTAGAAGTTGATGAAGCCTACATTTTTCTCGAAAGTTGCGCTCTTGGGAAGCTGAATGGTAGTTCTTAGCCCATATACACCCACATCCGTTGACCATCGCAGAACTTTTGCATACTCTTCCATTTCGATTACCTCTTTTCGTTATGTTTTTGGGAAAAGAGAGGACAATCCATGGCAAGTCCACAATCTTCCCTCTCATAATAGAAAGGTATTTATAGAAGGCGTTTCACAACCTAGTTTTAAAAATACTTGAGTTTTTTATGTTCAAGCCCTATTAAATTGCCATTAAGGTAATTTAATAGGGCTATTATTGACTAAATATTACCATAATGGTAATATGCAGAGAGACAACACTTATATACTTTATGACAATTCAAAGGACTAATGGTTCAACAGGTTGTTTTAATGTTCTTTTATTACACTTTAGTAATATAAAGGGGATTCAGGGGGTGTTTTGAGTGATTCTAACTAAATCTCAAAAAAGAACTTTTGATCATTATTATCGAAAAAATGCAGCTGTATTTTCAAATGGTATAGTCAGTAGTTTTTTTCAAAATGAAGAGAACATTGTTCTTTTACTAAAAGCAGTAGACCATGAACAAAAATATTTACCTGAACTAAACGATAAATTTCGTAAGTATTTTTTTAGAGTTCGTTTTACGAAGTACTTGGTTTCTACTGTGCATTATTGTGCAATTGATCATATGAGGCAAAACCACAAAATGAAGAAAAGAAATCTGCTTATATTTGATAGTCCGATATCAGATAAGGATACGTCTGTAACTTACGGGGAATTACTTCTTAGCAAACATGCAACTCAATCTTCCGACATACCAAATTGCAGTCTCGCTACTTTTCCAGATTCCATAACCAATGATCATCTATCGAAGGCTTTTTCTCTCCTCACCAGCAAACAACAACAAATTATTACCTACAGCTATGTTTTATGCTACAAGGATGTTGAAATTTCCCGCTTATTTGGTATTTCACAGCAAGCTGTGTGCAAAACTAGAAATACAGCACTGCGAAGATTACGACTCATCATCCAGAAGGGGGGTGACCCTGATGGAAAATAATCAACCCCTAGCTTTTATATTTACAGCTATTAGTCAGGTAGGATTTCCGATTGTACTAACAGGTTATTTACTTCTTCGCTTTGAAAAAAAACTAGAGCTTTTAACACAAACCATATCAAAACTTATTGAGGTAATTCATAAAAAAGTGAGTGGGGAGGGTAATGATGGATGAACTATTTGATCTGGTCCTCCAGGCACAAAAGGGCGACCGTGAGGCAGTATATGAAGTAATAAAAATTATATTACCAGTTATAAAAAGTGCGCGGAACAAGATAGAGCATAATAACAGAGATGATCTTGAACAAGAAATTATGGTGACACTTATCAAAAAAATTTTATCTTATGACTTAACCCAAGTCCCTGATTTCTCTACTTTCTTTATAGTTCTACAAAAAACACAGGGTAATTATAAATCGTGATATCTAAAGTAAATAGGCTATCGTGTCGTGATATGTATAGGAGTTCGTCCAATTATCTCCGTGTTTGGGTTGTTACCAGCACTTTCGAGGTATAGGGGGACTCCTTTTTTATATGCTTAAAAACTTGGCTATATTCAGGGGAGGGACTAATGATTGACTAATATTAAACTCAAGGGAATTTATGTGACGGCACAACTAATATATTCCAAATGTGTATATTATATGTGAGACTGTTATATAAAATCAACTTCCGGAGGGATAGCAGTGAAAAAAGGAACTGTTTTATTAATATTGGTATTTTTGTTGGCTGGATGCGGAAATACTGGTGATGGTTCTAATATGTATAAGACTGAAGAAGAAGGTAACCGTACAGGTGTAGAAATAGCAAAGTTAGAAGATGTGATATTATTAGGGAACAATGAGAAAGAGGGTTCCTTTAATGAAGTTGTTGTACAAATGCGAGATAAATCCCAAAGCTTTAATTGGCAAACATCAAACAATGCAACGTACTATCCAAGGGTTGAAAAACTAGATATTAATGATGATGGTACAGATGAAATTGTAATCATTACTACCCGTTATACTGGAAGTGATATAAATGTACAAGACCTACATGTTTTAAAATCACAAGATTTAACAGAGTTACACATTGAAGATCCTCTTACTTATACGAATCAAAATACAAAATCAACAATAAAAAAATCAGATGGAATAGTAAACATTCATATCCAAGCTAATTCTCAACAGGTAGTAGAAAAAATTTTTAAAGAGGAAGATGCGGGTTTGTGGTTTGATGAAGTGAGTTACATTAACCACATCAAGTATGAAATCGAGGATAATAAAATTACTGCTACCCTCCTAGGGGCAGTAAGCCCTTCGCTAGTTGTGGCAACTGTAAAAATTGAATATGATCAGGATCTAAATGCTGCAGATTTAGTTATTACGGAAGTTAATAACTAAACAAAAAAGAATCAGCTTAAATGCTGATTCTTTTTTGTTCTTCGTATTCTACCTATTAATATCCACTTAGACGGAAGAAGGTATGTCCACCAATTACTACTTTTTCGACAACTTCCGTGTAGTCTTTTCCGTTAAAGGAATATTTCTCTACCTTATTTTCTGTTTTGGATTTCGCTGCATACGTATCGTTTCCATTAAACCATAGGCATTTACCAATAGGATTGGTACCACCATTAGTCGCAATACTTAGCGAGTCCTTCCAAGCCGTGCTATCAGTATCAGGACAACGAGCCCTATTAGTTGTCATGCCATCAAAAGCTCCACTCTTAAGTGCTATACCAGATATTGTATTACCGCCGAACTCAGTTGAGTTTTTAGCTTTGCGGTTCACTACGACATGGTAAACTCCTCTTTTCCCTGTCAGAGACTCCCCTTCAGCCTCTGAAAAAATCAGTCGTGCTAAAATATCAACACTATCAAGCCCATCAAATTCAGTTAAACCTGTTTTATTTGTTAAACAAGCTCCTGCCGCCATTACAATTCCTCCTATTAATTTTATTATGAGATTGGAGACGTGTGGATGTCAGTGTAATCAGTTCATCCAGTACTGATCTTCACTGATCTCTCGTTCTCATATTATTAAAGTGTGAATTTAAATTTTGAAAACAACCTTTATAAACATTTTTTAATTTAGTTTATTTATTGGAGGAATATAAAAATGTGGTTGTTTAACGTAAACTACTCTTCACTTTAAAAGATAGAGGACAAGATTGGAGGATGATTATGGAACAACAAAAATCTTATATGGAGCGATTATTATCTTTACGAATCGAAATATGCCAATTAGCAAAACGTGTTTTAAATTGCCACCCTGAAGACCGCGAATTTTACGAGAATGTTGCTCAGTTGTATACAAAACATTTAAATTCAATGCAAGTTAATGATCCTACCGATTTCCGATTGTCAGAACATTGCAATGTCATTGATAAAAAATAGTGTTCTTCGCTGACATTCAGTCAATATCCAAATTACTTGTGAACAAAGGTAAGATCATTGACTTAGATGCGATCTCTGAACGTATCGGAAACGAATGTTATGGAAGATTAAAGATGGGGGCCGATGCTATGCCGACCATCTAATTATGCAGTAAATATTCCCTTGAAATTTGTTCTTACCATCTCACAACAGCGGATTCATTAAAAATAACTACTGAACCAAGGAGTTGCTTTGTATCTGTTTTTGGTTCAAACACTCTATGGTTATCTTCATCTAGATAAAAGTTTATAGTAACGTAAGCATTGGAAGGTGCTCGGGTTTCTATACTCATATCAAAGTCCCCGTCTCCCCCTAGGCACTATTTTCCCATCACCTATAAAAGAATGAATGCCCATCACAGTCTCGTCGCTTCTCTATATTCAAAATCTGGTGCCAATAAAGCAGCAGCCATCTGGCCTGAAGAATATTGGGCCCCGGACCAGTTGGACAGAAAAGTCAGCATAATGTAGCAGCAGACGGTGATCCTCGCCTAACGAGGGGGACCGTCTTTTTTCTGGATCAAGAACCCGGGTATAATACAGGCTGCTACAGTTTGGTCGCGTACATGCCCATTTTTTGTGTATAATAGGCATATGTTATTTCAGGTCTTTATTTAGAAGGGGATTCGGGATGAAGATACGTAAAGCCATTATACCTGCGGCAGGATTAGGAACGCGCTTCTTGCCGGCAACGAAGGCAATGCCTAAAGAAATGCTGCCGATTGTGGATAAACCGACGATTCAATATATCGTTGAGGAGGCAGTAGCCTCAGGAATTGAGGATATTATCATTGTAACTGGCAAGAACAAACGTGCTATTGAGGATCATTTTGATAATTCGTTCGAGCTTGAATTTAATTTGCATGAGAAAGGCAAGTGGAAGCTGCTGGAGGAGGTTCGTAAATCCTCCGAGATGGCAGACATCCACTATATTAGGCAGAAGGAGCCGAAGGGCTTGGGGCACGCGATTTGGTGCGCGAGAAAGTTCATTGGAGACGAGCCGTTCGCTGTGCTCCTCGGGGATGATATCGTCGAATCAGAGAAGCCTTGCCTAAGACAAATGATTGAAGTATATAATGAGCAGAAATCATCCATCGTAGGCGTTCAGCCGGTGCCATGGAGCGAAGTGTCGCGTTACGGCATCGTGGATGGCACGGAAATCGGAGATCGTGTTTACATAGCTAATCAGCTAGTCGAGAAGCCGGAAATGGAGAAGTCGCCGTCCAATTTGGCGATTATGGGAAGATATATTTTAACCCCTGCTATCTTTGGCATATTGGAGGAGCAGCGTGTCGGCGTAGGCGGCGAAATTCAGTTAACGGACGCCATATCCAGGCTTAAAGAATATGAGCAAATCATTGCTTATAATTTTGAGGGAATCCGCCATGATGTGGGCGAGAAGCTAGGATTCATTGAAACGACGATACACTATGCCTTGCAGAGCGAAGAGTTGAGAGATCAGCTGCTGGAGTACATGGCGCAGATCATCGACCGAAACCAACAAACAAAAACGGCCTCTCGTTAAACGAGAAGCCGTTTTTCTTAAGATTAGAGAATTGATAAAAATTTCAATGAAGCTGAACCATCACGACGATAGTCGTTTTTCTTATGCCTAGAATTGCAGTTTTGCGAGCTGAGTAATGGTTTCCTGTTCAGATGGGTTAATTTGAATCAATTGGTCGTAAACGGCCTGATCGCTTGCTCCGGTTTTCTGCAATGCAGCCAAATACCAGACAGCGATTTCTTGCATGGTTGAATCATGCAAGTCTCCCGTCAGGCCATTTTTCAGAACAGCAGCTGCCTGCTCCGGTTCATTCATCATAAACTGCATTTTACCGGCACTTAACGTCATCTGCGGTGTGATGTAGAACTCTCCGCCTTGGAATTGTCCCGGAGGGAGGGTTTTTAAATGCTCGACTCCCTCAACCACATGCTGGTAAGCATTCAGCCCGGTTTTGAAGTACTGCTCTTTTTCGGCGATATTAGCCTGGCCAAGTGCCTGATAACCGAGCTCATAGGATTGATAGATCAGTTGATCATACCAATTCATGTCCCAGGCATACTTGTCTGCGTTGTCTCTATATATAGCATACGCCTGCTCGTCTTCTCCTTTTAGCTGGTGCAGGGCGATAAGCTGGTTATAGATGTTCTTATTAAATGGTTCCTTTTTCAAGGCATTCGTTAACAGATCATAGCTTGCCGTATAGAAAGTCTCATTCTGTGTCTGTTCATATCCTGCTTTCAGAAGCACGGACATATTTAGTACAGCATCAGGCTGGTGGGCACGTTTCTGAAGCGCACGATCCAGCGGTGCTTGGATCTCCTGGAAGTCGGAGCTTGTGCCCATGAGTTCTCGTCCTCTAGTTACTTCATCATTGGCTTGGATGTAGCGAATCGAGGTAAAGATGAGTACGAGTGAAGCAATGACCGCCACTGCGCTATACAACCCGCGAGCTGCGGATGGTTTCAAGGCTAGGCGCTTCACGGGCTCATTATCCATCGCTGCCGCCATGCCGGCCAATCCCAGGAATACGATAATACCGATATAAATGTAGCTCATATTGAAGTCCATCAAGCTGTGAATGAACAACGAGAATACGAGGATGAAGTAAATGAAATGAGATTCGCGCTGTTCTTCTGATGAACGAATATAACCTTTAATATATTTGTAGAAAATAAACAGAATGAAAGCCATAAATACCGCAAAGCCCAAAATCCCGACTTCGACTAAATACTGCATAACAAAGCTGTGCGCCTGCCGGCTAAGATAAGGGTTGTTCTGGTATTTTTCATATAGAGCAGCCCATGCACCACCGCCCGCACCGATGACGGGATAGTCCTTCATGACTTTAAGGGCATCTTTATAGAAGGTTAGACGCTCGAGCACACTGTGCTGCTGGAAGTTGATGTTCTCGAGGCGCTCGCCGATATTACCTGGCAATAGATGCTTGGCATTTGTTCCAAGGAAAACTGCTGCAATAATGACAACCGCTACGATGGAGCCGATCGGCAGCCATAGGTTAGACAGCTTGCGCACAGACAAGCCGCTCAGGCGCTGTTCCAGCTTAGGAGCCAGGAAACGCTGGATCAGCCAGGCAAGAGCTGCAACGATAACGGATGCAGCCAACACGTAACCCCAGCCTTTGGCTGGATCCTGGATGAGACCTTGGTGAAATTGCTGTCCTAACTCAGTTACAGGTTTCGCAATTAGCAGTGTGCCGATACCGGAAATCAAACAGTACAGAATCCAAAGAACCTGCTTTGCCGGTTTTAAGAATAGCAGAAGTACGATAAATACGACCGGAAGGAAAACTAAACCACCGCGTGATAGAGTCAGCAGGATGGAAAGCGCCATCGGTACGAGCATGAAGCCATGGATCGCTTGCTCATACCATTTCCGGGAACGCGTAATGGCGAACACCGCAACAAAGAAGAAAGCCATCAGGAAGGCGGCATATGTGTTCGGATATTGGAACACCGATGCCAGCCGCGGACCGTTAGCGTCAATCCAGACAGCCTGGTTATACACTCCATTATATACCGTGCTCGAAAACCACCCGACGAGCGCTGACACGGTTCTGCCTTGGCCAAGCCAATTCAGCAAACCGAACATAACGATGATGTAAGCGGCAGTAATTGTCGTTATTTCGACAAAGCGGTTGCCTTGTTTATTTTGCAGCAAATATAGGCCTATAATAAATAGGATGGCGTACAGGCACTGGATAAGTACCATGTTCATTGCAAAATAGTGGGAAGCCGCTGATAGGAGCGAGAGCAGGTACGTGATAGGCACAAGCAGCACAAAGGCGGCTGTCCAACTGCGCTGATCGTCCAGTTTAATATTTTTGTAGTAAGCGGCAAGCCAGATCAGCAGCAGGAAGCTGCCGATAATGACAGACCAGTAGATGGGCTTCTCAAATTGTAGAATGAGGCCGTTGAATAAGCCGGCCTGAAAGGGCGCCCAGATCATCAGAAATACAATACCAATCTTTAACAGCCATGCAGCAACCGATAATTTCTCTCCATTTCTCGACGCTGAGGCCTTTTTCCCGTATACTGGATTCGACAAGGTTACAATCTCCTTTGCTTGTAGATACGGTAATTATTTTAGCATAGGTTCTATGGTAGAGACCAGTTTCAATAGATTATTCAATGAAATGATGAGGTATGAGAAGCTCATGAGAAGCTACGTTAATAACTTTCTGAAGTATAGGCATTTTCTTAAAGAATTAGTGAAGAAAGACTTTAAATTCAAATACAGAAGGTCGAGACTTGGTGTTTTATGGAGCCTGCTGAATCCTCTGTTAATGATAATGGTGCTATCAATCGTTTTTTCGACATTGTTTAACCGCCATATTCCAAACTACATTTTATATCTGTTAACAGGGAAACTGATGTTTGACTTTTTCTCAGAATCAACAAGTTCGGCAATGAGGGCGATTAACGGGAATGCCGCTTTAATTAGGAAAATTTACGTACCAAGGTACTTGTTCCCGCTATCTAAATCTATTTTCTCTTTAATTAATTTAGCTTTTACATTAATTATACTATTCGTGATTATGATGGTTTCTAATATAGACTGGTCTTGGACTGTTCTCCTTTTTCCAATACCTATAATATACTTATTTGTATTTGCTGTTGGTTTTGGACTTTTGTTATCGGCATATGCTGTGTTCTTTAAAGATTTAAATCATCTATATGGCGTAGTCACTACAGCATGGATGTACTTAACCCCGATTATTTATCCGATTGATATTATTCCTGATAAATATAGGGCCATTATTGAGGCCAATCCTATGTATTACTACATTAGCTTATTCCGAGATATCGTATTGAACGGAAATTTTGGCGATTTGAACACTCATTTGATATGTATGGGAGTATCATTGTTGTCGCTAGCACTAGGACTTTTTGTTTTCCAGAAAAAACAGAACGACTTTATATTATATCTTTGAGGAAATACGAGGGAAACTATGAATAGTGATCATATAGTAATAGATGTGGCTGATATTTCAATGACCTATCGGATGTACAAGGAAAAAGTTGATTCCATAAAAGAATACTTCGTTAAGATGGTTAAGCAGGAACTGCAGTATAAGGAATACAAGGCACTAAGTAATGTTTCTTTCCAAGTTAACAAGGGAGAAATCATGGGAGTCATTGGATTGAATGGCGCAGGCAAAAGCACCTTGTTGAAAATTGTAGCAGGTATTCTGAAGCCTACTGTAGGGAGTATTAAGGTTAACGGGAGAATGGCTCCTCTTATAGAGCTTGGAGCGGGCTTTGACGAGCATCTAACGGGTAGAGAAAACATCTACCTGAACGGTTCTCTTCTTGGGCATTCTAATAAGTTCATGAAAGAACAAGAGGCTGCAATTATTGAATTTGCAGAGTTGGGAGAGTTTATTGACGTTCCTATTAAGAATTACTCTTCAGGTATGAAAGCAAGGCTGGGGTTTTCAATAGCTACCTGCATAAATCCGGATGTTCTAATTGTTGATGAAGTATTATCTGTAGGCGATTTTAAGTTTCAACAGAAGTGTCAAGTTCGCATGCAGGAATTGTTGGGTGGGGGTACGACGGTGCTTTTTGTTTCGCACTCGCTTGGCGAGATTGAAAAATTGTGCAATCGAACCTTATGGTTGGAAAAGGGCGAGCTTAAAATGATTGGTGAAACTGTAGAAGTTTTAGAGAAATTCAAGAATCAAGATTGAGTTGGAGGAGAGAATTCATGCATAGATACTGGGATAGCGTAATTAAACCAGTCTTGGAAAAGCAGCAAGTATCAAATATCGTTGAAATTGGATGTTTATATGGAGATAATACTTGGAAATTAGCTGAGTATTGTCAAAAAAAAGATGGTATATTGTATGCCATTGATCCCTTTCCAAAATTCGATGAAAATTTACTTATGGATAAATACGGGGCTAGTTTCAAGCTATTTAAAGATTTGAGCTTGTCTGTCCTTCCTAACATAGATGCGTTTGAAGCAATATTAATTGATGGGGATCATAACTGGTATACGGTCTTCAATGAGTTGAAAATTCTTGAACATAATTTCAAGGAACACTTCCCAATTGTTTTTATTCATGATGTTGGCTGGCCCTATGCAAGAAGGGATCTGTACTATAATCCAGAAAACATCCCTCCAATTTTTCGTCAGCCCTATAAAAAGGCAGGTATTAGTCCAACTTGTCATTCCTTAACTGATGAGAATGGAATTAATGAACACTTATTCAACGCCATTTATGAGAATAATCCGAAGAATGGCGTTTTGACTGCAGTAGAAGATTTTATAGACCAGTCGGATATGGAGTTTGAGTTTTTTTTATTTTCGGGATTCAATGGCCTAGGAATACTTGTTCATAGTGAGTATAAAGAGTTAATTGAATTTATTAATGAACAAAATATATTAATTTCTTCAAAATTAATTACTGCTCTGGAAATGGAGCGGATTGAACAGAGCATTAAGTTGAATACGGCAAAGAAAGAAAAGGAAAAGCTTAAAAGAGATAATAAGCAGCTTGTGATTAAACTGAATGAAATCAGTCGCCAATTAAGTGTTCCATCTTCTGAAAACAATGATATTGAATCCATACAAATTCATATCCGACATCTATTAGATGAAATTACGTCACTGCAAAAGGATAATAAGAAACTAACCGAGAACAAGCATAAGCTGTTCGAGAACAATTTAGAATTAAAAAATGAAGTTAGCAATTTGAAGAAACAAATATTAGAGAATAATGAATTTGATCAACAAAATAACCATCTTACTAATAAACTTAAGGAAATGGAAAAAGAATTAAGCACGTTTAAAATTAATGCCCACACAGAGAAAAAGCAATTGGAACAACGTGTCCAGGCAGCAAATCGAGCTTCAAATGTTCATCTTAACTCTATTAGATATCAGTTGGGAGATATATTAATAAATTCAATAACTAGCCCGAGCAAGTTTATTAGATTGCCAGGCAGCTTGTTTAAGCTTGTGGCAAGGGCAAGAAAAAAGAGGAATGGAAATACTGCTATAGAACAAAATATTCCTAAAGTGGAATCCACCAGGCAAATGGTTGAGCCTAAAAAGGTAACTAGTAACAATGAATTAGTAGAGTCTTCAAATCAGGGGACAATGGAGTCTTTTTTTAATCAATTGTTTACTTCAATAATTGTTCCTGTGTACAATGCAGCGGATGATTTTATTAATTGTATTGAAAGTATAGAGAGACATACCGTGCTGCCTTATAAAATAATAATTGTAAATGACTGTAGTACGGATCCGAGAATAGAACAATTTCTAGAGACTAAAACAAAGTTGCCGAATTATCTAATCATTAATAATGAAACTAATTTAGGCTATGTCGAAAGTGTTAATATTGGAATGAGGAATAGCACCTCAGATGTAATTTTATTGAACAGTGACACAATAGTCACAGCTGGTTGGTTAGAGAAATTAAAATATGCAGCATATTCTATTAAAAGAGTAGGTACTGTCACTCCACTTTCAAATGCAGCAGGAGCTTTCTCAGTACCGAGTGCTGGTGAGGTTAATGAAATACCAAAAACACTTGGAATCGATGGAATGGCTAAGTTAGTTGAAGACGTATCAGAAAGAGTGTACCCAATCGTACCTACTGGGAATGGTTTTTGTATTTATATAAAACGGGAACTTATTAATTCAATTGGGTTAATGGATTCGATACGTTTTAAACGTGGTTATGGAGAAGAAAATGATTTTTGTATGAGGGCCCTTAAAGCGGGATGGAAGCATATTATTGATGATGCGACTTATATTTATCATAAACGGAGTGCTTCATTTTCTGAAGAGAAAAAGGAACTTATTAAAAGAAACAGGGCTGTGTTAAACGAATTACATCCCGAATATACAGCAATGGTAAAGGAAGCGTTCGAATCTGAAAAACTATTGAAAATACGTAATAATGTTAAATTTCACTTAAAAGACGAAGACTTAAAATTTGAAAAAACAACAAAGAAGGTGTTGTATGTCCTTCACGATGGATCCGGTGGTACACCTAATACAAACAAAGATCTGATGACTTATGTCGAATCCGAATACGAGTGCTTTGTTCTTATTTCCAATAAGAGGAGCTTAACGCTATATAAATTTAAAGATAAATCTTTTCAAGTACTAAATACTTGGGATCTAAAAGAAGAATGGGAAGTAACGCATACTTCCCGCGATGATTTTTCAGAAATTTATTTTGAGGTATTATTGAAATGGAATATATCGCTTGTGCATATTAGACATTTATTAGCGCATACCTTTGACATTGCTTATTTGGCGAATAGGCTAGGTAGAAAGTTGATACTCTCTTTTCATGATTTTTATTATGTTTGCCCTACTATTCATCTACTGGACAATAATAATAATTATTGCGGAGGTCGTTGTACAGAGGGAACGGGCGTTTGTTCTCCGCCAAGTTCCTGGATTCCCAACCCGCCAACATTGAAGCATAACTGGGTATTAGTGTGGAGGGGATTGGTACAGGAAATGTTCAAAGTCTGCGATGCCTTTGTTACGACTTCTAAGAGTACAAAAGACGTATACACTACTACATTTCCAATGCTAAAAGAGTATGATTTTAGAGTAATTGAACATGGCAGAGATGATTTAGTTGAATTTACTCGGAATGAAACATTTCACGAGCGACCAGTCAAAGGAAAGCCTATCAAAATATTAATACCTGGGAATATTGGTTTAAATAAAGGCTCGGAATTTATTAAAGATCTTAAAAATATTGATACAGAAAATAGGCTTGAATTTCATTTTCTTGGAAATATACAATCCTCATTAAAAGAATATGGAATAGATCATGGATCATATCATCGTCATGAATTTTATGATAGGGTCAAGGCTATAAAACCTTCTTTTATTGGTATTTTTTCAATTTGGCCTGAAACATATTGCCATACGCTTACTGAGGCTTGGCAGTGTGAAATACCTGTTTTAGCCACAAAACTTGGCGCTGTAGAAGAGCGAGTAAACGAAACAGGTTGTGGTTGGTTCATCGATTATAGGAATCCTAATGAGTCATACAAGAAAATTATAGAGTTATCAATTGATCATGACGGGTACGATAGAATGTTAGATAGGTTAAAAAAGGTTCATATAAAGACTGCAAAAGATATGTCTAAAGAATATCTTGAGTTATATAAAGGTGTCTCTCTTAAAACTCCTATGGATGCTCAAAGCTAAAAATACCTTTTTACTACAAAGGTCTACCTAGCAATTGAATGGAGAATACAATGGTAAAATATAATTTTTGTATTAAAATTGGAGTTCCCACACGATCACAATTAAAAAAGTGGGGCGATTATTATTTAGCAAAAAGTTTATCTGATGAGCTAATTAGAAACGGGCATAAATGCCATATTCAAATTCTGCCTGAATGGGATTTAGGAGAAGATTCGCAAGATGATATAGTCATTCATTTTCGTGGTCTCTCCCGTTATAAGGTTAAACCCGGGCATTTTAATATTATGTGGAATATATCGCACCCTGATGATATTAGCATTGAGGAATTCGAACAATATGATATGGTTTTGGTTTCTTCGCAAATGTTTGCGGAGCAATTAAAAAATAAAATACGTGTCCCTGTGGAAGTTTTTTTGCAATTTACGGATTTATCTGTCTTTTATCCTAAGTTAAACGATGAACTACGTTTTCCCTTGCTGTTTGTAGGAAACTCGCGTGGGGTGTATCGAAAAATTGTAAAAGATGCCAGTGAAGCATCAGATGAATTAAAGATTATTGGTTCCGGGTGGGAAGATATTATTCAAAAAAAGTATATTCATTCAAGATGGTTCTCTAATGAAAAATTGAATGAACTATATTCATCGTGTCATGTATTGCTAAATGACCATTGGGAGGATATGCGAAACCATGGTTTTATAAACAATCGTTTTTTTGATGCAGCAGCTTGTAAAGCAATAGTAATCAATGATGATCACAATGAATTGAAAAATATCTTTCCATCTGCATTAACTTATTCTGATAAAGAACAGCTAAATTGGATTTTGCATGATATCCGTGTTAACGAAGAGAAGTACCGGAAAATCTCCGAACAACTTTATAATGAAGTAATTTCCGAACATACCGTGGTGCAGAGAGTTCAGCAGTTGTCAACAATGCTAATAAAATATAAGAGGGAACTTGATAATAAAATTCAATCAAAAGTAGTCAATAAGGGTGATAATATCCAATATTCGGTAAAAGATATTGGAAAGCGATTGCTGCTTAAAAGCCTTGGTTATGGAAAAACCTATCGTGCAGTGCGAAGAGTGTATCTTAGCGGTAAAAATATGAAGTTTATTATAAAAAAGCTGGGAAAGAAACTTGGGAGGAAAGCTAATAGGGAAAAACAGAAGTTGCTCTTAAATATGTCCACAGAATCTGAGATAAGGGCTCTTGCTCAAAATATTGCTACTCCTATAGAAAATAATAAGGTAAATTCATTAATTAGCATTATTATACCTACAAAAAATGGCAAGAGCCATTTTGAATATCTTTTTCCAGCACTTAAAAAGAATACATTGTATTCAAATTATGAAATAATCATTGTTGATAATGATAGTAAAGATAAAACCAAAGAGTATCTCGATTCATGGAAAAACAGTGTAAACATTCGTTATTTTAATACTCAGCAAAATCTTAATTTTTCTCAAAGCATTAATTTTGGGGTCTCAAAGGCTACAGGTAAATACTTACTATTCTTGAATAATGATGTTATACCTTTATATGGATGGCTGGATGAAATGCTTAAGACATTTGTAAGCCAAAATGAAGTAGGTGTGGTCGGGGCGAGATTAATTTATAACGAGTTAACTGCTTCGAGAATGAAAATTAAAGAAGTAATATATCCTGGTTGTTCAATTCAGCATGATGGTATTAAATTCAAATGGAATCGGACAGGCCCGGTTCCTGTGAATATAGGTAAGAATAGAAGTCCGTTATTTGAAGAAGATTCACAAGTGGAAAGACTGGTGCCTGCTGTAACGGCTGCTTGTTTACTTACCGATAGAGATACTTTTCTGCAAATAGGTGGATTTGATGAACAATATTGGTTTGGAAGGGAAGATGTTGACTATTGCCTAAGAGTTCTTGCGAAGGGTAAGAGAATTGCGGTATCTACTAGAGCTTTGTTATTTCATAGGGAATTCTCCTCCCAAATAAAACAGAGCCATTCTCTTGTTAAAAAATCAAGAGTTAGGAATCAACAACTATTTTTATCTTCATGGGGAGAGAAGCTAACCTCCTTCATCTGGGAAGAGAAGCTTTTATCCCAGACTAACTATTGGACAGAGGGGCCATTGCACATTGTTTTTCTAGTAACTGAAAATGAAATGACGACAACGGCAGGAGATTACTTTTCTGCACGTGGTTTGGGAGATTCTTTAAGGCAGAAATTCGGTTATCGAATTAGTTATTTGGCAAGAAGGCCGGAATATGAATGGAGTGAAATCCCAAAGTCTGCAGATATCATTATTTCCATGCTTCATGACTGTGATATTGGCAATATGAATATTCCGGAAGGAGCCATTCTTATCGCTTGGATTCGGGGATTTATCAACGATTGGAAATCAAACAAGTGGATTAATTTGTTTGACGGACTGATTACTTCATCAGCTTATGCCCGAAATGAATTTGAAAAAATAGTTGATTCATCAAAGTTATGGGGAATACTTCCCCTAGCTGCGAACACAAATATGTTTAAAATTGATGCTCCTGCATTAAATAGGGATATTGATGTCACTTTTGTAGGTAATATATTTCATATTCAACGTGATATTGTAGAAAATCTAGATATAAGTACGAATATTAAATTCAACTTCTATGGAAGATTGGAAACTGGGCAAGTGAACCATCCATGGGAAAAGTATCATCATGGTAACATTGCTTATTCTCACCTTCCTGAATTATATCAAAGAAGTAAAATAGTGATAGAGGATATAGCGCCCTTTAACCGCGGAACAATAAATTTACGGATATATGAGGCAATGGCTAGTGGAGCATTAGTTATTGCTAATAATGCTCCTGAAATTCAAGAAACATTTAGTGAGCACGTGCTTATTTATCAAAGTAAAGAGGAATTAAATTCTTTGATACAATATTATTTAACTCATGAAGCTGATCGAAAGGAAATTGCTTCAAAAGCAAAAGAGTTTATTCATCGTAAGCATACATTTTTAAAGCGTGCGGACGTATTTCGAAACATATTAATGAGTAATTTGGTAAAAGGACAACATAAATTGGAGGACATATGAAAATTACAATGATAGGCACAGGATATGTTGGATTAACTTCTGGAGTATGCTATTCGGAGATGGGACATACGGTGATTTGTGCCGATATTGATGAAGAGAAAATTGATCAACTGAAAAGTAATGAATGCCCAATCTACGAGCCTGGATTAAAGGAACTCATAATTAAAAATAGTTCGAAAGGAAATTTATCTTTTACTACAGATATTGATGAAGCTGTTAAGCTGGCTGATATCGTTATGATTGCTGTAGGTACTCCGTCACTTCCTGACGGTAGTGTTGACATGTTTTATGTGGAAGAGGTTGCTCGCAAAATTGGAAAATCAATCAATAACTACAAAATAATTGTTAACAAAAGTACTGTTCCAGTAGGTTCAGCAGATAAAGTTCGTCACATTATTCAGAGTTGCACCAATATCCCATTTGATGTAGCATCAGTCCCGGAATTTTTAAGAGAAGGTTCAGCCGTGAACGATATATTAAATGGGGAGCGCATAGTCATAGGAGTAGACTCAGAAAATGCAAAGGATGTTTTAATAAATACACACGCACCTTTCAATATTCCGATTCAAGTTACAGATATTCGTAGTGCTGAACTAATTAAATATGCAGCAAATTCCTTTTTGGCAATGAAAATATCTTTTATTAATGAAATAGCAAATTTGGCTGAAAAGGTTGGCGCTGATGTTCTAGAGGTTGCTAAAGGTATTGGCAGCGACAGTAGAATCGGAAATAAGTTCCTAAATGCTGGCATTGGATTTGGAGGGGCCTGTTTTCCTAAAGACACGCTTGGATTAATTAGTATTGCGGAACAGGTTGGGCACGATTTTGCAATCATGAAGGAAGTAGTAGAAGTTAATAAGAAGCAATTTTATAAAGTAATTGAAAAGCTACAGTCAGTTTACCCTAAACTCAGTGGTAAGACTGTATCTATTTTAGGTTTGTCATTCAAGCCTAATACAAATGATCTTCGAGAAGCTCCGTCAATAAAAATTATTAATGAATTATATAACATAACGAACGGTCACATTCATATTAAGGTGTATGACCCAATATCAATGGAAGAAGCCAGTAATCAATTACCAAGCTCAGTTGATTACTGTCATTCTGTTAAAGACGCTGTTAGAGATACTGATGTAGCGGTTATTGTTACTGAATGGAAAGAGATCATTGAGCAGGATTGGAACAGTCTTGCTAGTCTAATGAAGAAGCCTGTAATTATTGATGGAAGGAATTGCTTGGGATTGATGCATGATGAGAGTGTAACTTATCTTGGTATTGGACGAAAAAAAGATAAAGTAAAAATCGTGAATTAGTATTTAGATAGTTAGTAGAGCGTATTCTTTAACCATAATGTCCGAATTTATTGTGGGAGGATAAACTTTGAGAAGGTTGCTTAAGTTCAATAAGCTAGATAAGCATGTTTTGATTTTAGTAAGTTGTTTATTTTCTATAAGCTTGATAGTATACAAAAATTTCATTTTTGGTGAGGAGCTATATATTTACTCCGATATCGGAAGTGATACTCAAAATTCATATTGGCCTTATTTATCTTATATTTCAGAAATGCTGTGGTCTGGAGATATTTCATTTTGGTCAAATAGTTTTGGGACAGGGAATAATATATTTTCCTTAAGCTTACTTCTATTTGACCCTTTTAACTGGATATTATTTTTATTTGGGAAAACAAATTTGCCGTTATTATTGCCGTATATTGCAGCTCTTAAAAATATTGCAGCAGGGTATCTGTTTTATAAGTATCTAAAAACTATAAATATCTCAAATAGATCTTCTTTGGTTATTTCCCTGATTTATGGGTTTAATGGTTATATTGTTTTATGGGGGCAGCATTATCAATTTGCCACCTTGATGGTTATACTTCCTTTAGTTCTATATGGTTTTGAGAGATTTTTGCAACAAGGTAAGAAAAGATACTTTATTGTGAGTATTGCTTGCTTATCAATGTATAGCTATTATTTTTTGTATATGTTTTCTATTTACCTATTTATTTATGCGATTTTTAGATATTTAGAGCTAAACCAATTCTCCTTTAGCCATATTCTTAAGACTCTTGTAAAATCACTAATCTTATATCTTTGCGGCGTTTTCCTAAGTGCTGCTGCGTTATTTCCGGCACTATATGTTGTTTTGAGTAGTCCTAGAATTAGTACTGCGTTTCCTCCTATATTTAGTTTTGCCAATATAATTGAATATACAACAATGATCTTTAGATTGATGTCGAATGATTTATTAGGAACGGCTTCTACATTCGTAGGCTATCATAATTATTATGAGAGTCCAATCCTATACAGCGGAATTCTTTGCCTAGTGGTTATTCCATGCTTTTTTATTTATTCTACTAAAAAAAGCAAAATAATATATTCAGTATTTTCGGGTGTATTGTTGCTATTTTTAATATCCCCTTTTTTTTCATATATGTTTAACTTCTTCAGTATAAAATCATATCGATGGACTTTTGTAATTATTTTATATATCTGTTTTTTAGCGGCTAGAGCATTGGACTTGATTTTTGAAAAAAATGGTTGCAAAATGCGCTTTCCATATTATTTGTTTTTTATCTTTGGAGGGCTATTTACAATATTATGCTGTTTGAAGTATTTTGACTGGAGTATAGGAGTAGTTAAACAACTGATATTTTTATTCACAGTAACTTCAGGATTATTTGTTTGTTATTTTTTTATTCTAAGATTATCCCTCAGAGATAAAAGAAAAGTATTACCCATAATTGGCATCTTAGTTTTGGCTTTAACAGAGTTAAGCTCTTTTGCTTATTTATCAGTTAACTTAAATAGAGTTCTACTTAAGAAAGAAGTTTTAACTCAAAAACAAGGATATAATGACTACACTACAGAGGCTATAACATATATAAATGATACAGACGCGACCGCATACAGAGTTGATAAGACATATGATTCTATTTTTCTTAATGACCCGGTAATGCAAGGGTATGCTGGTGTAAAGGGATACAACTCGTTAAATCACCCAAGTTATATAGATTTCCTTAAAACTTTAGAAGTTCCTTTTAAGCGAAGAGACCATTTGAATTATTTAACCGGTTTAGATTCAAGAAGGGAATTATATGCTTTGCTAAGCGTTAAATACATTTTGGATAAAGAAAATGTTATTTCTGATGAATCTAATTTAATATATAAAACGGGTGATGTTAGCATATGGGAGAATAATTATTACCTTCCATTTGGTTTTACCTATGATACTGTTATTGATTATGAAGACTTCGTTAAGTTTCCCTCATACGAAAAAGATGTGATTTTAATGAATTCTTTTGTTATGAATAAAGAACAGGAAGAATTTAGTTATTTTAATAAGGTTAATTATAAGGGCTTATCAAATAAGACGATTAATCTTTTTGAGAAGGTAAGCAAGATAGCAAATGCTAAACAAGTAAATTCAAATAACTCAGAAGGTATAAGCTTAAAGGTGGAGAATACAGATCCGCAAATCGTAGTAACTATGGATAAAATGTTATCTCCAAGAACATCAAGTATTATTTTATCCATAGATAGTCCTTCTGATACAGAATTGCAAATTTTTTGGGCGGAGCAGCTTCAGTTTAAAGAAATAAATTCAAAAAAATTGAATATAAAAAGGGGAGAGGGCACTTACAAAGTTGACCTTGGTAATATTAGTTTTGATTCACTCAGGATTGATCCAACAAATGAAAAAAAGGATGTTGTATTAAAAAAAGCTGAGCTATCCTATATTGAATATGATATAGATGAATTTATTGAACAAAGCAAGAAGTTGTCTGAGGAAGTATTGCAAGTAGATAAGTTTACAAATGACTCTATAAGAGGAAGTATACATGTAACAAAAGAAAAAATGTTATTTTTGTCCATCCCTTACGATGAAGGCTGGAAAGCTAAGGTTAATGGAATTAACGTTCCAATTAGAAAGATAAATATTGGATTTTTAGGAATCCCATTAGAAGCTGGTTATTATACAATAGAACTTACTTATGATCCTCCCTTATTTAAAATCGGTTTATACACATCAATGATTACGTTGATTTTACTGCTAATGTACTTCTTCTACTCGAGGATGAAAAAGATGTTATAGGTATTTTCATGTAGTTTGATGCTAGGGGAGTATCTTTTTTAAAAGAATACTCCCCTAAATGGCCAGTTCAATACTTTTAAAACAGTTATACTGAAAGGAAGATTTTTTTTGTGAAAATCTCTGTAGTTACAACTATGTATAATTCGTCTATTTATCTTCAAGAGTTTTACAGCAGAATAAAGAGAAGCATAGAGGAATTAGAATTTTCATATGAAATAATTATGGTTAGTGACGGGTCTCCTGACAATTCGTTGGAAGTAGCCAAAAATATTCAAAAACAGGATTCTCATGTAATGGTTATAGAATTATCAAAAAATTTCGGTCATCATAAAGCTATTTTAACCGGATTATCATTTGCTACTGGGGATTTAGTTTTTCTAATAGATTGTGATTTAGAAGAAGAACCTGAACTACTAGGTCAATTTTATTCAATATGGGAAAATAATGAAAGAAAATATGATGTTATTTTTGGTGTCCAAGAAAACAGAAGCGGTACTTTTTATAAAAGAATCGCAGGCTCGTTATTTTATAAGTTATTTAATTATTTATCAGATGTACATATATCTGAAAATATATGCACTGTACGATTAATGACAAAAGGGTATGTTGATAGTTTACTAAGATTTAAGGATAAAAATGTTTTTTTGGCGGCGTTATTTGAAAAGACAGGTTTTGAGCAAATGCCTGTAATTATTAATAAAACTTATAAAGGAAGCTCGTCATATAATTTATTTAAAAAAATTGCTTTAATGACTGAAGCAATAACTTCTTTTAGTAGTAAGCCTCTTAGTTTAATTATGATTACCGGGCTAACCTTTTCTTCGGTTTCATTTGTGTATGCAATATATCTCATTTTCCGAAAAGTACTAAATTCATCAGTTATAGGTGGATGGACAAGTCTGATGGTTTCGGTATGGTTTCTAAGTGGGCTCATTTTGTTTTCTTTGGGAACATTAGGTATTTATATTACAAAAATTTATAATGAAACAAAGGATCGGCCAATTACCATTGTAAAAGCAATTTATGGTCTTCAGAATGGGGAAAAGCTGAATGAGTAAAGTTATTATCTATGGATCACAACAGTTTGCACATTATGTAAAAGAGATCGTTCTGGAATGTGGACATCATTTTATAGGATACATTGACGACTACAATCAAGGAGATTATGTATTAGGCTCTTTTGATGAGGTTATGAAGAACTATAGTGCAGTTGAATATAAAATTGTTATTGCAATTGGTTATAATAATCTTGCTGCAAGATGGAAGGTATACAATAGAGTTGTAAATGAAGGATATGAAGTAATTTCTCTTATCCATCCCGGAGCATATGTCCATAAAACTGCAAAGGTAGGAAGAGGAACAATAATTTCTGTTGGATCTATCATAGATTATAATGTAGTCATTGGAGAAGCAACTTTTATTTGGCCGAGCGTTACTGTAAATCATGATTGTCGGATAGGATCAAATTGTTACTTATCACCCCAAGTCAATATTTGTGGTTTTGTTGAAGTTGGGGATAATTGCTTTCTGGGAGCTTCATCCGTAATAATTAACGGAAATAACGTGAAAGAAAACTCTTTTATTAAAGCGGGTACAATATATCATAGAAAAGAGAGTAAAAATGAGTAGAGTTGCAGTGCTTCAGTCCAACTATATACCATGGAAAGGTTACTTTGACATCATTCAAGACGTAGATCAGTTTATATTTTATGATGATGTTCAATACACTAAGAACGATTGGAGAAATAGGAATAAAGTAAAAACGTCGAGCGGATCTCAATGGTTGACGATACCAGTAAATGCTGCAAGTGATATGTTAATATGTGATGTTGTTCTACCGAATAATAATTGGGCTGTAAAGCATTTTAAAACACTTGAAGCACTATATTCTAAAGCTCCTTACTTTAAAAATTTCAAGCCTTTTTTAGAATACGTCTACTTAGAACGAAAATGGGTACATCTTTCTGAGCTCAATCAATATTTGATTAAATATATTTCTAAAAATTATCTTGGCATCTCTACAGGTTTTTTGAATTCTCGAGAAATTAAAAGTGAAGGTAAAAAATTGGATAGATTGTTAAGCATATTAAAGGAAGTTAATGCGAAAACATACATATCTGGTCCTGCTGCTAGAGAATACATTATCGAAGATCGGTTCGAAAATGAGGGAATCAGGTTAGTGTATAAGGATTATAATAACTATCCTAAGTATGCTCAATTCCATCCTCCTTTTGATGATTATGTAACAATATTTGATTTGTTATTTCATACAGGTTCGGATGCCCCATATTATATTTGGGGGTGGAGAAATAATGAGAATGCGTGTGAATTTTGATTATTTTTATTTGGTCTTAAGTATTCTATTCCAATCAATCTCATCTATACTGATGAAGTTTGCTTCTATGAATTTGACGAGTGGTAATATATTTTTATTAATTAGTAATGTATATTACTTGGCTGCATTAGTTTGTCTTGTATTGCAGGCTGTTTTCTGGCAATTGACACTTAAGAAAGTAGAACTTTCAATTGCCTATCCACTGACTGCTCTGAACACTGTGTTTATACTTACTTTCAGTTATATTATTTTTAAGGAACAAATTTCTTTTTATAATATTCTTGGGGTGATTATAATTATGATAGGGGTTGCTATACAAAACTTAAAGTGGGCATCTAAATGAGTGCTCTTGTAATTTTGATACTGGTACTAATTAATAGTTTTGCTCAAATTCTCTTAAAAATTGGAGCGACAGCTCCTACTAGAACCATTCTTTTTACTAGAATCAGTATTCAAACCGCCAGTGGTTACTTGCTTTTTATGATATCTACTATTTTGTCGGTGTATTTAATGCAACTTATTAATTTTAAAAGTTTAACCATAGTAGTGGCTTTAAATTATGTTGTTGCTTTTATACTCTCCATTCTTATATTAAAAGAAACTTATACAAAACAGAAGCTTATATCAACACTATTTATAATAGTAGGAGTAATTGTTTTTAATATATGAAGACCGTCGTCTTGCTGCATATAGGAAGGAATTTCTAAGGAAACTCAGTTGTTGCTACTTATTGTTTTAAAATACTGAGATTACCGAATATGTGATTATTCATAGTGTTCTCATTTAACGGTATTCCTGCCTACTCTATTACGGTAGGATGCCGGCAGTAGTCATAAAGGAGAGAATTTGACAATGATTCTATTTAATGTCCCCACTACAACAGGTAATGAATCGATATATATAAATGAGGCTATTAAAGAGGGGCATCTCTCGGGAGATGGAAAATTCACAAAATTATGCAACGGCTGGTTTGAAGATAAATTCGATGTTCAAAAATCCTTGTTAACAACATCCTGTACTCACGCACTAGAAATGTCAGCAATTTTAGCTGATATTAAGGAAGGCGATGAGGTTATTATGCCCTCTTATACATTCGTCTCTACCGCTAATGCCTTTGTATTGAGGGGAGCAAGAATTGTATTTGTGGATATTCGGCCTGATACAATGAATATTGATGAATCATTAATTGAAGAGGCGATAACTTCAAAAACCAAGGCAATCGTACCGGTACACTATGCTGGTGTTGCATGCGATATGGATAAAATCCTTGAGATAGCGAACAAGCATAACATAGTTGTCATTGAGGATGCTGCTCAAGGTGTCATGAGTCAATATAAGGGGCGCTATCTAGGAACGATAGGCCATATAGGTTGTTATAGTTTTCATGAAACTAAAAATTATAATTCTGGAGAAGGTGGAGCTATACTAGTAAATCATGAAAGTTATGTTGAAAGGGCTGAAATAATTCGCGAGAAAGGGACGAATAGATCAAGATTTTTTAGAGGACAGGTAGATAAGTATACATGGGTTGACCTTGGCTCGTCTTACTTACCTAGTGAAATCAATGCAGCTTTTCTATACGCTCAGTTGGAGCAAGCGGAGGAAATTAACAATAATCGTATGCAAAGTTGGAATAGGTACCACATTGGTTTGGCCGACTTAGAAAAGAGAGGGTATGTTCAACTACCAACTATTCCAAATGAGTGTTCCCATAACGCTCATATGTATTATTTGAAGTGCCGTTCTCTAGACGAAAGAACGAGATTAATACAGTTTCTAAAAGAACGAGGAGTTCAATCAGTTTTTCACTATATTCCTTTGCATTCTTCTAATGCCGGAAAACAATTTGGTAGGTTCAACGGTAAAGATAATTATACTACCATTGAGAGTGAAAAACTATTAAGGCTTCCTTTATATTATAATTTTGCTAATGATGATCTTGATAAGGTTGTAGATAGTATATATAAATTCTACATTTAAATAACCTAAAGGAAGTGACTTCAAATGAAAGGCATAATTCTAGCAGGCGGTACAGGCTCCCGCTTATATCCATTAACTAAAGTAACGAACAAACACCTTTTACCTGTAGGTAAATACCCTATGATTTTTCATGCGGTACATAAATTAAAACAAGCAGAAATCACTGATATCTTGATTGTTACCGGTAAAGACCATATGGGCGACGTCGTTAACTTGCTCGGAAGCGGTCATGAGATGGGCGTCACATTCACTTACAAGGTTCAAGACGAAGCTGGGGGGATTGCCCAAGCGCTTGATTTGGCTGAACAATTTGTTGGTGATGATCAAATGGTGGTTATTTTGGGCGATAACGTGTTTGCAGATGATATTTCACCATTTGTAGCTAATTTCCGGCAGCAGCAGGCCGGTGCAAAAATTCTGATTCAGCAGGTATCTGATCCAACCCGATTCGGTGTCCCTGAATTGGACGGCGATCGAATCATATCAATTGAGGAGAAGCCTAAGCAACCTAAATCGAATTACGCCGTTACCGGCATATATATGTTTGATCATAAGGTATTTGATATAATTAAGACGCTGAAGCCATCTGCTCGAGGCGAATTGGAAATCACAGACGTCAATAATGCATATATTGAACGAGGCGAGCTTACTTTTGACACTTTGCAAGGCTGGTGGACAGATGCTGGAACCCATGCATCCTTAGCCCGGGCCCATGATTTGGCGCAAGATATCGTGTTTGGCGAAGAGTTTGGTAAACTTAAGTTGTAGTAAATATAAGGAGGAGAGTCATCCATGAAATTAACTCCTTTAAGGTTAGAAGGCGCCAGCCTGCTAGAACCGGTGGTACATGGCGATCACCGGGGTTTTTTTATGGAGAGTTACAATGAACAGGTTATGAAGCAGCTTGGAGTCAATCATCAATTCATCCAAGATAACCAATCGCTATCTGCAGAGCCTGGTGTTTTGCGCGGACTGCATTACCAGTTGAACCCTAAAGCACAAACCAAGCTGATCCGGGTGCTCACGGGGGCAATCTATGATGTAATTCTGGATATTCGTCGCAGCTCCCCTACTTTTGGACAATGGATCGGAGTCATACTCAGCGAGCATAATAAGCGTCAACTTTTAGTACCTAAAGGATTTGCCCATGGATTCTGTACCTTGGTGCCAAATACGCAAGTCTTTTATAAAGTGGACGAATATTATTCCCCGGAACATGACCGCGGCATATTATGGAATGATCCGGCTTTGAACATTGACTGGCCGGTTGGCGAACCATTGCTATCCGGTAAAGATCGGAATCACCCGACATTTGCGGATGCAGAAATGAACTTTGACTAGGAGGTCTCAATTCATGAAATTGCTGGTTACAGGTGGTGCCGGATTTATCGGCAGCAATTTTGTGCTATATATGCTACAGCAGTACCCGGAGTATGAAATTATAAATGTGGACTCTCTGACGTACGCAGGTAATTTGGAAAATTTAAAATCGGTGGAGAATAATCCGAAGCATACGTTTGTTAAGGCCGACATTACGGACGCTAAGGCCATGGATGAGCTCGTAAGTCAAGGTGTTGATGTCATCGTGAATTTTGCAGCTGAATCCCACGTGGACCGGAGCATCCTGGAGCCGGACGTTTTCGTGAAGACGAATGTGCTGGGTACCCAAGTGTTGTTGGATGCCGCCCGTAAGTATGAGATTACAAAGTTTGTTCAAGTCTCTACAGATGAAGTGTACGGTACCCTCGGAGATACGGGGTTTTTCACGGAGAAGACGCCGCTTGAACCTAATAGTCCGTACTCCTCAAGTAAAGCAGGAGGAGATTTACTAGTCCGTGCTTATCACGAGACTTTTGGTCTTCCTGTAAATATTACGCGCTGCTCCAACAACTACGGCCCATATCAATTCCCGGAGAAGCTGATCCCCCTTATGATCTCTAAAGCTTTGGCCGATGAGTCGCTTCCAATCTATGGTGATGGCTTGAATGTTCGGGATTGGTTATACGTTGAAGATCACTGCAGCGCAATTGATCTTGTGATTCATAAAGGGAAAAATGGCGAAGTATATAACGTTGGTGGTCATAATGAGCGAACCAATATACAAATTGTTAAAACTATTTTAGAACAATTGGGCAAGCCGGAGTCACTAATGACTTTCGTAAAAGATCGCCCAGGCCATGACCGCCGTTATGGCATTGATCCAACTAAGATTATGAGTGAGCTTGGTTGGAAGCCGAAACATAACTTTGAGACAGGAATTAAAGAGACGATTGCGTGGTACTTACAGAATAAAGAGTGGTGGACTCGCATCCAATCCGGGGCATACCAGGAGTATTATGCCAAGCAGTATGGCGAGCGCCTCGGTGAGCGTGCATGAGAGTTCTTGTAACCGGGGCTGGCGGACAGCTAGGGCAGGACGTTCTTCGTGTATTTCAAAATGCTGGCCATATCGTGCTGCCTTGTGGCCGAGAGACATTGGATATAACTGACTACGAGAATTGCTTGGAGCGTACAGAAGCATTCAAGCCGGACGTTGTCATACATTGTGCAGCGTATACAGCGGTAGATCAAGCCGAGAGCGATGTGGATACAGCGTATGCTGTTAATGCCTCCGGCACTAGAAATATGGTGCTGGCAGCTCAAAGCGTAGGCGCGAAATTCTGCTATATCAGCACGGATTATGTGTTTGACGGGACCGCGAAGGCTCCTTACCACGAATATGACAACACGAACCCGCAGAGTATTTACGGCAAATCGAAGCGGGCTGGTGAGGTATTGGTACAGAGCTTATCGTCCGCTTTTTTTATCGTGCGAACCTCTTGGGTATACGGGCTGCATGGACATAATTTTGTGAAAACCATGCTGAAATTAGGTGCGGAGAAACCTGAGTTGAAGGTGGTTAATGATCAGAAGGGATCCCCGACCTATACCGTTGATTTGGCGCAGTTTTTGCTCGAGCTTACCCAGACGGAGAAGTACGGAATTTATCATGCTTCTAACACAGGGGAATGCACTTGGTTTGAATTTGCCAAGGCGATTTTTGATGAGGCGGAGCGTATTTTTAGAGAAGACTACCCTGTACGGGTAGAGCCTTGTACTACAGAGGAATTTCCTCGCCCGGCTCCGCGGCCCAGCAACTCGGTGATGGAACATTTGGCCATTCGAACAAATGGACTTAAGGATCTTCGCCCTTGGCGGGAAGGACTGCAGGCTTTTTTGCGAGAGCTTGGCGAGAGCGACGAGGCCAAATCATATAGCACCCGTTAGTCCGGTTTGTTATAATTAAATCACAAGCACAACTCTAATCCCTCCGGGATCAATCGTACAGAGCACTGAGAGTCTAGCGGTGCTCTTTTCTTATCTTATGATTATCATAGAAAAGGATCTAGCCTATGTCACCTACCGTTAGCGTACATATCGTAACTTATAACAGTGCAGATGATATTAAGGAATGCCTTGAAGCTGTCATGCAGCAAACCTATGGAATCCATCAGGTGGTTATTATCGACAATGCTTCTTCAGATGGCACGGTGGATTGCGTCAGATCATTTATAAAACGTGTCCAAAATGCTGGCTATATTATCGCCGGCAAGACAAACACTGAAATTCTGCTAGTTCCGAATCCCGAGAATACCGGATTTGCCCCGGCTCATAATCAGGCGATCCAGCTTACGGATACCGACTACGTGTTGGTGTTGAATCCGGATGTGCAGCTTCGGCCGAATTATGTCGAACGACTAGTTGAATACATGGAGCAGCATCCCGATGTTGGCAGTGCTACAGGGCTGCTTCTTCTGAAGTCCGCTCCTGATACTGTCGACAGTTCCGGCATCGTGATGAACGGGATATGGCGTGCCTTCGACCGGGGGGCTGGAGAACCCGCTTTAAAGTGGCGTGAGTCAGGTGAAGTGTTTGGTGTATCGGGAGCGGCTGCCTTATATGCTCGAACGATGATCAAGGACATTTCGATTCAGGATGAATTTTTTGATGCGGACTTTTTTGCTTATAAAGAGGACGTGGACGTCGCTTGGCGGGCTAGGCAGCTTGGCTGGAAGGCCTATTATTGCGCTGAGGCGGTCGGGTTGCATGAACGGGGCTGGAAAAAAGGCAGCCGCAGGCAGCAGTCTATTTTCATTCGCAGAATGTCCTATATAAACCGCTATAAAATGCTTTACAAGAATCTGCGCGGGAGCAGTTGGCTGCGTCAGCTCCCTAAACTGCTAGCCTATGAGCTGCTGACTCACGGGTATATTTTACTAAGGGAACCGAGGGTGTTAAGCGCATGGAAGAGTTTTTGGGAGCAGTTGCCCGTACTCAGGCAGAAACGGCAGGCGATTCGCAATATAATTCAAAATAAAGACAGGCTCTAAACCACCTGCGAACTCATCTTAGGATGAGTTCTTTTTTCAACTTTTGAAATATATTGGTTAAGATGAAAAATGATTACTTTTGTGGTCTGTTAGTCCTATGAGAATATTAAAATTTTATATTCAACTAAGTCTTTAGTATGTATAATAAGATAAACGCCTATAAGGTTAGGCGTAGTTTTGTTTATCAATCACAGGGGAGGAAGGAAGATTTGAAACAGCTTAGAAGAAAAAGCAACAAATTCCTGAGCCTGGTTCTCGGACTTTCATTGCTGGTTTCATCCGCAGTGGGATCGTTTGCTGCACCAGCACAGGCAAGCGCCGAGTCAGCAGCCAAGGCGAACAGCCTTCAGCAGCATTGGGCAGGAACAGTCCTGAAAGAATGGCAGGACAAAGGATACATAAAGGGAGATGAGCAGGGCAATCTGCAGCCGGATGGGAAAGTAACCCGGGCTCAACTGGCGGCATTGATCAACCGTTCATTTCAGCTGGAAGAGTCCAAGACGGTCTCTTACAGCGATGTTAAGGCAGAGGCTTGGTACTACAAGGATGTAGCCAAGGCAGCGGCCAAAGGTTACATGAAAGGTTATGAGGACGGAACCTTTAAGCCAAATGCCAACGTTAGCCGTCAAGAGCTGGCGGTTATTTTAACGTCATTGCTGGGGCTTAAGCCTTCCGACGCTTCCAATTCCTTCAAGGATACGGCGAACAGTCCGGCTTGGAGCAAAGGGGCGATCGGTGCTGTAGCGAACAGCGGACTTATGAAGGGGAATGACGGGAATTTCACCCCCCTCGCATCGGCAACCCGTGCAGAAGTTGTAAGTGTGCTGGATCGTGCACTGAAGCAATCGTCCAGTCAAGCTATCGTAACCTACAATAAGGCGGGAAGCTATGGACCAAGCACTGGATCCGAGACCATCAAGGGCTCAGTACATATTACGACAGCAGATGTAACTCTGAATAATTTGATCATTGAAGGCGATCTGCTGCTTGGAGAGGGTATCGGAGAAGGGGATGTTACCCTGGACAATGTTACCGTAAAAGGATCCACAATCGTCGAGGGCGGCGGCAAGAATAGTATTCATGTCGTAGATTCCGTGCTAATTACGGTCATTGTCAATAAAAAAGACGGAAGCGTTCGTATTGTGGCTGAAGGCAACAGCGTAGTGTCTCAGGTTACTCTGCAGTCGGGCGCAATACTCGAAGAAGCGGGATTGAGCGGCTCGGGATTCCGGGATCTGATCCTCTCGGAGCAAATTCCGGCGGGAGCAGAAGTATCTCTCGCAGGTCAATTCGAGACAGTTGACGTGGTGGCGACTTCACTGCACATCAACTTGACCTCGGGCTCCATCGGTGAGCTGGCCATCGGCGATCAAGCGGCGGGCAACAACATCCAAATCGGTGCTTCGGCGCTCATTTCCTCGCTGATCCTGAACGCAGCGACGAATGTGGGCGGACAAGGCTCGATCGGGCATGCTACAATTAATGCTCCCGGTTCAACCCTGGCACAGCGTCCGGGAATCATAAGCTACAATAACAATAGCTCCGCTAACATTGGCGGACAGTTATCCTCAGGCAGCACAGGGAATTCAAGTGGATCCGGTTCAGGTAACAGCGGCAATAACGGCGGCGGTTCGACTCAGCCTGAGCGCAATCATCTCATCGTAACGAACGGTAAAGTAAGCTTGAAGTTCATTAGTACAGTCTCTGGCCTGGAGCTTGCGGATTTGAATGTCGCTGCGACGGTTGCGGGAGATGCTGTCAGCTTGGAGAATGTTGCTTTTGATGGCTTGGCTAACGAGCTCTCCTTTGATCCTCTATCGTTGGCAGAGCATTATGGCAAGCAATTGGTTGTAGAGGTAACTCCTGAAGAAGGAGTAACTAAATTTAGCGGGACATTAAGCGGAAGCGTGCGTCTTGAAGGCTTCGCCGGTACAATTGTTGATGTAGACGATCAACCGGTGGCAGACATGACGATTAAATTCCGCAGAGGTCTTGCCAATACAAACGGCGCTGTAGCTGCTACAGTAGTAACCGATCAGAACGGACGGTATTTGGTCAACCTGCCTGCCGGCGTTTATACAGGTGAGTTGAACAAAGCTGGGTTTATTAAAGGATATGTTGTTGGAGTATCGGTTACCGATACGTTCAACCAGAATGAGGATGCTACGGCAATTAAAGTGCCGGAATCTGGGGAGCTTCGCATTGTACTGACATGGGGCGAGAAGCCTCGGGATGAGGATTCCCACCTTATTGGCCCTACACCGGCTGGGGACAATTTCCACACCTGGTATGCAGATAAAGTACATCGCTTTAACGGCGAAGTGTACGCTGATTTGGATCATGATGATGTCGATTCCTATGGTCCGGAGACGACAACCATTCGTAAAAGAGTCGACGGGATTTATACATTCTACGTGCATAACTATTCCCGGAACGGCTTTGATGGCAAGGAAACTTTGCGCAAATCTACCGCGAAGGTAGAAGTTTACGATGCAACCGGCAATCCGCTGGCAA
The DNA here is from genome assembly GCF_037969765.1 of Paenibacillus sp. FSL W8-0186. Taxonomy (NCBI): domain Bacteria; kingdom Bacillati; phylum Bacillota; class Bacilli; order Caryophanales; family Paenibacillaceae; genus Paenibacillus; species Paenibacillus sp. FSL W8-0186. Next base: position 4,981,381 of record NZ_CP150207.1, on the reverse strand, counting down.
CTTACCATATCCCTACGGGAGAAGGTACTGAACTCTACTGGCATGTTTTCGATATGAAAATCGAAGGCGCCAACATTGAGTTCATCGACAAAAACCTGCTTGTAGATACCGCCCCTAGCGGTTCTGTATCCGAGCCAAGCGCAGAATACGCGCTTCTGCAGCAGGAAAAGAATAAGCTGGCTTCTGTTACGACCGTAACGTACAATACGCAACCTGGTGAGGCGTTATCCTTAACGTATCCAGGCGAATCCTTGCTGGATGACACAGAGGTTAAAATACGGAGTCTGTTCCCTAGCTCTGTAACTGATGATGTCTATTTGACGAAGAGTCCGGATCTAAGCAAGGTTATACTCAGCCAGTATAACAACACTGGAGGACCGGTATTCTACAATGCGGAGGTTGAGCTGAGCAGAGGCGGCTTCACAGTTACCAGCTGGATTGATATTGAACTGCCGACGTTGGATGTTTTGCTCATTGAGGCAAAAGCCAACGCTGCAGCATTGGGCAGACCAGAGCTTGCGGGTGAAATTCAAGCTGTTGAAGATGCACTTGGGAACGGCGCTGACTTAACGGCCAAAATTGCCGCCCTGCAGTCTCTGCTGGCCGCTCTTGCAAATCTATAATAAGCAATAAAAATTCATAGCTTCAGTCAAGTTAGTTTTTAGAAGAAGCGGCTTTCATCGGTGCAAACCTATGAAAGGCCGCTTCTTTTTTCGTTTAATATAAAGTAACTCTATCTATATGTTATAATGTCGATAGATTACTATTTTTGTCAGGGGCGCGTTTTATAATGGACTTAAGCATCATCATCGTTAGTTACAATACCTGCCGCCTAACGCTCGATTGCCTGCAATCGGTGTTCGACTCCAGGACGGCTTATCAATATGAAGTTTTTGTAGTCGATAACGCTTCTTCGGACGATTCCGTAGAGGCGATTTCACGCGAGTTCCCGCAGGTGATTCTTATCGCCAATGAGGAGAATACCGGCTTCGCCAAAGCGAACAATCAGGCGATGGAGATCGCTAATGGCCGCTATGTGCTGCTGCTTAATTCGGACACGATCATTCAGCCGGAGACGCTGCAAACGATGATATCCCTCATGGATGAGCGGTCTGATCTTGGCGCAGCAGGCTGCAAAATCATTCTTCCCGACGGCTCGCTGGACAAAGCCTGCCGCCGGGGGTTCCCTACGCCATCGGCCTCGTTCTATTATGCGTTTGGCTTCTCCAGACTGTTTCCCAATACGCCGCGCTTCAATCAATACCAGTTAGGTTATCTCGATCCGGACGAGGCTTATCCGGTCGACTGCCTGATGGGGGCCTTCATGCTCGTGCGGCGAGAGGTCATTCAGCAAATCGGCGGCCTGGACGAGACCTTTTTTATGTATGGCGAGGATGTCGACTGGTGCTACCGGATCAAGGAAGCGGGCTGGGGTATTCAGTATGAGCCAGCTACATACATTGTTCACTATAAAGGAGCGAGCAGCCGCCGCAAGCCTTTTAAAATCATCTATGAATTCCACCGGGCGATGTGGGTATTCCACCGCAAGCATTATAAGCGCCATTATTCGTGGCTGACCAATGCCATCATTTACTTGGGGATCGCAGTAAAATTCATGCTGTCCTTAGCCAGCAACAAATTGAAGCCGGGCAAGCCGGCAACTCGGCCGCTGCCTGCGTCAGCCTCAACTCAGATGACCCAAGAAACCGACAGTAACATGGAGGTGAGACGATGATCCGGAAAAATCAGCATTTTCTGACCCAACTGTATATTTTGGCTGATTTCATGTTCGTCCAGCTCGCTTTTCTATTGGCTTGGTGGGTGAAGTTCGAGAGCGGCATTATTCCTTACGAGCAGCCGCTGCCTATGGAGATTTATGCATTCTGGAGCCTGGTTTACGGCGCTGTAACCATCCTCGTGGGCATCCTAATTTCCTTTTATTCGCCCAAACGCAAGAAACGGTTCGCCGATGAAGTGCTGAAGATCATTCAAGTGCATTTCACAAGCCTCGTTATCCTGCTCAGCTTGATGTTCTTCGTGAAGCAGGTCGACATTTCAAGGTACTATCTGGCGATTTATATGGGCTTTAATCTGCTGTTTATTATGCTATACCGTTATTTTCTAAAAAGATCGCTAAAACAGCTCCGCCGCAAGGGCTATAACAAGCAGTTCGTGCTCATTATCGGAGCGGGATCGCTCGGCCGCAAATTCCATGACAACTTGAAGTTGTATCCGGAGCTCGGTTACGAAATCATCGGATTTCTTGACGACTATCAGCAGTGGCATCCCAATGAAAAGGGCAAATACAGCCCAATTCTCGGAACAGTCGATCAACTCGTAGAAATTCTGGAAAGCAAGCTCGTTGATGAAGTGGTGCTGGCTCTGCCGCTGGACGCGCATTCCAAATACGCGAGAATCATCGCCGCTTGCGAGAAGGCCGGCGTACGGGCGCTGATTATCCCCGACTTTTTTGACTATTTGCCGGCAAGGCCGTATTTCGACAATTTCGCGGGCATGCCGATGATCAACGTGCGCGACATCCCGCTTGATATGGCGGGGAACCGTCTAGTGAAGCGGGCCTTTGACATCGTATTTTCCATAGCGGCTATTATTATAACCTTGCCCGTGATGCTCTTCGTCGTGATCGGAATCAAGCTAACTTCGCCGGGCCCGGTTATTTTCAAACAAGAACGAGTTGGGTTGAATCGCCGGACCTTCCAAATGTATAAGTTCCGTTCGATGAATGTGCTGCCCGAAGGGGCCGTTGACACGGGCTGGACGACGGAGAACGATCCGCGGCGGACGAAGTTCGGGGCATTTATCCGCAAGACGAGTATCGACGAGCTGCCGCAGTTCTTCAACGTGCTTGCGGGGCATATGAGCGTCGTAGGACCCCGTCCGGAGCGGCCTTACTTTGTGGAGCAGTTCCGGGAGGAAGTGCCGAAATACATGGTGAAGCACCATGTCCGCCCGGGCATTACCGGTTGGGCGCAAACGCATGGGCTGCGCGGGGACACATCGATAGAAGAGCGGATTCAGCATGATATTTTCTATATCGAGAATTGGTCGATGCTGCTGGATATCAAAATCATTCTGCGGACGATCATTCACGGCTTCGTGAACAAAAATGCTTACTAGACCAAACTTCGTGAACCAAAGGATGTTGTTAGACGATGAGAAACAAGCTGTTATATAGTCTGCTGGTCGTCTGTGCGCTAGGAATCGTGCTGCTTGCGATATGGCAGCGGCCGGCAGAGCCATCATTCACCGGCTTCAAAGCTCACCGCATCATCGCCCATGCCATGGGCGGCATTGAAGACATGACCTACACGAATACACGAGACGCTTTTATAGCCAACTACGAGAAGGGTACCCGGGTGTTTGAAGTGGACCTGCTGCTGAGCAAGGATGATCAGTTGATTGCTCGTCATGAATGGGGACAATTTTTCACGAACATGCTCCGTCAGCAGGACGGGATCAGCGAGGAGCGGTCCGGGGCTGTTTGGTCGGCAGAGGAATTCAAACAGGCCAAAGTCGACGGAAGATACGAGCCGTTATTTTGGGACGATATCGTAGAACTGCTGGCCGAATATCCGGATATCTATATTGTGACAGATACGAAGCAGATTAAGCCTGAGGAAATCGACAGTATTTTTGCCAAAATCGTTGACAGTACGAAGCGCAAGGATCCGAACCTGTTGGAGCGCATCGTGCCGCAAATCTACAACCAGCCGATGCTTGGGCAAATCAAGCAATATTATCCTTTTGATTCTGTGATCTATACGCTCTATCAATCGCAGGACAGTGACCGGCAAGTGGTCAATTTTGCTAGGAGCAACGGAATCGCAGCAGTGACCGTCTCCGAGGGGCGTGTTAACGAGCAGCTGGTTAAATCCTTGAAGCGGGCTGGAATACCGACTTATGTCCATACAATCAATGATATGAAGCTGGTGTCCGACTATAAAAAAATGGGCGTCTATGGCTTCTACAGCGATTTTCTGGCTGGGGACCAAGCGGATTCTGCCTCATGATCTGTTCCCCTTTCATGCGAACATTGACACGGTATCCTTCGTCACTTAGACTAGGAATGAAGCGGTTATATCGCGATTGAATAGACATCATGAATAATGGGAATTTAAGGTGGCGGGGCGTGTGGCAGGCCCCGTTTTTCGTGCCGATGTGGGAGGAATGGGATTGAAGCAAACGATATCGACCTGGCGACATGTGTTCAAAATAGACCCCGACCGCAATTTGGATGATGCGGCCCTGGAGGCGATCTGCCTGTCCGGTACCGACGCCGTCATGATCGGAGGCTCAAGCGGCGTTACCTATGATAATACGGTAGAGCTTCTATCGCGTGTCCGACAGTTCGAGGTTCCTTGCGTGCTGGAGGTATCCAGCCTGGAAGCGGTCGTTCCCGGCTTTGATTTATACATGATTCCGATGGTGCTGAATACGAAGCACCCCGATTGGCTGATCGGTCATCATGCGCGAGCCGCCCATAAATATAGCTATTTGATCCCTTGGGAGCAGTTGATTCCTGAGGGCTATGTCATTTTGAACCCGGATTGCACCGCGGCAGCCGTCTCCGAGGCGAATGCAGCCCTGACGGAATCCGAGGCGGCGGCATATGCGGAAATCGCCGACAAACTGCTGCATCTGCCGATTGTTTATGTGGAATATAGCGGCATGTTCGGCAATCTGGATCTGGTCTCCGCCGTCCATCGCTCATTGAGCGGTTCGCAGCTGTTCTATGGCGGTGGGATCAAGGATGCCGGCACGGCGCGGCTGGCCGCTGGGGCCTGCGATACGATCGTGGTTGGCAATGCGCTGTACAGCGATCTGGAGCAGGCGCTGTCAACGGTGGCTGCGGTTAAGCCAAGACGAGTGTAGGCAGCTGTCTATATCTGCCCGGCGTTCTGAACTGAAGGAAAGGAGTATCTCTATGCAACCTGTGAACATACAAGATGCGATAACAAAACTAAATCCCGAGCAGCGCAAAGCCGTGGTAACGACCGAGGGACCGCTGCTCATTATGGCGGGGGCAGGCAGCGGTAAGACGCGGGTGCTTACGCATCGGATCGCTTATCTTATAGCTACGCGCAAAGCTCCGCCGTGGGCCATTCTGGCGATTACGTTTACCAACAAGGCGGCCCGGGAAATGCAGGAGCGCGTTTCTCAGCTGGTAGGACAAGAAGGCAAGGACATTTGGGTTTCGACCTTCCACTCGATGTGCGTTCGGATTTTGCGTCGGGATATTGAGCGGATTGGCTTTTCTTCGAGCTTCTCTATTCTCGATTCGACCGACCAGCTGTCCGTCATTCGCAATTGCATGAAGGATCTGAATATCGATACGAAGAAGTTTGAGCCAAAGGCTGTCCAAGCGATGATTAGCACCGCCAAGAACGAACTGATCACCCCTCAGCAGTATGAGCAGAAGATAGGGGACTACTTCGAGGGCATCGTGGCCAAAGTGTATACCATGTATCAGAAACGGCTGCGCCAGAACAATTCCCTGGATTTCGACGACCTGATCATGAAGACGATCGAACTGTTCAAGGAAGTACCCGATGTGCTCGACTTCTATCAGAAGAAATTTTCCTATATTCATGTCGATGAATATCAGGATACGAACCGGGCCCAATATATGCTCTGCAAGCTGCTGGCCAACAAGCATCACCGCATCTGCGTCGTGGGTGACAGCGACCAGTCCATCTACCGCTGGCGTGGAGCAGACATTACTAACATTCTCAACTTCGAAGAGGATTATCCTGAGGCAACAACCATTTTCCTGGAGCAGAACTATCGCTCTACCTCGAATATCCTCAATGCGGCCAATGCTGTCATTGCCTTGAATACGGGCCGCAAGCCCAAGAACCTGTGGACCGACAAAGGCGACGGCGACAAAATTAAAGTATATCGCGCAAGCTCCGAGCACGACGAAGGCTACTTCGTCACCTCGGAAATTCATAATAGCATCAAAAGAGGCAGAAGCTATCGGGACCATGCTATTTTGTACCGGACAAACGCGCAGTCCCGGGTGATCGAGGAAACGCTGATCAAATCGGATATTCCTTATCAAATTGTCGGCGGGATCAAGTTCTACGACCGCAAAGAGATCAAGGACTTACTCGCTTATTTGCGGCTGCTGTCCAATCCAGATGACGATATCAGCCTGACGCGAATTATCAATGTGCCCAAAAGGGGCATCGGCGATACAACCGTTGGCAAGCTGGCGGCTGCGGCTGCGGAGCGGGGAGTATCGATTTTCCGCCTGCTCTATACAGTGGACGACCTCGGATTTTCCGGACGGACGCGGAATGCGCTCGTCGAGTTCTATGACATGCTTGCTGCGCTGCATCAAATGGTCGAATATTTATCCGTGACCGAGCTGACGGAGAAGCTGCTGGAAATGACGCAGTACCGGCTGGAGCTGCAAAATGAGAATACGATCGAATCTCGCTCCCGGTTGGAGAATATCGATGAGTTCCTCTCCGTGACGATGGAGTTTGAGAAGAATAACGAAGACAAGACGCTTGTTGCCTTCCTGACCGATTTGGCGCTGATTTCCGATATCGATACGATGAACGATGAGGAGGAGGATCAGCCTGGAGACGCGGTTATCTTGATGACTATGCATAGCGCTAAGGGACTGGAGTTCCCTGTCGTCTTCATTATCGGCATGGAGGAAGGGGTCTTCCCGCACAGCCGTGCGTTTCAAGATAATGAAGAGCTGGAAGAGGAACGCCGTCTTGCTTATGTTGGCATAACGAGAGCGGAGGAGCGTTTGTTTCTCACCTGCGCGCAGATGCGCACGCTCTTTGGCCGGACAACGGCCAATGCTCCGTCCCGGTTCCTAGAGGAGATTCCAGAGGAGCTGAAGGAGGATACCGAAATGGCCCGCGACCGCTACCGGCGGGGCGCAGGGATTGGCGGGGCATACAGCGGCCGCGGATTCGGCGCAGGAGCAGGAAGCAACTTTGGCCACCGGTCTGCCGACCGGGGAGGGACACGAACGTCTGCGCCGGCCTCGAGCGGCGTAACCGTGACCACCGGTGTTACCGGAGCCCAGACTGCGAAGAAGGCAGATCCTGCCGACTTCAATGCGGGCGATAAAGTGGCCCATGGCAAGTGGGGCATCGGGACGATTGTAGCGGTTAAGGGCACGGGGAACGATATGGAATTGCAAATTGCCTTCCCTGCGCCGACAGGAGTGAAGCGGCTGCTTGCGGGCTTCGCGCCGATCACGAAAGTGGAAGAGTAATCATATTTAGGAGGGTTGTCCGCATATGGATGCGATGCAAACGATGGAGCGGCTCGTCGAGCAATTGAATCAATACAACTATCATTACTATACCTTGGATCAGCCTCTGGTAAGCGATAAGGAATATGATGCCCTGTACGATCAGTTAACCGCGCTTGAAGCGGAGACGGGCATCGTTCTGCCCGATTCTCCGACGGGCCGGGTTGGCGGAGAGCTGCTGAAGGGCTTCGAGCCGCATCGTCATTTGGCTCCGCTGTGGAGCTTGGACAAAGCGCAAACGGAGGAGCATCTGATTAACTGGAATAATCGGGTAATCCGCCTGATCGACGATTATAACAGCAAAAATCCGGACAATCCGCTTCCGTCGCCGACTTATGTCGTCGAGCTTAAATTCGACGGGCTGACGTTGAATCTGACGTATACGGACGGAAAGCTCGTGCAGGCTTCCACGCGGGGGAATGGCGTCGTCGGCGAAGGGATTCTAGCCCAGGTGAAGACGATTAAATCGGTGCCGCTGACGATTCCTTACCGCGAAGGGACGATCGAGGTTCAGGGCGAGGGCATCATGAATTTATCCGTCCTGGCCAAATACAATGAGACCGCCGCCGAGCCGCTCAAGAATGCCCGCAATGCCGCTGCTGGAGCGCTGCGGAATTTGAATCCGCGGACGACGGCTGAACGAAAGCTGAACGCGTATTTCTACAACGTCGGCTATTCCGACAATATTCAGTTTACGGACCATCGTCAGATGATGGACTTCCTGAAGGACAATCGTTTCAAAGTCAATACGTATATCGAATATTTCGATGATTTCACCCAGGTGATGAAGGCGCTGGGGCAAATTCAAGAGCGAAGGGATTCGCTCGATTATCTGATTGACGGAGCCGTCATTAAAGTCACGGACATGAGAACTCGCGAAGTGCTCGGTTATACGGATAAATTCCCGAGATGGGCGATTGCTTATAAATTTGAAGCCGAGGAAACAACGACGATTCTGGAGTCAGTATCCTGGAACGTCGGGCGAACCGGCAAAATTACGCCGCTCGCCAGGGTCGAGCCTGTGGAGCTCGCCGGCGTGACGGTACAGAACTGTACGCTGAACAATGTCGGGGACATTGAGCGCAAGAACCTAAAGTTTGCCCTGGGAACCCGGGTGTTCATCCGCCGCTCCAATGATGTCATCCCGGAAATTCTCGGCAAAGTGACCGATGAGCAGGATGGCGGGGAAATTGTGTTCCCGGATACTTGTCCGGCCTGCGGCTTCCCGCTGGAGCAGCGGGGAGCGCATCTATTCTGCAACAACCGCTTCGATTGCAAGCCGCAAATCGTCACCCGCATCACTCACTTTGCTTCCCGGGATGCAATGGATATCGAGACGCTTAGCGACAAGACGGCCGAGCAGCTATTCGAAGAGCTGGACATTCACGAGCCGGCGGATCTGTATGAGATTACTTTCGAGCAGCTTGTTAAGCTAGAGCGCTTCGGGGAGAAGAAGGCGAATAATTTGCTGGATGCGATCAACAAGAGCAAGGGGCGGGATTTGGCTTCCTTTCTGTATGCGCTTGGCATTCCGAATACCGGCAAATCGACCACAAAGGTGCTGGCCGATCATTTCCGCGATCTGAAAGCGATCATGTCAGCAACCGAGGAAGAACTGATGCAGCTCCCGGATATCGGAGGCATTGTCGCCGAGAGTATCGTTACCTTCTTTGCCGATCCATTCATGCAGGCGGGCATTCACAAGATGCTTGAGCTTGGCGTGGAGGCTAAAGCGCCGGAGGAGCGAAGCCCTGTGAAGGACTCCTTTTTCACAGGCAAAACGGTAGTGCTGACTGGGACGCTGCACCAGCTCAGCCGCGATGAGGCGACAGAGCGTCTTGAAGCTTTGGGCGCTAAGGTAACGGGAAGTGTATCGAAGAAGACCGATCTCGTCATCGCTGGCGAGAAAGCGGGCAGCAAGCTGACCAAGGCTAAGGATCTTGGCATCCCGGTTATCGAGGATGAGAATGAGTTCGTTCGGTTATTGACCGAGTAGAACGCAGGACATCATGCTGGATTGAATTAAGAAAGTGGGAATATCCCTCAGCAAGCAGCCACTTGCTGGGGGTATTTTTTATATTTAAATATAGGCTCTAGCAGGCTTTATAAATTTTTCTCATATAAAAAGCTTCCAAAATGTAACCATGTTGCCATCAAATACGTTTATAATGGTGAACTAGAGAAAATACAAATTTTGGAGGTAAAAATGTCTATTAAAGGAATGAAGAAGGCGCTGTTCTTGATCATGTGCCTCGTGCTTGTGGCGGGATGTACTAGCAATCCCGGTTCCAAAGAGCCCGAGCAGCAAAGCTTGAGAGTAATGTTCTGGGATGAAAACTACTTTTTCCAACAATACGGCGATTTATTTACTATGCAGCACCCTAATATTGAGATCGAAGTTGTAAGCACTAATAATATCTATAGAGATATGGGTCCGGATGGGGATTATGATAAGGCTTTTAAGGATTTTATCGATAAGGAACAACCGGACGTGCTCATGGTAAGCATTGATCAGATGGAGACTTATATTTCCGAAGGCAAAATCCGTGAGCTAGATACTCTGATTGAGCGGGACAAATACAGTATCGATACGATTTACCCCGCATTGATCGAGCTTCTGAAGGAACGCGGGGATAATAAGATTTACGGTCTGACTCCGAATTTCTACGGTTCGGCGATTTTGTATAACGCGGATTTGTTTGCCAAGCATGGTGTGGAATTGCCGCGCGACGGCATGAGCTGGTACGACATTATTGAGTTGGCCAAGCAGTTTCCTACCGAGGGCGATGAGAAGACTCGAATATACGGCTTCGACAATAACTGGGGAATCAATATGACGCAGCTTGCCTCGATGATTTCCTCGTCTGAAGGAATTGAGCAGATCGATACGAATTCCATGAAGCTTACGTTGAATACCGAATCATGGAAAAAAATCTATCAGACCGCTCTTGATGCCATGAAATCCAATGTATTTTATAATCCTGGAGAAGATGGCTTCAGAGGCGGTTCGATGGAGGAGTATTATCAAAGCCAGCCGTTTCTAATGGGAAGAGCCGCAATGACGACCGGCGACACGTATGTGCTTCGCAATTTGAAGGAAGCTGCGGATGCCTTGAAGGATTACAAGCCTTTTGAAATCGGCATCGTGGCAGGACCGGCATCATCTACTGACCCGGATAAATCCAGAAACATCGGCATAAGCGAAGTATTCGCCATTTCGGCAAATTCTCCGAACGCGGATGCTGCTTGGGAATTCATCAAATTCGTTAATGGTGACCAGTTCGCCAAGATTAAGTCGAGAAGCCTGAACAATGGATTGTTGTCCCGGATGGGATATACCGACGAATATAACGGCATCAGTCTTGAGGCTTATTATAAATTGAAGCCGCTGCCGACGGATTACTCGGGAATGAGAAAAATCCCTAACGGATTTTATGAGAAATTCCAGCCTCTGCTTGATACGGAGCTGAAGGCCGTTGAAGATAACGCCAAATCCTTGGATGAAGCTTTGGCTAAGATTGAGGCCGAAGGCCAAGTCGCTTTGGATCAAGCGCTGAAGGAACAGGAAGAGAAGAAGAAAGAAGAGGAAGCCCAAGGCGGCTCCAGTGAAGGGTCTGCTGATGATTCCGCGGGAACCGCAGACTCCAGCGAAGGCTCTGACGGAGCGGAAGGCTCAGCGGAAAACAGCGCGAACGAAGGCTAACCCGAAGACTCTGACTCGAATAGGGAACTCCCTTATTTTTTAAACTCTTCGAGTGCTCTATAATTAACACAATCGAGAAGAGCGAGCAGGATTCGATGTAAGGCGAACTATCCTAGAGCTCCCGCAGATTGGGAGAGAATGAGGCTGTCACAATGAATGCTGACGGAATGATCTGGTGAACCGGGCCGCTATGGAAGAACGGATGGGTGTATATGAAACGACTATTGTACGGCATCGTTATGCTTTGCTTTATGGACTTGTTTATACAGCTGCCTGTCATGGGACCGTTCGCCAAGAGCCTTGGCGCCGGGTCATTCATTATTGGTCTTGCCGTTGGATTGTATTCGCTGACCAATATGTTCGGAAATATTGCGGCAGGCTACTGGATTGACCGCTACGGAGCACGAAATATTTTACTGCTGGGATTTGTTCTGACGGCTGTCGTTATGATGCTATATCCTCTAGTTAGTCAGCCCTGGCATTTGGTCATCGTACGTTTTGTTCATGGTTTGACTGGTGGACTCTTAGTGCCCAGCGCCTTTACTTTAATCTCGCATTTTGCTTCGACTCAGCAGCCGGGTAGAGCGATGGCTCTCTCCGGTGCGGCTGTCGGAGCGGCGGCGATTGTAGGCCCGGCTGTAGCCGGGATCACGAAGGCTAAGCTGGGCCTTCCTCCTTTATTTTGGGGGACGGCCACGCTGCTGATGCTTGGTGGTTTATTGGTGGGGGTGACGATCCCGGCGTCACAAGCGAAACGGATTACCCGGAGGCTTCAGCTCTCTCGTTCGGTGGAAGGGCTCGGGGCTATGCTTCGCAAGGGGCCGGTGCTGCAATCTTATATTGGAGCATTTTCGCTTATGTTTGCGATGGGGGCTTTAACCTATGCCTTGCCTCTGAAAGCGGATGAGCTTGGCTTCCCGGCACAAGCCTCAGGGCTGATGCTAAGCACGTTTGGCATAGTTGCGATCGTTGTATTCGTTATGCCAAGTAATCGCTGGTTTGATCGACTGTCTTCGCTCCTGCTGATGTTTTCTGGCGGGACAGTCATCATGCTGGCGCTGCTGCTGCTATCATTTTTTCATCAGCAGGCAGCCATGTTTGCTGTCATGGCTTTCTATGGGCTTGGATTTTCCTTGCTATTTCCGTCTTTGAATTCTTTACTAGTTAAGAATGTTAGCGAGGAATTCAAGGGAAGAGCATTCGGCTTGTTTTACGCGTTCTTCTCGCTTGGCGTCGTAGCAGGTTCCTCGGGAATAGGGGCTCTGACAGCGGATTATGATATTGCTCTGCGTATTGCGTCAGGATTTATATTGTTGGCAGGTAGTGTGGTTGCGCTGTTGAAATATGCGGAGTCAAGGGAAAAGAGAGAAAAACTGCTTAAATCAATGGATATTTGAATTTCATAAACCACATCTGGTTAATCCTCTTGAAGTTAGGATTAGCCTTTTTTATTTGTCATATTAAACTAATCTAATCGTAGTACTGAGAGGTTGTCATGTATAGAAAAATCCATCGGAATAGCATACAGATTGTTAGCAAATGGTTTATCCCTATATTCTTACTCTCGCTGCTGCTAGTCTCCGCTTGTGGAAAAGAGCAAGGAAACCCGGATACTAACCAGAAGACAGCGATAAAGGTCATGTATTGGGATGAGACTTCGTATTTTAACAGTTTCGGCGATTTGTTTGCGATGAAGTATCCCCATATTGAGGTTGAGGTTGTGAGCACCTGGGAGCTTCAAAAAGGTGGGGATTCGAAGCAAGCGCTAGAGAAATTTATCGAGAGAGAGCAGCCAGACGTTCTTATGTTAGATTCAAGGCAATTCGAACAGCTGTCTCCCAGCGGCAAGCTCCTAGAACTTGAGCCGCTTATTCAGCGGGATCAATATGATGTAGATTCCATTTTCCCGAATCTAGTTGAGCTATTAAAGGAAAAAGGCGAGGGGCCGGCTCTATGGTCTTACTCCTGTTTTCCAGGGGAGTGTTCTTTATTATAATGCAGATTTGTTCACCCGGTACGGCGTTGAGTTTCCGCATGATGGCATGACCTGGCAAGAGGTTATCGACACCGCTCGCCGGTTTCCTGTGGAAGGGGATGAGAATACCCGGATATATGGTTTTGGCGATCAATATCCATTATCTTGGGAAAGCTTGATCCTCACGATGAACTCCACATATGGCTTGAAGCTGCAGAATGAACAGACCGGGAAGCTGAGCATCAACACGCCCGCTTGGAAGAATATCTACCAACTTGCCTTGAAAGGCTGGGAGTCGGGGGCCATTTATACTAAGAGGGACTCCCTTTCTTTAGGGGATGGGTCGATGGAGGACTATTATAGAAGGCAGCTTTTCTTAATGGGACGAATCGCGATGGTCGTAGGCGACCAATCTCTGCTTAGCAGATTGGATGCAGCCCGTCAGAACGTTAGGGATATTGATGTGTTTGAGGTAGGAATGGTCGCAGGTCCCGTTGATCCGGCAGCTCCAGAATATACCCGTGATATTTCGCTACGAGGCATTTATTCGATTCGAGCTGATTCACCTCGTGTGGATGCAGCATGGGAATGGATCAAATTCATTAACGGTGAGGACTATGCGCGGATAAGATCGAGAACCATAAATAATGGGCTATTGTCGAGAATGGATTATTCTAAGGAGTTTCATGGACATAGCCTGGAGAAGTTTTATATGCTTAAGCCTAAGCTTGGCGATGGCATTATTATGGATGATGCGCCTCCGGGAGTAGCGAATGAATTGTTCAAGCTTTCTGAGCGGGAAATGATGTTGGTGCTGGATAAGAAAAAAACACTCGACGAGGCGCTGCAGACGATTGAGTCGGAAGGGCAGGCGGCGCTGGAACAGGCGAAGAGTGAACA